>CAVESF010000001.1:0-30360 GCA_963618495.1 Acutalibacteraceae bacterium
AGATTTTTGAATGGGATGGATTTGCAGTGCTTTGTTTCAGGAATGATGTGAAAGATATATAAAGATACTTTTCTTTCTCGCGCTTTTCACTGACGAAGAGGATGGTTCAGAGGTGGCGTAGTCATCTCTGAACGGCGTCGCCGAGACGGAGTCAGCGGCAAAAGTCATGGGGCTGAGTCAAAAGCATTTAATTAAGCAGAGACTCAGCCCCTTTCGTTTTATTTCAGTATAATATTCACCTCATGTGTCTTGCCGTCGTCGGGACGTTTGATTTTCCCATCAAACGGCATGCCGTCAAATGTCATTTTCGCGCCGTCGGCAGTTCTTGCAAAACCGCACGGCTTCTCTATATGAACATGGAACAATGTTCCGCCGTTATTTACGGTATAGTCCGATTTTTCGTTTTCAAAAGGAAGCACGGGCGAGAATACGAGATATTCTCCGCTGAGCCCGAAGCCGAGCAGCTCCATCATGGAAAGATTCAGCCAGCTTGCCGTTCCCGAGAGCATAGGACCGATATTTTCGCCTGTTATGCTGTTGTTATACTGCGTGCAGAAGCGCGGATTTCCTTTTGTTTTATAGGGATGAAGCAGGGTTTTGTAGGGAAAAACGCTGTTCAGCGCGAAATATGCAAATTCCGCGAGAGCCTTTGCCAGTTCTGCACTTTTCACGGTTTTTGAAGCTTTGAGTGCCGCAGAGGCCGCCATCATCGCCGCATGCTTGAATGTGCCGCCGTTTTCTCTGTCACCGGGGAAATATGCCTCCGAGGCATTGCCGGATGCAAGCTTGCCGAGGTCGCACGGAGAGCAAAGCTTCACGCCCGCCGAGCAGACAAGATACTTATTTACTCTCTCGAGCATAACCGCTATTTCCTCCTCGCTTGCCACGCCCGCAAGTATCGACCAGCTGAACGAATTGAGGAAATAAGAGCCGTTTATCGCAGGGTCTGCGGAAAGTCCGTCGCCGCCCGCACCAAGGTATGTATAACCGCCCTCGCGCTTGCCGCCGAGGAGTGCGCGCGCATAGAAATCGCCTTTCCAGCAATGCTTTCTTATATTCTCGCAGAGCGCGGCGCAGTCCTTTTCAATCTCTGCCGCCGTCTCTTCCCTGCATGCGTCGCGTGCCATTTCGGCTATCTCGTCGTAGGCAATTTTCAAAAGGAATGCGTTCATCACGCTCTCGGAATGTTCGCTTATGAATCTGTCGCCGTATTTGCCGCCATGCGCAAGCTGCGCCGCATATCTCTTCTCTTTTTCAGTGCCGTCTATCCAGTCGTTATCAAGCTTCAGGCAGTCGTTCCAGTCGGATTTGTCGAGGAGCGGAATGCCATGCGCACCAACGGAAATCTTTCCGCTGTATCTGACCGTAGCAAGGAGCGTATCAAGCAAAGTGCGCTTCTTGTCACTGCCGGCAACAGGAAATTCGCAGGAAAGAAAATCCTTATCACCCGTGAGCGAAACATAGCGGTAAACCGCCTGCGCAAGCCACAGCCCGTCATCGGAACACATGCCGGGCTCCTTACCCGTCTCATAGAAATTATGGTTTGCATAGCCCATTTCATAGACATTCTTTATCCATTCGCCGAGCATTTCGCGGGCAAGTCTTTTTTCGCCCATGCCGATGATATAGTAAAGTGAAGCATACATATCCTGTATTTCGCGGAAGCCTATCTCGCGATAAGCCTTCTGCGTCCATGCAAACGAACGCGAAACATATGACTGATAATAGACCTGAAAAGGCAGATTGTTGTTTACATATGTGTCAAGGTCTCTGTCGCCTGTTTCAAGCTTCAGAAAGCCCGCATATTTTCTGCCGAAATCCTTTACCGATTCGAGCGTTTTTCCAAGCGCATCAGTGGTTTTGTACTTTTTCACGAGGGTTCCGACAGCATCAAAAAGCACCCCGTCGGTAGCATCAGGCGAAAATACATAGCCTGTATATGAGTCAACAGTTCTTGAAGCTCTCGCATCTATGGAAAAAGCTTTTTCCATAGCGTAGAATGATACCATTTTGGTCACGGGGACGGTCGGCAGGCACGCGACCCGCTGTGGCTTTTCTATAGAGCCGTTGCCAATAAAATCAATATAGTTTGCCGTGTAGCCGTCGAGTGTTTCACCATCGTCAGTCAGAAGGAGCGCGAAACGCTTGTTGGCGCGCAGGCGCTTCTGATGGGAACTCGGAGAAACGGCAATCGTTTTCCCGTCTGCCTTTATTACGCCACTCTCCCATATTACGCTCGCATAAATAATATCGTTCATCGCCGATTCGGGCGCAGTCAGACCGAACATTCCTGTGAAAACAATGCGCAGGTCGCGCTTCTTTTCGGTTGTGTTCTCTATCTCGACTCTCTGCGCCTCGGTAGCATCTGGCATACCGTCCGCATGAGGGAGAATGAAGAGCGTGCGCTTTATTTTCAGCCCGCATTCCGTCTCGTATGTGATTTCCGTATAGTTGCGGAAATGTCGGCAGGTAGCGCTTTTCACATTCGCCTTGACATCAGCCGAATAGAAAATCTGCGCGCCGTTTTCCACTATGTAAAACTGACGGTTTACAGGCTCGCCGTTGTACTCGGGTGTGAGCGAATATCTCGTCGCCGTGACCTGCCTTGCCGCGCCTGCGCGGAACGAACCTCTGCCGAGCGAATCAAGCGCGCCTTTCGGCGTGGTCAGCATCGGAAAGTCAAAGCCTATCCTGTTGCCGATGAGCAGGTTTACATCATAATGCGTGCCTATTTTATTGCCCTTGAGGTCGATTATGTGCTCGCCCTCACTGCCGATTGCACCGCCGCTTTTCATCACCGTTTCATAAACGGAAAGCAGGGCTTTCACCATATCTTCGGACAGAAGCTTTTCGCCATCATCGGTGTAATGGCGCACATTTCCGCCGTCAAAGGCAAAAAGATGATTTGTCGCACCGAAAGACAAAATATAGCGGAAAAGCTCGGGCGTATTGAGTATATAGTCCGAAACGGGCGCATAAAACTCCATACCGCAGGCGCCTACCACATGAAGTGCCTCTGTATCCGTCGGCGTCGCGCAGGCATCGCCGAAAAGCTTATCGCCGAAAACCGCCTGCAATTTCGCCACAGGCGCATTCTTAAATTCTCTTGCATTTTCTCTTGTGAAGACCATAATTTTTCTCCTTAATCAAAAATAAAATCTATATGCAAATTTTCAAAAGGCATATTGTAGCCCATGAGAAACGGCACCTCGTCGCCTCTCTGCCTGATTTTCACCGTGCGGCAGTCTGTCATGCGGCAAAGCATCCGAATCCGCTCACTGTCAAGTCCCTGTGAAAACGAAAGCTCCAGTGAGTCGCCGCGCTTTTCTCCATATGCGAGCGCACCATCCGGAAAGGCAATGCATATTCCGCCTTCATTAATATTCACGGCATAATTCAGTATGCTTTTGCTCCACCTGATGTCGCTCTCGTCCTGTGCAAAATCGTCAGCTGTCGCACGTCGCAGCTTCGGCAAATCCGCGATAGTCGTCGCATCATCGCAGGTATATCCGGCATAGCGACAGCCGCCGCAGAGCTTCATTCCGAAGCTGCCGTACATCCGAAAAAGTCCCATATCTTCCGGATGCAGAAAATATCCCTTTTTCTCCGCGTCACACAGGCGGAAAATCTCCTCATGCAGTGCGCGGCAGACTCCCTCTTTGCGGTGCTTTTCCGCTGTACATACGGCATATCCGTAGTATGCGGGCTTGCCGCGCGCCGCTACAGGCACAAGCATTGCCATTCCGGCAAGCTCACCGCTGGCTCTGCATTCGGCAAGCAATGAGTTGTCCGCGGCTCTGAGAAATCGTCTTATTTCATCATGTGTATCTCCGAAGCAAGTCTGCCACAGCGCGAGATGTTCGCTTCCTGCCGAGGATGAAGCCAGAATGTTTATTTTTTTCATATCGATCCTCCGCTAAAACAAAGCAACGCTGTCCCTATATTCATAGAGACAGCATTATTTTTATTTTGTCAGTAAAGCATTTGTCTTTGCAAAAATTTCGGCACTGCGGTCGCCGAGTATTTTGATTGCTTTCCTGAAATATTCATAGTTCTTCCCTTTTCCGTGTATGTCGCTTCCGAGCGCGTATACACTGCCCTCGTCTATCCAGCGCAGGCATCTTTTCTTATTCCGATGCTCAAGAAGACCGTCGGCATTGAGCTGAATCTTCGCTCCCGCGTCGACGCAGGCGTCTATTATATCCGTATCATATCTGTCGGCATGAGCGAGCACAACATCAAGCCCGCGGCTGATGAGATGGCGTATCGTATCCGCTATGGAATCGTCCACGGAATTCATCGGAAGCTCGGCGAGGAAAACATTTGTCCCCACGATGCAGAGCTTTTCCACATAAGGCATACGGTCAAGATTTTCGAAAACAAGCACCTCGGCTCCGAGCATTATCTCGGGGGCATCGGGTGGAAGAGCGCGCTGAAGCTCGCTGAAGCACTTTTCCCTCTGCGCATAGAATCTCGGTACATCCGTGGCATTTGCATAGAAATGCGATGTCGCCACGATGCGCGATATCCCCGCCTTCTTTGCCGCATTTACCTGCCACAGGCTCGTTTCCACACTGCCGCTGCCGTGGTCAAGTCTCGGTATTATGTGGCTGTGAAAATCGGTTATCGCTCCGTTTTCGCCGCGGGTGATCATTTTGTCTCTCCGTTTTCATCGCCGTTGTTCCCATACCCGTATCCGCTTGAATAGCCATACTTGGAATAACCGTACTTAGAGTATCCGTATTTTCCGTAGCCGTATCTGCCGCCCTTCTTGTAGTTGAGATTGTCTATTACAAAACCGCGGACCTTGCCGCCTACGGCGTTTATGCTCTCAACAGCGGCAGCTGTGTTTTCGGTGTCGCTGTAGTCTGCTCTCGACACTACGATGTAGCCGTGAGTTCTGTCGGCAAGAGAGAGAGCGTCGGGAACCACAGTAAGCGGAGGGGTATCTATTATGATATAGTCAAACATTGTCTCTACTTTCTTGAGGAACGTATTCATTGCCTCGGAGGAAAGAAGCTCCGCCGTGAAAGGAACGCTTTTTCCCGATGTGAGCACATAAAGGTTCGGGAATGAAGTCTTTCTTATATTCGGCTCTGCGTCCTGTCCCGAGAGATACTCGGAGAGTCCGTGGCCATCGCTGAGGTCAAGCGCTGTTCTAACTCTCGGCTTTCTGATATCGCCGTCTATGAGAAGCACCCTGAGGTCGCTCTGCGAAAGGCTTATTGCCGTATTGATGGAAACGAGAGTTTTTCCTTCGCCTGGTATGGCGCTTGTGAATACAAATTTCTTGCATCTCCCGTCTATCGGAATATAGAGCAGATTTGTCTTGAGCGAGCGGTACGACTCGACAACGGCAAAGGGCATGCTATCGTTTATTATAAGAGTGCGATAAAATTTTGCGTTCGAGCCGTTTCTTGTATAATTTTTACTTTTCTTAAGAAATGATTTTCCCATTTTATCCTCCGTCAGCGCTGTTTTATTCCGGGTATCGTGCCTATTACAGGGATATCCTCAAATTTGTCCTCGAGGTCCTTCTTGGATCTTATAGTCGTATCAAGCATATCTTTTATTATGATTATTGCTATCACGATAACGGCGCCCACAAGACCTCCGAGCACGGTATTTCTCGCAATAGGCCAGGACGGGTTGGTAGGAATGCGCGCTCTGTCTATCAGACGAAGCTCACCCACTGTTATGGTTTTCGGGATAAGGTCCGGCGCGAGGTCGGAGATGGCGTTTGCTATATCATAGGAGAGATTCGGGTCGGGCGTCGTTATCTCGACAACGAATATTTCCGTATCCGTGATATGCTTGCGCGTCATGTGCTTCTGGATATAGGAATTTGTGACGCCGGTGTATTTCGCTTCGAGCTTTGCGGAAACCTGGTCAAGAAAATCTTCTGTCGTTATGATATCCATACAGGTATTTACAAGGCTCTGTGAAGCCGCAAGGTCACTCGATGTGACTCCTGCGCTTGCGACGCCCTCTTTATTTCTGACGACAAACTTCGTATATGCCGCGTATGTCGGGTCAACGGCATAATAAGTATACGCAAAGCCGATGCCGGCGCAGAACAATACCACCAGTATGATGATGAAAAGCTTGGAAAGCAAAAGCGATACGATATCCTTTAAATTAATTTCCATTTCTACACTCCGTTCAAAGATAATTAAGGGTTAGCTAAACAATAGGATTATAACACAAATAAGACGGTATGTCAACAAAAAAGCCAAAATATATGTAAAAGTGTCAGTTTTCCTCTTCGAGCGGCTTTTTGCGGGCATTTTCGCACGATTCGACAAGCACAAATATCAGCGTGGCGACAAGCGCATACGGCAAGGGGCAGAATTCCCCCGGATTTACCTGCGACATGAGGAAAAGCCCGAGATAAGAAAGCCCGAGTGTGACCGCCTCGGCGCTTCTCTTTCTGAGAACGAGGATAAATCTTGTCACAAACTGATATCCGTAGCCAAGCACGCCGACAAGACCCATACTGCCGAATATCTGCGGTATCATCATGTGATACCAGCACATCGTTCCCTTAACGGATGAAGCATACAAATCCGTATTCGCTCTGTTTCCGAGTCCTATGCCGAAAATCGGACTGCCGCGGAAATCGTCGATTGCGCGGTAAATAAGCTGCGCTCTCGCCTCGTTGTCTCTGATGAAATTCTCGTTATAAAGAAGCTCCCAGACCTCTGCCAGTACAAAATATGTCGCAACTGCGGCGCATATGGCAAAGCCCGTCCTGATTATCATGCGCACGCGGCTCCTGCCGAAACCGATGAAGGCGATAAAACATATCAGAATCTCCACCGTGCCGAAAAGAAGCCCTGCCCTGCTGTCGCTCAGCACCGCGCACGCATACATGAGTATCGATGAAAAAATATGCGCGAAATGCCTTTTTGTAAAAAGCAGCGGCACCGGCATGGCAAGCATCAGTACAGTCGAGATATTATTGCTCCATTGGATATTCGCAAACTCGTGTTCAAGCAAGGTCGTCGAGAGATTTATCGCATAGTGATGCAGTACCATAAAGCAGGCAAAAAGCCCTACTATATACATATCATATATGAAATTTTTCCGTGAACTATATCCGTCATATTCAAGAAAAGAAGATTTCAGAAGCAGATATATTCCTGCCATGCCGATGCCGAGTCCAAAGACATAATACAGTGCCATTGGAGAGAAATATTCCGCCGCCGAAATTTTTCCGATGCCGCCGAGCGTGACCGCCACAGCGACGGCAATGATACCGTAAAAACTCTGCCCTACAGCGAAGCGATGCTCTTTTCTGTAATAGATAAAATGAAAAGCAATGGCGCAAAGCGGGAAAATATATGCCCACCAGAGCGGAGCAAAAAGCGAAAAAGAATCATAGCATTTCACGACGAAGGTGCAGGCAAGCATGAAAGGCAGAAAAGACACCGCCGTTTCCTTGCAGGCAATAAGCGCAAAGCCGATGATATTCAGAAAGAGGACCATGCCCGCCACTTCTTTTCCGAGTACTACGATGACAGCAGCGCATAGCACAAGCAATACCTTGAAATATGCACTTTTTAAGAATTTATCCATGAGACACGACCCGCAAAAATAAATTTATGACAGATGAATTATTGCCATATTGTAATATATTATCACATTCTGCCAAAAAATGCAACATAAAAATTATATCAAAAGCCATTATCGGAAAAAAATTCAAAAAAATATAAAAAAATAAATATTTTTTTCGAAAACCTATTGATATTTGCGTCCAAAGATGGTATTATATTCAGGTAAACGCGGAAAAACGGCTTATTTTTCACCCTCTCATGAAAAACAGCCGCAACGCCGAAATCAAGGAGGTGAATCACAGTGCCGAACATTAAGTCAGCTAAAAAGCGCGTGCTCGTTATCAAGGCCAAAACTCTTCAGAATCAGATGTTCAAGACTTCGCTCAAGACAGCTATGAAAAAGTATGAGGCTGCCATCGCAGCAGGCGATATGGAGCTTGCAAAGGCTACCTACAAGGAAGCAGTTCGCAAGATAGACAAGGCGGTAGCACACGGTATTCTTCACAAGAACAATGCCGCAAGAAAAAAGAGCAGATTCACAAAGATGCTCAACAAAGCGTAAGTCATCCCGCATATATGAAAATGCATCATTCTCACCTGATGCATTTTTTATTTTTGCTAAAAAAAGTATTTTCAGGCAGATACCGCAAAGCAAAGGTGCATTTCAATTACAAATCGGAAAGTCTCCCGCGGATATCCGCAGGAGATTTTCCGGTATATCCGGCTGTTTTTACATTCATCTTTCAATTCTGTAAAAAACATCGCTCATATCGGGATGCAGTTTTTTCAGCGAAGCGAAAACCGCATCTGCCTCCGCATTGCTTCCGAGCACCATCACAATATAGTCGCCGAAATATGCGCCTGCCGCCTGCTCTGCGCCCATGCAGATCCATTTATTCAGGTCGGCGCCCTCAACCATCTCGTGCATAAGCGACTCCGCGGAAACGCCCGCCTTTACCTTCACCATGGTAAGCTCATATGTGTTCGGCTGAATATCGGGACAGGAATAATATGCCTCCTCCATATTTTCCTTCACGGAATCTGCCGAAAGCCCGATATGATATTTCGCCTCATAATCCGCATGCTCACCAGAAGCGGTAAATTTTTTTGCCCGCGGCATGCTTTTTATCCATGTTTCGCTTTCAAGCCCTCTGTATGTTTCTTTTATCATGCCCGGTATGCTCTGCTCTCCGCTTCCGCATGAAACAAAGAGAAAAAGCATCATGAGAGAAATCATGAGAGAAATAACCTTTTTCATTTTTTATATTTCCTTTCTTAATTAAAATCAAGAATTTCGCTGAGAATATAATTGGAAACAAGCATCCCTTCGCGCGAGAGGCGGAAGCATCCGTCACCCTGTATTATGAAGCCTTTATCTATGAACGGCTTCATTTTTTTATAATATTTCAGAGCGAAGTTACCGCCGAATCGCCTGCCCCAGTCGTCCGTATCCACACCGTATGATGTGCGGAAAGCCATCATCACATATTGCGCTTCAAGCTCGTTTTTCGTCGGCGTACTCGATTGCTCTGTCAGCGTCGTATCATTTTCCGTTCCGAGGAAAAGTTTGAGATCCTTTTTGTATGAGAAAAGTCTGCCGTCTATAAAAGAATGCGCACCGGGACCGAATCCGAGAAAATCCATGCTCCGCCAGTATTTGAGATTGTGTCTGCTCTCGCGTCCCACCTTTGCGAAATTGCTTATCTCGTACTGCTTGTATCCGCGCTTTTCAAAGCTTTCCACCGATTTCGTATACATAGCCACCTGCGTGTCCTCGTCGGGGATATGCGCCGCTACCTCGGGATTATTGCCAAAGGGCGTTCCCACCTCGAGTTTCAACCCATAGAAAGATATATGCTCGGGCGCAAGCTCCAGCGCGTAGCTCACCGTATCGGCAAGCCTCTTTTCGCTCTGCCACGGGAGCGCGTACATTATATCGAAGCTGATATTGTCAAAGCCCTCCATGCGCGCAAGCAGATATGTGTTTTCAAAGTCATTCCGCGTATGTATGCGCGAGAGCAGTTTCAGCTCCGCATCGGACGCGCTCTGCATACCGATGCTGAGCCTGTTCACGCCCGCCGAATGAAAGGCGGAAAGTGAAGCGCTGTCCACCGTTCCGGGATTTGTCTCGAGCGTTATCTCCGCATCGCGCGTTATGTCAAAGGTTTCGCGCAGTGCCGAGTTTATGAGCGCCATATCGCTCTCCGAGAGAAGCGAGGGCGTTCCTCCGCCGAAATACAGCGTATCGACTTTTCTTCCGTGCGCATATGGCTTGGCGCGCCTTATCTGCGCCGCGAGCGCACGCGCGTATGCCGTCATGGCATCAGGATTATACGGCACGGAATAAAAATCGCAATATGCGCATTTTCTTATGCAAAAAGGAACATGGATATATAAGCCCAAAAGTTTATCAGCCATTCTGAGAGACCGCGCTTATTCCTCGTCCAGCTTCAGCACCGCCATGAATGTCTCCGGCGGAACCTCCACAGAGCCGAGCTTTCTCATGCGCTTTTTTCCTTCCTTCTGTTTTTCGAGCAGTTTTTTCTTTCGTGTGATATCGCCGCCGTAGCATTTCGCCAGCACATCCTTGCGCATAGCCTTGACGGTTTCGCGGGCGATGACTCTGCCGCCTATCGCCGCCTGCACAGGCACCTCAAAGAGCTGGCGCGGTATATTTTCCTTAAGCGCCTCGACTATCTTTCTGCCGCGGGCATAAGCCTTATCGGCATGAACGATGAACGAAAGCGCGTCCACTATCTCGAGGTTGAGCAGGATATCAAGCTTCACAAGTTTGCTTTCTTCATATCCCGCGAGTTCATAGTCGAGCGAAGCGTAGCCCTTGCTGCGGCTCTTGAGCGCATCGAAGAAATCGTATATTATCTCGTTGAGCGGCAGCGTATAATGAAGCTCCACGCGGTTTTTGTCTATATACTTCATATCGGCAAAAATGCCGCGCCTGTCCTTGCAGAGATCCATTATTCCGCCGACATAATCCGTCGGTGTGATTATGCTTGCCCTGACAACAGGCTCATATGCCGCCGCTATCTCGTCGGGTGAGGGATAAACGGCAGGATTGTCGATATATTTCTCCTCCCCGTTTTTGTACTGCACCTTGTAAATAACGCTCGGCGCAGTCGTAACAAGGTCGAGATTGAATTCCCTCTCCAGCCGCTCGGCGATAATCTCCATATGGAGCAGACCGAGAAAGCCGCAACGGAAGCCGAAGCCGAGAGCTATACTCGTTTCGGGTTCAAAGGTGAGCGCCGCATCGTTGAGGCGGAGCTTCTCGAGCGCATCGCGTAGGTCTGGATACTTCGCGCCATCGGCGGGATATATTCCCGCAAAAACCATCGGGAGCGCCTGCTTGAAGCCCTCAAAAGGCTCTGCCGTCGGGTTTTCCGCATCGGTTACGGTGTCGCCCACGCGCGTATCGGCTACATTCTTTATGCTCGCCGTGATATATCCCACCTCGCCCGCGCGTATACTCTCCGCCGGAACAAGCCCGAAAGCGGACATATAGCCGACATCGACCACCTCAAATTCCGCTCCGGTATTCATCATGCGTATCTTCATTCCCGTGCGCACAGCGCCGTCCTTGACGCGTACATAAACGACAACGCCGCGGTATGAATCGTAATACGAATCGAATATCAGACATTTGAGAGGTGCTTTTTCATCGCCCTCGGGTGCCGGAATATCGGAAACGATATGCTCCAGCACATCGCCGATATTGAGTCCCGTCTTTGCGGAAACAGCGGGGCAATCCTCCGCGGGGATTCCGATGATATCCTCTATCTCGGAGCGAACGCCCTCTATATCCGCGCTCGGCAGGTCTATTTTGTTTATGACGGGGATTATCTCGAGGTCGTTTTCAAGCGCAAGATAAGTGTTTGCCAGAGTCTGCGCCTCTATTCCCTGCGTCGCATCGACGACGAGCAGTGCGCCCTCGCAAGCCTTCAGCGAGCGGGAAACCTCGTAGTTGAAGTCGACGTGTCCGGGAGTGTCGATGAGATTGAACTCATACGTCTCACCGTCCGCCGCCTTGTAATTGACCTTGACGGCACGGGCTTTTATCGTTATTCCGCGTTCGCGCTCTATATCCATATTGTCGAGGAGCTGATCCTCCATATCGCGCTTGGCAACGCTCTGCGTCGATTCCAGAAGTCTGTCTGCAAGCGTACTCTTGCCATGGTCTATATGCGCTATTATAGAAAAATTGCGTATTTTTTCCTGTCTCGTCATCTTATATTTTTCCTCTGTTTATATAGATTAATTATATCATACCATAAAATCTTTATAAAGTCTATAGCCGCGCGCTGTTTTTTTGCATCAGTCTGAAAAATCAAATTTTATATTTCCCCCGGCATCCATTACGAGATATCCGTCAAATGGCTTGCCAGCCTTGGAGATAAAGCCCTTGATTTTTGAGCTTTTCCCGCTTTCGAGCAGCATTTTCGCATTCGTTTTGGAAATGACGCGCTTGCAGATAAACCCGCTTATCCTGAATTTACATCCGTCCTTATAGCCGGTGCAGCCGTATCCGTAGCGCCCGCGGATGACCGGCTTGCCGCAGAGCGGACATTTTCCGATTTCGTCGCCGTAGAAGCCCGTATCGGTTTCCACCTCGGGCGCATCGTCGCGCCGCGCGAAAACATCCGCTATATTCTTTTCGGCAAGCGCAATGCTGTCATCCACAGTGATATTGCCGTGGAAAACCTTTTTGAGTGCCTGACCCATCTCGCTCGTTTTGTATTTATCCATCGATATCTGCATATTCGCAAGCGATTCTATGAGAAATTCGCCTGCGGGGAGGATAGTATACACATCCTTTTGCAGCGCGATGTAGCCGCTCTTTATCGCATTGTCGATGATGCCCGTGCGCGTAGCCTCGGTGCCAAGCTCCAGTCCCTCAAATATCGCCCTGTAATCCTCCGCGTCGTCGCACTCGGATTCTTCCGCTCCTGCGGAATCCGCGCTTGCCTCCGCACTCGCCGCCTCTGCCGCCGCGGCTTTGTCCTCCTTGAAAGGATTTTTCAGATAATTGTTGAGCGTCTCTATCGTATAGTGCTTCGGCGGGTTTGTCTCTTTTTCTATCGGGCAAAAAAGGATATTCACCTCGTCGCCCTTTTCGAGTTTCGGCAGTATTTTGTCTTTCTGCGAAAAATCGTCGTATTTTGTCCAGCCCTTTTCCGTTATCACGGTACCCTTGAGCGTAAACTCTTCCCTCTCGCCGACTTTTATCTTTATCTCGGTCTTTTCGCATCGGCATTCCTCGGAGCAGAATACCGCGACAAACCTGCGGAATACCGTGGAATAAACCTTCGCCTCGTTTGGCGAGAGCGCATTTTTATCCGGTATCTTGTATGTCGGCGTCAGTGCCGAATGGGATTCTATCTTGGAATCGTCAAAGATGGTTTTCTTATCCTTGAATGATACAGGATAACCCATTTTCGATATGCTTTCAAGTATCTTTTTTATTTTGTCCTTTTCAGCTGTGGCGAGATATTCCGAGTTTGTTCTCGGATAGGTGAGATACCCCTGCTCATAGAGCCTCTGAACTGTCGCAAGGCTCTCTTCCATAGGCATCTTGTACTTCTTGCCGAGTACATTCTGAAGCTTCGAGAGCGAATAGAGCTTGCCCGGGCTTATCGTGTCTTTCTTGCTCTTCTTGTCCGTGACTACGGCTTTCTCCGCGTTGTATTCGGCACAGAGCTTCTCCGCCTTTGCCTTGTCTTTCTTCTCAAACTTGCTTTTGCTCGTCAGCTCTATCTTTTCGCCGTTTGTCTCCTCGGAACTCGATATCGCATAGTAGATATCCGGCGTAAAGCCCGAAATTGCCTTGTCGCGGTCGTATATCGCTTTTACTATCGGCACTATTACTCTGCCGACGCGAAGCAATGCGCCTGTTTTCAGCGTGGCAAAACGCGTCAGATTCACACCGTAGAGCCAGTCGATATATGTCCGCGCAAACCCCTCGTTTGCGAGATTGTCGTATTCGCTCTCGTTTTTCATATCGCGCAATGCCGAAGCGACTGTCTGCGGAGTCTGATCGGGAAGCCACAGTCGAACGAGATTCTTCCCCTCAGCGCCTGCATTTTCTATGCAGAGACGGACTATAATCTCTCCCTCTCTGTCCGCGTCTCCCGCATTTGCGATGATGTCCACATCCTGCCGCAGACAGAGTGCCTTTATCGTTTCAAACTGCTTTTTTACTCCCTCATCAATCTGCTTTTCCGCATTTTTCCGGAGCGCAAAGCGGAATTTCTCGGGGAAGCAAGGAAGTCCCTCCATAGTCCATTTGCCTGCGGGCTTCTGCTGATAATCCTCGATATCGCATAAAGAAAAAAGATGACCGAATGCCCAAGTCACAATGTAACCGCATCCCTCATAGTAGCCGTTTTTCTTTGTCATCTTGCCTATTCCGGCAACAATATTTCTTGCCAGACTGGGCTTTTCGGCTATTATGAGCGTCATCTTTTCATTCTCCCTGTATTTTATTTTATATATTCGGCATAAGCTCGCGCTTCATTTTTTTCTGCACTATGAGATAGTAAATAAAGAATCCGACAAGCTCCAGCGCCCACGAAATCGGATAAGCGAGATAGAGCCACATGATATCGTCATGGAACTGCGCAAATACGGTATAAATCCATGCTATTCGAAAAACGCATATCGTGGTAAGTGAAACGACAGTCGGCGTAAGCGACCTGCCCCAGCCTCTCACCATGCCGAGTATAACCTCTGCCATGCCGTGCATGAAATATGTGAAGGCAAAAAGCTTCAGTCTGAGCATACCGTAGTCTATCGCCTCGGGCGTATCCGTATAAATCTTCAGCAATGGTCTGCCGAAAACATAAGATACTATCGAGAGCGTAAGTCCCGATACCGCCGCAAGCACGAGGCAATGAACGAGTATTTTTTTCATTCTCTCGGGCTTCTTTGCGCCGTAGTTCTGCCCCGAGAAGGCTATCGCCGCCTGAGAAAATCCGCACATCGTCTGATAGGTGAAGCCCTCTATATTCGATGCCGCCGTAACTCCGGACATAGCCACCTTGCCGAAGCTGTTGACCGCAGTCTGGATGATGAGGTTGGATATAGAGAAGATAGCGCCGTTGAGTCCCGCCGGAACGCCTATCTTTATTATCTTGGCAAGCTCCGCTTTATGTATTTTCAGCTCTCTGATGCTGAGGCGGCACATTCCTTCGTTTTTCATAAGTGCAATAACCACAAGCACGGCGGATATAGCCTGCGAGATGATAGTTGCTATCGCAACGCCGTCCACGGTCATCTTGAAGCAGATAACAAAAACGAGATTGAAAATAACATTTATAATTCCGGCAAGCGTAAGGAAATAGAGCGGCCGCTTCGTATCGCCCGAAGCACGCATTATGGACGCACCGAAATTATAGAGTATATTCACAGGTGCGCCTGCAAAATATATGCGTATGTAGACTACCGCGAGAGGAAGCACATCTTCGGGAACATCCTGTGCACGAAGCATCTCGGGAGCGAGAATTATGGCAATGCCGCCGATGAAAATGCCGCTGATAAGCGCGACAAGAACAGCCGTATGCAATGTCCTGTGGCATCCTTCATTATCCTGCGCACCGTAGTAATTGGCAAAAACAACGCCGGCACCGACGGAAAGCCCGAGAAATATATTGAGCAGAAGATTTATTGTAGAGCCTGTCGCACCGACGGCGGCAAGGCAGGCATCTCCCGCCCATTTTCCGACGACCACAAGATCGGCGGCATTATAGAGAAGCTGGAGATAGCTGGTTATTATCAGCGGTATCGCAAAAGCGATGATATTCGGCAGAATACGACCCGAGGTCATATCCACCTGCGGAAGCAGTTTTCTTTTCATTGCAGTATATTTTTATCCTTGAGTATGGTTTATTTCTGATGATAATCCGAGAGAAAATCTCCTATATCGGCTATCGCACGTGAGAGAATCTCCGCCTCGGGAAGCATTACTATGCGGAAATGGTCGTTTCCGCTCCAGTCGAATCCGCTTGCGGGAACGATCAGGATATGCTTCTCATGGAGCAGATCCATCGCAAATTTCTTGTCGTCCTTTATGCCGAAACGCGCCTTGTCAAGCTTCGGAAACATATAGAAAGCGGCACTGTTCTTGATATAAGTTATTCCGTCTATCTTCGAAAGTCCGCGTGCCGTAGCCTCGCGCTGCTCATAGAGCCTGCCACCCGGCACTATCATGGACTTTGTATATTCGCTGTCGGCAAGTGCGGCGGGAATGACAAGCTGTGTCAGCGCATTGCCGCAGAGACGCATGGAGGCATATTTCACGAGTCCCTGCATTATATCGGAATATGCGCTCTTGTTTCCCGAAAGCACAAGCCAGCCGCAACGGAAGCCGCAGAGGCAATGCGATTTCGAGAGTCCGTTCAGCGTGACGCAGACGGCATCGTCGCCCGCGAGCGCCGCAGTGGAGATATGTTCTTTTCCGTCCATCACGAGCCTGTCGTATATCTCGTCCGAGAAAATGATGAGATTATGCTCGCGCGCAATCCTCACTATCTCGGAAAGAATCTCCGGCGGATAAAGTGAGCCTGTCGGATTATTCGGATTTATTATGAGGATAGCCCTCGTTCTGCCTGTAATCTTCGATTTGATATCGTTTACATCGGGATACCAGTCCGAGCTTTCGTCGCAGGTATAGAAAACAGGCTTTGCTCCTGCGATATAAGCCGAATTTGTCCAAAGAGAGTAGCTCGGCGAAGGAATGAGAAATTCATCTCCGAAATTCAGAGTTACAGCCGTCAGCATAGAGGCAAGCTCACTGACACCGTTTCCTATGAAAACATCGTCGGGAGTGATGCCCTTTATTCCCTTTACGCTTTCGTATGCGCAGATAGCTTCTCTTGCCTCCGCCATGCCGCGGAAATCGCAATATCCCACTGCCTTGTCCATATTTTCCGAGAGAGCGCGGCGCACGCTCTCGGGCATTTTAAAGCCGAAAGCCGCAGGATTTCCCGTATTGAGCTTGAGCACGGGAATGCCTTTCTTCTGCATTTCCAGCGCTTCTGCAAAAATAGGTCCTCTTATATCAGAGTGCACCGGTATGAGTTTGTCCGACATCAGTATTTTTTCCATTTTAAATATCTCCGTGAAAAAATTAGCCTGAAAAATTTCATAAAAAAGCGACATATTGAAAATATGCCGCACTTTTTCGTATGGGGTGGATAATCGGATTCGAACCGACGGCCTTCAGGGCCACAACCTGACGCGCTAACCAACTGCGCTATATCCACCATATGGCGTGCCTTGAGGGACTCGAACCCCCGACCTACTGCTTAGAAGGCAGTTGCTCTATCCAGCTGAGCTAAAGGCACATTGGAGCGGATGATGGGAATCGAACCCACGCGACCAGCTTGGAAGGCTGGAGTTCTACCATTGAACTACACCCGCAGTAGGCATTCTTTTTGAACGCCTATACATAATATCATAAAAGTGCAGATTTGTCAATATAAATCTTTATTTTTATTCGCAAAAAACGGTTTCTTTTTCATAAAGCACGATGTTTTTGAAAATTTCGAGATGTGTCGAAAAAGATTTTGCCTCCGCTTTTTTCTGACCGCCGAAAATCGAAAAGACATACGGCTTTTCTTTCAGCGCTATCACGACATCGTCGGAAAAGCATGAAAAAGCGGAACTCGTATCGTGAAAAGCGGTTTTCGAGAAAAGGATTCCCTTGTCGTCGTATGCGCTCTCGGGAATATTCTCGCCGAAAATATCCGAAAGCGGAACAAAAGCGTCCTTGCGGCTCTCGTAGGCGTCTTTCCTTATAAAATAGATGTAATACGGCTGATGGAGCATCGTGGAGAGGAAATCCTCGCCCGCGGCATTTATCTGCGCGTCCGAAGCGCTTGCTATCTTTCCGACATACGCAGTGCGCGAAAAGTTTATCTCCTTTTTCCCGTTTTCCGTAGTGTCGGGACAGATGTCTTCGAGAGTTTTCACTATCTCGGAATGCTGCACCGCCGAAATATAATCATCGCCGACATACATGAAAAGAGCATCGTAATTTACCTTTGCGGCAAGCTGTGCTATGAGCACGGCGACAAGAATTATCACGGCGCCGCCGATAAGCGTATGCCATTTGTAATGGTACCAGTAATTCTCAAGCCTCTTTTTCATAGCCTGCTCCTTTCGTGCCTGCAATAGCGCTTAATCAAGGCTTCATTGCTTCTGTTCCTTGCTCCCTTGCAATATCATCAATCAAAGAGCTTAAAGGTCTCACATAATCTTTCATTCCAATATGCTTTTTTGCGCTTTGATATCTAAGGCTGCTATCAACCAAGTAAAAAACCTGACGTTGCTGACCGAGCATTGTAATTTTCTCATCACTCAAGTCTTTATCGTATGTTAAGATGTGCCATATTTCTTTTATTTTATAGCGAGATAACGCATTGCTGTCAGCTGATGAAACCTGCTTCCACCTTTCCCTGAGCGTCCTTTTACATGAAATACCAATGCTCCATCCATCCTTGCATTTAAACCACTTGTCAACCTCAATATCTGTTTGAAAATGATCTGGCTTTTCATGCGATTTAAAATTATAAAAGTTGAATAAGAATGTGGTTACGTCTTCAAGACTGCCACCAGCACGATTTTTCCTTTTTTGACCTATACGGCGCTCAAGCTCCTGAACAAAAGCAGTCAGCACAGCATTATTTTCAATTTCCGTTCTGTCATATTCCAAAGTTTCAAGATTTGCTCGCAGTCTTGTAAACTCTTTTACAATTTCAAGGCGTTCAGCATTCAAGCATCCGTTTACGCCCATGTCATCCCAAGTCGAAAGAATAATATCCACACGGCTGCGCCCCATAGAGCTTAGTATATTTTCCGCTACGGTTCTGCAATAAGAAACATCATCAGATGGGATATTGCTCACAACGCGATTTGCGGGAATAACGATAAATTCAATGGTTACAAGAAAAACCATTAGATCCATCGAAGTCTTTATTTCGCTTTTTATATAATCTAAAAAATTCTCTTTTAACGTAATTGTCTTGGTGCTTGCTTTCGATGAATTTTTAATTTTTTCAGCGATAATACCCATGCAAATATTAAATTTGTCAATTTCCGAAATATTCTGGAGCAAAATAGCATTGGTTTCCGACAGTATACTTTTCATCAATTTTTCATTTTTTCCTATCGCACCAAATCTATCTGTATTCAGTAAATTTCTTGCAAACCAATATACATTTCTCCAAGGACTGTTATAGATAACATCAATCAATTCTTTTTCGTTATCATGCATTTCTCCAGTCCTCACTTCCTTCAATTCGCGCTAACGCCATGCTGCAATATTTTTCAGATTGTTCTATCATAATAAAGTCGCGCCCGTATTTTTTTGCAGATATAGCTGTTGTTCCCGAGCCGCAAAACGGGTCAAGTATCAGGCATCCGGTTGTGCTTTGAACGATCCTGTCGATAAGTGCTTCAGGAAACGGCGCAGGATGAGGATTTTTCATTTCCTGCTTGATTTCCCAAACATCCGTAAACTTATTTGCACCCTTTGCCAATCGAAATTTTTTTTTGCATATCAGATATATCTGCTCTGTGGTAGGCAAGAAATATCCCGCATTAAAATTTATGGCACCGCTTCTTTTCCATGTAATAACCTGCCTCACAGGAAAGTCCCTGACAATTTCGCCCCTGTCTTGCATAATCCCGTTTTGAACACGATTTTTGTTATTATAGAAAATTGCACCATCATCTTTTATAAGGCGGAACATTTCCGAAACACATTGCTTTTGCCATTCTACATACTCAGGATATGGCATATTGTCATCATATTGACTATATCCTTCTTTTATCGCTGCGTTTTTCCACTTTCCGCAACGAGTATTCTTTTTCAGTCCATTGCCAGTAGAGTTAAGCAAATTGTATGGCGGAGATGTAATTATCACGTCGATACATTTGTCCGGCATCTTTTTCATTACTGCAAGGCAATCCCCACAGATTATATTGTTTATGGCATCTGTATATTCGAATTTATTATCAAAATCAATTATTTTAGACATCTTCTATACTCCTAATATACTGCCAAATTTTCAGATAGACAAAATTGCATTAATATGCAGATGAAATTGAAGTTTTTTCCATTATTTGTCTTTTAATAAAGCTTTGCGCCTGCGGGGATATGATTATCAACCATCAGGAGATGAAGCTTTTCTTCGCCCTCCTCGTGATGAACCGCGCTTATAAGCATACCGCAGGATTCTATGCCCATCATCGCTCTGGGCGGGAGATTTGTGATGGCGATGCAGGTCTTGCCGATAAGCTCCTCCGGCTCATAATAAGCATGAATGCCGCTGAGTATCGTTCTGTTTTCGCCCGTGCCGTCATCGAGTGTAAATTTCAGAAGCTTCTTCGACTTCGGAACGGCCTCGCAGGCAAGAACCTTGACCGCTCTGAAATCCGACTTTACAAATGTTTCAAAATCGACATAATCCTTGAAGAGCGGCTCTATCTCAACTTTTGAGAAATCGATGACCTCAGGCTCGGATTTCTTCTCTTCTTTCGGCTCCTCAGCCTTTGATTCGTCACTCTTCTTTTTGCCGTCTGTAATCGGCTTCATCGTCGGGAAGAGGATGACATCGCGGATGTTTTCTTCTCCCGTGAGGAGCATTACGAGTCTGTCTATGCCGATGCCGAGACCGCCCGTGGGAGGAAGTCCGTATTCGAGCGCGCAGATATAGTCGTCATCTATATCGCAAGCCTCCTCGTCGCCCTGTGCCTTGAGCAGAGCCTGCGCCTCAAAGCGCTCGCGCTGGTCTATCGGGTCGTTAAGCTCTGAGAAAGCGTTTCCATGCTCTCTGCCGACTATGAAAAGCTCAAAGCGCTGTGTATATCTTGTATCCGCAGGGTCTTTCTTCGCAAGGGGAGAAATCTCCACAGGATAGTGCGTGATGAAAGTAGGCTGGATAAGCTTTGCCTCTACATATTCATCAAAGAAGAGGTTTACTATATCGCCTATCTTGTGGCGCTCCTCATATGCGATGTTATGTTCCTTTGCGGCGGCTCTTGCCTCCTCGAGAGTGGTAATCTTATCGAAGTCAACGCCGGAATAAAGCTTCACGGCATCTACCATCTTCATTCTCGCAAAAGGCTTTTCAAGGTCGATATCTATGCCTGCATAGCTTATCTTCTCCGTTCCGAGGACATTCTTTGCCACCGTGCGGATAAGCTCCTCTGTCAGGTTCATTATTCCCTCAAAATCGGTATATGCCTGATAAAGCTCGAGCAGAGTAAATTCGGGATTATGTCTTGTATCCATTCCCTCATTGCGGAAAACTCTGCCTATCTCGTAAACTTTCTCGAATCCGCCGACGATAAGTCGCTTCAGATGAAGCTCGAGCGCGATTCTCATGTACATGGGAATATCGAGCGCATTGTGATGCGTTATAAAGGGACGCGCGGAAGCGCCGCCCGCAATATTGTGAAGCACGGGGGTTTCAACCTCGCAGAAGCCCTTGTCATCAAGGAATCTGCGTATCTCGCGGATGATAGCCGAACGCTTTGCAAAAGTTTCTCGAACCTCGGGATTTACGATGAGGTCAACATATCTCTGGCGATAGCGCAGGTCTGTATCCTTGAGTCCGTGATACTTCTCGGGAAGAGGAAGCAGAGACTTGGAAAGAAGCATTATCTTTGTTGCATGGACGGAAATTTCGCCCATCTGCGTGCGGAATACGACGCCCTCTACTCCGAAGATATCGCCGATATCGCACTTTTTGAAAGCGGCGTAGTCCTCTTCGCCGACATCGTCGCGCTTTACATAAACCTGTATTCTGTCCGTGCCGTCGCGCAAATCCATGAATGAAGCCTTGCCCATAATACGGCGGCTCATCATTCTGCCCGCGATGGAAACGCTCCTGCCCTCATATCCGGAAAAGTCGTTTTTGATATCGAGCGCATGCGCGTTTATATCGTATTTCACTACGGTAAAGGGGTCTTTTCCGTCTGCTCTGAGCGCGGCAAGCTTATCGCGTCTTATCTGAAGGATTTCGTTTACCTTTTCCTCGGTCAGCTCTTCTGCCGCCTTGTTCTGATTTTCAAATTCTGCCATTTCGGTTTCTCCTCGATATTTTCAGTTTAGTTTCTTGTTATCTTCAGTATCTTGAATTTTGCCGTGCCGTCCGGAACCTCGACGGTCACGATATCGCCTACCTTTGTGCCGATGAGAGCCTTGCCTATCGGAGACTGATCGGAGATTTTTCTCGCCGCAGGGTCAACCTCGTGGGAGTTTACTATAGTAAATTCATCCTCTTCGTCATATTCCATATCAAGCACACCGACTGTGACACCGGGTCTTACGGAATCCGTCTGTATCTCGCTGTCGGAAATAACCGTGACATGCTTGAGAGTTTCCTCAAGCTCGGCTATCTGCGCCTCGACTTTAGCCTGCTCGTTTTTAGCCTCGTCATATTCGCTGTTTTCAGAAAGATCGCCGAAAGAACGAGCTATGCCGACATTTTCAGCCGCCTCTTTACGCTTTACGCTTTTCAGAAAGTCAAGCTCCTCCTTGAGCTTTACAAGTCCGCTTTCCGTAATTACAATTTGTTTTGCCATTTCAGAATATCTCCCTTTTGATAATTATTTAAATAGTTTATTTATTCCGTTTTATTTAATCTTTGAGTAAGCCTCGTCAAGAGCCGCTTTCAGCTGTGCGTCCTCGTCCTCGGTGAGCGTCATCAGATTTCTGTTTTTATATTCGTCGGCTATTTCAACGGCGATATCGGGTGCTATTCCCTCTCCGTCATAATTATCGGAAAAAGGAGGCGCATAGAGGAACGATGTCACCATGAGCACGCCGCTTCCCACGCCGAAGCCGCTCTGACCGCAGCCCTTGCCGAATGTGTTTGCGCCGACTATGGTCACCTTGCCGTAGTCGCGCAGTGCCGATGTAAAAAGCTCCGCCGCGGAAGCCGAATTTTCGTCTGCGAGGACTACCATCGGTACATTTATCTCGCTCGCGTCTGATTTGTAGGTCTGCTCGAGAACAAGCTCATTGTCCTTTTTGCCGAAGATGCGCACAATTGGTCCCTCGGGAAGCAGATAATCGAGCATCGAGCATACTGCCGAAAGCTCGCCGCCGGGATTCCCGCGGACATCGAATATCAGGCTCTCACAGCCATCGGCAAGTGCCGCTTCTACAGCCGCCTTGAACTGATTCGGCGTAACGGAATAGAAGTTTGTTATATTGATGTGCGCTATCTTTTTGCCGTCGCGCTCGTATTCGCTTGCGATTACGGTCTGCGCTTCGTAGTTGTTTCTGGTAACGATGATGTCCTGCTCCGCGCCGTCGCGTCTTACCGTGAGCGTGACCTTTGTCCCCGCAGTGCCGGCAACAAGGCTGACCGCCTCATTGTAGCCGATATCGGCTATCCTCTTGCCGTCAACGGCGACTATCACATCGCCCTTTTTCATTCCCGCTTCCATCGCGGGGCTCGACTGCATGACATAAACTATCTCTATGCCGTCGTCGGTCTGCACTATATAAACGCCGATGCCGACTGAATTTCCGCTCATCTTGGCGGAAAAATCAGCCCATTCCTCCGCGTTGTAATAAACCGCATAGTCATCGCCCGAGTAATAAGCATATGCATGGAGGAGCGCGTCGTTTATCGCGTCGCTGTCGACATCATAGATATAATTTCCCTTGAAAATATCTATCATGTCGAAAAGGTCTTTATATTTCGCCAGTTCTCCGCGCTCTTTGTTCAGCTTCGCGCTGTAATTGACGCTCGCTATGATATATGTCGTCTGAAAGGTTATCAGCACAGCAAGCGCAATGAGAAATATCGAGAGCACGAGAGAAATTTTCTTCGGCTTTCTCACATTGACATTCACATCCGCATATGCGGGCATGCCTGCCGCGTTTCCGGCGGAAGCTGCGCTCTCTGCGTAAGTTATATTCTCCGCAGATGCTGCCTGCTCCCTCTCATCCGTATTTTCGCGATTATTGGTGTTTTCAATATTGTTTTCCATAAAAAATCTCCGTATAAAAAATCATATTCAGAGAATATGCGACAAAAAAATCCGCCGATTATTCCGCAAAAGAGCGACCCGATATTCAAACGGTTCGCTCCGGAGTCTGTATCAATATCTGTTGCTCTTCGAATTGAGGTAGCTTCTGACCATGAGAGCCACCTTGAAGGTTATCGCGTCTTCAAATTCGCGCAGGTCAAGACCTGTTATTTTCTTTATCTTGTCAAGTCTGTAGACAAGCGTATTTCTGTGGACAAACATCTTTCTCGATGTTTCGGAAACATTGAGGTTGTTCTCGAAGAAGCTCTGGATTGTCGAGAGCGTCTCGCGGTCGAGCGCGTCTATAGAGCCCTTCTGGAAAACTTCGTTCAAGAAGATTTCGCAGAGCGTCACCGGAAGCTGATAGATAAGTCTTCCTATGCCGAGATTCTCATAGCTTACTATTCGCTTGTCGGAATCGAAGATGTGACCGACCTCGAGAGCCGCCTGCGCTTCCCTGTATGAACGTGAAATATCCTTGATATTCTCTGCGGGGCTGCCGATACCGATGGAAATCTTGGCATAGAATTCCGATGCAAGAGTATCGACTATCTCCGTCGCCGTCTTTTCAAGCTCGGCAAGTTCCGTATCGGGCTTCAGCTCGCGGACAAGAACGATATCGCGCTCGCCTGTGCTGATTACATAATCCTGATTTGAATTCGGGAACATATTCTGGATTATATCAAAAGGAGATGTCTCCGTATTCGAGCCGAATTTGATAAGGAAAACCACGCGCCATACATCCGAGGCGAAATTCAGCTCCTTGCTTCTTATATACATATCTCCGGGGAGAACATTGTCGAGAAGCACATTCTTTATAAACGATGTCTTGTCGTATTTGTCGTCGTGGTAATTTTTGATATTGTTCAGAGCGACGGCAAGCACGCTGGACATCTGCGATGCCAGCTCATCCTCACCCTGAATAAATACGATATATTCGGAATTTGTATCCTGAGACATGGGTCTGTAGGTAAATCCGCCGTATGTTACGACATCGGAGACATAGCTCATTTCTTCTTTGATATTCTGCCTTGTTTCACCTATTTTCATAAGATCACTGCAGGCAACTATGACTGCGTTGTCGTCTATGACACCTATCGTTCTGCCTATGGCATCCTTCATCTGATGGATAACGCCCTGAAACAATCTGCTCGACATATTTATCTTCTCCTCCTGCAACGACGAAATTCGTCAGTTTGCAACACTTTTTAACATATATACATATTCTAACTCAAAATTTGTGAAATTTCAATAGTTTTTTCGTAAAAATATCTAAAATCACATCATTTTTATAGTGCAGAATATACCAAGGGCAAGATATATTACAAAAAATGATACTATCAGATACACCGTCATGAAATTGACCGCCATGCATACAGCCGCAAATGCCACGAGCAGCACCGCCATGATGACCCAAAATACATTATAGAACTTTGCGTCCTCTCTTTTCTCCGTCGCCTTGCCGAAGAGCTTCACTCCCTTTTTGCCGGAAACGAGCATGAGAACGATGATAGCCACGGGAGCGGCAAAGCAGTATATTTTGGATATTATTTCGAGTGCCTTGTCAAGACCGTAGTTTGCAGAGCTTCCCGCATAGTAGAGAGCGATGCCGGAAACGACGGAGAAAAGCGAAAACTCGAAAAAGCTTCTTGCGCATATATTATAAAGGAAAGCGAGCAGGACAGCCGCAAAAAAAAGCACCTGAACCTTTATCATCGCGTTTGAAAGGAAGCGTATCAGCACAAACGAAACAAGCGCGAAGATAACTGAACTCATGATTCCGAACGAGGTGACAACCTTGCCGGATTCGTCCTTCCCTTTTTTCCTTGTGCATATATAGTACACTGCCGAAAGAACCGCAAGCACAGCGAGGGATATGATGACAAGCGTGATAGCGGATACCACGGGCTTGTCGTTTATTATGATATAGGAGAAAAGCTTCGCCTTGTATTTGTCGAGCAGAGTGAGCGCTCCGAAGCCCGCCATAGCGACAAAGATAAGCGCAATGACTCTGTAGATGGCAGTCTCTTCCGCCTTTGCATTATACTTCTTGTTTTCTTTGGTGTTCATATCCATTTTCCATTTCCCGGCGATAAAATTTTAATGTTTTTATTTGCCTCCGTTCGCCGCACGGAAAGCTTAAAGCTCAAATGCGAAAGCTGCGCACGCGAGAGCAAATCCCGAAGCCGTCTCGCAGCGAAGTATTCTGTTTCCGAGTGAAACGGGGCGTATACCTACGCTCTCCACCAGCTCTATCTCCTCCCCGGAGTAGCCGCCCTCGGGTCCTATGAAAAACGAAATCGGCGTTGCCCTGTCGGATTTTCTTGCCTCAAAAGCCTGACGGAGCGAGAAATTATGCTCTCCCTCATAGCAGATGAGCGCTGTCCCGTCCGCGCAGCAGGCTTCGACCGCCGTAGCGAAGCTCATCGGCGAGCAGACGGCGGGAATTATTCCTCTGCCGCATTGCTTTGCCGCCTCGTATGCTATGCGCCGATATCGCTCGAGCTTCTTTGCTTCTCTTGTAAGCTCGGGCTTCACCACGCATCGCGAGGAAAAAACGGGAATTATTTCACATATGCCCATTTCGACCGATTTCTGGACTATATATTCGAATTTATCGCCCTTCGGAACGGATTGAAAAAGCCTTATCTTCATCGGAAATTCCGTTTTCGAGGGTTCCTCGCCCAGTATCGTCGCGCGGACAAGCCCGTCAAAAGCCGTGGATATCCGGCAGAAATAATCGCGCCTGTTCATATCGCAGACGGTTATCTCCTCGCCCTCGCGCATGCGGAGCGACGAAATGATATGACGCGCATCATCACCGAGGATGACTATCTCATCATCGTAAATCTGGCTCGGCGGCACAAAAAATCTCGGCACGGTATTCCCTCCTCTCATATCGGAGCTTTTCCTTTTTTACGTAAAATATGCGAAGATAAAAACCTTCGCATAAAAGCCGCATGCCCTGATAAAAGACAATGAACGTAATAAACCGCGGCTTTATTTGCAGTCCTTTCTGTATTATACAACAAAATAAGCCGTTTGTCAAAGTATTTATGAAAATTTTTCCTCAATATTTATAAAAAATACCCATTATTTTTATAAATATCGCATAAGCGGCGGAAAAATGCGCGTTATTTGCGGAAAACCTCGGCGCACCAGCCGCCGTCATAGAGTGCCTCAATCTTTGTGAAGCCGTTTTCGCTCATAGCTCTGTCAACCTCATGCTCGCGCTCGCTGATAATACCGGAAACGACGATATGCGCACCGTCCTTCATGTATCTGCCGACATCGGGAGCGAGACGGATGATGATATCGGCGACGATATTTGCCGTCACGATATCGTATTTTTCATCGGGGACATCCGCAAGCAGGTCGGAAACCGCGCAGGTCACATTGCCGCAGTTGTTGCGCTCGAAATTTTCTTTTTCCGTGCGCACGGCAACGGGGTCTATATCGCAGGCAAAACAGGAGGAAGCGCCGAGCTTCGCTCCGCAGATGGCAAGTATACCGCTGCCGCTGCCTACATCGAGCATCTTATCGTCCGGCTTGATATACTTTTCGAGAAGCGAAGCGCAGAGGCGCGTCGTCTCGTGCGTACCCGTGCCGAAAGCCATGCCCGGGTCCATATCTATGATTATCTCCCCGTCCTTTTTATCATAATGCTCCCAGCTCGGAACTATGACTATTTTCTCGCCTATCGGGGTCGGCTTGTAATACTTTTTCCAAGCCGTTGACCATTCCTCGTCGGCGGTGTTTATTATCTCCGTCTCATATGGTATGCCGAGCATCGGCAGACGCTCGTTTATATACGAGATGTACTCGGCGGCGTTCTTTTCCTCCGGCACAAATACACTGCATGATCCTTTTGTCTTGTCGGCTTTCAGTATGCTCTCGTCTATCAGGTCGCCGTATACGCTTTTCAGCTCCGTATCGATATCGCGATAGTCCTCCGTCATGATGAAATTATCGAGCATCGACATTACCGCGCTCACCGTCTCGAGGTCGGTGACATTGCATTTTACTTTAATCTGCGTCCAAATCACTTTTTGCTGTCCTTCCCGAATATTTTAGAGAAAAAGCTTTCTTTCTTTGTGTAGTTTCCGTTTCCGCAGGCAGTGGCGAATTTACGCAGAGCGTCTTTCTGCTCCTCGTTCATGCCTTTCGGCACTTCCACCGTGACCTTGAATATAAGATCGCCTCTGCCCTTTCCGTTGCTGTAAGGGATGCCCTTTCCCTTGATGGTAAAGGATTTTCCTGTCTGTGTTCCCTCGGGTATCGTATATGTCGTCTCGCCCTCAAGCGTAGGCACGCGAAGCTCCGCGCCGAGCGCCGCCTCGGGGAATGTTATCGGTATCTCGCAGTAGATATTGAAGCCGTCGCGCTCGAATATCGGATGCGGTCTTACCTGAACGGAAATATAAAGGTCGCCCGTGGGTCCGTTGTTGCGTCCGCAGTTGCCCATGCCGCGCAGTGCTATCTTCTGTCCGTTGTCGATACCGGCGGGAATGGAAACCTCCAAAGTCTTTGAAACGGTCTTGAGTCCCGCACCCTTGCAAGCCTTGCATGGGTCGGTGACTACCGTTCCCTTGCCGCCGCAGGCATCGCAGACATGAGATGTCTGGAAAACGCCGAAAGGTGTTTTCTGCTGTGTCTTTATCTGACCCGTACCGCCGCATTTGGAGCAGACCTTGGGTGTTGTTCCCTTTGCCGCGCCCGTGCCGCCGCATTCGGCACACCGCTCAACACGCTGATATTTTATATCCTTCTTGCAGCCGAAAGCCGCTTCTTCAAAGGAAATATATACTCTCGAAAGCAGGTCGTCCCCGCGCTCGGGACCTGTTCTCGTTCTTCTCGAACCGCCGCCGAAGCCGCCGAACATATCCGAGAATATATCGGAGATATCAAAGCCCTCGAAGCCGCCGAAGCCCGCTCCGCCGCTGTAGTTGCCCTCTGCCGCTTCCGCGCCGAACTGGTCATACTTCGCCCGCTTGTCCGCATCGGAAAGTACGGCATAAGCCTGATTTATCTCCTTGAATTTTGCCTCCGCGTCCTTGTCTCCCGGGTTCATATCGGGATGATATTTCTTTGCAAGCGCGCGGTACGCCTTTTTTATTTCGTCATCGCTCGCAGTCTTTGCAACTCCGAGAATTTCATAATAATCTCTCATTTAAGTACCTCTGTATATAAAACCCGATAGGGGATAGATAAAAATGTGCAGAATCGTCGAAAACCGTCTGGTCGGCGTACGATTGTACGGTAGAAACGATTTTCGGCGACAGAAAAAGTGAAATAGGATAAAACGGAAGAATCTGCAGGATTCTCTCCTTATTCCGAGAAAGATTCCCGCCATGTATATACAAAACGGGAATCTTATCTTATTTGTCAACTCGTTTCACTTTTTCCGGTCTGCGCTTTTTTAGCATCCCCTGATTATTTCTCTGTGAAATCGGCGTTAAAACTGCCATCCTCATTCTGCGTTCCTGCTGTGCCCTGTGCGTTATCCGCACCTGCCGCACCCTGCGCCTCTGCCTGAGCCTTATAAAGCTTCTCGGAGAGCGCATAGAATTTCTCGCGGAATGCGTCCATAGCTTTCTTGATAGCTTCCGTATCGTCGCCCTTTACGGCTTCCTTGAGCGTATTCAGCTCTGCAGTAACAGCCGCCTTTTCATCCTCGCTTACCTTGTCGCCAAGCTCTGCGAGCGTCTTTTCGCTCTGGAAGATAAGCGCTTCAGCCTGATTTTTTGTCTCTACGGCGTCCTTGAGCTTCTTATCCTCTTCGGCATACTTCTCCGCATCCTTTACAGCGCGGTCGATATCTTCCTTGCTCATATTGGATGAAGAAGTGATTGTGATGTGCTGTTCTTTGCCTGTACCCTTGTCGGTTGCGGAAACATTTACGATACCGTTTGCATCGATATCGAATGTAACCTCAATCTGCGGAACACCGCGGGGAGCGGCAGGAATACCGTCGAGCGAGAATCTGCCGAGCGTCGTATTTGCGGCAGCCATCTCACGCTCGCCCTGAAGAACATGGATTTCAACCGATGTCTGACCGTCAGCCGCAGTTGAGAATACCTGTGATTTCTTTACAGGGATGGTGGTGTTTCTGTCTATAATCTTTGTGCAGATACCGCCGAGCGTCTCGATACCGAGTGAAAGCGGTGTTACATCGAGCAGGAGCAGATCCTTTACATCGCCGCCGAGCACGCCTGCCTGAACAGCCGCGCCGATAGCAACGCATTCATCGGGGTTGATGCCCTTGAAAGGTTCCTTGCCGATGAAGGAACGGATAGCTTCCTGAACTGCGGGAATTCTTGTGGAACCGCCTACGAGCAGTACCTTGTCAATTTGTGACGTCGTAAGATTCGCATCGCGCAGAGCATTCTTTACAGGGGTCATCGTAGCCTCTACGAGGTCTGCCGTGATTCTGTCGAATTCGGCGCGTGTGAGTGTGGCGTCAAAGTGCTTTGCGCCTGTAGCGTCTGCTGTGATGAAAGGCAGATTGATATTTGCGCTCATCATGCCGGAGAGCTCTATCTTCGCCTTCTCTGCGGCTTCCTTCAGTCTCTGGAGAGCCATCTTGTCCTTGCGCAGGTCGATGCCGCCGTTTTCTTTTGCAAACTTGTCGGCAATCCAGTCGATTACTCTGTTATCGAAATCGTCGCCGCCGAGTCTTGTGTTGCCGTTTGTGGCAAGAACTTCAAATACGCCGTCCGAAATCTCGAGGATAGATACATCA
>CAVESF010000001.1:30370-128842 GCA_963618495.1 Acutalibacteraceae bacterium
ACATCAAATGTACCGCCGCCGAGGTCATAAATCATGACTTTCTGCTCTTTCGGGTCTTTATCAACGCCGTAAGCGAGAGCTGCGGCTGTCGGCTCATTTATGATACGGAGAACTTCAAGTCCCGCAATCTTGCCGGCATCCTTTGTAGCCTGTCTCTGTGCGTCGGAGAAGTAAGCGGGGACTGTGATGACAGCCTGTGAAACCGTTGTGCCGAGGTAAGCCTCCGCATCGTCCTTGAGCTTCTTCAGAATCATAGCGGAAATTTCCTGGGGCGTATACTTTTTGCCGTCTATATCAACGGTGTAGTTTGTGCCCATTTCGCGCTTGATGCTCATTATTGTTCTGTCAGGATTTGTGATTGCCTGTCTCTTTGCAACCTGACCGATGATTCTTTCGCCTGTCTTTGAAAATGCGACAACGGAAGGAGTTGTTCTCGATCCCTCGGGGTTAGTGATAACCACGGGTTCGCCGCCCTCATAAACCGCAACGCATGAATTTGTAGTACCAAGGTCAATACCGATAATTTTAGCCATAATAATTACCTCCGAAATATATAAAAGTTTTTGTTTTCGTTTTCAGATTTTCATATAAGCTTTGCGCTTATACATTTGCGACTTTCACGACTGCATGGCGCAGTATCTTGTCGCCTTTTTTGTAGCCTTTCTGCAAAACTTCGGCTACCGTGTTTTCACCGAGTTCTTCGTCCTCTATCTGCATAACAGCATTGTGGACTATCGGGTCGAACGCGTCACCGCGTGCGCCGTAGGCTTCGACTCCCAGCTTTCCGAGCGCCTCGGAAAACTGCTTTATTATCATCTTCACACCATCCGCGAGGCTTTCTCCGTCGGTGCAAAGCGCCGCCCTCTCGAGATTGTCCGCCACGGGAAGTACGGCAGAGAGCGCACTTTCGTATGCGTCCGCATATATTCCCTCTTTTTCTTTCTGCGTTCTTCTGCGGAAGTTATCGTATTCCGCAAGCATACGCAGATATTTGTCGGATGTCTCGGCGAGTTCCTTTTTCAGCTTTTCGTTCTCGGCTGCAAGCGCCTTGTTTTCGCTTTTCAGCTTTGACGCCTTATCCGGCTTTGCTTCGGTTTCGGCTTCGGCGTCGCTTGCGGTCGCTTCCGCCTTGACCTCTTCGGTCGCCGCCTCCGCCGCCGCTTCCTTTGCCGCCGTCTTTTTTTCCTCTGTCATTTTTTATTTATACCTCCGATTTTGTGCTAATTGTTGCCGCCGTGCTCCGAACCGTCGGTCAAGAGCGCGTCGCCCGCAAGCGAAGCAATTTCGCCTGCAAGATATTCCATCGTGGAAACGACTTTCGAATAGTCCATACGGCTCGGTCCGATAACGCCTATGGCGCCCACCACCTTGCCGCCGACCTTGAATTTCTTGAAAACCAGTGCCGAATTATCCGCAAGGTTATCGTTTTCATCGTCGATGAAGATATTCACCTTATCGTTATCGGCACGTGAAAGCATACCGACGATATCATTCTTCTTCTCCAGCATATCGAAAATTTTCTTCATCTGATCCACATTGGAAAATTCGGGATATTCGAGAAGCTTATCGACGCCCTCGAAGTGAACCTCCGTTTCACCGCCGCCGAGCTCGCTGTAAACAGACTTTATCGCGGAGGAAACGATATGTCCGTATTCCCCCATACCCTCCTCTATGCGCATCATCATCGGAAGCGTTATCATAGTATAAGGTATGCCTGCGATGTTTTTGTTCAGCAGGATGACGAAATTGTTTATCGCCTGCTCGGGTATCTCCTCTTCCGAGCGGATATGGCAGGTCTTGACCTTGCCGTCCGGCATGCGCATCACTATGAGATAGTTATGCGCGTCAAGATACATCGAAGAAAATCCGGAAACTACCGTGTCCGTATCTCCCGCCTTTATCGAAACGGTGGAATAATTTGTAAGAGAGGTTATCAGCTTCGATGCCGCGCGAAGAATCGTATCAAGCTCGCCGACTCTGTTTTTGAGCAGATTGTTGAGCTTGAGTATTTCGCTTGCCGTCAGCTTGTAATCCTCCATCAGACTGTCCACATAGAAGCGGTAGCCGAGCGTTGTCGGCACTCTGCCGGCGGATGTGTGCGGCTGCTCGAGATAGCCGAGAGCCTCAAGCTCCGCCATTTCACTGCGTATCGTGGCAGGTGAAAAAGGAAAACCGCCGAGCGTCATAAGCGTTTTGGAACCTACAGGCTCGCCGCTTGTGACATGGGATTCTATCACGCTGCGAAGAATCTGCTTCTTTCGGTCGCTGAGCTCGCATCCCACGGGAAGATTGCTATCCATTATTTCCGCACCTCCTTGTCTGATTTTAGCACTCGATGCGGTCAAGTGCTAATTACAGTATAAAATGTACCACTTATCCTCCGTTTTGTCAAGAGCTTTTTTAAATTTATTTGTGAACTTTTTATTAACAAGCGGACTTTTTATCACTTTTGCCTCTTTTGTGCCAAAGTGGCTCGGCGCCGTTCGCGCCCGCGCCCGTTTTTTCGCCAAAATGCGTTTTTTTGCAATACACCGATATTTTTTCCGAAAAAGGGTTGACAAATCTTCCTTTTCATATTATTATATATGCGAACCGCAAAATATATAATCAGGGGCGCTGATATTTATCGGCTGAGACGAGGATGTTATCCGAGAACCCTTTTACCTGATATGGATAATGCCATCGTAGGAAGATTAAGATACTTGCAATATCTCTTTTTATACCGCGATGTATATCTGCGGTATTTTTATTTTCTTCAAGGAGGTTTTTCATTATGTCAAAAGAAAAAACCAAACTCAGCTTCCGCGAGAGAAACAGCAGACTCCGCAAGCTTGTGACCTGCGCTATGCTTATCGCCATAGCAGTCGTACTTACATTCATTGTTGTTTACGAATCGCCTTTCGGCGGCAGCGTAACAGTGCTTTCCATGCTCCCGATAGTTCTCATCGGCTATCTCTACGGAGTAAAGTGGGGATTCGGTTCCGCTCTAGTTTTCGGCATACTCAAAATACTTGTGAGCATGAAAACCGTTTCAGCGCTCTTTATGCCTGATAGCGACCAGCTTTGGTGGCAGGCTATTATCATCTGCCTGCTTGACTATGTTCTCGCATATACAATACTCGGCGTCGCTTCCTTTTTCAGAAAGATAGGCAAGCCCTCTGCCGCTATCGGTATAGGTGCTCTTGTTGCTTCGATATGCAGATATGCCATCCATGTTGTTTCCGGAGCCATTTTCTACGGAAGTTATGCGGATTGGTTTTTCGGCAAATTCGGTGAAACCGGTGCGGATATCCTCACAAAGTATTCAGGTGCTTCTCTCGCTATCATTTATTCCCTGTGCTATAATGCAATCTATATGATTCCCGAAATCGTGATGACCACGGTTGCCGCATTCATCATAGGCGCTGTTCCTTACATCACAAAGCAGGCTGATTTCGAGTCATAAGCAAATTCGCTGTCCCGGGCAACTACCTCGCTTTGGGCAAAAATAAAAAAGCGCACACAGGGGGATGTGCGCTTTTTTCGTCGCATAATTTTGTCAGTCCTCGGATTTGAAAACTATTTCTCCGCCCATGCGGTAGCCGTTTTTGCGCATATAGCGTTCTATATAGGCGTCCTCATCGAGCGAATATTCATAATCCAGCTCCTCGAGCCGGAATTTGCAATCATCCAGCTTTGCCATCGCCGCATTGCGCTCCGTTTCGAGGTCGCTTAGTTGCAGGCGAAGCGTTATCACGGAAAAAAGGCAGAATACGAGAAAAACAAAAAACACAAATTTCGGGATAAAACCCGTCTTTTTTTTCACCGCATTTCCACCTCCGCGTCTTTTGTAAATCCGTTTTCGGCATTTTTCAACAGCTCCGAGCAAAGCTTTTTCGTATAGGCAAGCTGCCGTCTGTACGATATTTTTGCCGCGAGTGCGCCGACGGTTTTTGCAAATATCCACCGTACCGTGCGCACGGCAAAACCGCAAAAAAGCCTTATCGGTTTTATTATAATATACAAAATCCAATAAATCAAGATTTTTGCCGAAAAAATTATATGACCCGAGAGATAAATCACTGCTTTTCCTATGCTTATATAGTAAAGCGCAAAGCCGAGTGCGCCGAGGATAAAACCGAATATGCGGATTTCTCCATTGTTTGTCGCGTATGTGAGAAAAATAAACGCCAGCGCACATCCGAGAGCAAAAAGCAAGTCCTCGATGAAAACAAGCGTCGTGTCTGCCGCTCCCGTCAGCGGCGCTTTTTTTCTTTTCTCAAAAAAACGCTTCGGGGCAACCTTAAGATAAAATGAATTTGCTTTCACGGGGCTGTCCGAGCGGCGCGCGATTCGGATTATCCTGAAAAAATCATAATAAACGCCCGTCAGTGCGCCGAGAAGGAAAAATTTCAGTATATCGAGCGGATTATCATAGAAAAAACCGTTCATTTCGCTCCCCGAAAGAATCTGCCTTTCTTTTTGCCTGTCGCTCCGTCGCTGTACGAGAGTGACCAGAGCTTGCCCTCTATCGCGACCTCGCCCGTCCCGAGTGAAAGCTCCGAAATATGAAGTCCCTCTCCCTCGACGGTCAGTTCCCCTTCCTCCGTATTCATGGATACGGCATATTCATCAAAGCTGATGACATCGGTGACTCCCGTCACTTTGACACTGCTCCTGTCCGCGATATATATATTCTGACTTTTCGGCTTCGCCGTATTTTCCATAAAAAACCTCCGCACAAATATATTTTTTCAAAAACATATTTATGCGGAAGACTTCCTTTTTATTCCGAGCGCGCCGTCAGATAACCTCGTAAAGCTCTCCCGCCTCGTTTTTCAGCGTATGTTCCTTTATATCGGTCACGCGGATTTTCACTATGCGCTCACCGAAAGCAATCTCTATGATATCGCCGACCTTCACCTGATATGAAGCCTTTGCATCCCTGCCGTTCACCTTTACATGCTCGGTGTCGCAGGCGCTGTTTGCCACGGTTCTGCGCTTGATTATGCGCGAAACCTTGAGATATTTATCGAGTCTCATCCTGCCCTCCGTGTAGAATTATACCGTGTATCATTATAGAATAAAAGGCTCCGAAAAAACGAAGCCCTTTTTACAGTTCCTTATTTGTTTACGGACTCTTTGAGAGTCTTGCTTGCGGAAAAAGCGGCATACTTGCATGCGGGGATAGTGATAGCCTCGCGTGTCTTGGGATTTCTGCCTGTTCTCTCAGCTCTTTCCTTAACTTCGAATGTGCCGAGACCGGAAAGCTGAACCTTTTCGCCTGCTTCAAGTGCTTCTGTGATAGCGGCTACAACTGCGCTTACGGCAGCCTCAGCCTCTTTCTTCTTGAACTCTGCCTTTGCAGCAACAACATCAACCAGCTGTGTCTTGTTCATGGTGTTTTTCCTTTCTGATTTTCATTTTTACTTTTTCAAGGACGCAAAACGCCTTGTAAATCATTTATATTATACCATAAATTTCAGCATTTACAAGACCCATTTAATAAAAATATGTAAAAAATATCGATTTTTTTGCTATTTTTCTCAAAAAAGGCGCATTTGGTTCGTTTCGGAAAGCCCCGCGAGGACTCCGTTGGCATCGAGAATCTCAAGCACAGCCTTTGATACGCAGGAGCGCTGCTGCAAATCCTCGACGGAAAGATACTCTCCCCCGGCTTTTGCCGCCTGCAGGCTCTGCGCCGCCGATTCTCCGAGTCCCGGGAGCGCTCCGAAAGGCAGGCGCATTTTCCCGTTTTCGGGGAGGAAGAGCCGCGCGTCCGATTTATAGAGGTCAACAGGCAGAAACTTGAAGCCGCGCGCGAGAAATTCGTTTGCGAGCTGCATCGAGTTATAGAGCGCGTCGTCTTTCTGAGAGGTGTCGTTGCCCTTCGCTTCTATCTCTTCGAGACAGCGGACGACAGCTTCCTTTCCTTTCATCGCGATGGAAGCATCGAAACCGCCCGGTGCGGCGCTGAGAAACGCACAGTAAAATTCCAGCGGCATATGAACCTTATACCAGCCGAGGCGAATAGCGCTCATTACATAAGCCGCGGCGTGCGCTTTCGGAAAGAGATATTTTATCTTCTTGCATGAATCGATATACCAATCGGGGACATGCGCATCGCGCATCTTTTCCTCCATCTCGGGAGAAAGCCCTTTGCCCTTGCGCACCTTTTCCATTATATTGAAAGCATCGCCGCTGTCCATGCCGTAGCCGATGAGCGAAATCATGATACTGTCACGCGTACCGATGACGGAGGAAATCGTGCAGATATTCTTTTTACAGAGCACCTGCGCATTGCCGAGCCACACATCCGTTCCGTGCGAAAGTCCCGAAACCTGCAAAAGGTCGGCAAAAGTCTGCGGTTTTGTATCCATGAGCATTCCCTGAACAAAGCCCGTACCCATCTCGGGTATGCCGAGCGTGCCTATCGGCGAGCGTATCTCCGCCGCCGTCGCGCCGAGCGGTTCCGTCGAGGTGAAAAGCTTATATACCTCTGGATCGTTCATGGGAACATCCATGACGCTCGTATTCGTAAAGCGCTCTATCATCTTGTATTTGGTCGGAATATCGTGTCCCAGCTCGTCAAGCTTGAGCAGCGTATCATGCAGATATTCAAAGGTGAAGTGCGTTGTCACTATGTTGGAATCAGGGTCGTCGGCAGGGTGCTGTACCGGAGTGAAATCGTATATTTCATTCTCTTTCGGAACAACAACAATGCCGCCCGGGTGCTGTCCCGTAGTGCGCTTTACGCCGACGCAATGCGAAACGAGACGCTCTATCTCCGCCTTTGTGGTGTTTATCTTGTGTTCATCGAGATATTTGCGCACATAGCCGTATGCCGTCTTGCTCGCGACGGCTCCTATCGTACCCGCGCGAAAGACATTTTCCGCGCCGAAAAGCTCTTCCGTGTATTTATGCACCTTGCCCTGCACTTCTCCCGAGAAATTCAGGTCGATATCCGGAGATTTCTCACCATGGAATCCGAGGAATGTTTCAAAAGGAATGTTGTGTCCGTCGCCTTTGAGCGGCGTACCGCAGCGCGGGCAATTTTTATCGGGCAGGTCGAAGCCCGAGCCGACGGAACCGTCGGTGAAGAACTCCGAGTACCGGCAATGCGGGCAATAGTAATGCGGCGGCAGAGGATTTACCTCCGAGATACCGCCCATGGAAGCGACAAACGAAGAGCCGACCGAGCCTCGCGAACCGACAAGATATCCTTGGCTCTCGGAATAGCTGACAAGCTTCTGCGCTATCATATAAAGCACGGCAAAGCCGTTTTTGATGATGGAGCCGAGCTCTTTTTCCAGTCTCTCGCGAACGATATCGGGAAGCGGGTCGCCGTAGAGCGACTTTGCGCGGGTATAGCAACGGTTTTGCAAATCCTCCTCCGCGCCTTCTATCTTCGGCGTGAAAGTCCCTTTCGGAAAGGGGCGTATGCCCTCTTCTATTTCGTCCGCTATCTTATTAGTATTTGTTATGACTATCTCGCGCGCCTTTTCTTCGCCGAGATATGCAAATTCCGCGAGCATCTCGTCTGTCGTTCTCATATAGAGCCCGATGTCGGCATCCGCATCGGAGAATTTCATGCCCGAGAGCAGAATTTTTCTGTATATCTCATCATGCTTCTCAAGAAAGTGCGCGTCGCATGTGGCGACGACAGGCTTGCCTGTCTCCTCGCCGAGCTTTACAATCTTTCTGTTCAGCTCGCGAAGCCCCTCTTCATTCGGAACTCTGCCCTCGCGTATGAGAAATCCGTTATTTGAGAGCGGCTGAATCTCGAGATAATCATAAAACTGCGCTATGGAAACAAGCTCGTCCCAAGGTCTGCCGTCCACGAGCGCGGAGAAAAGCTGTCCCGCCTCGCAGGCAGAGCCTATGATAAGTCCCTCGCGATATTTTTCAAGCTGTGTTTTCGGGATTCTCGGCACACGCTTGTAATATTTAAGGTATGATTCCGAAATGAGCCTGTAGAGGTTTTTCAGTCCGATCTTGTTCTTTACAAGGATTATCTGATGATATGTTTTCAGCTTTTTCGGGTCGGTATTTTCCACCATGGAGTGCGACATCTGCGCGAGCGAATCTATTCCCTCTCCGCGCAGCTTGTCTATCATGCGGAAGAATATCGCCGAGCACATCTCGGCATCGTCGCTTGCCCTGTGGTGATTGAAATCGCCGAGTCCGTAATATTCCGCAATGATATCGAGCTTGTGCTTTTTCAGGTCGGGATTCACAAAGCGCGACATCGAAACCGTATCGATGTACGCATTTTCGAATTTCAGTCCGTAATCGTCCGCCGCCTTACGGATAAATCCCATATCAAAGGTAGCATTGTGAGCCACGAGCGTTCTGTCGCCGATAAAAGCAAGAAAACTCTCTACAGCCTCTTTCGTTTTCGGTGCGTCGGCTACCATATCGTCAGATATACCCGTCAGCTCCGTTATATTCTCGGGTATATGCACCTCGGGATTGACAAATGTATTGAAAACCTCCAGCACCTCGCCGTCCCTGACGCGGACGGCGCCTATCTCGGTCAGCTTATTGTAAACGGGAGAAAGACCCGTCGTCTCCGTATCGAAAACGATAAATTCATCCTCGAAGCTGATATCTTCATCGCCGTAGATAGCTTTTGCCGTGTCGTCCACAAAGTATGCCTCCATACCGTAGATAACTTTCATGCCGAGCTTCTCCGCGGCGAGCATCGCCTCCTGATAGCCCTGAACATTTCCGTGGTCGGTGATGGCGATCGCCTTGTGACCCCAGTTTTTGGCAAGTTCCACTATGCCATATGGGTCTATTGTCGCGTCCATCATGGACATATTTGTATGCAGGTGAAGCTCCACGCGCTTTTCGGGCGCATCGTCCATGCGCGAAACAAGCTTTATCTTCTGCACGCCTATTGGAGAGAGCACATTCTCCTGCGCAAATTCATCATATTTATATCTGCCACGCACGGCGAGCGCACACCCGCCCTTGAGCGAGCGGAAAAGCTCTGCCTTGTCGTCGGGGAGCATCATCTTCACCGTGACGGAAGCGTCATCGTCCGTCAGGAAAAACGAGATTGCCGTACCCTTGCTGCGTATCTCGCGGAAATCTATGCCGAACATCTTGCCTGCGGCGATAACGGATGGCATATTTCCCTCTATCTCGCGCATAGCCGTCGGCACTATATCAAAAGCCTCGCCGTAAACAGGCTCAGGCGAAGAGATATCGAGCATTATATTGCCGATATGCAGTATTCCGCGCTCATCGATGTCGTTTACCATCGGCTCATTTGAGAGCGATGTGCGCATTTCAAAGGTTTCGGTCTCGTCCTGAACAGCCGCGAAATCTGCCTTTTTTTGCGCGACGGCAAAGGTATTTGCTATCAGCTCCTCATAGTCGACATCTATATTTCCCGCCGTGCTGAAGCGTATTTCGTATTTCAGCCCGAATTCGTTTTCTATTATGCGGGCTATCTTGTCGCCGACATTTGCATCGCGCATCATGCCGAGTCCGCCGTCGCCGAACATTATCTCTATATTTATCGTGTTTTCATCAAAATCCGCATTATATTTCTGGAGAAATCCGTGCGAGATGATATTTGTATGCCTTGCCTCGGCGATAACCTCGGGAAAATACTTCGGTGTGAAAAGCGAAGCATTATATTTCGGGCATATTTTCAGATATGATAATCTGTATGTATCGGAAAGCACCTGCTCAAGCTTATAAAGTTCCGATTTGCGGACAAGCGCACCGAAAGCGGCATCCACCTCCATCATGCGCTTTTCCTTATCTACGCGCATGCGGAGTACCCTGCCGCTGTCGAGTATTTTTCTGTTTTCCGCCATCGGGACATATTTATCAAAAAGCTCCGTCAGAGTTCTCTCGGTTTTTGACATCATGCTCGGTCTTGGCAAAGCTTCGCTATTTCGGCTTCAAGCTCCTCCAAAATATTCTCCTCTTTTATTTTGCGGATGATTTCTCCGCGGTGGAAAAGAACAGCTTCTCCGTTTCCACCCGCTATTCCTATATCGGCTTCTCTTGCCTCGCCGGGTCCGTTTACGACGCAACCCATGACGGCAAGCGTTATTTTCCTCTCCGGCTTATATCCCGAAATAAGCTTTTCCAGCTTTTCGCAGAGAGATATAAGGTCTATTTTTGTCCTTCCGCAGGTCGGGCAGGAGATTATGTTTATATAGCCGCCATCACAGAGCGAAAGTGCCTGTAGTATATTCCGTGCCGCCGCTATTTCGCTTTCGGGCTTGTCCGTAAGCGAAACACGGACGGTATCGCCTATGCCAGAGGTGAGAAGTGCGCCGAGTCCGAGCGCACTCTTGATGCAGCCCGCCTCGCCTCTTCCCGCCTCGGTCACGCCGAGATGCAGGGGATAATCACACATCGAAGCGAGAATCTTATTTGCATTCACCATAGTAAAAACATCGCTCGACTTGATGGAAACGGCGATATCGAAAAAGTCAAGACTCTCGAGTATCTTTATATGCCCCATGGCACTCTCCGCGAGCGCCTTTGCCGTCGGCGCGCCGTATTTTGCAAGAAGTTCCCTTTCGAGAGAGCCGCTGTTTACGCCTATTCTTATCGGAATGCGCTTCTCGCGGCACTTGGAGACAACGGCTTTCACTCTGTCGCGCTCGCCTATGTTGCCAGGGTTTATTCTTATTTTGTCCGCGCCCGCGTCAGCCGCCGCTATGGCAAGTCGGTAGTCGAAATGAATATCCGCCACTATCGGCATCGCTATATCAGATTCTCTCAGTCTGCCGAGCACCCGCGCCGCCTCCATGGTCGGCACTGTCATGCGAACTATATCGCATCCCGCCGCTTCAAGTGCTTTCATCTGCGCATATGTGGCGGCGTAATCCTCGCTCGGCGTGTTTGTCATCGATTGAATCGATATCGGCGCATCTCCGCCTATTTTTATATTGCCAACGCTTATCGCGCGGGTTTTTCTTCTGATTTCGTTATAATTCATATTTCAATCCTGTTTACTTGAATAGGTATACTATATCCTTTAATGCCACGAGCACCATCAGTCCGAGCAGGATGATGATACCGACAAAATGGATATATCCCTCCACCTCGGGCTTTATCGGCTTGCGGAATATCAGCTCGATAAACATAAAGAGAAGTCTGCCGCCGTCGAGCGCGGGAAAAGGCAGGAGATTCATCACTCCGAGATTTACCGCGAGCATGGCGAAAATGCTGAGCAGATTTGTCTTGTCTCCGCTCTGGGCAACAGAAGCTATCTCCTTTGTTATGCCGACGGGACCGGAAAGCTGCTTCAGCCCGAACTTGCCTGTCATGAGGTCAAAGAGCGAATCCCATATCACGCGCACAACCATCACCGACTGATGCCATGTATAGCGCATAAGCGAGAAGAAATTGCGGTTTTCCTCTTCAAAATTGAAGTCGCGACTGCCGAATTTTATTCCCTGATTTTCATATGTCGGGAATGTTACGGTCAGCACCTTTTTTTCGCCGTCGCGGATGACGGTCACTTCGGTTGTCTCGTCGCCGTATCTGCCTATGGCATAAACGACATCACTTGCCGTATGCACTCTTCTCGGACCGACCCTGATTATCTTATCGCCTACCTCAAGTCCGCCCTCCGTGCAGGTTACCGCATCCTCGGTAAACCCGCTTATCACGGGCGCATATATGTTCTTCATGGAGAAAACGATGACGCCGACCACGATAAAACCGAGCAGAAGATTAGAGAGCGAGCCTGCCGCGGTGATTATCATTCTCTGCCAGAGCGGCTTTGCCGAAACAGCGTTCTCATCGTCGCTCTTTTCGTCCTCGCCCGCCATGGAAACAAAACCGCCTATCGGGAAAAGGCGGAGCGCATAGACGGTTCCGCTCTTTTTGGAAGTGAACCAAAGCAGGCGCGGTCCCATGCCTATGGAAAATTCATACACGGTCACATGGAAAAGTCTTGCCGTGAGGAAATGCCCGAGCTCATGAATGAATATCAGAGCTCCGAAAAGCAAAATTGCGAGTAATACATATAAAACCATAAATAAACTCCGTTTCGGCGGTAAAAATCAGCGCGATTCCGCGTACTCTGCGGTGAGAGCGCGTGCGCACATGTTTTCTTCTATGATATCGGAAAGCGAAGGCTTTTCGATGCGCGCGGTTTCTCCACATACGCGCATCACAAGCTCCGGTATCTCGGAAAAGCGTATCCTCCCCGAGAGGAAAAGCCCGACAGCCTCCTCGTTTGCGGCATTCATGACGCACGGCATATTGCCGCCTGCCTCTGCCATACGCCGTGCAAGCCCGAGAAGAGGAAAAGTCTCATAGTCGGGGGAGAAGAATGAGAGCCTGCCGAGCCCGACAATGTCGAGCCGCTCTCCCGTCGCCTCCGCCCTCTCGGGATAAGTCAGCGCATACTGTATAGGCAGGCGCATATCATGCGAACCGAGCTGCGCCATAACCGTATTATCAATGTATTCCACCATCGAATGTATTATGCTTTCGCGGTGAATAACAATGTCTGTTTTCGAGGCGGGAACGGAAAAGAGATGCATTGCCTCTATCAGTTCCAATCCCTTGTTCATGAGAGTGGCGCAGTCTATGGTTATCTTCGCGCCCATGTTCCATGTCGGATGACCGAGTGCCTGATTCTTTGTAACTGTGGCAAGCTTTTCTTTCGTATAGCCGAAAAATGCCCCGCCCGAGCAGGTGAGAATCAGCCTTTTCACCTCGTCCTTTTTTCCTGACTGAAGGCACTGAAAAATGGCGCTGTGTTCGCTGTCCACAGGGACTATCTCGCATCCGTTTTCCTTTGCCGCGTTCATGACGATATCTCCCGCGGCGACGAGGGTTTCCTTATTTGCCAGCGCTATGCGGCGGCAACTTTTCACCGCGCTCATCGTCGGCAAAAGCCCCGCAAAGCCGCTTATCGCATTGAGGCAGATGTCGCTTGATGCCGCCTCCGTCATCTCGCATATGCCGTCCGTTCCGCAGAAAATCTCCGTTTCCGTGTCGGCAATGCGCGTTTTCAGGTCAAGTGCCGCCTTTTCGTCAAAAACGGCGCAAAAGCGCGGTGAAAATTTTCTCACCTGCGCTTCTCCGAGTTTAATATTTGAGCCGAAGCAGAGCGCCTCGATATTCATGCTGTGAAAAGCCGCCACATCGAGCGCCTGCACGCCTATCGAGCCTGTCGACCCCAGCAGTGTAATGCTTTTTTTATCCATTGGAAAAGCCCTTTAAATAACAGTAAATATATCCTTCGTCACAAAGAGCGAAGCTATGTATATCAGCGGCGCCACGGCGATTATGGAGTCAAATCTGTCCAGCACGCCGCCGTGCCCAGGGAAGATGAAGCCGAAATCCTTGATTCCCTGCTCGCGCTTGACAAACGATGCGATAAGGTCGCCGAGCTGAGAAATCACAGCCACGACAAGCGCCAGAAGCACCAGCAGGAGATAATTCACGGAGATTTCCGGATGTATCTTCGATATGATGAAGCCGTATATCACGAAGCCGAACACACATCCGAGCACGCCGCCGAAAGCACCCTCGACAGTCTTTTTCGGGCTGACCTCGGGGATGAGCTTATGCTTGCCGCAAAGCATGCCGACAAAGTAAGCTCCCGTATCCGTTGACCATGCGCCGATGAAAACGAGAAGATAGAGATATTTTCCCATATCGGCTTCACGCAGGAGCAGGATTGAGAGAAATCCCGTTATTATATACGCCGTAAACGAAACAAGCTCCGCCGACTGCGAAAAGCGGATATTCCCGCTCGACAGCATGGATACGACGAAAACTATAAACATGAAAGCGAGTGCAGAAGCACAAACTATCGGCAGGAAAAGCTTCTTGTCGCGGCAGTAAATTATCAGCAACATGACAGCCGCCGTCACGATATAAGCCGGTATCGAAACGAAGAAAGCCTTTCGCACGCCGATACAGCCGCAAAGCTCATATACCGCAATCAGCGCAAGCAACGTCATGACCGCGGGAAAAACCCATGTATCGGAAAAAATCAGTGTCGGTACAAATAGTGCGAGACAAACTATCGCCGTGATAATGCGCTTTTTCATATCAAACGCCTCCGAATCTTCTTTTTCTTTTATGAAATTCTTCTATTACGGAATCGATTTCCTCCTCGGTGAAATCGGGCCAGAGCGTAGGTGAAAAGAAAAGCTCCGCATAGGACGACTGCCAAAGAAGGAAATTCGAGAGTCTGTATTCCCCTCCCGTGCGGATGATGATATCCGGCGGCGGACAAATGCCGGAGTAGATATTCTCTGTGATATCCTCTTCCGTTATTTCCGTCTTCCCCTGCGCTGTCAGCTTGTTTACGGCGTCGACTATCTCCGCCCTGCCGCCGTAATTTACGGCTATGCAGAGCCTGCATTTTCTCTCTGCCGTGACGCGCTCGAGATATTCCATATCGGCTCGAAGTTCCGGCGAAAAAGGCTCTCTGCTCCCGATGAAGTTCAGCCTGATATTCTCATGCTCGAAATCTTTCTTCATCTGGTCGACATATTCGCGCATGAGGCGCATTATCTCGTCGACTTCCTTTTTCGGGCGCTTCCAGTTTTCCGTTGAAAAGGCATAAACGGTGATGTTCTCTATGCCTATCTCGCCGCAGTAGCGGACTATCTTTCTGAAGTTTTTCGCCCCGTAGCTATGACCGTATTCACGCGGCATCAGGCGCTTTTTCGCCCATCTGCCGTTGCCGTCCATTATTATGGCTATGTGCTTTATGCCGCTGATATCCGGCGCATTTTTAATAGAATCGCTCATAAGTCCCTTTTATCGACAGGGCTGTCGTCCCTATGACGCATAAGCATCGGGTACGACAGCCCACTGTGCCGCTTTCTCAGATTTCCATAACCTCTCGGTCTTTTTTCGCAGTTACATCGTCAACAAGCCTGATATACTTGTCTGTCAGATCCTGCGTATCCTTTTCGGAAGCTTTCTGTTCGTCCTCCGTCATTTCGGAATTCTTCTTCATAGCCTTTATCTTGTCGTTTGCCTCTCTGCGCACATTGCGGATAGCAACCTTAGCTTCTTCGCCCATCTTGGCGACCTGCTTCTTGAGCTCAAGTCGTCTCTCCTCCGTGAGTGCGGGGAAAACGAGACGGATTGTCTTGCCGTCGTTCTGCGGGTTGATGCCGAGGTCACTCTCCTGAATGGCGCGCTCGATATTCTTGAGTGAGGAAGCGTCCCAAGGTGTTATCAGAAGCGTTCTTGCGTCCGTGGTCTTGACCTCTGCCATCTGCGCTATGGGTGTGGGTGTGCCCCAGTAGTCAACGCTTATCTTATTGAGAACCTGTGCGTTTGCTCTTCCCACGCGTATGGAGCTGAGCTCATATTCGTAAGAAGCAATGGATTTCTGCATTTTTGTTTCAAATTCCTTGACATCGAGTTTCATTATTTGTTTCCTCCTACTATTGTTCCTATTTTTTCGCCGCAAACGGCTTTGTAGATGTTTTCCGGGTCATCGAGACCGAAAAGAAGTATCGGTATATGATTTTCCATACTGAATGATGTTGCCGTGAAGTCGAGAGCCTTGAGTCCCTCTTTGAGAATATCGATATAGTCTATATTCGAGAGCTTCTTTGCCGTGGGATCGAGCTTCGGATCCGCCGTGTAAACGCCGTCCACATTCTTTGCGAGCAGAACGATATCGGCATTTATTTCAGCCGCGCGGAGCACAGCCGCCGTATCCGTAGAGAAAAACGGACTGCCTATTCCGCAACCGAATATGACTACTCTGCCCTTATTCAGATGGGAAACAGCCTTGTTTCTGATGTAAGGCTCGGCAAAGCGCTTCATTTCGACAGCCGTCATCACGCGCGTATCGACGCCGAGCTTTTCAAGCGCATCCTGAAGCGCGAGGCAGTTTATAACGGTGGCAAGCATGCCCATGTGGTCGGCTCTGGTGCGATCCATATTCACGCCCTGTCTGCCTCTCCAGATATTGCCCGCGCCGACAACGATGCTGACCTGCGTACCCGCATCAACGCACTTTTTTATCACGCGGCAGACCTCGTCTATAAAATCGTAATTGAAGATGCCGTCCGAGCCTGCGGAAAGAGCCTCTCCCGAAAGCTTGACAAGCACCCTTTTGTAGCATGGTTTCATAATGTTTTTCTCCTTCGGATATAGAAATTTACTTTACTGCTTAATTTTACCCTAAAAATGTGATTTTGTAAATAGATATTTTGTAAAAACTCATTCCATTGCCGAAAAAAGTTCGCTCGGTTCGTCTATCATCATGCGTGGGTCGGCATGACCGAGCACTTTTTCCCTCTCTGAGATAAGAAACTCACGAGATTTGAACCCCCATGTGCAGCTGACCGAGTCAAGACCCGCATTTTTCGCCGTCACGATATCGACATCCGAGTCGCCGACATAGAGCGCCTCATCCGCACCGACGCCGAGAAGTGCGAGTGCCTTTTCCGCCATTTTCGGATCCGGCTTTTTCGGTGTATCCGCGCTCTCTCCTATGGCGACGGTGATGAGAGAGCCGAAATATTTGTCGCAGAGCTTCTTTACGGCAGCATCGAATTTATTCGATGTCACCGCCGTCTTTATGCCGCGGCTCCGCAATTCCGCAAGAAGTTCTTCTATGCCGTCATACGGCTTGGTATAAACCTCGCTGTGACTGAGGTAATGTTCGCGAAATTCCGCGAGCATCGCGCTTCGCTCCGCCGCCGCAGTCCCATCGGGAACGGCAAGCGCCATCAGCCGCGCCACTCCGTTTCCGACCATGCTCTGCACCTCCGGCACGCTGTGCACGGGACAGCCGTGCGCCGCAAGCACATGGTTTACTGCCGCCGCAAGGTCATCTACGGTATTGAGCAGCGTGCCGTCAAGGTCAAAAATCACCGCTTTGTATTTACTCATGCTTTCCCTCTTTATAAACAAGCTCGGGTGCTTTCATCGATACGCGCATGTTTTTCGGCACGGATTCCGTGATGAATACATTTCCGCCGATGACGCTCCCCTCTCCTATCACGGTATCGCCGCCGAGGATTGTCGCGCCCGAATAGATTGTCACATCGTTTTCTATTGTGGGATGGCGCTTTTTGCCGCCGAGCTTACGCCCGAGCCTTGTCGAAAGTGCGCCGAGCGTCACGCCCTGATATATCTTTACATTGTCACCGATAACTGTCGTTTCGCCTATTACAACGCCTGTGCCGTGATCGATAAAAAAGCTCTTTCCTATCGTAGCGCCCGCGTTTATGTCTATACCCGTGCGGCTGTGCGCATATTCCGTCATTATTCTCGGGATAAGCGGCACGCCCGCCTCATAGAGTATATGTGCGGCGCGGTATATGAATATCGCAAGAAACCCGGGATAGGAGCATATTATCTCGCTCTTGCTCTTTGCAGCAGGGTCGCCGACAAACGCCGCTTCGAGGTCAAGTAACATCGCCTCCTCGAGCATCGGTATGCGACAAACGAAATCCTCCGCTATCTCTGCGGCATATCTGCATCTGCAATCTCTCTGCTCCATGCGGAAGGCAAGGCAGAGCTGGGTTTTCAGCGTCTCGTAAATATGCCGTATCCCCTGCTCCGTCGCTTTTTCCGCACTTTCGCCCGCGTGCGCCGCTTCGCCGAAATAGCCGGGGAAAAGCAACCTTTTCAGGCTATGTATAAAGTCAACTATCGCATCCCTCTCTGGCAGTGACGCTTCCGAAAAATCGAAAATGCCACCGTTCTCTTTTCTTATATTTCCAAGCTTCTCCGCCACCTCGCAAAGAAAGCCGGTTTCGTTTTTCTCCATAAAATCACGCATCGAAATAGCCGAGTATCAGTATGCCCGCCACGGCTATGGCAAGCACGAGATACTGCGCCTTTGTCAGCTTCTCCTTCAGTAATATTCTTGCCCAGATAAGCGAAAATACGCAGTATGTCGATATCATGGGCGCGGCAACAACGGAATTTGCCGCTATAGCATAAGTATATGCAACCTGACCCGCTGTTTCGCAGATTGCGGCAACTATCTTCGGCTTCTCGCCCGAGAACGAAATCTTCTCGCGGCGGACAGCCACAACATAAATGAAAGCAATCACAGCCATGAGTAGGAATGTCAGCTCGTATGCGATAAGCCCCGCCGTCTCTTCTATCTTTGCGGGCATGCCGTCGTAATCGCCGAGCAGATATCCGTCCACAAATGTTCCGAGCGCGTCTATAATGCAATAGAATATCGGAAACATGACGGCGATAAAGCCTTTTGAATACTTCTTTTTCTCCTCTTCGCTGAGTCCCTCGCGAGCCTCCTTGTCCTTCTTCTGCTCAAGGAAGGCAAGCGCCACAACGCCGACGCAGACAAGCACAAGACCCACATACTGAAGCGGATTCTCGGGAAATTCCTTCAGCACCACCATCAGAAGCACGCAGGCAAGAGCACCCGAGGAATTGCATATCGGCGAAGAAACCGAGAGCATAATATATCGAAGCCCGACATAGCCGAGTATCATCGAAAGAATATAAAGAAATGAAGCGGGCAGATATGTTATGATATCGGCGGGCTTGAATTCCGCACCTGTTATCAGCAGGACAGCGGCATGAATGCCCATTACAAGTCCCACAAAAAACACCATTTTCCAATGGCTGAGTTTATCGTTTTCCTTGGAACCCATCTTGGAAAAAACATCCGAGCCGCTCCAGAAAAGTATCGTTACAATTGAAAGCCAGAACCACATAATCTATTTAAATCTCCTTGAATTTTGCAATGTTTGCCGTAATATTTGCCGTATTGTCCGAATCATCGCAAAAATTACGGAGCGCCTTCGCATTCGCAGAAAAATTCGGTCACTTCAAAGATAAATCGGATTGATTCAGAAAAAATATCCATTTTCACCCTCCTTCTTTTTATACAGTATATCGCAAAAGCTCCGTAAAGTCAATATTTTTTCTCCGGGACACCGCCTCTTTTTCTCTGTTTTTCAAGAAAAGAGTCCTCGCACTATTGACATGGCAGTATTTGTGTGCTAAAATTCAATCTGTAAAAACGGAAATCCCTTTTGGAAAGGACTATTATTATGAAACCTATCATACCCGCACCGCTGCTCATCGTCATAGCGAGCTTTGACCCGAGCGGCGAAGGAATAAGCCATTATACACCCGAGCATCCCGAGCTTCTGACAGACAAAACATCGCCCTATTACGGCGAGCAGTGGGCTATGACAAAGCCTGCCGATTGCTATGACAGATTTTTCGGCGAAAACTGCCACTCCATGATGGACTTTTACAAGGAAATGACACAGGGCAGATTTTGGTTCTATCCCGTGCATATCGACCATCCGCAGAGTGAGCATGCACCCGAGGGCGTGCTTGCCGTGACGGTAAAGCTGAACCATCCCGCAGCACTGCGCAATCTGGAGGGATACGACAACGGAAGTGCCGCCGCAAAGGCTATTCACGATATAGTTGCCGCCTGCGATCCCTACATAGATTTTGCCAGATACGATAAAAACGGCGACGGCACAATCACGCCCGATGAGCTTGCGATAATCATACTCAATGCGGGCTTCGACCATGCCACGACAAAAGCTGACCCCGAATATAAGGCGCCGGACTATGAAAATGCACCGCTTCCCACGCATCGCTATATGGTTCACGGAACAAGCCAGCCCACAGAGGTTGAAATGCGCGGCGGCGTCAGGGTTGTCCGCATTTCGAATGTCGGAGAGCACAGTGGAAAAGGTCCTGTCACCATAGGCACGCCCGCACATGAGCTCGCGCACAATGTAGGAGCGCAGGATATGTACTGCCGCTATACTCCGCCCGCAGATTATGTTTTCGGCTGGCCGCTCCCTCTGAATTTCTCGCTCATGTCCTGCGGAAATCACCTTGCGGGAGGCACGCGCCCCGCTTATATCGACCCTTATCAGCGTTATTATCTCGGCTGGGCTGATGAGGTGGAGGCGACAAGCGACGGTGTTTATACGCTCCATTCCACCTGCTCGGGCAAATATCAGATACTCAAGGTACCCACGCCCGACCCCGATGAATATTTTCTCTGTGAAATACGTCTCAAGGAGGGCTTTGAGGAAGCGCTCACCCCCGGCGATTCAAAGGGCGGCGTCATCTTCTGGCTCGTTGATGAAAAGGTAAACCGCGAATGGTTTACAAAGGCGCAGTGCGTATCTTCAAACCGTCCGAACGGCATGCCGCGCCATGACCTCGGAAATGCCATCCGCATACGCAACGCTTTTGCAAAGATAACTGATGAAAACGGAAATTTTGTGAAATACGGTCCTTGCTACGATGTCAAGGATACGCCCTCCGATCCGTTTTTCTATAAATCCGACGACCCTGAAACGGCAATTTTCGATTCTTCGCTCTATTGCGGTGCCGCATCCGGCTCTTATTCGCTCAATCGCTTCCCCGACGGCGTATCAAAGAACTGGAAATTCACGGCGGAGGTTCTCGATAAACCATGTGCCGAAATGCGCATAAAAATCACCAGAGGATAAGACAGCCGCCATCGGCTTTGCCGATGGCGGTCTCCTTTTGCATGACAAAAAGCGCGCATTGTTTTTTCTCCCAAAAAAGCAAACTCCCGCGGTCGCGCCTGTGCGACAGCGGGAGCTTTTATTTATCATTTACCTTTTATTATACGGGCAGACGCTCATGCATATCCCGCATACCGCGCCTCTGCCTATATCCTTGTAGGTTTTCATATGCTCCGAGCATTTCTTCGCGTCAAAAATCGTATCGCGCGATGCGCCTGGGACATAGATAGCTCCCGAAATTGCGCCTGCGGGACAGGCATCGCGGCATATGGCGCAGTCGCCGCAAAGGCACTTGAGCCTTTCTCTCATGCATTCGAGCGGCATATCGGTGAGTACCGTGGCAAGCCGCACCTTTGAACCAAACTGCGGCGTTATCAGCAGTCCGTTCTTCCCGATGAAGCCGAGTCCCGAGAGTACGGCACCCGTCTTATGCGGAAAAATGCCGCGATATTCCTCTTTCTTATCGTTGGTGCTCTGCGATGCGGCAATCGGAAGCGCACGATAGCCCTTGCTCTCGATGAAGTCTATCGCATCAAGAGCAAGCAGGTCGAGCTTCGTATTCGTTATGCGGTAATGCTGAAAATATGACATCGTCGGTCTGCCGTCTATAGTTTCCACCACTGCATCGGCAAGCTTCCGCACTATCGTAACGGCATAGCCGTACTGCGGATACATATCGCAAAGGCAATCGCCGAGAGCGGAAAATCCGACGAGACTTGCTCCCTTTTCCGTAAGTAATTTTTCCATTTCGGATTCAAACATATCACTGCACCAGATCGCCCGCTACATTTTCGCCGCCACGCATCTGGGGATAATAACTGCCGCTGCGACAGCGGGGACTTTTATCAAATTCCATTTTCAGCACTGTTATATTCGCATGTCTGTCAAACGATTTTTCCGGAAGATTTTTCAATATGATGCGATGTCCGTCCATCTCGAAATCTATTTTTTCTCCGGTCGCGAGAACCGTAACCGACTTCGGAGCGTCCATATAACCGCCAAGCCGCAGTTCCCCGCTCTTCCATATTCTGTTCCAGAGATAAATCTTCGTATAGTCAGGGTCTGCACTCGCCATGTTGAGTGCACAGCCGCCGAGATTACTGCCAACTATCGCCTTCTCGCCATAGACAGCCTCACCGTTTTCCGCAAGCCATGCACCTACAACCTCAAGCGGTTTCACTGCTTCCTCGGGAATACTTCCGTCTGCCTTCGGTCCGATATTGAGCAGAAGATTTCCGCCACCTGCCGTAGCGGTATTGAGCATACGGATTATCTGCTGAGGCGTATATGAATAAGGCTTTACCTGCTCTGCATCGAGATATCCCCATGAAATTCCGTTAAAGGTCATGCAGGCTTCCCAATATGCACCGTCGGCAGGACTTATTCTCTCCTCGGGAGTAAAGAAGTCCTCCTGCATTTTGCTTCTGTTGTTTATGAGTATATCAGGCTGAAGCTTTCGCAATCTGTAGTTGCGGTTTACGGAGTCCCAGCCCTCACTGCTTGTCATAGGGTAAGGCATATCATACCAAAGAATGTCTATCTTGCCGTAGTTTGAGAGAAGCTCGACATTGAGAGCCTCGATATAATCAAGAAATCTTCTTCTTGCCTCGTGGTCGAAAGCGCAACGCCATCCATCGGGATGATGCCAGTCCATGAGAGATGAATAAAGCCCTGTACGCAAGCCGTATTTACGGCAGGCATCAACAAATTCCCGGACAATATCACGGCCGCAATAATTATATGAATTATACGGATTCGCATCGGATTTCCAGAGAGAAAATCCCTCGTGGTGGCGCGTTGTGAGTACGGCATATTTCGCGCCCGCCTTCTTGGCGAGAGCGCACCATTCGTCGGCGCATCCTTTTTTCGGAGAGAACGCCTTTGCAAACTCTTCATATTCCGCCTTTGTGTAGTCCTGCTGATACATACACCACTCGCCTGTCTCACACTGCGAAAAAAGGCTGTAATGAATAAACATGCCGAACCGCGCTTCTTTAAACCACTGCAGTCTCTTTTCCCTGTCCGCGGCAGTCAGCCTGTCATACTCGGGTCTTGTGATAAAATCCATCATCATTTCCTCTTTTTCAGAATTCTATTATAATTTCGCTTGCCGTGCCTGCTTCAAACGAAACAAAACCATCGGCATAAGTGAAACAGGCAGCCTTTCCATCGGCAAAAACAGCCTTCGGAGCGGAAACGGCATAAGCCTTCACGCCGTAGCTTCTCTCCGCCGCCATGCCGTCAAAGGACCCTTCGCGCTTGTCTATCGTGAGTATCGCCTTGCCGCAGATCATGCGGAGCGTGAACTCTGTCTTCGCGCGCTCGCCGCGCAGATATGCCTGCGTTCTGCCGTCATCCTCATAGAGCGTATAAGCCGTATTGCAAGCTTCGACAGGATAAATCTCGAGAGTGAGATGCTCATCATCCCTGCAGTCGGTAAACTGCTTTTCAGCCTGCGTCGGGATTATCGCGCCGCCTCTGATATAGAGAGGACCACCTCTGTTTTCGGGAACATCAATATTAACTTCTCTGCATCCCGAAACAAGCTCGCCATTCCATGCGTTTATCCAAACCTCGCCCTCGGGCAGGTATATCGTATCGGAAAATGAGCCGACGAGCATACTGTCGCCGAACATATACTCGCATGTTGCATTCACGAGTGCCTTGTCCTCAAATTCCAGCGGCATTGCACGGACAACGGGAGTACCGCTGATATGCGATTCTATCGCCGCGGAATAGATATAAGGAAGCAGACGGTATCTGAGCCTATCATAGAAAGTGAAAATAGCTTCAAGCTCGTCGCCTGCCCACCATGGATGGCTGTAGCCCGACCAGCTGTTGAGCTGACACCATGCCGTGAAGAAGCAATAATGTATCGTATGCTTTGCGAAAATATCCATATCGCAGGTGATATTCGACATGCCGGATAGACCGCTGTTGAGTATCCAGACAAGAGTCTTGTGCTTGCCGCCGGAGTCGCCCGTAGTGGTTGCGCTGTAGCGCGACATGCTCGTGTAGCCGCCGCTCATGTGGTGCATCGGGCGCAGACCCGTATATTCGCTGTAGCCCTCGTACATTTCCTTGCCGTAGAGCGTGCATTGCAGGCTGTGCATATAAGGCTCGCCATCTCCGTTTGCATAGACGCGCGTCTCGGTTGCGGTATCGACAACCTTGCAGGGATCCATCTTGAAGCCTGCGGCACCGTCGCATACAAATGATTTGAGATGCTTATACCACGGTTCTATGCCAAAATCCGTGGGATTTCCAGCACGGTTTTCCTGATTTGCCGTGAAATCGTATTTGCAGCAGAGCCAGAGCAGTAGCTTGAAGCCGTATCTGTTCAGCGCTGTCGTAAAGAGACGCTCGCGCGGCGTATGCGCCGCAAATTCCTCTTCCGTGCGACGCATCCAGTCGCAGATATAGAAGCGCTGAGTATACCATTTTTTCTGCGGAGTGAAATCATATCCGCCCATCCATCCGGGCTCAAGGCTGAATGTATCGCATGGTATCTTCTTTTCACGGAATTTCTCCGCATTGTGCATAACTTCAAACTGGTCGGCAAAATACTGGTCGATGAATGTGAGACCGTAACCCCATTTCGGGAGAACCATAGGTCTGCCCGTGACATAAGTAAAGCGTTCGAGTATCGCTTTCAGGCTGTCGCCGGCAAAGAGATAAAAATCTATATCTCCGTCGGGCAGGAACCAGCATATCTCGTTTTCGTTTTCATCGCAGACATCGACGCCATGCCATATCGTGGAATTGCAGAGTATGCCGTAGCCCTCCTTTGTCATGAGGAAAGGAATGACTATCTCGGAGCGCACATATATTATTCTCTCGAGATATGTTCTGCCGTTGAGTACGATTCTGTCCGTATTGCTTTCGCCAAGACCGTAGAAAATTTCGCCCTCGGTCTTTACAGTGATATATTTCGGATCTTTCTCGAAGTTTACATATTCGATAGCCTCATCCTCGGAGGTATCGCCGACTATCTTCTTTCTCTCGGGACGGAAATCCGTGAGCTTTTCGTTGAAAAGCTTTGATTTTTCAGCCACGGCACTGTTGTCAAGGCTTATTCTGCGCTCGAAACGCGGGCTTTTCATAGTGATAACTCCGTTTTCGTATGTGACGGCAAGGTCGCCCGCCTTTATGCCGTTTGTGAGCAGCTCGCCCGCGTTTTCATCGGGCTCGTTGTAAATCTTATATTTTTCAAAATAAGTCTGCCTGAAATCCTCACTTATTCTGATTCTGACGGCATTATCCGAAAAAGCGGATATTCTCAGCTTTTTGCCGCCAAGGTCAATTTCTCTGAAATTCATTTTAATCCTCCGAAATATTGCTTTCATCAGTATTTTCAGTAAAGCATACTTTGCATTTATTATAACCTCTATCGAGGAAATAGTCAATATATTTATATTCCGTTATCAACTTATTTTTCTCCGAAATTTTAGCGGCATGTCTGCAATCGGGCATATGGAGCGTCATGGAGTCTGTATTGAGTATCAAAGCCTCGGCGTCATCCGGAATTTCGGCATAGACAGGATAGCCGTCGGCTTCCCCGGTATTAACGCAGACCGCCTCTCCGCAGGAACAGAAGCAAAGTGCCGCAGAAATAAGCAATACAATAAATTTTCTCATTTTTCCGCAACCTTTATTTTCGTTTTATCGGAAGCTTTCAACAGTAGCGCGCTCATGCCGGAGAGAGTAAATCTCTCTCCGTGGCCGCCTGAGAAAAGCTCCTCGGCTTCGCCGTCGGTGCTCACAGTATGCGCCGCATCTCCGCGGTTTATGAGTGCCGCAAGGCGCTCGCCGCCCTTTTCGCGCACAAGCACGGCAATATCGGAGTCGGCATACGCGATATGAAATTCTCCGTCGGCAAAAATGCCGTTTTTGCGGCGGACAGCTCCAACTCTGCGGTAGAAATCGCGTATCTCGCCGTCCTCCCTGCCCCATGGATACGGCATACGGTTCATCGGGTCGGAATATCCCTGCATTCCCGCCTCGTCGCCATAGTAAATGCACGGCACGCCAGGGAGCATAGCTATCGTAAGATAGGCAAGCATAAGCCGCTTTTTTGCCGTGGCATATTCGCCCTCACTCATTTTCATATGCGCAAGTTCATCATTGCTCTTTTCCTCGGGAGAAGCGCCGCCGAGTGCCGTCAGCGCGCGCACGGTGTCATGCGTGCCGAGAAAATTCATGAGCGAATTTGCCACCTCACGCGGATAATGCGTATATATCCGCTTTGCCTCCGCTTTCAGCGCGTCCGCATTCCCGTAGCGGATATAGGCTATAACAGCGTTTTTCATCGGGTAGTTCATCACGCTGTCAAGCTCGCCGCCGCGGAAATATTTTTTGCGCTTCGAATACGAAATCTTATTTGAAGCGTCCTCCCAGACCTCGCCGATAACGAGAGCGTCATCGCGCTCGCTTCTTGCGGCGGCGGAAAGGCACGAGAGGAAATCATCTGAGAGCTCGTCTGCCACATCGAGCCGCCATCCGCCTATGCCCATGCGCATATATTTGCGGATAACTCCTCCCTCGCCGAAAAGAAATTTCCTGTATGACGGCTCGTCGCTTTTCACGCGCGGCAATATCTTTATGCCCCACCATGACTCATAGTCATCGGGATAATTTTTGAAGCTGTACCAAGGGAAATACGGCGATAGCGGCGACTGATATGCGCCGACATCGGGATATCGCCCTTTTGCATTGAAATAAACGCTGTCGTTTCCCGTATGGTTGAAAACACCATCGAGGATAATGCGTATTCCGCGCTTATCCGCCTCGGCGATAAGCGTGCGGAAAGCCTCATCTCCGCCGAACATTTCATCTACCGTCATGTAGTCTCCGGTATCGTACTTGTGGTTTGAATACGCGCGGAAAATCGGACTGAGATAAACGGTATTTACGCCGAGCGAAGCGATATAGTCGAGCTTTGCCGCAATACCCTGCAGGTCTCCGCCGAAAAATTCGTTATTTTCAAGATAAGCCCCGGGATATGCGGGATATTCGGGCATGCCGTGTTCCCAGTCGTCTATTTTTCTCGCGTCTGCCCGCAGTTGGTTATTTCCTGCGGAAAAGAAGCGGTCGACAAAAATATGATACATCACGCCGCCCGAAAACCAACACGGCAAAACTTCCCTTTCCTTATAAATAAGAAGCTGAAAGAAATCGTTTCCGTCGCCTCTCGGCTCGCAGAGCTTCTCCTCGAGCGTGTCGAAATCGCAAAGCAAATCCCTCTGCCCGTATTCGGTATTCAGATGGTAGGCATAGTAAAATAAGCCGCTCTCCGCGCAGAGCAAAGCCGTATCGGCTTCGAGCGAAAATTCGTTTTCGCCGGAGGCGTGCATATCGAAAAAGCGGCGCCCGCCCGTGTCATCGCAGTATATTTCGAGGCACGCGGAATATAGCGAAAAAGGCGTTTTCACAGAAAATCGCATTTCCCGCCCGTATTTCACCGCGCCTGCGCTCTGCTCCCGCCATGCTCCGTCCTCGCGCACCGAGAGCGACTGCATGCCGTGCGGTCGGTTTTTAAATTCAAATTCAGCCATAAAATTCTCCGAAAAATGTGTGAGATAGCAAAAAGCGGAAACGGCGCAAATCACCGCCTCCGCATTATTTTTTATTATTATTCAACAGGCTTTATGTGCCAGATATTCTCCGCGTATTCCTTTATACTGCGGTCGGAGGCAAAATAACCCGCTCCCGCGATATTCTTAAGCGACTTCACAGTCCAGCCCTTTCTGTCCGCATAGTCGGATACGGCACCGGAATATGTGTTGAAATACGAGTCGAAATCGGCAAGGCACATATACGGGTCGGAAACATTCGGCGAAGAAATGAAGTAATTCACTATTCCCGAAAAATCGTTTCCGTTGAAGCCGCGTGAAATCATATCCATGACGCGGCGGATTCTTTCGCTTGTGCGATAGTAATCGATAGAGGAATATCCTCTGCGCCAGAGTTCATCGACATCGCTCGCCGTGAGACCGAAAATATAGATATTATCCTTGCCTACGGCATCCGCCATCTCGACATTTGCGCCGTCGAGCGTGCCTACGGTGAGCGCACCGTTTATCATGAATTTCATGCATCCCGTGCCGCTCGCTTCCTTGCCCGCGAGAGAAATCTGCTCGCTGATATCAGTCGCCGGCATGAGTATTTCCGCCATGCTGACATTGTAGTCCTCGAGAAATACGACTCTTATCTTTTCTCTTATAACGGGGTCTTTCTCTATCTCCTCTCCTATGCTCCAGATGAGCTTGATTATATCCTTGGCAAAGTAATAGCCCGGAGCCGCCTTGCCCGCAAAGAAGAATGTCTGCGCGGGGATATCAAGCTTCGGATTTTCGCGGAGAAGCGCATAGTATTCTATGACTTTCATCGCGTTGAGAAGCTGACGTTTGTATTCGTGAATGCGTTTTGCCTGAACATCGAAGATAGAATGCGTATCTATCTTTCTGCCGGTCTTTTTGAAATATTCCTCGGCGAAGCGCTCCTTATTGCGATGCTTGATATCGCGCAGGCGGGAAAGTACCGCCGCGTCATCCGCATATCTGCCGAAAGCGGCGATGGACTGCGGGTCCTTGCGGTAGCCTGTTCCTATCATCTCGTCAAGCAACTCCGCAAGTGCGGGATTGGAATAGCAAAGCCAGCGACGGTGAGCGATACCGTTTGTCACATTTGTGAATTTATCGGGGTCAGCTTTGTAGAATTCATGGAAAACGGTCTGCTTGAGTATCTCGGAATGAAGCTTCGATACGCCGTTTACCGTATGCGAGCCGACGACGCTGAGATTTGCCATTCTCACCTGACCGGACGCCACTATCGACATGCGTGAGATCCTGTCCCAGTCGCCGGGATAGAGATTCCAGAGATTTTCGCAGTATCTGCGGTTTATCTCGGCTACTATCATATAGATTCTCGGCAGGCGGAGACGGAAAAGATCTTCATTCCAGCATTCAAGCGCCTCGGGAAGCACCGTGTGATTTGTATACGAAACCGTCTTTGTGACGACATCCCATGCTCTCTCCCATGAGAAAGAATAGGTATCCATGAAGATGCGCATAAGCTCGGGTATGCAGAGCGCGGGATGCGTATCGTTGATATGGATAGCCGTTTTCTCGGCGAAATTGTCAAGCGTGCCGTAAACGGCAAGGTTGTCTGCGATGATATTCTGAAGCGAAGCGGAAACAAGGAAATACTGCTGGCTCAGACGCAGGATTTTGCCCTCCATATGGTCATCGGAGGGATAGAGCACCTTTGTCAGCGTTTCCGCATTCGTATTCTGCTCCACAGCCTGCATATACTGCCCCTGCGTGAAGAGTTTCATATTGAAATTGGTGATATCGTGCGCGCGCCAGAGGCGGAGATTGTTTACAGCCTTGCTGTCGCTTCCCGAAATCATCATATCATAAGGAACAGCCTGCACCTCGTCATAGTCCACATGGGTTATCGTGCAGTGACCCTCGTTCCAGTTTTCGATTATTTTGCCGCCGAAGCGCACGGAAAATGTCTTGTCTGTTCTCGGCACAAGCCATCCGTCGCCGCCCGGCATCCATATATCGGGCATCTCAACCTGATTTCCGTCGATTATCTTCTGCTTGAAAAGCCCGTATTCATAGCAGAGCGAAAATCCCGTCGCGGGATAGTCAAGCGTAGCCAGCGAATCCATGAAGCAGGCGGCAAGTCTGCCCAGTCCTCCGTTTCCGAGACCCGGATCCGGCTCCATCTCATAAAATTCATTGAGGTCGTAGCCCATATCCGAAAGTGCCTCGGCGTATGCGGAAGTAAGCCCGAGATTGCCGAGATTGTTTTTGAGGCTTCTGCCTATCAGAAACTCCATGCAGAGATAGTAAACTCTCTTTGCCTGCTGCTTCTTCATATCGTGGCGGTAAGCCGAGCGCTTGTTTGTCAGTATGTCCTTGACAGTGAGTATGACTGCCTTATAGACCTGCGCTTTCGTAGCCTCGTCGGCTCCGACGCCGAAATAGCGCGAAAGCTTGCTGTCCAGCGCCTCTCTTACATCTGTTTTTTCGATTGTGTTTACCATTTACGGTGTTTTCCCCCTGAGTTAAATGTTTTTTGCTTTTTTATTTTCAATTAGTTTTCCGGAGAAAGCGAGAGAAAAAGCTCCGCATATTTTTCCGCCGAAACATTCCATGAAAAATCTACTTTCATTACCTTTTTCACAAGCGCAGTCCACTTCTCCTTATCGCGATAGAGAGCTATCGCCTGGTCTATCACGCTGAGCATATCGCGCGCATTGTATGCGGCAAAGGTAAAGCCGTTGCCATGGCCCTCATAATAGGGCTTTATCGTGTCATAGAGACCTCCCGCCTCGCGCACTATCGGCACGGTGCCGTAGCGCGAAGCTATCATCTGCGCAAGCCCGCAGGGCTCGCTTCTTGAAGGCATGAGGAACATATCCGCGCCGGCATAGACAAGCTTGGAGCGCTTCCTGTTGTACTCTATCTTCACGCCTGCCTTGCCGCCGCTTCTCGCCGCATATTCGCGGAAGAAGCATTCGGTATCATAGTCGCCCGTGCCGAGCAGAACAAACTGCATATCGCGTGAGAGCAGTTCATATGCCACCTCGCGCACGAGGTCAAAGCCCTTGTGGTCAACAAGGCGCGAAACCATTGCTATCACAGGCACATCGGGACGAACGGGAAGTCCGTATTCCTCCTGGAGTGCCGCCTTGTTCTTCCCTTTTCCCGCGAGTCCACGGTAGGAATAATTGAATTTCAAGTCCTTATCCGTTTTCGGATTGTAGAAGTCCGTATCTATGCCGTTTACTATGCCGCTGAGCTTGAAGCTGTGCTCGCGCAGGATATCGTGAAGTCCATGCGCAAAGAACGGCGTCTGGATTTCCTCGGCATATTTCGGGCTGACAGTGGTAACGGCATCGGCGCAGAGTATCGCGCCCTTGGTAAGGTTCACAGCACCGTCAAATTCCACTGTAGAAGCGTCCATCTCATCGAGTCCGAAAAGGTCTCCCATCGTTTCCCTGCCGTATACGCCCTGATATTCGATATTGTGAATGGTATATACGGCTTTCACGCCGGAATACCCGGGACTCATGCCGTTTCTGCGCTTGAGCAGAATGACGGAGAGCGCCGTCTGCCAGTCGTTTGCGCTGTAGACATCGGGAAAGAAGTCCACCATTCCCATGAGCGCGAGTATCGCGTTTGAGAAGAAAGCAAATCTCTCGCCGTCGTCAAAAAAGCCGTAAAGCGCATCGCGCTTGAAATAGTATTCGTTATCTATGAAATAATATTTCACGCCGCCTCGTTCGAGCGAAAATATTCCGCAGTACTGCTGACGCCACGAAACGGCGACGGTAGTCCAGCATTCGAATTTCATCCCGGCGCGGTATTCATCGCTTATCTTTGAATAAAGCGGAATCACGGCGCGTATATCCCAGTCGGGATGAGCAACTTTCAGCGCCGGCGGAAGCGAACCCATGACATCTCCGAGTCCGCCCGTCGCCGCAAAAGGCATAGCCTCCGCTCCCGCGAAAAGTATCTTCTTCATATAAATTTCCCCCGTTAAACCATTCTGCCCTTTTCTATATAGAAAGGCAGCGTCTCATGACCCGAGAGCGTCACCCCGTCGCGGATTACGACATTCTTGTCGGCTACGATATAGCCGAGCGTAACATTCTCGCCCGTGAATACATCCTGAAAGAGGATGGAATTTTTGACCACGGCGTTTTTACCTATCTTCACTCCGCGGAAAAGAATGCTGTTTTCCACCGTGCCGTAAATGCGGCAGCCGTCGGCAATGAGCGAATCCTTGACCTTGGCATCGGGACCGTAGTATGTCGGAGCGGAGTTGCGCACCTTTGTATATATCGGTCGGCTCTCTATCTCGAAAAGCTCGCGGTATCCCTCTTCATTGGAAATAAGCTCCATATTGTGACGGAAATAATCGCTCATTGAAGATATGCAGGAGAAGTATCCGTCAAATTTATATACCCTGTAGTTGCGATGCTTGAGATTGCGCAGGAAAACATCGCGCGTCATGCTGACATAGTTATGCGCTATCGCGTCCATGACTATCTCCTTGAGATAAGCCGCAGACATGACGAGGATATTCAGATTTATATCGGCTTCTCCCTCGAAATTCGTAGGATAAGCCTCCATATCCGTTATTCTTCCCGCATTGTCGTATTTGACTATGACATTCGCCTTCGCTTTCTCTTTTGTGAGGTGCATACGCTGAACAGCCATGGTGATATCCGCGCCGCTTGCCACATGGTCGGCTATCATGGCGCCGAGGTCTATATTGCATATCACATCGCAATCGGAGAGCGCAACATAATCGGCATTTATATTCGATATGCTGTAGTTTACGCTCTTTAGCGCTTCAAGGCGCGTATTGTAGAGCGAATTTACATTGTTGGCATAAGCCGTGATATACGGCGGAAGAATCTTCACACCGCCGCTTCTGCGCGCCAGGTCCCAGTCCTTGCCGCTTCCGACATGGTCCATGAGCGACTGGTAATTATAATGGGTGATGATGCTGATATTGTTTATATCGGAATTCACCATATTCGAAAGGGCAAAATCCACAAGACGGTATCTGCATCCGAAAGGAATCGATGCAAGAGTACGGTATCTCGTAAGCTCCGGAATATTGCTGTCATGTATATTTGAAAAAATTAAACCCGCTGTTTTCATGCTCTTATCCTCCCCGCTTTCAGTTTATGTAGTCGCCCGCATTGGCGTCATCTATCATTTCGCCGCGTTCTATCACGGCATCCGGCTTTATATTCAGCTCCTCGGCGATAACGGTTATTCCGTCGCTTCCGTTGTCTGCGCCGATATGCGCGCCCTCGCCTATCACGCTGTTTTGGTCAACTATGGAATATTCGACGACTGCACCGCTGCAAATATGAGCGCCGCGCATGATTACGCTGTTTATTACGGTAGCACCCTCTTCAACGATAACACCCTCGGAGAGCACGGAACCTTTTACCGTGCCTCGTATCCTGCATCCCTCGGTGATCATCGAATTTTCAACTACAGAGCCCGCATAGAGCTTCTGAGGCGGCTCTGCGCTGTGGCGGTAGAAAATGCGCCATGACCTGTCATAGAGGTCGAAAGCGGGACTATCGCCGAGAAGATCCATATTCGCCTCCCAGAGGCTCTTTATCGTGCCGACATCCTTCCAGTAACCCTCGAAAAGGTAAGCGCACATCTTCTTGCCGTCGCCGAGCATTTTCGGAATGATATTCTTGCCGAAATCGTTTGACGATTTCTCGTCGGCGTCGTCCTCGGTAAGATATTTCTTCAGCACATCGGCTTTGAAAATGTAAATGCCCATGGAAGCCTTGTTGCTTTTCGGATTTTTCGGCTTCTCCTCAAATTCGTATATCGTTCCGTCCGGATTCGTATTGAGAATGCCGAAGCGGCTCGCCTGCTCCATCGGAACCTCAAGCACGGCTATCGTGCAGTCGGCATTCGTCGCCTTGTGAGCGGCGAGCATCTTGCTGTAGTTCATCTTGTAGATATGGTCGCCCGAAAGCACGAGAACATAGTCCGCATCGTATCTCTCGATGAAATTCAGATTCTGATATATGGCATTTGCCGTACCCTTATACCAGTCGGAGGATTTTTTGCCCTGATACGGCGGAAGCACCATAACGCCGCCGCGCGTGCGGTCGAGATCCCACGGCTGTCCGTTGCCGATGTATTCATTGAGTACGAGGGGCTGATACTGCGTCAGTACGCCGACGGTATCTATCCCCGAGTTCACGCAGTTTGACATGGGAAAGTCAATGATTCTGTATTTGCCGCCGAATGGTACGGCAGGTTTTGCCGTTTTCTCGGTAAGCGCGTAGAGACGGCTTCCCTGTCCTCCCGCGAGCAGCATTGCCACGCATTCTTTTTTTCTGTACATAGAAAGAGTCCTCCTTAAAATATATTTTTATGTTTTCAAAAAATCAAAGTCATTTTTTCTTTGCCGGAGATTTGCTTTTCAGTATCAGAGCACCGTAGCTCGGAATTTTCATTTTTATCAGCTGTTCTGTCCTGTCGCCTATTTTTTTGCCGTATGCGCGGTAGGTCGTGCCATCGCCTGCCTTGCCGCTCCCGCCGTACTTTTTGTCGTCGGAGGAAAATATAACCTCATATTCGCCGCGGCGCTTCACGCGCATCTCGTAATCCCACTCCACGGGAGCGAAATTGAGAACGACATAAACGCCTCTGCCGCGCGTATCGATTCTCCTGTAGGAGATGAGGTTCATCGCGGCAAGGTCGGCATCTGTCCATTCAAAGCCGTCCCACGAATCGTCTATTTCATAGAGTGCGGGAGTGGAAAGATAGAATTTATTGAGCGCGCGGATATACTCATGCATTGCATGGTGAGCCGGATATTTCAGCATGAACCATTCGAGTTCGTTTTCATAGTCCCATTCGCGGAAAGGACCGTATTCCGTGCCCATGAAAAGCATCTTCTTGCCTGGGAGCGTCATCATATAAGCCGTGAAAACGCGCATCGCACGGAACTTGTCCTCATATTCGCCGAACATCTTGTCGAGCAGGGATTTCTTCCCGTGAACAACCTCGTCGTGCGAAACGGGAAGTATATAATTTTCAGAGAAAGCATACATCATCGGAAAAGTAAGCTTATTATGTATTCCCGAGCGGAAATAGGGGTCGGTCTGCATATATTCGAACATATCGTTTGCCCAGCCCATATTCCATTTGAAATTGAAGCCCAGACCTCCGACATCCGCAGGCTTTGTTATCATCGGCCATGCCGTCGATTCCTCGGCTATCATCAGCGCCGCGGGAAATTCCGCGAAAACCGCCGTATTTAGCTTTTTGAAGAAAGCTATCGCCTCAAGGCATTCGTTGCCGCCGTGTTCATTCGGTATCCATTCGCCGGGCTTGCGGTCATAGTCGAGATAAAGCATTGATGCAACTGCGTCTATGCGCAGTCCGTCGATATGATATTTTCTCATCCAGAAGAGCGCATTGGAAACGAGGAACGACTGCACCTCTGGTCTGCCGACATCGAAGCATCTCGTTCCCCATGTTTTCTGCTCGAAGCGGTCGTTTCCCTGATATTCGTAGAGCCGCGTGCCGTCGAAATCCGAGAGTCCATGCTCGTCCTTCGGAAAATGCGCGGGAACCCAGTCCATGATGACGCCTATGCCGCTTTCGTGCATTCTGTCGACAAAATACATGAAATCCTGCGGCGTGCCGAAGCGCGAGGTCGGCGCGTAATATCCGCAGATCTGGTAGCCCCACGAGCCGTCATAGGGATGCTCGGCTATCGGCATCAGCTCAACATGGGTATAACCCATATCGGTAAGATACGGAGCAAGCTCGTCCGCTATCTCGCGGTAATTCAGGTATGCGTCGCCATCGACATTCGTCCTGCCGTCGCGCGTTTTCCATGAGCCTGCATGAAGTTCATATATATTCATCGGCGCAGGATAAAAATGCCCTTTTTCCTCGCCTTTTTTCAGAATGTCGCCGCGCTTTGCCATATAGGCGCCGTCGCCCCATTCGTAACCGCCGATATCGCAGAGTATTGAGGCGCTCTTTGCAAGCGTTTCACTGTGGAGGCAATAGGGATCCGCTTTCATGCGGAGCCTGCCGTCCGCCCCCGTAACGGCATATTTGTATTTGTTTCCATCGAGTCTGTAGAGTCGCTTTATCTCGCAGTGCCAGATGCCGTTTTCCTCATCTTTCTCCATCGGGTTTTCGCTTTTGCTCCACGAGTTGAAGTCGCCGACGAGGCAAACGCTTTTTGCATTCGGCGCCCAAAGGCGGAAGGTATATGTATATTCCCCGCCGCGCTCGGTCATATGCGCTCCGAGGTAATCATACGCGTAAAAATTCACGCCTCCGCGGAAAAGTACGGGTGCCATATCCGTGTTTTTTTGCAAACGATTCACTGCCCTTCGATTTTTTGTGATTTTTCCCAAAATAATTTTGTTATTCATGTTTATTATATACTTAAAACGCTCATTTTTCAAGCGTTTTTCAGTGTTTTTTGAAAATTCTACCTAATAATCAAAGAGCGAAGCTCCGCTTGTGCAAAAGTGACAATCTGTTGTGAATTTTATACCAAACAGAACATACTTTTTTGCACATCGTAGCTTCGCCGCCATGCGTCAATATTAATGTTTACATTTTTTCGCAAAGCACACCTTCCGAAAGGACAAGCGTCCTTTCGGCAAGCCTTGCCGCTTCTTTTTCGCTATGGGTTATCATCAGCACCGTTTTTTCGCGCAGTGCTTCCCCGAGATAAGCCATGACCTCTTCGCGCATCTGCGCGTCAAGCCCGCGAAACGGCTCGTCAAGCAGGAAGATCGGCGCGTCATACGCTATCGCGCGGGCAAGCGAAACGCGCTGCGCCATGCCTGTGGAAAGCTCGCGCGGATATGCATGAAAATCCGTCATCCCGAGAGCCGTGAGTAACTCTTTTGCCCGCTTTTCGTTTCCCTTTGCGTCGCCGCGCGGAAAAACGAGAGTCACATTTCCGAGTGCGTCCGCATTTTCGAAAAGGCGCGGCTCGGCAAAGCAATATGATATCCTGCCGTCCCGCGGCTCGCACGAAACCGTGCCGGAGTCGGGCGCTTCTATCCCCGCAATTATGCGGAAAAGCGTGGTTTTGCCGCAGCCGGATTCGCCCATTATCGCTATTTTTTCCCCATCGCTCACGCGCAGAAAAACGCCGCGCAGAACGTTCTTTTCGCCGTAGCTTTTGCATATTCCGTCCAGCTTTATCATGCTCTCTCCCCCTTTTCGAAGCGCCCGAGAATCAGATTCACTATAAGCTTTTCTATCGCTATGCTGAGAATTATCACCGCCGCCGTCCATGCAAACATATCCTCGGATTCAAGATAGATTTTCGCATTGTAGAGCGCGGCGCCTATCGTGCCTTTCGGCGAGCAGATGACCTCGGCGGCGATTCCCGCTTTCCATGCCATGCCGACAGCGCTTCTGCAAGCCGCCGCAAAATACGGCATTATGCTCGGCAGATAGCAGTATTTCCATTTTTTCACCGCGTCAAAGCGGTATATCCGCGCAACCTCGGATTTTTCGCGTGGCACGGAGGAAAATCCCTTTGTCACATTGGAATAAACTATCGGCATCACGATAAGCGATGTAGCTATCGGCGGCACCGCCGTTTTGTTCACGAGGAAAAGCAGGAGTATGATAAACGAAGCCACAGGCGTCGCCTTGACTACGGAAAGCATCGGCGAAGCGAGCGTTTTCACGGCAGGAATAAAATGCGAGAGCACGGCGAGTACGCCGCCGAAAGCCATGCCGAAAAATATCCCCGCGAAAACAGAGCCGAGCGAACGCAGGCAGGTCAGCGCAAAATCCTTTGTGCCGGCAAGCGTGATAAGCCTTTTTGCCACAGCGTGCGGCATGGGGAGAATGACTGCCTTGCCCAGCGCCGCCGCCGCGATATACCATATTCCCATCCAGAAAGCGAAGCAAAGCAGGGCGCGTAAAATACGCGCCGTCGCTTTGCTTTTATTGCCTGTATTTGTCTTTTTAATTTTCGATGAGGTCATGATGCCCTCCGTCAGAAAGTATTATTTTCCGTAGAATAAATCCGTGGGAAGCTTGCCGCCGACAGAAGAGGGATTTGCCTCGAAAAGCACGGCAAGCATATCCTGCATGCACTTGTTGGCGTCATCGCCCGTGATAAAGCAGATATTGCAGTTTGGAAGCGCTTTCTTTGCCAGAGCCGCCTTGGGAATGATACCATATTTTTCGATGAGCTGTGATGCTTCTTCGCCATTTGCGTTTACATATTCCACAGATGCCGCAAGCTCGGAGACGACAGCCTTGTATGCCTCGGGATGCTCGCTCTTGAATTTATTGGAAACGACGATACAGCCCTGCGCGAGCTTGCTCGTGCTGACCTTGTCCCACTCTGCCGTGATATCGAGAGCGATGCGCAGGTCGCCTGTCTTGCTTATGAGCGCGCTCGTGACATTCGGCTCGGGAAGCACGCCTATGGAAACCTCGTCCGCAGCAAGCTTTGCCGCAAGTTCCGCATGTTCGGAAAGATACTCTATGGTAACATCCTTTTCGGGGTCAATGCCGTTTTTTTCAAGGATATATTCGAGAACATACTGCGGCGTTGCGCCTGCTCCCGTGGAATATATCGTCTTGCCCTTAAGCGAAGAGATATCGGTCACTTCATTGCCGTTTTCAAGAACATAGAGCACACCGAGCGTGTTCACGGCAACAAGGCTTATATCCGCGCCCTTATTTATCAGCACGGAAGCGAGATTTACCGGCATGGCGGCGAAATCCACCTTTTCGCCGATTACGGCGGCAGAAACCTCCGTCGGAGCGGCGGCTATAGTAAATTCATATTTGTTTTTCGTCTTTCCGTCATCGTTATCAGCCATAAGCTTGGAAATGCCCATGCCCGTCGGACCCTTGAGCGCAATCATGCGAACCGTTACGGATTCTTCCTCCTGAACCTTACCGCAGGAGAAAAAGGCGAAGACCATTGCGAGTGCAAGCAGTAATGCAAATATTTTTTTCATTTTGTTTTTCCTCCATAATCATTTATTTTCTCGTTGCACCATATAAACGAGTCTTATCAAGAACAGCAACCCTGCCGTTCCCGTATGTTATGATACCGTTCTCCGAGAGAGAGGCAAAAGCTCTGTATATGGACGCCCGCCCTATGCCGAGCGCAGATGACATGCGCGAAACATTGACGGGAAATTCCCCGCTGCCCTCCGGCATAGCCGAGAGGAGCGACAGCGCGACGGCACTCTCCGTATTCGGAGTGGAGAAACCCGTTATTTTCCCGTTGAGAAAGCGTATCCTCTCCGTGAGAAAGCGTATATAGGCAAGCGAAACAACACTGTCAAGCGTGAAAATCTCCGCAAGCGTCTCCTCCGGAACAAAAAGTACCTCGCTTTTCTTCTTTGCCGAAACAGTGCTCACATATTCGCCGCTGCCGCCGAAAAGAGCCGCCGCGCCGAAAATCCCTCCCTTATCTATAGTGCGGAGCAGGATATCGCTCTCGCCGTTCTTTCCGTGGACGGTGAGAGTTCCGCTTATCACTATGCCTATGCCGCGAAAGAAGCTCGCCGGCGAATATATCGTCTCGCCGCCGCAGAAGCCGCGCACATTGCAGGAGCAAAGGCGCACGAGCGTGTCGTGCGAAGCGCCCGAAAAAACGGGGCTTTGCGAAAGTATTTTGCCGAGCGTTTCTTCTTTCATGGTTTTATCTCCAAAACTGTATCATTTGGTACAGGTTCATGATATCATATCTTTTTTTGTTTGTCAATAAATTTTTGAATTTTTTTGCAAAAAGCTATACCAATATTCCGACTTATGTGGTATACTTATTATGTATAATTGTGTTCGGAGGTATGTATGAAAGAGGATTTCCTTTCAGTTGTTGCGGCGCGTGGCGACACGCAGATAAGGCAAAACGAAGGACTTGCAAAATACAGCACTTTCAAAATAGGCGGAGAAGCGCGATATGCGATTTTCCCCGAGAACAAAAACGCACTCGTTTTCGCCGTCGCCGCCTGCCGCGAAGCAAATATTCCGTATAGGGTCATCGGTTGCGGCTCGAATGTTCTTTTCGACGACGGCGGTTTTTCGGGCGCCGTGATATTTACAAAGTGGGTCAATAAAACAGAGGTCTCGGAAAATATCATCCGTGCGGAATGCGGGCTTCCGCTCTCCGCGCTCAGCACCCTCGCAAAAAACGCTTCCCTCTCCGGACTCGAATTTGCTTTCGGCATTCCAGGGAGCGTCGGCGGCGCGGTATATATGAATGCGGGTGCATACGGCGGCGAGATAAAGGATACGCTCGCCGAGGTCGAATATTTCGATACGGAAACGGAAACGCTCCGCCGTGCGCCTTCCGCAGAGCTTGCACTCGGATACAGGGAGAGCATCTTTCAGCATAAGCCTTATCTCCTGCTCTCGGCGACTTTCGCGCTGCACCGCGGCGACCGCGCGGAAATAGAAGCGAAAATGGCTTCCAACATGGCGGCGCGAAGAGACAAACAGCCGCTCGAATATCCGAGCGCGGGCAGTGCTTTCCGCCGTCCCGTCGGGCATTTTGCCGCCAAGCTTATCGACGATGCGGGGCTTCGCGGGCTTTCCTATGGAGACGCGCAGGTCTCGGAGAAGCATGCGGGTTTCATAATCAACCGCGGAAGTGCCACGAGCGGCGATGTTCTGGAGTTGTGCCGTATAATAGAAGAAGAAGTGGCGGGGCGCTACGGCATTTCGCTCGAAACAGAATTTATACATATCAAAGATTAAAAAAACAAAAATTCATCGGAGGAGTAATATGTCGTTTTCATCGCGTGCAAAGGAAGAAATGACCGTAAAACTGCCAAAGCAGAAATGCTGTGAAAAAGCGAGGATTTTCGGCATATTGCTTTTTTCGGGCGGCTTTACGAGGAGCAGTATTTCCGTCACCACGGAAATAGCGGAGGCTATAGAACTTGTGCGCAGGTTTTTCTCAGAGACTTTCGGCGATGAGGGCAAAACCGAAACAGTCGCCTCGAAAAGCGGCAAGGCACTGCGCTTTTCCATAACGGAGAAAGATACTGTGGAGGCGGCTTTCGCCTATTTCGGCATAGGCGAGGACGATATGATAGACGATGATTTTTCGCTCTCCGCGGAAAACGCCGTCTGCTCCTCCCTGCTCTGCACCGACTGCGAGCGAAGTTTCATCGCGGGAGCTTTCATCTCCTGCGGCTTCGTCTATCCTCCCGACAAAAAATATCAGGCGGAATTTGTGATGCGCGACCGCGAACTGCGCAATATTCTTGCAGGGCTTCTCTGCCGCCGCGAGCTTGCGCCGAAAAAGGTGGAGCGGCGCGAAAAATGCGTACTCTATCTTCAGGGCGTGCAAAAGGTTTCAGACCTGCTCGGCATGTGCGGCGCGACGACCTGCTATTTCGATGTGCTCAATGCTCAGGCTTTTCACATAACGGCGGAAGCGGCAAACCGCTCGACAAACTTTGAAGTGGCAAACCTCAAAAAAACTGCGCTCACCGCGGGCAAGCACATAAATATAATAAACGAAATAATCATGCTCGGCAAATTCGAAGAGCTTTCGCCCGAGCTTCGCAAAACGGCAAAACTCCGCGTCGAAAACCCGTATCTCACACTTGCCGAGCTTGCCGGAATGGAGGTTCCGCCTGTCTCCAAATCGCAGGAGAGCAAGCGCTTATCCAAAATTTCGGATTTTCTTGAAGCGATAAAAAACAAGTAAAGGAGGGAGAAAAGTGTCTTTCGTTCATCTTCATCTGCATAGCGAATACAGCCTGCTGGACGGCGCTTTCCGCATAGCCGATATACCGAAAGCGGCAAAAGCCTGCGGGCATAATGCCGTCGCAATAACAGACCACGGCGCGATGTACGGCGTCGTCAATTTCTATCGTGCGTGCAAGGAAGAGGGCGTCAAGCCAATTATCGGCTGTGAAGTCTATACCGCTTCGGAATCGCGTTTTGACAAGCGCGAAGCCGCAGACGGCGGGAAATATCATCTCGTCCTCCTTGCGGAGAACGAAACCGGCTACAAAAATCTCATTTATATGGTCTCCCGCTCGTATACAGAGGGCTTCTACGGCAAGCCGCGCGTCGATATGGAGCTCCTGCGCGAGCATTCCGAGGGGCTTATCGCGCTTTCCGCCTGCCTTGCGGGATATATTCCGCGGCATATCATGGCGGGCGATTTCGATGGCGCACGCGAGCGCGCACTTGAATTTGACCGCATATTCGGGCACGGAAATTTCTATCTTGAGCTTCAGGACCACGGCATGCCCGAGCAGAAAGAGGTAAACGAAGCCCTCATCGCCATGTCGCGCGAAACGGGCATTCCGCTCGTCGCCACAAACGATGTGCATTATATGCGCCGCGCCGATGCCGATACGCAGGCAGTACTCCTCTGCATCCAGACAAACAGCCGCATTGCCGACGGCAGACCGATAGGCTTTGAAACCGACGAATTTTATTATAAATCGACCGAGGAGATGGAGCGGCTCTTCTCTTCCATTCCAGAGGCGCTGGAAAATACGCGGAAAATCGCCGACAGATGCAATTACGATTTTGATTTTTCCCATATCTATCTGCCGCGCTTCACTCCCGAAACGGGCGAAACGCCCGAGGAATATCTCCGCCGTCTCACCTACGAGGGCTTTGAGCGCAAAAAATCCTCCGGCGAGATAATTTTCGCCGAAGAAAACAGCGAGAGCACATACCGCGACCGAATAGAATACGAGCTTTCCGTCATAAGCAAGATGGGCTATGCGCAATATTATCTCATCGTGTGGGATTTCATCGCATATGCCAAGCGTGAGAAGATTCCCGTAGGTCCCGGCAGAGGCTCGGGCGCGGGAAGCCTTGTCGCTTATCTCTGCGGCATAACCGATGTGGACTCGATAAAATATGACCTCATGTTTGAGCGCTTTCTCAATCCCGAGCGCGTCTCCATGCCAGATTTTGATACGGATTTCTGCTATGACAGGCGCGGCGAGGTCATAGAATATGTTTCGCGCAAATACGGCACCGACCATGTCTGCGGCATATCCACTTTCGGTACGCTTGCCGCAAAGGCTGTGGTGCGCGATGTCGGCAGGGCGCTCGGCATGAGCTATGCAGATGTCGATATAGTGGCAAAAGCCATTCCATATGACCCGCATATCACGCTCCGCGAGGCACTCACAGGCAGACTGAAGCGCATGTATGATGAAAACGAGCAGATTCGTCGCCTGATAGATATATCCATGGCTCTCGAGGGAATGCCGCGCCATGCCTCGGCTCATGCCGCGGGCATCGTGATAACGGACAAGCCCGCATATGAGCATGTCCCGCTCGCTGTCAATAACGAAATGGTGCTCACACAATTCACCATGGATATCATCGAAAAACTGGGACTGCTGAAATTCGACTTTCTCGGGCTGCGCTATCTGACGATAATCTCCGATACGGAAAAGCAGATACGCAAAACAGAACCGGATTTTGATATCACGAAAGTCACGCTCGATGACGCAGGCGCATACGAGCTTATCTCTCAGGGCAGAACAAGCGGCATATTTCAGCTCGAATCCTCGGGAATGCGCCGTCTGCTCATGAATATGCAGCCGCGCAATATCGAGGATATAACGCTCGCCATCTCGCTCTACCGCCCGGGACCCATGGAATCGATACCGCAGTTTCTGCGCAACCGCACAGGAGAATCGACTCCCGAATATAAAATACCCGCCCTGCGGAAAATACTCGAAAAAACCTCGGGTTGCATCATTTATCAGGAGCAGGTAATGCAGATATGCCGCGAAGTTGCGGGCTTCTCTTTCGGGCGCGCGGATATCGTGCGCCGCGCCATGGCAAAAAAGAAAACAGCCGAGATGGAAAAGGCGCGCGCCGCTTTCGTCTACGGCGAAAAGGATGAAAACGGCAATGTCACCTGCGCGGGCGCCATTGCGCGCGGCACAAGCGAAGCCGATGCAAACGAGATTTTCGATACGATGTCGTCCTTTGCCAAATACGCTTTCAACAAAAGCCATGCCACGGCATATGCCTATACCGCATACCGCACGGCTTATCTGAAATGCCACTATCCGAGCGAATATCTCGCTTCTCTGCTCACCTCGGTACTCGGCAATGTGACAAAGACCGTGGAATATATCGAAGAAGCGAAAAGCTACAGGATTCCCGTGCTTTCGCCCGATATAAACGAGAGCGAAAAGCTCTATAGCGTCGTCACGGACGAAAACGGCAAAAAAGCCATACGCTACGGGCTTCTCGGAATAAAAAACGTCGGCGGCAATATTCTCGATGCCTCCATAGAAGAACGCAAAAACGGCAGATTTACCTCATTTACGGATTTTGTTTCGCGGATGTGCTCGCACGAGCTAAATAAACGACAGATAGAGGGGCTTATCAAGAGCGGCGCTTTTGATTCGCTCGGAACGCGGCGCAGTATGCTCATTGCCGAATACGAAAATATACTCGATATCTTTGCCAAAAGGAAAAGCAGTCAGGCAGAGGGACAGCTTGACCTCTTCTCCGCAGGGCTTTTTGACGGCGCGGAAATAGAACCGCCGAACCTTGAATACGAATTCAAAGAGCGCGAGGAGCTCCCCCTGCGCGAACGCCTTAAGCAGGAAAAGGAAAGCACGGGAATGTATTTCTCGGGTCACCCTCTCGATGAATATGCGGAGCATATCGAGGCACTCGGCGCGGACTCGAGAATATCGGATATCCTGATCTCCTTTGATGAAGAAGCGGAATCCGAGCCGGAGCGCCGCTATGCCGATAACGAGCGCATTGCCATCGCCGGAATCATCACCTCAAGAACAAACAAACAGACAAAAAACGGCGGCTCGATGGCTTTTGCCACGCTTGAAGATAAGACGGGAGAAATAGAACTTGTATTTTTCAGCAAGGTGCTGGAAAAAATTTCATATATGATAAATCCCGATTCGGCGATAGCCGTGGCTGGCAGAATCTCCGCCAAAGAGGACAGCGCACCCAAGCTGATAGTTTCCGATGTCGTGCTTCTCCGCCCCGCCTTCAACGGCTATGCAACTCCCATGCTTGAAAGCACGGAGGATATCCCCGACAAGCCCGCGCGCTATGAAAGAAAAACATCCGCCGCGCCTGCGGCAAATCCCTCTCCCGAGAAAAAGACGGAAGCGTCACCGAAAAAGCTTTATCTCAAAGTCCCCGATATGAGCGGTGAGATATTTGAGCGCGTATCGACTCTATTGCAGATTTTTGAGGGCGGCTGTGAAGTCATATTCTATGATATTTCGCAGGGCAAATATATAAAAGCTGTCGGCATGGGCACTTCTCCCGAGAAAAATATGCTCCTGCTCCTGCATGAGATTCTCGGCGACGGCGCCGTTGTGACAAGGTAACCGATGTGAAGAAGAAATATTTTGTACTTATCTTGATACTGCTTTCTGGTCTCGGCAGCCTTTTCCTCCTCTGCGGTCTGATAGCTCTCCTTGCAACATGAATAAAAAAGCGGCCGCATTCTTCTGAGGTCGCTTTTTTATTCACACTGTTTTTTTGCGCTGCTCTGCATCACCCGTTTTAGACGGATAGGGGACGCTTCGATAAAAAATGCGGCTCTGCCACCTGCGTTGACGGATGCATTTCGGCAATAGCCGCATCGACAGAACTTATCTTCTCTCGCAGCATCACTTTTTATAATTATACCATACTTTCGGTTGAATATCAATAGTATTTGCCACGCAAACAAAGCTCCCGCACTGACGCGGTGACAGACAGCTGACCGCCATGGTCAGCCGTTTTATTTTTATATCAATTTTTTGTTTGGTTCCGTGCCTTTATTTCTTCTGCATTTTCTCGTAGTCCGCTCTGTTCTGCGTGCCGAGAGCGTCTTTTAACATGACCGTGCCGTTTTCATCCTCATCGAATGTGTATTCGACAGAGCCGTGCCAACCATCGGAGAGCGCCTCTGCTTCATACCTGCGGAAAAGTCCGTCATCGGTGGGGAAAAATCCCTCGCCCGTGCCTTTATATTCCGTCAGCTGCCATACGACGCATTTGTCTTCTCCGTAAGGATGTTCAAAGCGCACTATGCCGACACCGTCCGCAAAGAGATATTCGCTTCTGCCGGAGAAATATCCCCACGCTTGATAATCGAAGCTGACTCGCAGGCAGTTTTCAAATGTACCCGCAGGCGTAACGACCGTTTCGCCGCCTTTGACATTGAAATTCTTTGTGACATATTTGCCCGATTTTCTCTCGTCGAAATGATAGCCGTCTTTCCATTCATCCGACCACAGACAGCCTGCCGCATCCTGCAAAATTGTAAATAAGAAGCTGTAATACACCTTGTAGCCGACGCAGTTTTTGACGCAATCCGACATATCCTTCCATTCAAAGCCGTATTTGCGGAGGTTGTCATATCTTATTTTGCCGTCGGATTTTTCAATCACATCATATTCAAAGAAATTCCATCTGCCCTTTTCCGTATAATCCGAATTGGCTGTGGGATCGGTTTCAAAAATGCGGCGCATTACCTTGTTTGCCACGGCAGTGTGCAGCTTCTGCCGCTTTGTTACGGCAAGCTCTTCGGCACGCTTCATCGCGCCGCTTACATCGCAGAGAATCTCGTCATCTGAGTTTATATTCTTGTGGTAACCGTACCTTGCCTCTGCCGTTTTGCCCTCCCATGTGTCGTAATAGCCTGTCACAGCCATAAAGTTCATATTTGAAAGCGTCACGGAGCCGGCATCGCATGCGGTAACTTCAAAAATATTTTCTCTTTCCGTTATTCTGAGCGTTTCCGGAGTGGCAAGCGCATATTCCCAACGATTGCCCGCTTCAAATGGGAGAAGCCCGCCTTTGCCGCCTGTCTTATATGACGAAAGCACCCATTCGTATGAGTCATCATGCCTTGTTACGATCTGGCGGACGATACCGATTCCGTCACAGAGCCAAGTTTCGCAATGAGTAAGTCCATAGCGCTCGCCGTCAACAACATATACGGAGCAGTTTTCAAAATGCCCTGCCGGAGTATCGCACGCGCCGTCGTTTTTCAGATATGTGAGCGTGATTCCGTCCGATGATGTAACCGTATCTCCTGTCTTCATGCTCTCGTCAAGCATCAAACCGTCGCATATGGACATATTCCAGAAAAGCCCGCCCTCCGCAGAGTCTGTTTCATAGCCGTATCCGGGCTGCTGCCAGAAATATAACTTGCCATCGATTTTTTTATAAACCTCGCCCGAAACATCGGGATTGTAACGGATGACCTCGGGATTTTTTTCGGCAGCGATAGAGCGCTTTTCTCCCTCGATGGCAGATTTTGCATTTGCATAATATACATCGGAGGGCGTGAGGATATTCATCACCTGCTCATAGCAGCGGATAGCTTCCTCATATTCTCCCTTTTCGCGGTATTCATATCCGAGCCAGAACCATACATAAGCCAGCGTTTTCGGATAGCCGCCCTCGCGGTAATAAGGTATCTGCGTTTCACGCATGAATCTGATTTTTTCCTCGCCGGAATATTTTTCGTGTTCCTCATTGGCGACCATCATCATAACATCATCGTTATGACCGTCCTCGGCGGATTTTTTGATTCGCTCAAAAACCTCTTTATTCTTCTCGCCTGGAAGCCACCAATAGCCGCGAAGAAGCGTATCGGCGAGCATGGCGCTTTTTTCTTTTGAATCTTCAAGCGCCTCGACATTTGCAAGAACGGCGCGATATTCTTCTTCAAAACCGGTTTTGTCGTTTTTGAGCCTCCACAGCTTGAGTGCCTCGACCTGACGCATGACGCGGGAAACGAGGCTTTCGTTTTCGTTGTATGTTTTCTCCATAATACCGTAACCCTTTCTCAGTTGTTTTCTCCCCTCGGAAAGGCGCCATTTGACAGTACCCGCGGGAATAGACAGTATCTCCGCTATTCCCGCGACGGATTTTCCCTCGAAATAATGCAGGCGGACAGTTTCTCTAATCTTTTCGCTGAGCAAATCGACCGAACGACGGACATTTTCAAGGTCATCTTCGGCAAAAGGTTCATCTTCATCCGCGATCTCAAAGCCCTCGAGCGTGTCGAGGCTGATATCGGGTATCGCCGCGCGATAATGCCGCTCGAGTGTTCTCGCGCAGTTTCTGGCAAACGAGCAGACCCATGCGCCGAATTTTGAAGCGTCGCGAAGCTCGCAGAGATTCATCCATGCGGAAACAAACGCATCCTGCGATGCATCTTCCGCGGAAAATCTGTTTTTCGTCACTTTATAAGCCGTTCCGATTACCGCGCGCTGATAACGGGTAACAAGCTCTTCATATGCGGTTCCGTCTCCGAGAAGCGTAAGCTCGACAAGCGCTTCGTCCGTTTTGTCAAAATGGTTATTCATAAAGCGTCCTTTCTTTTTTGGGGGTTCGCCTATAAGTGCGCAAAATGCGGGAAAAGGTTGGGTTGCGATAATAATTTTTTTGACTGTAATTATATTATAAAGAAAAATCCGAATAAAAGCAATAATTTTCGGTTATTTTGTCGTAGATGCGGCAGGATTCAATCCAACCGCGGATTTACAATGGACAAAATTCAAAAAATATGCTATAATTTTCATAGAAACATTAACCAAATCATTTTTCTTTCACTATTAAGGCAGAAGCTTCTGAAAAACTTATAAGGAGGTGGGCAAATGGACGAAAACGGACTTCATGAGAAAATCGCGGAGATATCCAAAACAATCTATTCGTATTGCAGAGCCAAAACGCCCTCGCAGGAGGAAGCCGAAGATTTATCGCAGGATATCTTGCTTGAGCTGATGAAATCGGTTGAGAATATCCGCAATGACAAAGCTTTTTATGCTTTCATGTGGGGCGTTGCGGGAAATGTATATAAGCAGTGGTGCAGGAAAAAGCAAAAGAATATCACCTGTGAGCTACCCGAAAATATCCCCGATGAAGAGGAACTTCCGGAAGATGGCGGCAGTGATATATATCTTCTTCGCCGCGAGCTGACATTGCTGTCCGAAAAATACCGCAAAGCAACGATTTTGTATTATATTGAGGGGCGTTCCTGCTCTGAAATTTCAGATTTGCTCGCAATATCCGAAAGCATGGTAAAGTATCTGCTTTTTAAATCACGAAAAATACTGAAAGAAGGAATGAATATGGAAAGAAATCTCGGAGAACTCAGCTACAATCCCAAGACCTTGATTCCCATGTACAGCGGACAGGGTCCGAATCAATTTGGGCAACTCATGCAAAACAAAATAAGACAAAACATAGTAAGCGCCTGCTACAATGATACATTGACTGTTCAGCAGATAAGCCTCGAAACAGGCATACCGCTTCCCTATCTGGATGATGAAATAAAAGAGCTGGAAAGCAAAAAAATAATTATCAGGGACGGTACACGCTACAAGGCAAACATAATTGTAATTACAGCCGAGTGTGCGGATGAAACAGAGCGCGCTGTCGCAGAATATCATGAAAAAATTGCGGATAAAACGGAAGCTTTTGTAAAAGAAAAAATAGCCGAATATAAAAATATCGGCTTTATCGGCAACAATTTTTCCGAAAACACTTTGCGCTGGCAATTTTGCACCGTTCTTTTCAGAATGGTAAGCGGCATTGACTGCGGCAAAACGGATGCGCCTCAAACAGGCTGGGGCGAATCAGCATATCTTTGGTGCATTGAAAAGCTTAACAAAAAGCACATATTCAATTATTGCGGCGTTGACAGCAAGCATGGAGACAGTATTTATTTCTTTGACTATCTGAAAGGCGGTAAGGGAAATCACCATGATTTCTACGGAAAAGACAGACATATCAATATATTCTGCGATATCTGCAGCGGCAGAAACATGACATTCGGTGAATATGACCTTGAAGCAGTTGCCGACATGATAAAGAATGGCTATGTAATCAAAGAAAACGATTCTTTCAAAGCGACGGTTCCGGTTTATACCTCTGAGCAGTATAAACAGATTTGCACCATCACGGAAAACTTTATAAAAACGGAGCTTATCGGAATCATTCGCGATATGGATAAAATCGCTGCGCGGATTTTAAGTGCGCACACGCCGAAACATTTGCAAAATCAGGTTGAGGACATTGCCGCCATGGACAAGTTTGTCAACGCCGTATGCATTACCGCCACGATACTTATAGAACGAAATTTTCTGAGTACCTCATGGCATCCGCTCGAAATGCCGACAACATATACCGTCCTTGGCAAGACCGACAAAAAATGACCCACTCTTCCCTGCCTTTGGATGATTTAAAATAATTTCAAAGATTTTTCAAAAACCTCTTGACTCTCCTCTTAACTGTAATGATACACTTGACTTGCAAGAAAGAAACAGCGCTGTTTTTGCGTATTGCAAATCCGAAAGAAAGGAAAAGATTATGTATAGGATAGGCGAATTATCAAAACTGTGCAATATATCTGTAAAAGCTCTGCGCTATTATGATGCGCAAGGGCTTCTTATTCCGGATAAGATTGATAAATTCACAGGATATCGGTATTATTCCGCTTCAAAACTGGTGGATTGCTACCGTATAATTGCCTTAAAGGAACTCGCTTTTCTCTCGATGAGATAAAAGTACAGCTCTCGGTAAGTAACCGCGATAAAATCATCGAAATACTGACTGCAAAGCTTGCCGGGCTGAATCTGCTCATTGAAAATGCAGAGAAACAGCTGAAAAGAATCAAATCCATAAAAAACAGTCTTACAGAAGGAGAGTCAAATATGTTTAATGTTATTATCAGAGAAACGGATGAAATCCGTATTGCCTTTGTACGCAGATTTTACGGTTCAAAAGCGGATGCTCTGCGTGAAGCCGCCGAAATCGCGGAAAAACTGCCGAAAGCTATCATGGGCAGACGAAAAATCATAATCAACTATGAAACGGAATATAAAGAATCCGATTTGGATCTTGCCGCATGCGCGGAAATCACCGGCAACCTGCCAAAGAGCAGCACATACAGCGAAAAGACGCTTACTTTCGGAAATAATGTCGCTTCCCTCTGCTGCAAGGAAAACGAGCTTGACGAAGCATACAAAGCTATTATCAGACATCTTGAAAGCTCGGATTATAAGGTTTGCGGCGCTTATTATGAAATTTATCATGATGACGGAACGGCAGAGCTGAAAGTCCCCGTAAGCGGCAAGTCAAAAAAGCCTCTATATTCCGACAAAAAATCAAATGCGCCCTTTACTGACGACCTCGAAGTATGCGGCAAGTGGGAGATGCTCGATATCGTCCCGACGCGCGAGCAATTTATCTATGGGAAGCCGAAATGCAGTCATCCCGCATGGCTTCATGAGTTGTATTTCATCGATGGCGGAAAAGGCTACTGGTCAGTGGACGGCTGGACAAAAGGAACACTGTTTACAGACAGCCCGAAGCCGGATACACAGTATGCAAATCATTATACTATTGAAAATATCGACGGACACAAGCTTCTTTTCCTTGAGATGACCGATTGCGGCGACAGTGGTATCGGATTTGAAACTCCCGAGATATGGGTATATGAAAAGACAGATGAAAGACACTATGCTTCGAAAGAAGAATTCAGAAAATGCGACAATATCGACTATCCGTTTGTAAATGACACTGCTGTTCTCGGCAAGTGGAAAGTACGGGATTTTGTTATTCACAAAGAAAGCTTTGACCCCGATAAACCGAACTTGAAACAGGAAGATTTATTTGCGCTCTCGGCGGAATTTGGAGAAAACGGAGTGTATGTATCAACCACCCAAAACGGAACAAACAGCGTCACCTCCGTATGGACAAAGGGACTTGTTCTGAACAGGCGTGAAAAGACCGCGTCTGCATACGAAATAAAGACGATTGACGGCAAAGAATATCTTTTCAAAGAATGGAAATGCGGCGATTATTCGTTTGGCGGCGGCAGAGTTTATTTTTATGTATTTACCCGCGAATAATAAAAAAGGTTCTATAGCGTTTGGCTAGGTGATCATTTTTGTTTTTATCTGTTGCAAGACAGAAAATATATCGGATTGTCGTTTACCTAATTTCGTGAGTTCAAATCCAGACAATTTGAGGAGGGATCAAATGTGTTTGTAAACAATTTTTGAAGTGGCGGATTTTTCGCACTGTCAGGCTCTGCTTTCGCAAGTCCGAATCCAGCCACAGAACCGATTGCTTTCGGGAAGACGCAAAAAAGTCCTTTTCGTGAGTCCAAGTCCGGACACAGCATCGAAAAGGGCAAAAGGGATCTATGAAACTCCGAAAAAATGCAGTGGCGAAAAAACGGGAGAAATCTTTCGAAATCTCCCGTTTTCTCGTTTTTCATCGAGCGGATCTAAATTGACTTGCCATCATGGCTGGGGTGGCCGGATTCGGACCGACGAATGCGGGAGTCAAAGTCCCGTGCCTTACCGCTTGGCTACACCCCAGTATTTTCATTGCCTGTACAGTATATCATAAATACAGCTTCATTGTCAAGTATTTTATCAAAAGCGAAAAATAATTTTAGCTTCTCAGCCGCCCGAAATCATATCCGTTGCAGTATAAAAAGGCATATTTCGCCATAAAACGTGTATATTGCTTTCCTCCATGCCTTTCACGGCACATGCACCACCGCATATATTATCACAGGAGGCAACTACAGAAATGGCAAAAAGACAAAACAATGCAAAAACTCTTGCCGAGCTTCCGGTAGGCTCGGCAGGTATAATATATGATATAAACGAAAAAGGTGCGCTCCTGCGGCGGCTTATGGATCTCGGTTTTTCGGGCGGCACTGCCGTTGAAAAAACAGGCATAAGCCCGCTCGGCGACCCATGTGCATACAAGATACTCGGCACAATTATTGCTCTGCGGCGGAAGGATGCACGCAAAATTTTACTGACGGAGGATGAAAATGGGACTGACAGGCGGCTCTACGGGAAAAAGCATAACGAATAAAGCGGAAATTTCGGGCAGAAGAGTCGCACTCGCTGGCAATCCGAATGTAGGCAAAAGCACGGTTTTCAATTATCTGACGGGACTGAATCAGCACACGGGAAACTGGACGGGAAAAACCGTCGGGCTTGCCGCGGGCTACTGCCGCGATGCGGGCTGTACTCTCGTAGACCTGCCAGGGTGCTATTCCGTCTCGGCAAATTCCGAGGAGGAAGCCGCCGCGCGTGATTTCATCTGCTTCGGAGATGCCGAGGCGGTCATCGTAGTCTGCGATGCCTCCCGCCTGCAAAGAAATCTCAATCTGCTGATTCAGATTTCGGAGATAACGCCGCATATTCTGCTCTGTGTGAACCTGCTCGATGAAGCAAAAGCAAACGGTATCATGCCGGATATTGCCGCGCTCGAGCGCCTGCTCGGCATTCCCACAGTCGGCACAAGCGCAGGCAAAGGAACAGGCGTTGACGCTATCGCACCGCGCATTCACGAGGCGGCTGAAAATCCCACATCGGGCATTTCCCTGTGCTATACCGACGAGCTGGAAAAAGCGATAGCAAATCTTCTTCCCACAATAAAAGCGCCCGTCGGAAAAGAGCGTTTCTTCGCCCTGCGCCTGCTTGAGGACGATGCCGATTTCCTGCTTGGGCATGACGAATACAGCGTGACAGACGAGGCGGCATTGGCGGCAGAAAAGGAGCGTATGCGCGAAATCGGGCTTGACAGCGAGGCGATAAACGCCGAGGTGGTACATACCATTTCCGAATATGCGGCGGAAATATGCAGGCGTGCGGTAAAACGCACAGGCAAGGAAAGCTCGGCTTCAGCGCGTGCCGACAGAATACTCTGCGGCAGATTCACGGGCTTTGCCGCGATGGCAATGCTGCTTGCCGTCATCTTCTGGATAACCATAGTCGGCGCAAACTACCCATCCGAGGCGCTTTCCTCACTCTTCGGCAAATTTGAGGGCGTACTACACTGCGCGCTGACAGCTGTCGGAGCGGCGGAATGGCTCATCAGCATGCTCATCTTCGGCATATACCGGACGCTTGCGTGGATAGTCGCCGTCATGCTTCCGCCGATGGCGATATTCTTCCCGCTTTTCACTCTGCTTGAAGATATCGGTTATCTCCCGAGGATAGCATATAATCTTGACCGGTGCTTTGCAGTATGCGGTTCCTGCGGCAAGCAGTCGCTTACCATGTGCATGGGGCTCGGCTGTAATGCGGCGGGCATTGTCGGAGCAAGAATAATAGATTCGGAAAAGGAACGCCTCATCGCCATACTCACAAACGCTTTCATGCCATGCAACGGGCGCTTCCCCGCTCTTGTAACGGTGATAACAGTATTTTTCTCGGCGGGCACGGGACTTCCGTCCGTCGTTTGCGCGCTCATTCTCGCCGCGGTGATACTGCTCGGCGTGATATTCACGCTCATAGCGTCAAGACTTCTCTCGTCAACCATACTGAATGGCAAAGCGTCATCGTTTATTCTCGAGATGCCGCCGTACCGCAAGCCGAATATACCGCGCGTGATAGTGCGCTCCATGCTGGACAGGACGGTTTTCGTTCTCGGCAGAGCTGTGATGATAGCCGTGCCTGCGGGACTTCTCATATGGATTCTCGCAAATGTCAGTCCCGGTGGCGTGACCCTGCTCTCGCATATCTGCTTTTTCCTCGAGCCGCTTGCCTCTCTCTGCGGCATGGACGGCGTTATACTCGCGGCTTTTCTGCTCGGGCTTCCTGCAAACGAGATAGTCCTGCCGATAATACTCATGGCTTATACCTCGGGAAATGTGCTGACGGAAGCGGGAGCGATAACCGAGGTCGGCGCCATACTTATAGCAAATGGCTGGAGCATAAAAACAGCACTCTGCTTTCTGATATTTTCAATGGCGCATTTCCCCTGCTCCACCACGCTCATCTCCGTGAAAAAGGAAACAGGAAGTACGCGCTGGATGCTTATTGCCGCCGCTCTGCCGACTCTCTTCGGCGTGCTCGCCTGTATGCTTGTAAATGCGCTTTTCTCGGTATTTTCATGAGAAAAATCAACCAACGCGAAAGCGCGGAAAAACCGAACAGTTTTTCCGCGCTTCTGTTATACATATATCCGATTACTGGGGAAGAGCGTCCTTCATGGAGAGATTGAGTCTGCCCTTTTCGTCTGTTCCGAGGAACTTGACCGTTACATTGTCGCCTACGCTGACAACATCCTCGACAGTCTCAACGCGCTTGTTTGCAAGCTTGGAAATGTGGACAAGACCCTCCTTTCCGGGAGCAATCTCAACGAAAGCGCCTATCGGGATGATTCTTGTTACGGTGCCGTTGTAGCAGCAACCCTCCACAGGCTCGAATACGATGGCATCGATGATAGTCTTTGCATCCTTTGCGGACTGCTGGTCAACCGCGAGAATATATACTGTACCGTCGTCCTCGATATCAATCTTCGCGCCCGTCTCGGCAACAATCTTCTGGATTATCTTGCCGCCGGAACCGATAACATCGCGAATCTTATCGGGATTTATCTTCATTGTTATCATCTTTGGAGCATACTTGCTCATTTCCTCTCTGGGAGCGGGAATAGCCTTGAGGATAACTTCATCTATGATATAATCTCTGCCCTTGTGAGTCTGAGCGAAAGCCTGCTTGATTATCTCGGGTGTAAGACCGTCAATCTTCAGATCCATCTGAATGGATGTGATACCCTTGTGTGTGCCGGCAACCTTGAAATCCATGTCGCCGTAGAAATCCTCGAGACCCTGAATATCAATCATTGTATCCCATGAGCCGTCCTCTGCTGTGATAAGACCGCAGGAAATACCCGCCACGGGAGCCTTTATCGGAACGCCCGCATCCATGAGTGCAAGCGTCGAGCCGCATACGGAAGCCTGCGAGGTAGAGCCGTTTGAGCTAACGACCTCGGAAACGAGACGCATTGCATAGGGGAATTCTTCAACGGAGGGAAGCACAGGAACGAGCGAACGCTCTGCGAGCGCACCGTGACCGATTTCTCTTCTGCCGGGGCTGCGCAGGGATTTTGCTTCGCCTGTGGAATAGCCGGGCATATTGTAGTGGTGCATATATCTCTTGGATGTTTCGTCATCCAGTCCCTCAAGCATCTGGCTGTCGGAGAGCGGACCGAGTGTAGCTATAGTGAGAACCTGTGTCTGCCCGCGGGTAAAGAGACCGGAGCCGTGTGTTCTCGGGAGGAGAGCAACCTCTGCCGCGAGAGGACGGATTTCATCCATCCTTCTGCCGTCTACGCGCTTCTTGTCGTTGAGAAGCCAGCGGCGGACAATCTTTTTCTGAATCTTGTAGATAAGCTCGGGGAGCATCACGTCAAGACCCTCGTATTTCTCGGAGAATTTCTCGAGGATATCGTCCATTATTGGCTGCATCTTTGCATCGCGTACAGTCTTGTCGTCTGTATCGAGAGCTTCCATGACAGCGGCTTCGCAATATGCGAATATTTCATCAAACATATCATGGTCAAGCTCGCAAGAGGGATATTCGAATTTCGGCTTGCCGACTGTGGCAATTATCTCATTGATGAAAACGAGAAGCTTCTTTATCTCTTCATGAGCTTTCATGATGGCGTTGAACATCGTGTCGTCGTCAACTTCGCGCGCGCCCGCCTCAATCATGACGACTTTCTTTTCGCTTGCCGCTACGGTGAGTTCAAGGTCGCTTACCTTGCGCTGCTCTGCTGTGGGGTTGATAACAATCCCGCCGTCAACAAGACCGACAAAAGCGCCGCCGATAGGTCCGTTCCACGGAATATCGGAAATGGAAAGCGCGATGGATGCGCCTATCATTGCTGTGATTTCGGGTGAGCAGTCGGGATCGACGGACATTACCGTCAGCGTGAGAGCGACATCGTTGCGCAGGTCCTTCGGAAAGAGAGGACGGACTGGACGGTCGATGACGCGGCTTGTGAGTATAGCCTTTTCGGACGGCTTGCCCTCGCGGCGAAGGAATCCGCCGGGGATTTTACCTACCGAATAGAGCTTTTCGTCATAGTCGACGGAAAGCGGCAGGAAATCGATGCCGTCTCTCGGCTTTGCGCTTGCCGTAGCGCAGGCGAGAACAACCGTCTCGCCGTAGCTTATCATGCAAGAGCCGTTTGCAAGACCGGCAACCTTACCGACCTCGACCTTGAGAGGTCTGCCGGCATAGTTATACTCGAATACTTTGTGATTTTCAAATACTTTCTGCATTTTTTGCCTCCTGAAAATAAAATTTTTTATTTCTTATCCGCAAAAACGCCCGACCTGTTTAGCACTTAATGAAAAGCCGGAGAGCGACCGTATTCCGGCTCTTTATTAACTGCTATACAAGACAAAACGGAATTTTGCGGGATAATTCGATATGAAAAGCTGACTCGGACAAACACTGCAGGGACACGTTTGCAAAAAACGCGCCCCTGCCGCAAAATTACTTTCTGAGACCGAGCTTCTTTACTATCGCACGATAGCGCTCGATATCCTTTTTCTGGAGATAACCGAGAAGATTTCTTCTCTTACCTACCATTTTGAGAAGTCCTCTGCCGCTGTGGCGGTCATGGGGATTCTTCTTCATATGCTCTGTGAGCTCGTTGATTCTCGTTGTGAGAATGGCAATCTGAACCTCGGGAGAGCCTGTGTCTGTCTCATGGGTTTTGTACTCGGCGATGACGCCCTGTTTTTCTTCTTTGTTAAGCATGATTTTCACCTCATAAATATTTTTTATGCAGAAATCGCACAGCAGAGCAAGCGGCGGGTGAAAGCGCTTATAAAAAGCCTTATATCCGCAAACCAAGCAGGCGACCGCATACGGTTAGGATTATACCATAGTTTTTCCCGATTGTAAAGGGTTTTTATGAAAAAATCCTATATTTTCAAAAATTTTCAAAAATCTGTTGCAAAAAACACGAAAATAGTATAAAATAAAGGACGATAAAAATTTTATTTCGCGGGTTTACGGAAGAAACGCCGCTCCCGCGGGAAAGAGGTTTAGAAAATGGCTATAGTAACAACAAAGGAAATGTTCAAAAAAGCTTATGAGGGCGGCTATGCCGTAGGCGCCTTCAACATCAACAATATGGAGATAGTTCAGGCTATCACCGAAGCTGCGGCAGAGCAGAAATCTCCTGTTATTCTTCAGGTTTCCGCAGGCGCACGCAAATATGCAAAGCACGCTTATCTCATGGCTCTCGCTCATGCGGCAGCTGAGGACAGCGGCGTTGACTTCGCTCTCCATCTCGACCACGGCGCGGATTTCGATATCTGCAAGGCATGCATCGACGGCGGCTTCTCTTCCGTCATGATAGACGGCTCCAAGCATTCTTTCGAGGACAATATCGCCCTTACAAAGAAGGTTGTGGAATATGCTCATGCACACGGTGTTGTCGTAGAGGGTGAGCTCGGCAAGCTCGCAGGCATCGAGGATGATGTTCATGTTGCGGCAGAGGATTCTTCCTATACCCGCCCCGAAGAGGTTGAGGAGTTTGTAACAAAGACAGGCGTTGACTCGCTCGCAATCGCCATCGGCACAAGCCACGGCGCATATAAGTTCACACCCGAGCAGTGTACAAGAAATGCCGACGGAATCCTTGTTCCGCCTCCGCTCCGCTTCGATATTCTCGAGGAAATCTCCAAGAGACTTCCCTGCTTCCCGATAGTTCTGCACGGCGCTTCTTCCGTTCCGCAGGAATATGTAAAGGAAATCAACGCGCTCGGCGGCAAGCTTCCCGACGCTATCGGTATTCCCGAGGATGAGCTCCGTCATGCCGCTCAGATGGCAGTATGCAAGATAAATATCGACTCCGATATCCGTCTCGCCATGACAGCCGCTATCCGCCGCGTTCTTGCAAACGACCCGTCTGTTTTCGACCCGCGCACATATCTCTCCGTTGCACGCGACGAAGTAAAGAAGATGGTTACGCACAAGATGGTTGATGTTCTCGGCTCCAACGGCAAGGCGTAATCGAGGAACATAAAAATGAAGTGGCGTAAAACCATCATCACTGATATGCACGATGCGGACAGCATGCGGGTCATCCGACCCGCCGGTCTGCTGAAATATCTGCATACCGCATCAAACGAACAGCTCGCCGTAAACTACGGGCTAACCGAAGATGAGCTTCGTCGCCGCGATACCGCTTTCATCCTCAGCGCCATGAATGTCGATATTTACAAACCGATATATATGGAAGAGGAAATCAAGGTCACCACCTTTGCGGAGATTTCGCACGGAGTGAAAATCGGGCGTACATATGAGGTTCGCCGCGGTGAGGAGCTTGTGGCAATCGCACATGGGCAGTTTGCTCTCGTTCGTATAAGCAACCGCTCTTTTGTGCGCGTGGATGAGCTGGGTCATACATTTGATGCGGAAGAAAGAACCTCCGCCACAACTTTTGACAGCAGGATAAAACCTGTGAAAACAGAGGAAATGACGGCAGCGGGAAAGTTTACCGTACCTTACAGCTTCATCGACAGAAACAGGCATATGAACAATACCTGGTATGCCGATATGCTTCTCTCAGCCGTACCGGATTTCTCGGCAGAACGCGTCTCCGCCTTTTGCATATCTTATCTGCACGAGGCAAAGCTCGGCGACGAGCTTTCGCTCTATTATGCCTTTGACGGAGAGAAATATACCGTCAAAAGCGCATTTGCCGACGGCAGTGTGAACGCGCTCGCCGCAGTGATAATGAAATAACACTCAGACGTCGCCTGTATCCTCCTTTGATATTTCGCAATCGGGATATCAAAGGAGGATTTTTTGCCCATATAAAATATGGAGCAATTTGCTCGGCACCGCTTCGCTGAAGGGAAAATCAGGAACTCACACGGGCTCCATTTTTGTGCTTTTGCGGCGGTTTTGCGTGAAAACGGGCAAGAACACCGAAAGGCGGGAAATCTCACGGATTTCCCGCCCTTCATTATGCCGTCAGGTCTCTATTCCCGCGAACTGCGACATATAGAGTCCGTAATATACGCCCTCTGCGGCGATAAGCTCATCATGATTTCCGGCTTCGACGATTCTGCCGTCGTCGAGAACGATTATCTTATCCGCATCGCGTATGGTCGAAAGTCTGTGCGCTATTATCAGCGTGGTTCTTCCCTGCATCAGATTTATCATCGCGCTCTGGATATCCATCTCCGTTCGCGTATCGACGCTCGAGGTCGCCTCATCGAGAATGAGTATCTTCGGATCTGCCAGTATCGCGCGGGCAATGGTAAGCAGCTGTTTCTGTCCCTGACTTATATTGCCACCCGATTCATCAAGCACCGTATCGTAACCCTCGGGCATACGTGTGATGAAATCATGCGCTTTTGCCGCCTTTGCCGCCGCTTCCGTTTCCGCTTCGCTTGCCTCAGGTCTGCCGTAGCGGATATTTGCACCTACCGTATCCGAGAAAAGCACCGTATCCTGCAAGACTATCGCTATATTCTTTCGGAGCGACTCTTTCGTTATCTCACGGATATCCGTGCCGTCCAGCAGTATTTTTCCGCTGTCCGTCTCATAGAAACGCGTCAGCAGATTGATTATCGTCGTTTTGCCCGAGCCTGTCTTTCCGACTATGGCTATCTTCTGTCCGCTTGAAATTTCCAGATTGAAATTTTTCAGCACAGGTTCGCTCGGAACATATGAGAAGCAGATATTTCGGAATGAAATATTGCCCTTGATATCAGCCGGCAAAAGTGCCTTTTTACCCTCGTCTGTCTCATCGTTCTGATCCATAATCTCAAAAACACGCTCCGCGCCGGTTATCGCATTGAGTATCGAGGTATACTGGTTTGCCACCTCGTTTATCGGGCGTGTAAACTGCTTGGAATACTGGATGAAAACATATATCGTAGTGATGCCGATAAGCCCTTTCATTGTAAATAGCGCACCGCATATTACGATAAGCAGAAAGCCGATATTGCCGATGATATTCATGAGCGGACCCATAACTCCGCCGAAAATTTCCGCCTTGATGCCCGCCGTGCGCAGCTCGTCGCCCGTGCGGTTGAATTCATCTTTTATCTCGTTTTCGTGACTGAAAGCGACGACGGTCTTATAGCCCGTCACGCTCTCCTCCACCTGCGAGTTTATCGCGCCGAGAAGCTGCTGCTGACGCATAAAATACTTGCGGACATATTTCGTCAGCTTTGTTGTAACAAGCACAGTCAGCGGAATAGTCACAAGAGCGACGAGCGTCATCTGCCAGCTATGATAAAGCATCAGCGAGAAAGCGCCGATTATCGTTATGATACTGGAGATGAGCGATGTCACCGAGTTGGAAACGGTATTTGAAATATTTTCTATATCGTTTGTCATGCGGCTCATGATATCGCCGTGCGGATGATTGTCGATATATTTTATCGGGAGCTTCTCTATCTTGCGGAAAAGGTCGCCGCGCATACGATAGACTGTTTTCTGCGAGAGCTTTGCCGAAATATGCCCCTGAATATATGTGAAAAGCGATGAGAGCAGATATACCGCGCCAAGGAGCACGAGTACCTTTGCCATGCCCGCGAAATCGACCTTTACAGTGCCGTTTTCGAGGATTATCAGCTTGCCTCCCTCATCTGTCGACGGCGTGAGAAATTTCAGTGCCTCTCCCTGAATGGAAGGACCTGCGAGGTTGAGGAGCGCCGAAATGATAACGCTTGCCACAAGCATGATTATCATGAATTTATTCGTGACTATATATTTGATAAGCCTTGAGAGCGTCTTTTTCATGTTCTTCGGCTTTTCCGCCACCATGCTCATGCCGCGACGCGGACCGCCGCCGGGACGCATATCCATCTGCTTCTTGTCGCCGCCCTGCGGTGCGCCCATGGGTTTTTGCGTATTATTCAATGCTCTCACCTCTCTTCAGCTGTGAATTGTAAATATCGCGATAAACATCGCTTGTTTCGAGCAGTTCGGCGTGTTTGCCGACAGCGGAAATATTGCCACCGTCGAGTACGACTATCCTGTCCGCATTCATGACGCTTGCCACGCGCTGTGCTATCGTGATGACCGTCGTATCAGCCATTTCGCTTCGCAGAGCCGCGGAAAGTTTCGCGCTTGTTTTCAGGTCGAGTGCCGACATGCTGTCGTCGAAAATGATTATTTCCGGCTTTTTCAGTATCGCGCGGGCGATGGAAAGTCTCTGCTTCTGTCCGCCCGAGAGCGATGCGCCTTTCTCCGCTATCATCGTGTCGTAGCCCTCGTTAAACGATTCTATGAAGCTGTCCGCCTGCGCAATCTCGGCGGCTTTTTTCAGCTCGGCATCGCTTGCCTCAGGATTGCCCCAGCGCAGATTTTCCGCCACAGTGCCGGAGAAAAGCTCGCTCTTCTGAAGCACGAGCGCAACCTTGCTGCGCAGCTCCTCAAAGGAATAATCGCGCACATCCTCACCGTCGAGCAGGACTCTGCCGCCCGTCACATCGTAGAAGCGCGGTATCAGATTTACAAGCGAGGTCTTGCCCGAACCTGTGGCTCCGAGTATGGCGATATTTTCGCCCTGCTTTATATCGAGATTGATACCCGAGAGCACAGGAGCGGAATTTTCAGGAGAATCGGGATAGCGGAAGCTTACATTTTCAAATGTGACGCAACCCTTTTCTCCGTTTGCTCCCTCCGCGCCGTGTCCCTCGACAACGGCAGGCTCGGCATCAAGCACCTCTTCTATTCTGCGTGCGGAAGCCGAAGCGCGGGAGAAGCTCTGGAATATCATGGATATCATCATCATGCTCATCAGAATCTGCGAAATATATGTCACAGCCGCCATGATATCGCCTACAAGTATACCGCCAACCTCGGAAACCTGCTTTCCGCCGACGGCGATAAGCGCGATAACAGCAAAATTCAGCACTATCATCATGAAAGGACTGAGCAGAGCCATAAGCTTCTGGATTCTGAACATCGTGACTGACAAGTCCTTGTTTGCCGCGTCAAAACGCTCGTTTTCGTGCTCTTCGCGCACATAAGCCTTGACGACGCGGGCACCCGTGACATTTTCCTGCACCACGGAATTTACCTTATCGAGCTTTTTCTGCACGGCATCGAACATCGGGCGCACCTTGCCTACGACAAAAAGCACCACGATAAGCTGTATCGGAATGGTGACTGCTATGACTATGCCGAATTTCGTATTGAGTGCAAGCGCCTTGATTATACCTCCGACAAAGAATATCGGCGAGCGGAAAAACATGCGAAGTCCCGTCGAAACAAACTGCTGAACCATCGAGATATCGTTTGTCATTCGCGTGACGAGCGAACCTGTGGTGAAATCGTCGGTCTGCTCTATCGAGAGCGACATCACCTTGGCAAAGGCGGATTTGCGCAGGCTGTTTCCGAAGTTCTGCGAGGCATAGGAAGCGAAAAACGCCGCACCCACGCCGAATATGCCTCCGAGGATGACATATATCAGCATCTTTATGCCCAGCGGCAATATGACATCCATTCCGCCGCCGTTTATTATACCTTCATTCACTATATCCGCCATCACGGTAGGAAGTTCGAGGTCGATAAGCACCTCGCCCACCATGAATATCGGCGACCATATGGCAATGAACCAATATGGCTTTAGATATGATAAAACCTTTTTCATCAGTTCTCCCTTTCCCTCATTCCGGTTTAGCCGCGTCTGTGAACCTCAGCATATTGTCGCGCAGTTTTGTCAGCGTGGCGACAAGCGCGTCAAGCTCCTCCTGCGATATGCCCTCGGTCATTTTGCCGTCAAGCTGATGATGAAGCTCGCGTATCTTATCGTCCGTCTTCCTGCCCTTGTCCGTCAGGAAAACATGAATGATGCGCAGGTCGTCTATATCTCCCCTGCGCTCCACAAGTCCCTCCGCCTCCATGTTCTTGAGCGTAACGGAAACAGTCGGCGCTTTCAGGTGAGTGGCGCGCGCAAGCTCAAGCTGGCTCACGCCGTCCTTTCTCGAAAGGTGAAAAAGGAGCTGCCTGTAGCTGTTCTGCACTCCGAGTTTTTCCACATCGCGGTTTATGATATCGCGAAAAAGCTTGGAAACCTCGTTTGTCATCATGCTCGGTAAGAATTTGCGGTCGCATTTTTTATCTTCCATAATTGCCTCCAAATTAGTTAGTTTTCAAACTAACTGTATAATACACCTCTTTTCGCCTTTTGTCAAGAAAAAGCGAAAATATTTTTTTGTAAACAAAATGTTAAGGCGCCGCCCGCATATGCCGATGTGAAACGCGGCAGAATATTATAAGAAAAAAATTGCGCTTTCCGCTTGACAATAGAAAAATCTGTGCTATAATGTTCGTAGAAAATACCCTCGTGGGGTATTTCGGAGGTAATATATGAGAGAGGAAAAATACAGCGTTTCGGGGATGTCGTGTGCCGCCTGCAGCAGTGCCGTCGAGCGTGTCACACGCAAGCTGGACGGAGTCGAACGCGCCGACGTCAATCTGACCACCGGCAAGCTCATCGTCTGCTATGACGAAAACAAGGTCACACCCGAAATGATAATCGAAAAGGTCACAAAATGCGGTTTTGGCATAGAAAAGGATTCGCCCGAAGCCGAAGCAAAGCCGAAAGAGAAAAAAGCGGAGCACGAGGATTACGGGCTGAAAAGGCTCATCACAGCGGCGATTTTCTCCGCTCTTCTCCTGTATGTCAGCATGGGAAAGATGATGATTTCTTCCCTGCCCTTGCCGTCCATCATGGATATGAGCAGTCATCCCGTAAACTATGCGCTTACCCAGCTCCTGCTGACGGTACCCGTCATGATAGCCGGCAAGAAATTCTTCATTTCCGGCTTCCGTGCGCTTTTTCACAAGGCGCCGAATATGGATACGCTCGTGGCGATAGGCAGCTCCTGCTCGTTTATTTACAGCGTGGTTATAACATACACGCTTTCCGACCGCCCGCATAATGTCCATGGGCTTTATTTCGAGTCTGCGGCTATCGTCATAACGCTCGTCATGCTCGGCAAATATTTTGAGGCACGCAGTAAAAAGAAAACGAAAAGTGCCATCGAAAAGCTCATTTCGCTTGCACCCGATACGGCGCTCCTGCGCGATGCCTCAGGCAATATAAGGGAAGTTCCTTCTTCCTCGCTTGTGCGCGATGATATCGTACTCGTGAAGCCCGGCGCAAAGATTCCGCAGGACGGCATTATAGCAGAAGGAAGCTCGGGCGTTGACGAATCGATGCTCACGGGTGAATCGATGCCTGTTTTCAAAAATGTCGGCGATAAGGTCATCGGCGGCAGTATAAATACCGACGGCGCGCTCACCGTCAGGGTCACAAACACTGGCGCAGACAGCGTTCTCTCCAAGATAGTGAAATTTGTCGAGGACGCGCAGGGAAAGAAAGCGCCGATATCCAAGACAGCAGATAAGGTGGCGGGCGTTTTCGTGCCGGCAGTCATCTCCATCGCCGTAGCGGCGGCGATAATCTGGGCTATCGCGGGCAAGGATATCGCATTTATTCTGAAAGTATTCACCTCTGTGCTCGTCATCGCATGTCCGTGCGCACTCGGACTTGCCACGCCGACAGCCATCATGGTCGGCACAGGTCTCGGCGCTTCGCACGGCATACTGATACGCGACGGCGAAACGCTTGAAATAACGCACAAGACAAATGTCGTGATACTCGACAAAACGGGAACGATAACAAAAGGCGAACCCGAGGTCACATCCGTGATATGCGGAGATGGCACTGATGAAGCCGAGCTTCTCGCCATTGCCGGATCTGCGGAATCGCTCTCCGAGCATCCGCTCGCGCAGGCTATAGTGAAATATGCCGAGGGCAAAAACGCCGCCAAAAAGGATGTTTCGGATTTCCGCGCCATCTCCGGCAAAGGAATTTCCTGCAAGGTTGACGGCAGTGATATCCTGATAGGAAACAGCAGGCTGATAGACGAATCCGCGGCGCTCAATCCGCTTGAAGCCAACGCCGCTTCCCTTGCCGCCAAGGGTCAGACGCCCATGAGCGTCATCGAAAACGGCAAGGTCATCGGCATAATAAGCGTTGCCGATACGATAAAGGAAACGAGCCGCGAAGCCATAGCAAAGCTTCACGAATCCGGAATAAAAACCGTCATGCTCACGGGCGACAACCGCGCCGCCGCCGATTATATCGGCAAGGAAGCAGGAGTTGACGAGGTTATAGCCGAGGCACTCCCCGAGGATAAGGCAAGAATAGTAGAAGAATACCGCGGCAAGGGCAATACAGTCATGATGGTCGGCGACGGCATAAACGATGCGCCCGCCCTCACGAGTGCCGATGTCGGCTGTGCTATCGGAAGCGGAAGCGATATAGCAATAGAATCAGGAGATATCGCGCTGATGAAGAGCGACCTCATGGATGTTTATCGCGCGATAAAGCTGAGCCGCTATACAATAACTGATATCAAGGAAAATCTCTTCTGGGCTTTCTGCTACAATACTATAGGAATTCCCGTAGCGGCAGGTCTGCTCTATGCTTTCGGCGGTCCCCTGCTCAATCCCATGATAGCGGGACTGGCGATGTCGCTCTCCTCCGTCTGCGTCGTATGCAATGCCCTGCGCCTGAGAGGTAAGAAATTATGAGTGAAAAAGAAATATGCCCCTGTTGCGCACGGAAAAAGGAGCGCACGCCAGAGGAGCACCGTTCTCTGCAAAACCGCCTCAGCCGCATAGAGGGACAAATCCGCGGACTGCGCAATATGATTGACAATGACGCGTACTGCATCGATGTGCTGACGCAAGCCTGCGCCGCAAAAAGCGCGCTTGAAGCTTTCATGCGTGAGATGATAGCAAGCCATATGAAAACCTGCGTGGCGCACGACCTTCGCGAAGGCGATGACAGCAGCATAGACGAACTGATAAATATACTGAAAAAAATTTAATTGCCGAAAGGCGGAAAGGAAATAAAAATGACTGTACTTAAAGTGGAGGCAATGCACTGTCCGCATTGCGTGGCAAGAATAGAAAAAGCTCTCTCCGAAGCGGGACTGAAATTCTCCGTTTCGCTCGAAAAAAAGACCGTCACGATAGACGGCTGTGACGGTTGCGTGAAAAAGGCCGTTGAAGTGCTCGATGACCTCGGCTTCGATGCCGTAAAAGCGTAAAAGAATATGAAGAGTCCCGCTCGCCGCGAGACTTTTTTATTTTCATTCATATTCCCGTTCCCTGCCGAATAAGATTTACCAAAACAAAAAATGCGAAAGCAAAAAGCGGAGGAACAATATGAACGCAAATAAGTACAAGCCCGAAGGAATGAATTCCGGCGCAGAACAGAGCGATTTTTCTCTTGCGGCGCTTGAAAAAGCAAGAGAAACAGGCAAAATACTCGAGGCTGTGGCAAGCGTTTGCACGCCCGAAATGTCGCTGAAAGTAAATCTCGGCTCTGTCATCGGCATCATTCCGAAAGAGGAAACCGTACTCACGCAGGAGAACGAAAAGATAAAAGATATCGCCGTCATCACCCGCGTAAGCAAGCCCGTATGCTTCAAAATAACAGGCTTTGAGAAAAGAGGCGACACGACAGTAGCCCTGCTCTCGCGCAGACTCGCACAGGAGGAATGTATGCGTTCCTGTCTCATGTGCCTCGAAGCAGGCGATGTCATAGACGCAAAAGTGACGCATCTCGAGCCTTTCGGTGCTTTCTGCGATATAGGCTGCGGCATAGTTTCGCTCCTGCCGATAGATTCCATTTCCGTTTCCCGCATATCTCATCCGCGCGACCGCTTCTATACGGGAATGGAGATAAAAGCCATAATAAAAAGCATAGACTACGACAGCGGCAGAATATACCTTTCGCACAAGGAGCTGCTCGGCACATGGGAAGAAAATGTCGCCCGCTTCTCAGTCGGTCAGACCGTATCTGGTATCATCCGCAGTACCGAGCCATACGGAATCTTCATAGAGCTTGCGCCGAATCTCGCAGGGCTTGCCGAGATAAAAGACGGCGCCGTGACAGGTCAGAGCGCCGCGGTATACATAAAAAACATCATTCCCGAGAAAATGAAAGTCAAGCTTGCCCTTATAGATTCATATTTTCCCGCATCCGCCGCGCCAGCACCATTTGAATATTTCACCGATGCCACGCATATAGACAGATGGGTTTATTCGCCCGAAAATTCGTCAAAACTCGTAGAAACGGTATTCGACGGTGAAGTTTAATAAATATTTATAATTTCTTCTTGAAATATTATTCTCTTTGTGCTAATATAAGTTAATAAAAATATTTTCAGAGGAGAAAACAGAATGACGGAATATTCCTTTAAAAAAGCCGTTCCCGTCTGGGAGGAAGGCAAAGAAAAAGAAATGAATTATTGGCTCTGCTTCCGCACCGAGGCAGGAAAGCATGAAAACATCACTCTCGCGCTGACAGGCTCGAGCGCATATATTGTAAAGGTAAACGGCGAATTTGTCGCGTTCGGTCCCGCAAGATGCGCACATGGCTTCTACCGCGTGGATGAGCTTCCGCTCACTTCTCTCTGCACGGCGGAGAAAAATATCATTTCGATAACCGTCCTCGGCTACAATTGCTCAAGCTTCTATCATCTCTGCCAGCCATCGTTTCTCTGCGCGGAGCTTATCTGCGACGGCAAGGTGACAGCCGCAACAGGAGCGGACGGCTTTATCGCCCGCTATGTCTGCGAGCATGAGCAGAAGGTGGAAAAATTCAGCTATCAGCGTACATTCACCGAGGTTTACAATTTCGATTCATCATATCGCGATTTCGAGATAGCATCCGACGTCTCTGCTATGGCGCAGGTGAAACTCGTGCCCACAGAGAAAAAGACCTTCATCGCGAGAGACAGCGCGCTGAACACATATTATCATGTTCCCGTAAAAAAAATCGTGCGCCGCGGCGCATTTGATGTCGGCGACTACAGCTCAACCATCGGTTACGGCAGACACATAAAGGATATTTCCTATAAAATGACAGGCTTCACTCTCGACGAAGTTACAACAAACTCGTTGCTCGAAGCAAGAAACATCGAAAATAAAGATATCGAATCGGCAGACATCCCCGCCGACTGTGCCGATATCGAAAAGAATCGCTTTGCCGTTTTTGCGTTTGAACGGGATACAACGGGACAGATAGAATTCGAAGTCGTCTGCGATGACGATGCCGAGATTCTCGTGACATTCAGCGAGCTTCTTGAAAAGAGCGGAAGCGAGCCTGTCGATTTCCGCCATGCGGGGCTTGTCTGCTCCATGATATGGCGGCTGAAAAAGGGAAAGTATCATCTCTCCACAGCCGAGCCGTATACGGCAATGTATATCAAATTCGCCGCCAAAAAGGCAAACATCCGCGTTTCCCGCGTCGGCATGAATTATTTCGGCGCCGATATGCCGAAAAAAGCATATGCGGGAAGCGACAGCGCACTCGGCAAAATATTCGACGCCGCAATAGAAACATATCGTCAGAATACTTTCACCATATATATGGACTGCCCATCGCGCGAGCGCGCCGGCTGGCTCTGCGACAGCTTCTTTACCTCCCGCGTGGAAAAGCTGCTTACAGGCAAAAGCGAGGTGGAAAAAGTTTTCCTCGAAAATTTCCTGCTTCCCGAAAGCTTTGAGGCACTCCCGCAGGGTATGCTTCCGATGTGCTATCCCGGCGATCACAGAAACGGCAATTTCATCCCAAACTGGGCAATGTGGTATGTGCTTGAGCTGGAGGAATATCTTGCAAGAACAGGCGACCGCACCTTAGTCGACTCGGCCGAGAAAAATGTTTACGCCCTGCTTGATTACTTCAGCCGTTTTGAAAACGAATTTTCCCTGCTTGAAAAGCTTGCCGGTTGGGTTTTCGTGGAATGGTCAAAGTCGAATGAGCTCACACAGGATGTGAATTTCCCGACAAACATGCTCTATGCCCGTATGCTTGAAAGTGTTGCCCGCCTCTATGACGACGACAGTGCCATGACAAAAGCACAGAAAATAAAGGAGGCCATAAACAGGCTGTCGTTCACAGGCGGATTTTACTGTGACAATGCCGTGCGCAGCACCGACGGAAGTCTTGTGCTCTCCGGCAAATATACAGAGAGCTGTCAGTATTATGCCTTCTTCTGCGGCACGGCTACCTTTGAAAGCCGTCCCGAGCTCTGGCAGATAATGCGCGATGATTTCGGTCCCGGCAGAGTCGATGTATGGCCCGACTTCCGTGAAGACGCCAAGTGGAAAAATGTATATCCGTCAAATGCCTTTATCGGCGATTATCTGCGACTTGAGCTGATTTACCTCTCGGGCGACTATGATAAACTGACAGAGGATATCAGGAGTTTCTTTACAAAAATGGCTGAAACGACAGGCACGCTCTGGGAGAACGAAACCTCCAGCGCAAGTTGCAATCACGGCTTTGCCTCTCATGTGCTCTACTGGATGGATAAACTCGGCATGGTGAAAGATATATGATTTCATGCGGATGTGAAAAATGAAAGACAGGAAAAAGTTAATAAAATATATCGTCATGGCGGCTGTGATAATCGCCGCCGTGATATACTTCATCATAAATCCCGTGTCGGCGGATAAGCTTTCTTCCCTGCTTGAGAAGAACAATCCAAAAGCCGCCGCAGTGATTCTGCTTCTCTTCTCCGTCAAGGGCTTTGTGCCGGTCATACTTTATATGGCGCTTGCCGCGGCTTGCGGTCTGCTCTTTGATCTGAAGTATGCCATACCGATAGCCATAGTCGGCACGGTGTTAAATTTCTCCGTTTCATATCTTATAGGCAGAGTCGGAAAAAACGATGTCAATGCGATGATAGAGAACCATGAGAAGCTGAAAAAATATTATACCAAGAGCGAAAAATATTCTTTTGTGCTTTCGCTTGCCCTCCATGCCGTGGGACTCCAGAGTGAACTGCTCGGCACATTTTTCGGCTCGCTCGGAATGCCGTATCTGCCGTATATAGCGAGCAGTGTCATCGGCACATTCCCCGGTGCCGTGATATGGATAATCCTCGGCGGCAAGAAAGCGCATCTTTCATGGTATGATTTCATTCCCGTCGCCATAGATATCGTGATAATCTGCATTTCACTATTCTACCTCAAGAAAAAGAGCGCAGGAGCGGCAGTGGACTCCGCCACTGCCGAAAGCGGAAAAACAGAATAAAAAGCAAGGGCGGCAAAAGCCGCCCTTTATACATAATCTTACAAAAATGCAAATTACTTCTTGCCTATCATCTTGGCAACTTCGTCGCCGAGATTATCCTCGCGCTTCTGGATGCCTTCGCCGCGCTCAAAACGCTCAAATCCGGCAATCCTGATGTTTCCGCCGAATTCCTTTGCGCAAGCGGCAACATACTTGCTTACAGTGAGAGACTCGTCCTTGACATATGTCTGCTCTGTAAGGCAGTTCTGCTCATAGAACTTTCCGAGCTTGCCTGCCGCCATCTTTTCGATGATAGCATCGGGCTTGGAAGCGTTCTTGGGGTCGTTCTTTATCTGCTCCTTGATGATAGCTGTTTCCTCGGCGATAACGCTTGCGGGAACGGAAGCGGGATCAAGATAAGGTGTTGCATAAGCACCGAGCTGGAGAGCGATGTTCTTTGCAAAAGCGGCAAAGCCGTGATTATTTACAGCGGCATCGTCAGCCTCAAATCTGATGATAACGCCTGTAACGCCTGCGCCGTGGATATATGTGCTTGTGATACCCTCAACGATAACAAAGCGTCTGATGGAGATGTTCTCGCCGATAGTGTAAATCTTATCCTTGAGAGCTTCCTCGACTGTGAAGTCGGTGCCGTCGAACTTGAGAGCGAAGAGCTTTTCTACCGTAGCGGGCTTAAAAGCGATGATTGTGCGGAGAATGCCCTTTACGAACTCGCCGAATGTAGCATTCTTGGCAACGAAGTCTGTCTCGGAATTAACCTCGACCATAGCTGTAACATTGCCCTCTTTCATTATATCGACAACGCCTTCTGCGGCGATTCTGTCCGCTTTCTTTGCGGCAACGGAAAGACCCTTTTCGCGGAGAAGCTTTATAGCGGCGTCAACATCGCCGTTTGTCTCAACGAGAGCTTTCTTGCAGTCCATAAGACCTGCGCCTGTTTTCTTCTTGAGGTCGCCGACCATCTGTGCGGAAATATTTGCCATATTTTTATCCTCCTGTTTTTTATACTGAATTGTTGCTTTCTGCCGTGATTATTCGGCAGCGGCTTCTGTAGCTTCCTCTGCTGTCTCTTCGGACTTGGAAGCTGCATCCTCGCCCTGCTTGCCCTCAATAACGGCGTCGCAAAGAACAGAGGAGATAAGTCTGATGGAACGGATAGCGTCATCGTTTCCGGGGATGATGTAATCCGCATCGTCGGGATCGCAGTTTGTATCAACTATAGCGATAACCGGAATACCGAGCTTCTTTGCTTCGAGAATAGCATTGTGCTCTTTTCTCGTGTCAACTACGAAAATAGCGGAGGGAAGCCCCGGCATTGTCTTGATACCGCCAAGGTTCTTCTCGAGAGCTGTCATTTCTTTCATAAGGTTTGCAACTTCTTTCTTGGGAAGCAGATTGAAAGTGCCGTCCTCCTGCATCTTCTCAAGGCTCTCGAGACGGGCAATGCTCTTCTTGATTGTGTTGTAGTTTGTGAGCATACCGCCGAGCCAACGGACATTTACATAGTACATGCCGCAACGCTCTGCTTCTTCCTTGATAGCTTCGGCTGCCTGCTTCTTCGTGCCTACGAAGAGAACCGTGCCGCCCTCGGCTGCGAGTTCGCGAACGAAAGCATAAGCTTCCTCCACCTTTACTATCGTCTTGGAAAGGTCGAGAATGTAAGTGTCGTTTCTCTGTGTGAAGATGTACTCTGCCATCTTAGGGTTCCATCTTCTCTTGGGGTGTCCGAAATGAACGCCCGCTTCAAGCAACTGTTTGAGTGTGATAACTGCCATTTTAAAACTCCTTTTGGTTTCTTCCGCCACCCGTGCCCACGCGCGCCAACCGTAATAATGCGGAACCGAAGCACGCCGCCTGCCGGATGTGAGAATTTTATAAATTTTAGTATTCGCGGGCTTCCCCGCAAATCCGATTCATTTTATCATACCTATTATATATTTGCAAGAAAAAAGTGTTTTGTTCACAAAAAGTTTACAATTGAGCTCTGCAAAACGCCGTTTTTGCGCCTATTTTCCCTTTTTGCCGCCCTTGTCATTGCATCCGAGGCGCTCGTATATGTCTATTCCGACATTCACAAGCACAGCATCCGCGCCGAAACACGATATCCTGTCCCACGGGATGACAAGCTCCTCGCACTTGCCGAAGCCGAATATTCGGCAGTCGAAAAGCACCACTATCGACACAACGCACCCCGTTACAACATTTATCTCAACATCGTAAATATACCCGAGCCTCTTGCCGTCGCATATATTTATCACCTCTTTGTCGCGCATATCATTTACGCTTACTCTTTCCATACTTTATCACCTCGTGATATTATATGCAAAAAGGCATAGGCGATATTACGGACATATTTTAGATACAAAAAGTTAAAACCGGGTTCATTGACTTATTTTTTACGAAAAAGTATAATAATCATGTTAAAAAGAAAAATATTGCCCGAAGGAGGCAGATAAAAGGCAAATGTTGGAGCTTAAAGGCATAGTAAAAAATTATGCGGCTGGCGACATGACGGTGAACGCCCTGCGCGGCATTGACCTGCGCTTCCGCAGAAACGAATTTGTTTCCATACTCGGTCCCTCGGGTTGCGGAAAGACCACCCTGCTCAATATCATCGGCGGACTCGACAAATATACCGAGGGAGACCTCGTGATAAACGGCAGGTCAACAAAGGACTTCCGCGACCGCGACTGGGACGCATACAGAAATCACTCGATAGGTTTCGTTTTCCAGAGCTATAATCTCATACAGCATCAGACGGTACTCCAGAATGTGGAGCTCTCGCTCACGCTCTCGGGAATACCGAAAGCGGAGAGAAAAGCCCGCGCGATAAAGGCGCTCGAGGATGTCGGACTCGGCTCGCAGCTGCGAAAGAAGCCGACGGAAATGTCGGGCGGTCAGATGCAGAGAGTGGCTATCGCACGCGCACTCGTAAACGACCCGGATATAATCCTTGCCGACGAGCCCACAGGTGCGCTCGATACCGAAACGAGCCTGCAGGTCATGGAGATACTGAAGAAAGTCGCCGAAAACCGCCTCGTGATAATGGTAACGCACAATCCCGAGCTTGCCGAAAAATATTCCACGAGAATCGTGCGTATGCTCGACGGCAAGGTCACGGGAGACAGCGCGCCGCTTTCCGAAGAAGAGATAAAAGCCGAAGCGGCGGCAGACGAAGCGGAGCGCGCGAAATCAAGCGGCAAAAAGCGCAAGAAGAAGCCATCGATGTCGTTCGGAACTTCCTTCATGCTCTCGCTGAAAAACCTCTTTACTAAAAAGGGCAGGACAGTACTCACCTCGTTTGCGGGAAGCATAGGCATCATCGGCATAGCACTGATATTTGCCGTTTCGCAGGGTATGACAAGCTATATAAGCATAGTTCAGGAGGAAACGCTCTCCTCCTACCCGCTCACGATAGAAGCTCAGCATACGGATTTCGGCGAGCTGATGAAAGCTTTCATGTCGCCCGTATCAAACTCCTCCGGGCATGAAAAGGACGGCGTATATCAGAAGCCGTCGCTCTACGAATTTGTGAACGCGATGAGCAATATCGGTCAGCGCGAAAACGACCTGCGCGATTTCCGCAAGTATATAGAGAGTTCGCGCCTCGATAAAGAAACGGGTCTCGGGAAGACGCTCAGCGGCGTTCAGTACAGCTATGATTTCGATATGCTCGTGTATACCGAAAATGTGGACGGCAAGATAATCCGCTCCGATTCCGAAGCACTCATGAAGAAGCTGATGGCTAAATTCTTCGGCAGTTCCATGATGAGCGACAGCTCGTCATCGGGAAATACGGGCATCTTCTCATCGCTGACATCGGGCGCCTCTTCCTACGGAATGTGGCAGGAGTTGCTCGGCGGCGACAACGGAAGTCAGATAGGCTCGCTTCTCGAAAAGCAGTACGATGTGATATACGGCTCATGGCCGGCAAGCTATGACCAGATAGTTCTCGTCGTCGATAAAAACAACGAAATAGACGATATCACGCTTTATTCTCTCGGACTGAAATCCGAGGAAGATATAAATAAAATTCTCGAAGCGGCGGCAAGCAAGACCGAGATTCCCGTGGAAACGAAAAAGTGGACATATGAGGAAATCTGCGGCATGACCTTCCGCACTGTTCTCTCCTCCGATTGCTATGTGAAAAGCCAGAGCACGGGACTCTATACCGATATGCGCGATACCGACGCGGGGATGCGCTATCTCTACGATAACGGCATCGACCTCAAAGTCGTCGGCATCATCCGCCCAAAGGAGGACGCGCTCTCGCCCATGCTCTCGGGAAGCGTCGGCTACACACACGCTCTCACCGAATATATCATCACCCGCATGGCGGAGTCCGACGCGGTGAAAGCGCAGATTGCCTCTCCCGAAAAGAGCATCCTCTCGGGACTTCCCTTTGAGGAGAGCGCCGCAAACCTCACGGTAAGCGAAAAAGCGGAGAAATTCAGAACATATATCGCTGGGCTTGACGACGCAGGCAAGGCTTCTTCCTTTATTAAAATACAGTGCATCCCGCCTGCAGAAGTGCTCGACGCTTCCGTAAAGCAGATACTCTCCTCTATGACATACGAGCAGATGTGCGCACAGATGACGGCGGCAATGGCACAGGAAACGGGCATGAGCGAGGAGGAGATTTCCTCATATCTTGAAGAGATGGGTAAGGAAAAGCTGACGGCGCTCTTCACCGAGGCGATAACCGGGCAGGTCAAGGCAAGTTATGCCGAGCAGACGAAAGCAAACCTCGCCGCCATGACGACTGAACAGCTCGCCGCGGCAATGACGGCTTCACTCGCAGGCTACAGCGATGAGCAATGCGCGGAATACTATGGGCTTGTCACGGAATTTTCCGATATATCTTATGATGAAGTCATGCACAAGCTCGGCTATGTCGATATAGAAACGCCCTCGAGAGTCAACCTCTATGCCGCAACCTTTGCCGACAAGGAAGCGCTTGAAGCTTCCATAGACGATTACAATGCGGATAAGGATGAAGCAGGCAAGATAACATATACGGATTATGTAGGGCTGATGATGTCCTCCGTCACGACGATAATCAATGCCATCACATATGTGCTGATAGCGTTCGTCTCGGTATCGCTCATCGTATCATCGATAATGATAGGCGTCATAACGCTGATATCGGTTCAGGAGAGAACGAAAGAGATAGGCATTCTCCGTGCCATCGGCGCTTCGAAGAAGAATGTTTCCGGTATGTTCAATGCGGAAACCGTGATAATCGGCTTTACCTCGGGCATGTTCGGTGTATTCTTCACATACCTGCTCTGCATACCGATAAATCTGATACTGCACTCGCTCACGGGAATAGGAAATCTCAATGCTTATCTGCCGATAGGCGCGGCGGTAATACTCGTCTGCATCAGCATGCTGCTCACGCTCATCTCGGGAATCATTCCCTCGCGCAGTGCGGCGAAGAAAGACCCCGTGGTCGCGCTCAGAACAGAATAATATTTCAGACAAAGGGAAGTCGCGTGCTTCCCTTTTGCATTATGCCCGCGCTTTGCGACAGCAAAAAAACGGCGGCAAGCCTATGCGAAAATCAGCAGAAGCATTGACAAAACGCCGTTTCTGTGATACATTAAAGAATGTAAATAAATTCATTCGGAGGATGATTCAAAATGAATGATATCTTGAAAAAAGTAGGGCTTTTCGGCATAGTTCCCGTAGTAAAAATAGAAAATGCCGATGATGCCGAGCCTCTGGCGAAAGCGCTCATCGCAGGCGGACTTCCGCTCGCGGAGATTACCTTCCGTACAGACGCGGCGGCAGAAGCCATTGCCCGCATGACAAAGGCTTATCCCGATATGCTTATCGGCGCAGGCACGGTTCTCACACCCGAGCAGGCGGACAGCGCCGTCAGGGCAGGCGCAAAATTCATCGTCAGCCCCGGCTTCAATCCGAGAGTTGTAAAGCACTGCATCGAAAAAGGTTATCCCGTCGTTCCCGGATGCTCAACCTGCGGCGAAATGGAGCAGGCTATGGAGCTTGGTCTTGATGTGGTCAAGTTCTTCCCTGCCGAAGCTTCCGGCGGTCTCGCCGTGCTGAAAGCCGTTTCCGCTCCCTACAGCAAGCTGAAATTCATGCCAACAGGCGGCATCGATGCGACAAATATCCTCACATATCTGAAATTCCCGAAGATAGTTGCCTGCGGCGGCAGTTTCATGGTAAAGGACGTGCTTATCAAGGCAGGAAAATTTGACGAGATAGAGCGTCTCACGCGCGAGGCCGTCGCTCTCATGCACGGCTTCACGATAAAGCACATCGGCATCAATTCCGAAAACGAAGAGACGGCGCGCAAAACAGCGGAAACTCTCTGCAAGCTCTTCATGGTAGTTCAAAGCGAGGGCAGAAGTTCAATCTTTGCGGGCGCAGAATTTGAGGTTATGAAAACGATGTTCCGCGGCACAAACGGACATATCGCGGTAGCCTGCAACTTCCCCGACAGAGCAAGAGCATATCTCGAGAGCATGGGGATTGAATTTGACGAGTCCACCGCGAAATATGACGACAAGGGCAATCTCACGGTAGTATACTTCAAGGACGAGATTGCAGGCTTCGCCTTCCATCTCGTAACAAAATAATACAGATGTATAAATCTCGAAATTCGGTTTTATACGAGTGAATAACTTAATATATCGGCGGTTAGTGAAGGCTAACCGCCCTGTTTTTTACTTTTTCTCCCAAAAGTAGCGTTTTTTCTTGAAATTTTATTCGTTTTTTTTGCAAAATCTATAGATTTTTTGGCTTATGCGGTGTATAATATAGCAAGATATATAGTGTGTAATATATCAGCGCACAAGCGAAGCGGCTGTAAATCCGACGGCAAACCCGCGCCATGCGAAGAGACGGGTCTGCACTCTTTCGGAACGCATCCGCAAATTATTATTTTCAGGAGGACTGTCAAAAACATGAAAAAGAAACTGACCACGGTAGAATTTACCGGAACAGCCGAGCAGGAAGTTGCTCTTCGCGAGCTCATCGCGCAGTACAAAAATGTACAGGGCAATCTCATGCCGGTTCTTCAGGGCGCTCAGGAAATCTACGGTTATCTTCCGATAGAGGTCCAGAAAATCATCGCCGAGGGTCTCGGAGTATCTCTTTCCGAGGTATACGGCGTTGTTTCGTTCTATTCTCAGTTTGCACTCAATCCCAAGGGTAAGGTTGCCATCGGCGTATGCCTCGGCACAGCCTGCTACGTAAAGGGTTCGGGTGCCATCTGCGATAAGGTTGCCGAGCTCACAGGCATAAATCCCGGCGATATCTCAAAGAGCGGCATTTATTCCTTTGAGGCTACACGTTGCATAGGCGCGTGCGGTCTTGCTCCCGTCATGACCGTAAACGGAGACGTTTACGGAAGAATCACCGCGAAGGATGTAGCTGACATTCTCGCAAAATACGATGCGTAAGCATAAAATCAGAACGCAAAAATATCGTTTTTCCGCGATGAAGCTTTATGCGGGCGGAAGTAAAAAACAAGAAAGGAATTTCGGCAAATGATAACAATAGAACAACTTAACGCCATTAGAAACGAAATGGCGCCCAAGCTTGCCATGAGACACGGTCACGGTCACTTTGTTGACGCCGGCGACGGCATCCGCAAGACAGTGCTCATCTGCGGCGGTACAGGCTGTACCTCATCCTCGTCCATGAAAGTGCGCGACGCACTCATAGCCGAGCTCGAGGCAAACAACATAGCAGACGAAGTCAAAGTAGTCACAACAGGCTGCTTCGGTCTCTGCGCTCTCGGTCCGATAATGATAGTTTATCCCGAGGGTACATTCTACAGCATGGTCACACCCAATGAAATCCCCGAGATAGTTTCCGAGCATCTCGTAAAGGGCAATGTGGTAAAGAAATATCTCTATAAAGAGACCGTAAAGGGCGATGAGATTCTCGCTCTCGACCAGACTCCCTTCTACGGCAAACAGAAGCGCGTCGCTCTGCGTAACTGCGGCGTCATCGACCCCGAATGCATCAATGAATACATAGGCTGCGACGGCTATCAGGCTCTCGCAAAGGTTCTGACGGAGATGGCTCCCGACGATGTAATAAAGACAATATCCGATTCCGGACTGCGCGGCAGAGGCGGCGGCGGCTTCCCCACGGGCACAAAGTGGAAATTCGCATGTCCGAACCGCGGCGAGGTAAAGAAATATGTCGTATGTAATGCCGACGAGGGCGACCCCGGCGCATTCATGGACCGTTCCGTTCTCGAAGGCGACCCTCATGCCGTTCTTGAAGCAATGGCTATCGCAGGCTATGCCATAGGCGCTGACGAGGGCTATATCTATGTCCGCGCAGAATATCCCATCGCGGTTCACCGCCTCCAGGTTGCGATAAAGCAGGCAAGAGAAATGGGCGTTCTCGGCGAGAACATTTTCGGCACGGGCTTCAATTTCGATATCACTCTCCGTCTCGGCGCAGGCGCGTTCGTATGCGGTGAAGAAACGGCTCTGCTCACCTCCATCGAGGGCAACCGCGGCGAGCCCCGTCCCCGTCCTCCGTTCCCGGCGGTCAAGGGTCTTTTCGGCAAGCCTACTATAATAAATAATGTTGAAACATATGCAAACATCTGCCAGATTATACTCAACGGTGCCGATTGGTTTGCCTCCATGGGCACGGAAAAGTCCAAGGGTACAAAGGTATTTGCTCTCGGCGGCAAGATTACAAATACAGGTCTTGTTGAGATTCCGATGGGCACGACACTTCGCGAAGTCGTAGAAGAAATAGGCGGCGGCGTTCCTCACGGAAAGAAGTTCAAAGCCGCTCAGACAGGCGGTCCTTCCGGCGGATGTATCCCCGCTTCCCTTATCGATACTCCCATCGATTACGATAACCTCATCGCCATCGGCTCCATGATGGGTTCCGGCGGTCTTATCGTAATGGATGAAGATACATGTATGGTCGATATCGCGAAATTCTTCCTTGAATTCACAGTTGACGAATCATGCGGTAAATGCGCTCCCTGCCGCATAGGCACAATGCGCCTGCTCGAAACTCTCGAGAAGATTACCTCCGGCAACGGTACCGTCGAGGATATAGACCATCTTGAAGAGCTCGCGGCATACATAAAGTCGGCATCTCTCTGCGGTCTCGGTCAGACAGCGCCGAATCCCGTTCTTTCCACGCTCCGCTACTTCCGCGATGAGTATATGGCTCATGTCGTGGACAAAAAGTGTCCTGCCGGCGTATGTAAGAATCTTCTCCGGTTCAAGATTGATGCGGACAAGTGCCGCGGCTGTACAGCCTGTGCAAGAAAGTGTCCCGTCAACGCTATTTCCGGTGCAGTCAAAGAGCCTCATACAATTGATACGACCAAGTGTATCAAATGCGGTGCTTGTCTTGCTGCATGTAAGTTCGGCGCAGTCTATAAGGCATAAGAAAGGAGCAGCTTAATACAATGGATATGATAAATGTAAAAATCAACGGTAAGGAGTACAGCGTTCCGAAGGGTTCCACCATTCTCGACGCCGCACGCACCGCAAATATTGATATCCCCACGCTCTGCTATCTCAAGGGCATAAACGAGATAGGCGCCTGCCGCCTTTGCCTTGTAGAGGTAAAGGGTGCGCGCGGACTCATGGCAGCCTGCGTTACTCCCGCAAACGAGGGCATGGAGATATTCACAAACACTCCCAAGATTCAGAAAAACAGAAAGACAAACCTCGAGCTTGTTCTTTCCACTCATAAGAGAAAATGTCTCTCCTGCATCCGCAGCCAGGATTGCGAGCTCCAGAAGCTCTGCCGTGACTACGGTGTAGACAATGAAGAGCATTTTGCGGGCAAGTATCCCGAGCCTACTCACGATGAGAGCACGGCTTTCCTCGTTCGCGACAATGAGAAATGTATTCTCTGCCGCCGTTGCGTAGGTGCTTGCCAGAATATGCAGGGCATCGGAGTTATCAGCGCAAATAACCGCGGTTTCGATACGCATATCGCTTCCGCTTTCGAGCTTCCGCTCGCTTCCACATCGTGCGTTTCCTGCGGTCAGTGTATAGTTGCCTGCCCTGTAGGCGCTCTCCACGAGAAGGATGATACAGAAAAGGTCTGGGACGCGCTCAGCGACCCGACAAAGCATGTCGCTATCTGCACAGCTCCCTCCATACGCGCCACAATAGGCGAATGCTTCGGATTTGAGCCAGGCGTCGATACAGAGGGCAAGATGGTTTCCGCCATCAAGGCGCTCGGCTTCGACGGCGTATATGATATGAACCTCACAGCCGACCTTACGATAATGGAAGAAGCTACCGAGTTTCTTGACAGAGTCAAGAACGGCGGCAAGCTCCCGCTTATCACCTCATGCTCCCCCGGCTGGATTAAGTTCTGCGAGCATTACTTCCCCGAATTCACCGATAATCTCTCTACCTGCAAGTCTCCTCAGCAGATGTTCGGCGCCATGTATAAGACATACTATGCAAAGAAAATGGGCATTGATCCCGCAGATATCGTTTTCGTTTCCGCTATTCCCTGCACGGCAAAGAAATTTGAGGTTCGCCGTCCCGGTCAGAGTGCGGCAGGCACAGGCATCTTTGATGTTGACTACGCTATCACTACCCGCGAGCTTGCCCGCATGATAAAGAAAGCAGGTCTGGACTATAAGAATCTGCCCGACGGCACATTTGATAAACCTTTCGATATCGGTTCCGGCGCAGGTGCCATCTTCGGCGCTACAGGCGGCGTTATGGAGGCAGCTCTCCGCACGGCGGCAGAAATTATCCTCGGAAAGAAGCTCGAAAAGCCCGATTTCGACGATGTCCGCGGTACAGCTCCCATCAAAACGGCTACCTACAAGCTCGGCGATATGGAAGTACGCGTTGCCGTTGCCAGCGGTACAAAGAATGCGGCTGAATTGCTGAACAAGGTAAAATCAGGCGAACTGAAGGTTGACTTCATCGAGGTAATGGCTTGTCCCGGCGGCTGTGTAAACGGCGGCGGTCAGCCTGTTCAGAGTGCCGAAACAAAGGCTAAAGTAGATCTGAAGGCAAAGCGCGCCTCTATCCTCTACACAGCTGATAAGAATATGGATATTCGCAAATCTCATGAAAATTCCGCCGTCAAGAAGCTCTATGACGAGTTCCTCGGCACACCCGGAAGCCACACGGCTCATGAGGTTCTCCATACTCACTATATCAAGCGCGGTCTTTGATATATTGCACAATAGTATAAAATAGTAAAAACGCTGCTGTGCCAATGCTCAGCGGCGTTTTTCTATGGCATGTTTTTCTTTGATTTTCATTGCTGAAAAGCGAGAGATAAGACTCTTCTCCATTCATTTTCTGCTTATTGCGCATCAGCAAAACAGCGCACGGCTTGCAAAATGCATCCGGTTGCGGCAAATGCTTGAAAATCACCGAAAACGCCCGTGTGAAACGGAATTTCCGAGCTCTCGTATTTCGCCGTTTTTCTGTCTTTTTCACCAAAAAAGAAAATGATATTTTAGGCATAAAGGCAATTGATTTCGGCTCTGCTTTCGGATATAATATTATGTATAGTATTTAAGAAAAAGCAGTGTCACGCGGCACTGTTTAAAGCGATTTATCAAGGAGAATTTTTATGAAAAAAGCACTGTCTCTCTTCCTTGCGGTGTCAATGCTTGTGCTTGCACTGCTTCTTGCCGCCTGCGGAGGAGAAAAAGAACCTGAAAACACGACAACCGGAGCAGACCCGCAAACTACGGAAAGCACCGTCGGCACAAGTGGCACAAGCGGCACCGAAAAAACAGCCGCCACAACCGTCGATTCAGGAAAAACAACCGCTTCGACTAGCAGCACCGGTTCCACGGCTTCGGGCGAAACAACAGGCGCGACCGTGCTTACAGGCAAAGAAAAACACCCTGACTTCATGGATGTCAACTTCGGCGGAAAAACTTTCAATTTCGCCACACAGAAAGGCTGGAGCGGCGGCTGGGACACATATGAGATATGCGCGGAAGCCACCGGAAGCGACGATCTTATCACAGAAGCCGTAATCAACAGAAACGCAGTGGTTGAGGATCTCTACAACTGTAAAATAAGAGAAACAAAAAGCGACGATCCCGGAAGCCTTATTGACAATGATATCGCCCTCGGCACAAACAACTATGATTTTCTCATGCGGCTCTGGTTCAACACCTCATCCTCCCTCATGAACATCGCAAATCTCGATATAGACCTCACTCACAGCTGGTGGAATCAGGATTATATCGACGCTTTCAGCTTTGACTACAACGGCAAAAAGGTGCTCCACTCTATTTCAGGTAAGTTCAATCTCATCATGTACGATTCAATAAACACACTCTTCGTGGATATGGATGTATATGACCGTGCCGTTGCCTCCGGCAAGACAAATATCGACCTCTATCAGACAGTAAAGGACGGCACATGGACTATAGAAAAGATGCTTGAGCTCATGGATGCGGCAAGAGTCGATGTAAATGGTGACTCACAGCTGACTTTTGAGGACGGAGATATCTTCGGCTTCATCGCTCACAAAAATTCCATCTCGGAATATTCGTTCTTCTACTCAACGGGAATCAAGACCGTAACGAAAGATGAAAGCAATCAGTACGTCAGCATCAGCTCCTCAAATACCGATATGGCTTATGTAAGCAAGGTCATAGACGAGGCAAGCAAAATATACAAGAGTCCCTCCTTCGGCTCTATCGGCGAGACAAACAGCGTGAAGGCTCTGGCAAACGGTCAATCGCTCTTCAATGCGCAGTGGACAATAAGACTTCATTCCGACCATGAGCTTGTAAACTACGGCATCGATTTCAGCGAAAAGCGCATCTCAGTCGTTCCGTATCCGAAATTTGATGAAAATCAGGAGGACTATCATTCCTTCATCTTCAGCCGCGGCTACGGACTCCAGGTTTCCAAGTCCGTCACCGATCAGAAGGCTATCGCCCAGTTCCTCGAGGTATTCGGCTATCATTCCGAAATGCTTCTCTATCCCGAATACGTCAAGTGCATCAAGACCCAGTGCCTCTGCGATGACAATGCAGGTGAAATGCTCGAGATTGTTCTCAAATCCGCATTTGTTGATTTCGGTCATTTCTACACCCACATCGGCATAGTAAACCGCATAGGCAACATGATGTCAAGCGGCAAAAACAATATATCTAAAGCCATCGCCTCCGCAAGCAAAGCGGCAGACGAAGCACTTGCAAACGTATCGAAGGAGCTCTCCAAAAATCTGAACTGACCTTTTCTCCTCACACCCCACAAATATCCGAAAATATTTTGATTTTTTCAAAATATTGAAATATATAATTATGAAAGGAAGAAACCCATATGAAAAAAGCTCTGTCTCTCTTCCTCGCGGCGTCAATGCTTGTGCTTGCACTGCTGCTCGCCGCCTGCGGAGGAGAAAAGGAACCTGAAAACACGACAACGGCAAGCAACAAGCAGACGACAGAAAGCACCGTCAGCACAAGCGGCACCGAAAAAACAGCCGCCACAACCGTCGATTCAGGCAAGACAACCGCTTCGACAAGCGGCACCGAGTCTACAACCTCGGGCGAAGCAACGGGTACGACCGTGCTCACGGGCAAGGAAAAGCACCCCGATTTCATGGATGTCAACTTCGGCGGAAAAACCTTCAATTTTGCCGTTTCCAAAGGCTGGAGCGGAGGCTGGGACTGCTATGAGATATACGCAGAAGCAACCGGAAACGACGATCTGATAACAGAGGCGATAATCAACCGAAATTCCGTTGTCGAAAGCCTCTATAACTGCAAGATAAGGGATACCAAGACAGACGGTCCCGGAAGCCTTCTCGACAACGATATTGCGCTGGGAACACATAATTACGACTTTATGATGAAGCTCTTCTATAATGTTCCAAGCTCATGCATGAATATCGCAAATCTCGATATAGACCTCACTCACAGCTGGTGGAATCAGGATTATATCGATGCCTTCAGCTTCACATATGAGGGCACAAAGGTTCTTCATTCTCTCTCCGGCAAATTCAATCTGATCATGTATGATTCCATAGTGACAATGTTTGCTGATATGGATGTTTACGATCGTGCCGTCGCCTCCGGCAAAACGAATATCGACCTTTATCAGACAGTAAAAGACGGAAAGTGGACAATAGACACCATGCTCGCGCTCATGGAAGCGGCAAAAGTCGATGCAAACGGCGACTCGCAGATGAGCTTTGAGGACGGAGATGTCTACGGCTTCCTCGTAAATGCAAATATTCTCCCTCAGCTCGGCTTCGTTTACGGTGCGGGAATCAAAACCGTAATCAAGGATGAAAACGATGCCTATGTCAGCCTGAATACAACAAATACGGATATTTCGTATGTAAACGGCGTTATAGATAAAGCCGCATCGGTATTCAAGAGTCCCGCCTTCGGTCAGATAGGCGAGCTCAATACGGTCAAAGCCGTTGCAAACGGACAGTCGCTCTTCAATGTTCAGTGGCTGATAAGACTGCATTCCGATGATGAGCTGATAAACTACGGTATTGACTTCAGCGAAAAGCGCATTTCCGTTATCCCCTTCCCGAAGTACAGCGAGGATCAGGAGGAATACGGCACATTCATATGCAATCGCGGATATGGTCTCATGGTTTCCAAAGCCATAACAGATCTCTCGGCAACGGCTCAGTTCCTCGAAGTATTCGGCTATCATTCCGAAATGCTTCTCTACCCCGAATATATCAAGTGCATCAAGACTCAGTGCCTCTGTGATGAAGATGCAGGCGAAATGCTCGATATCGTTCTGAAATCCGCCCGTTGCGACTACGGCATCTGGAACAGCCATACAGGTCTCATCGGCAGAATCGGCGAAATGATAACAAGCGGAAAGAACATTTTTTCCAAGGCTATCGCTACCTCTTCCAAGACCTGCCAGAACGCTCTCGACCAAACTATGAGCGACACATACAAAAAGATGAACTGATTTTCAAGTAATGTATATAGAAATCGATGCATTAACTTTGCCAAGCAGCAAAAAAGCAGGAGCTCACGTTCCTGCTTTTTTGCATAAAATTACTTTGGCTGATTTGTGCATGACGCACAAATCAAATTTCCCGATTTTGCTCTGCTTTTGCTTTTCGTATTTGTTTTTTTGCTAATATCACAGTAAGTCCACGGCGATGTTGACTTGACCGCCGCAAAGTAATATAATATTTATAAATAATAATAAAATCAAAGGACGGCAATATGAAAAGAATAATTTCGGTATTACTCACCATATCATTTGTTCTGTGTCTGTTGCTTTTAGCATCCTGCGGGAAAGAAACCCCTGATGCCACAAGCAACAGCAAAGCTACAGGAGATGTAACCACCTCAGCCGAAGCATCGGCTACGACCAAATCATCGGCGGCAACATCCGACACCGCAACGGAAAGCAAAGCGACCGCCTCCTCCGGCGAAACGACGGTCACCGACAGCAGTACAACCGCACTCACAGGCAAGGAAAAGCACCCTGATTTCATGGATGTGAACTTCGGAGGAAAAACCTTCAACTTCGCTGTTCAGCAGGGCTGGAGCGGCGGCTGGGACTGTTATGAAATATATGCGGAAGCCACAGGCGACGACAATATCATAACCGAAGCCATAATAAGCAGAAATTCCATAGTGGAAAGCCTCTACAACTGTAAGATAAAGCAGACTCAATCGGACGATACGCGTGCTCTGATAAGCACCGACAGAGCAACCGGACAGCATAACTATGATTTTTCCATGCGTCTCTGGTATGAATACGGTATGCAGTGCTATAATATCGCGGCGCTCGATATCGATCTTACTCACAGCTGGTGGAACCAGGACTACATCGATGCTTTCAGCTTCACATACGAGGGGACAAAGGTTGTACATTCGCTCTCTGGCAAGTTCAATCTGAATATGTATGATTCGGTAGTCACGATGTTTGCCGATATGGATATATATGACCGCGCAAAAGCCGCAGGCAAAACAGACATTGATCTCTATCAGACAGTAAAATCCGGCAAATGGACTGTCGACAAAATGCTCACGCTCATGGAAGCGGTTCGCACGGATGTGGACGGCAACTCGCAGATGGCATATGAGGACGGCGATATTTTCGGTTTGCTCATAAATCCGAATGTAAAATGCCATTTCGGTCTCTTCTACGGCTTCGGTTTAAAGAGCATCGTGAAAAACGAAAACGACCAATATGTCTGCATGGACGGAAGCAATACGGATCTCTCGTTTGTAAGCGGTCTGATTGATCTCGCAGGCTCGGTTTACAAAAATTCCGCCTTCGGCTCCACAGGTGAGCTGAACAGCGTAAACGCTCTCGCAAACGGGCAGGCGCTCTTCAATGTGCAGTGGCTCTACAGACTTCATTCCGACAATGAGCTGATAAACTACGGTATCAAATTCGATGAGAAGCGGCTTGCTGTCGTTCCCTTCCCGAAATATGACGAATCACAGGAAAACTACGGCACATATGTTTCAAACCGCGGCTACGGAATCCGTGTTCCCGACACGATACTGAACCCGAACGAAGCGGCGCAGTTCCTTGAGGTATTCGGCTATCATTCCGAAATGCTTCTCTATCCCGAATATATCAAGTGCATAAAGACCCAGTGCCTCTGCGACGAGGGTGCGGGTGAAATGCTCGATATAGTCCTCAGCTCTCTCAATTTCGACTACGGTGTCTTCAATGAAAATACAGGCTTCAACGGCAGAGTCTGCGACATGATAGTCACCGGCAAAAACAACCTTGCAAAGGCGACTGCCTCCGCGGCAAAATCCTGCAATGAAGCCCTCGAAGACGCCATGAAAAACACATATACAAAAACAAAACACTGACGCAAAAGCCCTTGCCCGATCGCATCAGATCAGGCAAGGGCTTTTATTATCACCGCTTTTTATTATTTTGCGTTTCTTATTTCGGCTATTCTCTTATCGAAATATCTGCCTGTGTCCGCCGTCCATTTCAGCATTGCGGGAAGCAAATCCGTCGGCACTTTTCTGTACTGCCCTGCCGTCTCAAAGCTGAGCGTGCCGTTATAGCCGATATCGGCAAGCCCGCGTATGAATCTCTCCCAGATCACTACACCCATATACGGGATAACATGGTTATCGTCTATGCCGTCATTATCATGAATATGGAGCGTCACGAGGCGGTCACCGAGCTCTGTTATTGCCTCGTAATTATCAAGTCCGCAGAGCACAAGATGACCGATATCAAGGCAGAAGCCGAAAAGCTTTTCTCCGGATATTTCGTTGAGACGGTCGATATATCTGCAGGCATCGCTCATATCTGAGCAGACCGTGCGGTATATTTTCTTTGTCTGCCAATCCTGCCCCCACATGTTTTCAAGGCAACATGTGATATGGTATTTGCGAAGAAGCGGAATGAATGTGGAATAAAAAGGAATGTTCATCTCAAATTCCTCTGCTCTTGTCGTCGGATTCAGCTTCATGCTTCCCTCAAAGAGCGGATGAATGACTATTTTGTCGCAATCAAAAAGGCGGCATATTTCTATGGATGTCTTTCCCCAGCGCAGACCGCGTTCGTTTGCCTCATCCAGTCCGCGGAAGCCGAGCGGAAACGGCGCATGAACCTGCCCTATCTTCACGCCTGTGCGTTTGCTTGCCGCATTGACGGCATCGACAAACGGCATATATCCCTCTTCGCTTGCAAAGAAAGGGTCTTCTGTGCCGTTGCGAAGCTCGCTCCATGACAGCTTGGGACGATCGTCAAGATTGAGGTCAACGCAGTCAAAGCCTGCGTCGCGATACGCGTCAAAAGCACCGTCTATTCCGAGTGCGTCTATTGTATGAGCTGTCTGTACACCTATTTTCATCTTAAGGATTCCTCCGTTTTATTAAAATAATTTACACCTGAAGTATAGCACAAGCACATGATAAAGTCAAGACAAAACGAATATTTAAAAAAGCATTACGGCATGAATACCGCAATGCTTTTTTGTCATTTTGCAGCTCTTATCTCCGATATCTTCTTATCAAAATATCTGCCTATATCGGCTGTCCATCCGAGTGCCGTTGTAATGAAATCGTTGGGTACGGCTTTATACTGACCGAAGGTTTCAAAATTGAGGCTTCCCTCATAATCCGATTCGGCAATGCCGTGAATAAATCTGTCCCATACGGTAACTCCCGCATACGGAATAACATGATTATCCTCTGTGCCGTGGTTATCATTGATATGGAGCGCTACAAGCCTGTCTCCGAGAGCCTCTATGGCGTCCTTGGTGTCAAGTCCGACAAGAGTGAGATGTCCCGTATCGAGGCAGAAGCCGAAAAGCTTCTCCCCAGCAATATTATTGAGATAGTCTATATATTTGCACGCGTCGTTCATGTCGCAACACACGCCGCTGTAAATCTTCTTTGTGGTATAATCCAGCCTCCAGATGTTTTCAAGGCAGCATGTCACCTTATATTTTTTGAGCTGCGGGATAAGCGCGGTATACATCGGAATATTCATTTCCCATTCTTCGGCTCTTGAGGAAGGATTCATTCTCATGCTGTTGCGGTGCAGGGGATGAACAACGAGCTTATCGCAACCGAGAAGTCCGCATATTTCAATGCAGATATTGCCCCATTCTATTCCGCGGGCATTCATTTTTTCATTGCCCCATTCACCGAGCGGAAAAGGTGCGTGCGCCTGTCCTATTGTAAGTCCTGTGCGCTCGCATGCGGCTTTTATAGTATTCACATATGCCATATAGTTTTTTCTGTCACCGAAAAACGGGTCTTCGTCCCCGTTCAGCTTTTCTCTCCATGAAATGGTGACATTTTCATCAATTCCCAGATCAAGGCAGTCAAAGCCGGCTTTGCGGTATGCGTCAAAGGCGGCATCCACACCGAGCACTCCGATTGTATATCCGGTCTGTACGCTTAATTTCATTGTTTTTCAATCCTCCGTTTGGAAAAAGTATTTTTACATTTGAAGTTTAGCACAATCATGTTGAAAAGTCAAGCATAATACTTGACAAAAAAACTTTTTTGTAGCATAATATTATAAGAAAAATGCTCGGAGGTGAGATATACGGAGCAAAAGCTTTTCACGAAAAACGACGGCTCATTCATCTGCAGAAATTGCGGTCTCGAGGTTCATCCGCTCGGCTACAGTTCGCGCAATCATTGCCCGAGATGTCTCTGCTCGCTTCATGTTGATATAAATCCGGGCGACAGGGCAAATCCGTGCGGCGGTATAATGCGTCCGATAAGGGTCGAGCCCGATGCGAAAAAGGGTTATATCATCATTCACAAATGCGAAAAATGCGGCGCGATAAAGCGAAACCGCGCGGCGCATGAGGCAAAGGTTCAGCCGGATGACCTGAATCTGCTGATAAAGCTCACCTCGGGAAACTTCTGAAAAAGAAATTTTAATTCGAAAGGAAAAATAAAAATGGCAGTAATCACAGTAATCGGCGCAGGCATGATGGGCAGCGCCATAACCTTCCCCGCCGCCGACAACGGCAACACAATAAGAATCGTAGGCACTCCGCTCGACCGCAAGATAATCGACCACGCAAGAGCGACAGGCGAGCATCTCACGCTGAAGAGAAAAATGCCCGCAGGCATCACATACTATCAGTATGAGGAGTTTGCAGAAGCACTGAACGGCGCAGACCTGCTCATCGGCGGCGTTTCTTCATTCGGTCTCGATTGGTTCATCGAAAATGTAATCCCCGTTATTCCCGAGGAGCTTTCCGTGCTTTCGATAACAAAAGGCATGGTTCATCTCGGAGGCGGCAAGCTTGTTTCATATCCCGAAGTCTACCGCACAAAGACAGACAAAAAAATTTCCTTCAACGCAGTCGGAGGTCCCTGCACAAGCTATGAGCTTGCCGACCATGACCCGACAGAAGTTACATTCTGCGGCGAAAATATAGAAGAGCTCCGCTGGATTCGCTCCCTCTTTGAAACAGATTACTATCATGTAAGCCTCTCGACCGATGTACGTGGCGTTGAATGCGCCGTTGCACTGAAAAATGCATATGCGCTCGGCGTTTCGCTCGCCATCGGTATGTCATATAAGCGCGAGGGCAGACAGTTTGAGCATTACAATTCGCAGGCAGCGCTCTTCGGTCAGGCTGTAAAGGAAATGATTCGTCTGCTCGATATCTGCGAGGGCGGACCCGAAAATATCACGCTCGGCGCGGGCGACCTCTATGTCACCGTATTCGGCGGAAGAACTCGCCGCATCGGTACTCTTCTCGGCGAGGGCATGTCCTTTGACGACGCTATGGAAACTCTCAAGGGCGTAACGCTTGAATCCATCGTTATCGCCGGCAGAACGGCAGAGGCTGTCAAGGAGCTTATCGCCGCAGGCAAAGCGGCAAAGGAGCAGTTCCCTCTCATTCTGCATATAGACGAACTCATCTCTCAGGGTAAGACTGTCAATATCCCGTGGGATGCTTTTGAAACGGAAAAATTCTGATTTTATAAAGCGAGGTAAAAATGGCACATTGGCTTGATAATGCCGTCTTTTACGAGATATATCCGCAGTCTTTCCGCGATTCGAATGCGGACGGCATAGGAGATATAAACGGAATCATAGAAAAGCTCGATTATGTAAAGGAACTCGGCTGTAACGCGATATGGATGAATCCTCATTATGAATCGCCCTTTCTCGATGCCGGATACGATATCACCGATTATTATTCCGCCGCGCCGCGATACGGCACAAACGATGATATGAAGCGGCTTTTCTCCGAGGTTCACGCAAGAGGAATGAAAATTCTGCTCGACCTTGTCATAGGGCACACATCTGCCCGCCACAAGTGGTTTACGGAATCGATGAAATCGGAGAAAAACGAATATACCGACCGCTATGTATGGACAGACAGCATATGGGAAAAGCCCTGCATGAGTTGCATTCTCGGCTTTTCCCCGCGAAACGGCGTATGTGCCGTGAATTTTTTCTCGCATCAGCCGGCGCTCAATTACGGCTTCTACAGGCCCGAGCGTCCTTGGCAGAACAGCATGGATGACGAAGCGCCAAAGAAAACAATCGAGGCGGCAAAGGACATAATGCGCTTCTGGCTTAACATGGGCTGCGACGGATTCCGCGTAGATATGGCAGGCTCGCTCGTCAAAAACGATGAGGACGGCAATGGCAATATCGCTCTCTGGCGCAGATTCCGCACTTTTCTCGACAGCGAATATCCCGGGGCGGTGCTTGTTTCCGAATGGGGCGAACCGGAAAAGGCGATAGCAGGCGGCTTTCATATGGATTTTCTGCTTCATTTCGGACCCTCGCATTATCCCGAGCTTTTCAGAACGGACAAACCGTACTTTTCCGCCAAAGCGGACGGCGATATCTCTGAATTTGTAAATAAATATAAGGAAAACTACGCCAAAACCAACGGCAAGGGTCTTATCTGCATTCCCTCGGGAAATCACGATATGGACCGCATGGCACTGACTCTCGATGAAACGGAAATGAAGATAGCTTTCGCTTTTCTGCTCTCCATGCCCGGCGTGCCTTTCATCTATTATGGCGATGAGATAGGCATGCGTTATGTCAAAGATCTGACATCTGTCGAGGGCGGCTACGGCAGAACAGGCTCGCGCTCGCCCATGCAGTGGAACGGCGGCATAAACGCGGGCTTCGGAAATTCTGCGCCCGATAAGCTATATATCCCGCTCGACCCCGACCCGAACCGCCCGACTGTGGAAAAGAGCATCGCGGATGAAAATTCGCTCTACCATGAGGTAAAGAAGCTCATTTCCCTGCGCAAGTCGCATCCTGCACTCGAAAGCAAGGGAAAGATAGATTTCATCTATGCGGAAAAGAATGCATGCCCGCTCGCATATACGAGAGAAGCGGACGGCGAAAAGATACTCGTCGTGATAAATCCCTCGGCAAAGCCTGCCGAGTTTGAATGCGGACTTATCGCAAAAGAAGTGCTCTACTCTTTCGGCAGCAAAACGGAAGCGGACGGCAAAAAGATAAAAATCCCCGCGCAGTCAGCTGTATTTATGAAAATATAAAAAGAAAAACTCACCTCGGCTTCGCCGCGGTGAGTTTTTTGACTCTTTGTCAAAGAGCATTTTCTGTTGAAATTACGGATTGCAAATCATCGCCAGAATCGGGACTATATGCATATACTGCTTGTAAATACGGTAGGTATAGCCCTCTTTGCCACTCTGAACGGATAAATATCCGAAGAGTTTTCCCTCGAGATATTCCGAAACGATGTTTTCGGGTATTTCTGCGCGCTCGGCTATTTCTTTTATGTCAGCATATACGCTTTCGTTCTTTACCGTCAGCGCATAAAGCGCCGTGAATATCGTCATAGCTTGCATATCGCCGAGAGTTTTCATATGACCGCAAAGCTCGGATATCCTTTCTGTTCTTTCAAGATGAAAGTTTTCATTATCCGAAAAGAATACCGAGCCGTAACGCATACGCGTTGTTATATTCGGCAGTGCTATGCATGACATTCCCCATTCCGCATTTCCGGCATGTTCTACGGCACTGTCGGCATCAAAGCCGTGATTTCCGCCGGAACGCATAATCTTTGAAAAATATGCCGCGTGGAGCGTGTATGCCATTTTCAGTACCGTCTTAACATCATCGCCCGCGGGCATGTCGTCTATAGTCGTGCGAAGCTGCAATATCATGTCGGCGGATGTATCGGCACCTTTATATCCCATAAGTTCGTCTATGGACACGCCGAAATATTCGGCTATACCTGGCAGAAGCTGAATGTCGGGACAGCACTGCGAAGATTCCCATTTACTGACTGCCTGATTTGTCACGCCGAGCGCCTTTGCCAGTTCTTCCTGTGTTGTGCCTTTCGCTTTTCTCAAAAAAGCAATTTGTTCGTTAAGCCTGAAATTTTCCATATTTAACCTCCGTGATTGTTTTTTTGTAGCTACAATCACATTATAAACCGCTTTCCGCAGAAAAACAATGGCGCGACGGTTTGACAAACGGCATTTTCATCCAACCGCAGGTTGGAATGAGCAGTATAATTTATGCTGAGAAGCAACAGCCAACCATGGTAGCAAGCCTCCCTTGTGTAAAGGGAGGTGCCGAGCAATGCGAGGCGGAGGGATTGTAAGCAGCCCCAAAACTTCACCGCACCTATAATGCCCGCGCAATCTGACCGATGGATTGCTCTACAATACGGCTTATATAATCGCAAACGCCTTTGAAATTATAGCATATCTCTGTATTCGGTATTCTGATTACCGTCAATCCATATCCTTCAAGAAAAGCTGTTCTTTCTCTATCGTATTGCTTTCCTTCATCGGTATAATGCCCTGAACCGTCAAGTTCAATGACAAGTTTAGCCTCGGCACAGTAAAAGTCAGCGATATACTTTCCCAAAACCTTTTGACGAGAAAAGCGAACAGGATATCCACGCAAAAAATCGTACCAGAGATGCTTTTCTTCTTTGGTCATGTTCTTCCGCAGCATTTTCGCAAGCGGAACAATCTCTTTATTATGCTTTCTCTGCATTACAATCCCTCCGTCACGGCAAGCCGTGCCACCTCCCTTGTATAAAGGGAGGCTTATCGGTACTCTCGCGTTTTATCCCGTTTATTTTCCGGTTGAGCCGAAACCGCCGCTTCCTCTTGCAGTATCGCAAAGCTCGACCGCTTCCTCAAAATCGGCATAAACATACGGCGCGAAAACTATCTGCGCTATTCTGTCTCCCATAGAAACAGTGCGCACGATATCGCCGTGATTATGCAGAGCGACGACTATCTCTCCGCGATAATCGCTGTCTATCACGCCGACCTTGTTTGCGGGCGCAAGTCCGCTCTTGCAGGCAAGTCCGCTTCTCGCATAGATAAGCCCGACAAGTCCCTCCGGTATTTCAAGCGAAATGCCAGTATGGACAAACGCGGTCTTCCCTGCCTCTATTGTCATCGGTTCATCGCAGAGCGCATAAATATCCGCTCCTGCGGAAAATTCGCTTCCATATGAGGGAACTGTCGCCCTCTCATCAAGTTTTTTTATTCTGAGTTTTGTTTTGTTCATTATAGTATACCTCTGAAAATATTTACAATGATATTTTATCATAATATTTTCGCGCTTTCAAGCGTTTTGTATTAAATACCGATGAAAAAGTACAAAATATATTGACTGCCGCCGCAGTCGGTGGTAAAATAAAAGCAAAAATAATTTTCGGACGGTAATGAAGCTTGAAAAAACTGATTTCTCTTGTATTAGCGGCAATAATGCTCTTCTGCCTCGGCCTTTCTCTCTGCACTCATGCGAAAGAAAGCGGAGATTATCTCATATTCGGCGATTCGATAACCACAGGTTACGGGCTTGCCGATAAAGCAACGCGATATGCCACGCTCCTCTCAAAAAAGCTCGGTATTGCCGAGCGAAATTACGGCGTTGACGGTGCGACAAGTGCCGATTTGCTTGCAAAAATAAACGGCAGTGATGAAATAAAGCGCGCCATAGCAGGCGCGGAATTCATCTCCGTTTCAATAGGCGGAAACGACCTGCTTGATAAATACAAGTACATACTTCCGCAGGCGCTCAGCTTGGATGTCACCGACCATTCTGCAGAAATAGACGCAACATATGCGGCTTTTGATGAAAATCTCCGCGCGATATTTGCGGCTATCCGCGAGCATAATCCCGATTGCAAAGTGTATATTCAGACGCTTTACAATCCATACGGCGACCTCACCGTGATGGACAGATACAATGCGGGAACATTGCTTGACCCGTATATAAAAAAACTCAATAATATCATCCGCACGCGCGCCGCAGAGAAAAAATGTACCGTTGTCGATGTTGCCGCCGCGCTCAACGGAAACAAGGCTTGCTTCTCTACGGCAAGCAATATTTCTGCGCAGGATATCTGGGCGCTCATGAACGGAACGCTCAACTATACAAAGTTTGATTTTCATCCGTCGGCAGTCGGGCATGCGGAGATAGCAAAATTGCTCGAGAGACACATTGCGGCAGATTATCCGCAGTTTTCCAAAAGCGAAACAATTACGACAACCACAGCAACAACCGCCGCAACAACACCTGAAACAACCGAAGCGACAGCAACCACCGCTACTACTACGACGACAGCCGCTACAACAACGGCTACAACCACCACAACGGCTACGACCACAACCAAAGCGACCACGGCTGAAACAACCACAACAACTGCAAATGCCACGACAGTTACGACCGCCACAATCGCTGCTATCGCTACAGCCGAAACTACTGTAACTGCAATCAAAACCACATCAACGGTCGACACCACAGCGCAATCAACCTCAGACACCTCTGCCGAAAGCAAAAATGCTTTTGTCAAGGTAGGTCTGCCGATAATATGCATCATCGTGCTTCTCGGCGGCGTCTATGCTGTTCATGCGGTAAAGAAAAAGAAATCGTGATATACAAAAACGGGAAGTCGCATGGCTTCCCGCTTTTGATATGATAATTTTTGCCGATATGCCGTATCGCCGATGCCGTTCAGTGGTGGCTTTTCCACACTGAATCATTCTCTTTGTCCCTACAAAGTGCGAGAAAGGAATGACATCTTTTATATCAACATATTCAGCCCATTCATCTCCACGCCCTCGTCCGCGCGAATCATTATAAATTTCGCGCCGCCGATGACTTTCGTCTGCACAAGTTCGGGCTTATCGGGTGCTACCTTTATCACAACATCCGGCGTGCGGAGCTCGAATTTCTTCGTATTTATCAGATTCTTCGGGTCAAGCTCCGTCATCTCTCCGAAATTTTCCTTGAAACTCTCGGAAAATGCGGCAAGACCCGCTTCCGATGCTCCGCAGTTTGCAAGTATCTCCTTTATCGCGCCGCCATCCAGTGTGAGCGGCTCTTCCTCGCCGCTTGCCTTGTGTTCCTCTATCTTCTCTTCTATCTGACGGCGCATTTCCTTTATCGCCGTGAGGTCGCAGGCATCAGCAAGCGTCTCCGATATCAGCGCACGGAAGCTTTCCTCCTGAACATCGGCAGGCATGGGAATATCATTTCCGAATACAGCCTCCGTAAAATCCGAATGTATATCCTTTGTCGTTCTCGTATAGAAAAGCGCACCGTAAATATTTGTGCGGCGGCAGTCAAAAGCAGGAAACATAAATCCCATTTCCGGCGCGGAAACGGCGGAAGCACCCGCATTATTGCGGAAAAGCTTCTCATCGGGGTCGTATGTAAGCGAAGCCTTCGAAGCTTTCACAGGGCAAACCGAGCAGAATATATGCGAGAAAATCTCGCTTGAATCGTCGGCAAGCGTATTTCCGTCTGTATGCTTGAAAGGCACATCATATTTCGCCGAGGCGAGCAGTATCACATAATTATCTTTCATAGCGACGCTCTTGGCAACAAGCGCATAGAAAGCGTCGAGTGCTTCTTCATCGCCGAGTTCACTTGTGCGCAGGCGTGAAAGCAACTTGTATTCTTCCCCGCCAGAAACCTGCGATGTCGAAAAATCCATATTGAAAAGGTTCTTGGAAAGCGAACCCGATATTGTCTTTTTGAAAATGAAGAGATATTTTTCCGCCTCATCCTCTCCCATCAGTCCGAGCGGACGCGAAAATTTTGCTATTATCTTTCCGCTTGCGTTTACATAACAGCCGCAAACCGAAGCAATCGTGCTTCTGTCCGGACTGAGCGTCTTTTTGATTTCCGAAATTTCCTTTGTGTTCATTTTTAAACCTCTCTGTAATTTTTGCTCAGGCAAACTGCCCCGAGATGAGCATATCAAAAAGCTCACCTATGCTTTTGCCTTTTATCATCTCTTTCACGGCGGAAAGCTCGTCTGATATCATTTCGTCAAGCACACGCATTCCGAGAAGCTCGACAGGCGCTTTATCATCCGTGAAGATATAATCTGATTTTTCTTTTTTCTCAAGCGAACCGCTCACTTTCGAAAGAAACGGGCGAAGCTCTTCGCCGAGCAACGGCAGATTTTCGCGCAGGCGCTCTGCGCAGTCAAAACCCGAGGAAGCGAAAAGCTCGATATTTGTGCCGCCTGTGGCATAGGTATAGGCACAGTCAAAAACCGAAAGTATCGTCCCGCAGAGATAATCGTTTATTCCGCCGTCATCCTTGGTATACATATTCATATTGACAACCATGACGCCGTTTTCTTTGAGATGCGAGCGCACCTCCGAGAAAAATTCCCTGCTCGACATATGAAAAGGTATCGTTATATCCTGATAGGCATCCACCATGATGACATCATATTTCTTTTCCGTGCGCGAAATAAAAGCGCGTCCGTCCTCGACAAAGACATTCACTTTGTCGGAAAGGTCGAAATATTCATATGCCAGCTTCACTATCTTCTTATCTATTTCGACGCCGTCCGTATCCGTCACGCCGAAATATTTTTCGCATTGCGCGGCAAAAGTACCCGTGCCGAGTCCGAGAATACAGACGGATATTCCATCGTCAGGAGAATTTTTTGCCATGGCAGGCGCGGCAAGCGCACAGTCATAATACATTCCGGTAAGCCCGCCGTGCTTGCGCTTTATGGACTGCACGCCGAAAAGCACATTTGTGGAAAGAATAAGAGAATTGTCGTCCTCCTCCACGCGCAGATAATTGTATATGGATTCGCCCTCGTAGAGAATATTTCTATTCCAGAAAGCCACGCCGATATTCATCGAGAGTATGCCGAGAGCAAGCGCCACGGCGGCGATGACCGAGCATTTCACTATGAATTTTTTGCGCAGGATGAAATATGTTATCGAAACGATATAAAGCAGTGACGCGAATATGACAAAAGTCAGCGCCGTGCCGATATAAGGAATCGTGACGAAAGTCGGCAGGAATGTTCCGAGTATGCTACCGACGGTATTGCAGGCTTCGATTATGCCGACAGTGCGCCCGTTTTCCTCAAGGCTGGAAACGGCAAATTTAACAAGATTCGGTGTTACCATGCCGAGCACAAGCAATGGGAAAACAAAAACAAGTATGCATGAAACAAGCGCCGCCCAGATGAGATAATTTTTTGTCACAAAAAGCGCCAGTACAACGGCAACGCCCGATATCACGAATTTGCCGAGCAGCGGGATAAGCATAGTCCATGTCGCCGCAGCAAATATCCAGATGAAAAGCCTGTCGGGATTTTCGCTTTTGTCAGCCATTTTCCCGCCGAGAATATTTCCCAACGCCATAGCTATCATTATCGTACCGATGATGATAGTCCATACTATCTGCGAAGAAGAAAAGTACGGTGCCATCAGTCGCGATGCGCCAAGCTCTATCGCCATTACGGAAAGTCCCGAAAAAAAGCCCGTGATATAAAACAGATACTTCTTTTTCATTTTCAGCTCCCTTTTGATTGCCTTTTAAAAGCCTCGGATGTGATACTATTTTATCACAAACCGAGGTTTTTTTCAAGAGCTTTGAGGATACTTTTGTTTTATTGCGAAGTTGTATAATAAGTTTGACAGTTGCGGCGGTCTTTTGGACTATATATTTATACGCGCATGCGATAAGTATTACTCACTACTTAGTCACACATCGTAATAGCCATGTGTGACTATTTGGGCAAAAAGAAAAGAGGTGAAAAGAATGGTGGTAGCAATAGCAGGTCTCGCTCTTACAACGATATTGCTTATGCTTATGGCAAATAAGCTTAGCAATAGAGTTTCG
>CAVESF010000002.1:0-106834 GCA_963618495.1 Acutalibacteraceae bacterium
GATTTACGCACGGCAGTTGCGTTTGGATATAATTTTATTTAAACTTTCGTATATATTATACCATAAATTTTGTCTTCTGTCAATATATAGAAAAATCCATGACTTTCGCAGAAAAATTAAAGTAAAAATTTTTGCGGAGCAAAAAAAGCGATGCCGGAGCATCGCTTTTTCTGTTATCTTATGTCTACGGTAACTCTCTTGCCGCAGTTATTAGCCGCGACTTTCATCACCTGTCTTATCGCCTTGGCAATTCTGCCGCCGCGACCGATGACTTTTCCCATATCGTCGGGAGCAACGGAAAGTTCCAGAACCACAGTTCCGTTTTCGGTTACTTTTTCCGCTACGGTGACGGATTCGGGGTCATCTACTATGGCGCGAGCCATATCCGCGAGTGTCTCGCTGAGATTAACCATTGCGCTTCTCCGATTACTCGGTTACGCCGGCTTTCTTGAGAACGCTCTTTGCTGTTTCTGTGGGGAGAGCGCCCTTTTCAAGCCATGCCTTAGCTTTTTCAGCATCAATTTTGATATCGGCGGGATTTGTGAGAGGGTTATAGTAACCGATTTCCTCTATAAATCTGCCGTCGCGGGGATAACGGGAATCCGCTACCACTACGCGGTAAAAGGGAGCTTTCTTTGCGCCCATTCTTCTGAGTCTGATTTTAACTGACATTTTTTGATTCCTCCGTAAAGAATTTATGATTTTATTTGTTTTTTATAAAAATTCAGTCGGCATATCGCCTCTGACTATTTATACTTAGATTTTGAAAGGCATCTTGCCGAAGCCCTTTTTCTTATTTCCCGCAAACTGCTTCATCATCTTGCTCATCTGGTCAAACTGCTTGAGCAGGCGGTTTATATCCTCAACGCTTGTACCGCTTCCCGCGGCAATGCGCTTCTTTCTTGAGGAGTTTATAATCTCGGGCTTTTCTCGCTCGGCAGGCGTCATCGAAAGGATTATCGCCTCGGTGCGGTCGAGCATCTTCTCGTCTATTTTCGCATCCTTGATGGCGCTTTGCTTGACGCCCGGCATCATTCCGAGGATGGATTCTATACTGCCCATATTGCGTATCTGCGAAAACTGGTCGAGATAATCGGTGAGCGTGAAGCGGGATTTGCGGAGCTTTTCTTCCAGCTCTGCCGCTTTCTTCTCGTCGAAACTCTTTTCGGCTTTCTCTATGAGCGAGAGCATATCGCCCATGCCGAGTATGCGCGATGCCATTCTGTCGGGATGGAAAACCTCGATATTATCAAGCTTTTCGCCCACGCCGATGAATTTTATCGGCTTGCCTGTGACATATCTTATCGAGAGGGCGGCGCCGCCTCGCGTATCGCCGTCCAGCTTTGTCATGACGACGCCCGTGATATCGAGCTTTTCATCAAAAGCCTTGGCAACATTGACGGCATCCTGACCTGTCATCGCGTCGACGACGAGGAGTATCTCGGAGGGTTCCGTCTCCTTTTTGATATCGAGCAGCTCGTCCATCATCGCTTCATCGAGATGCAGACGGCCTGCGGTATCTATGAAAACCATATCGTAGCCGTTTTTCTCGGCGTGACGGACGGCATTCTTTGCTATTTTGACGGGCGAAACCTTGTCGCCCTCGGTATAAACGGGGATTCCGAGCTTATCGCCGACTACTTGTAACTGGGTTATCGCGGCGGGACGATAGACATCGCATGCGGCAAGAAGCGGGTTTTTGCCCTGCCTCTTGAAAAGCCCGGCGAGCTTTCCGCTCTGCGTCGTTTTGCCCGCGCCCTGCAAGCCCACCATCATGATGACCGTAGGCGGCTTGGAGGCAATTTTTATTTTCGATTCCGTGGAACCCATCAGAGCCGTCAGCTCTTCGTTTACTATTTTTATAACCTGCTGATAGGGAACAAGGCTTTCGAGAACCTCACTTCCGACGGCACGCTCGGTTACCTTGCCGACAAACTCCTTTACAACCCTGAAGTTTACATCCGCTTCGAGCAACGCCATCTTGACGGCGCGCATGCCCTCTTTTACATCGGATTCCGTGAGCTTGCCCTTGTTTCTGAATTTTTTGAAAGCTTCAGCGAGCTTTTCCTGCAAACCGGCAAACATATATTTTCTCCATCGGGCGCGTTTTCCGGCGCCCTCAAATCAGATTTTCATTTCTTCAAGCGCGGCGAGCGCTTCTTTTGCTTCTTTTTCTGGAAGAGCGGAGAGTTTCTCAGCGGCTTTTCTTCTTGCCGCCTCAAGCTCCGAAAGCTTCTTTACGAAGCCGAGCTTCTCCTCATACATCGTGAGCGCACGGCGCGCCTTATCTATCCTGTCGCGCACGCCCTGCCTTGTGATTCCCGCGTTTTCTGCTATTTCGGAAAGAGAGAGGTCGTCGCAGTAGTATTGCTCGAACATATCGCGCTGATTTTCCGGCAGAAGCTCGCCGTAGGTATCAAAAAGCAGATTCAGCGACAAATCCTTCTCAAACATACTGCCCTCCGTGCTGTAAAGCAAATCGCTTTACAATGATATCATAAAGACCCCTTTTTGTCAAGAGTTATTTTGAGAAAAAAAGAATTTTTCGAGAAAAACTCTTGCCATGCGGCTTTTTGCGCGCTATAATAGCTCTGTAAATATAAAAAAGACAAGTGAGTTTTGATTTATGCCCGGGTTTATCACAAAATTTTTCGCGCCGATACAGCTTATCGGATATGTCGGCACGGCTTGCGCGCTGATTTCCTATCAATGCAAAAAGAACAGAAATTATTTTCTTTTTCAGGCGGGATGCGGACTTTCATTTGCGCTCCAGTTCGCGCTTCTGCATTCGTATGCGGGAATGCTGCTCAATATTTTCAGCATAATGCGCGGCGTCGTTTTCGCGCTTGGCGAAAAGTGCAGAAAGCGCGGATATTTTGTGCTCACAGAAGCGTGCTTTGCGCTCTCATGTGTTCTGGCGTGCCTTGTTTTCGGGGAGAAATGGTGGATAGCGCTGATTCTTTTCGCGGCGCAGGGCGGCGGCACGGTTGCCATGTGGACGCACAACGGAAAGACGATACGCATAGCCCAGCTCTGTCTTATCTCGCCGATGTGGATAGTGAACAATATTTATTATTTCTCGGTCGGCGGCATACTCTGCGAGGTTTTCAATATGATTTCCGTTATAATTTCATTTGTGCGGTTCGGCAAAACGGGATATGATAATACCTGATAAAGCATAATATTGGGGTCGTCAGCGGTAAAAATGCCGAGGGCGACCTTTTCAATTCTCAAAAATAGACAAATTCCTCTTGATTTTGACAGCGAGATATATTATAATATCTATGTATATATAACTATAATGGAGAGGACTTTGTTTGCGGGATGGAAAGCGGAAAAAAGAGAATAATAACGGAAGCGGAAATGGAAAAACAGCATGAATATGCGAGGAATATTTCCGCGATGATAAACGGAGGCAAAAACGCCTGCGTCATAACATACGGCTGCCAGCAGAACGAGGCGGACAGCGAGCGCATAGCGGGAACTCTTGCCGATATGGGCTATAATATCGTTTCCGAGACGACGGATGCTGACCTGATAATAGTCAATACCTGCGCTGTCCGCGACCATGCGGAGAAAAAGGCACTCTCGATAACAGGCGGCTACAAGCATCTGAAAGAGAAAAATCCCGAGCTCATCATCGGCGTATGCGGTTGTATGGTTTCGCAGGTGAGCATGAGCGACAAGATAAAGAAAAGCTATCCATATATAGATTTCGTTTTCGGCACGGAACATCTCTGGCGACTTCCCGAGATGCTTTATCACACTATGACGGAAGGGCGTTCTTTCTATCCAAACGAGGGCGATGCCGTGCTTGCCGAGGGAGTTCCCGTGCGCCGTGAGAGCAAAGCCCGCGCGTGGGTGAGCATAATGTACGGCTGCAATAATTTCTGCACCTACTGCATCGTTCCGTATGTGCGCGGCAGGGAGAGAAGCCGCCGTCCCGAGGATATAGAAGCGGAGGTTCGTGCGCTCGCCGCCGACGGTTGCCGCGAGATAACTCTGCTCGGGCAGAATGTCAATTCCTACGGCAAGGAGTTTCACGGAGAGTGCGATTTTGCCGACCTGCTCGCACGTCTTTGCAAAATAGAGGGCGATTTCATCATCAGATTCATGACGAGCCATCCGAAAGACGCTTCGCGTAAGCTTATCGACACGGTGGCGGCAAATCCGAAGATAGCGCGTCATTTCCACCTGCCGCTCCAGTCCGGAAGCGACAGAATTCTCTGCGAGATGAACAGGCATTATGATACCGCGGCTTATCTGGAACTCATAGATTATATGCGTGAAAAAATGCCGGATATCTCGATAAGCACGGATATCATCGTCGGATTCCCGGGGGAGACGGACGAGGATTTTGAGTATACGCTCGACATGGTGCGCCGCGTCAGATACGATATGCTTTTTTCTTTCATCTATTCCAAGCGCGACGGCACGCCTGCGGCAAAAATGGAAAATCAGGTGCCGGACGAGGTGAAGAGCGCGCGCTTTGCAAGGCTTATAGAAGCGCAGGCGGAAAATGCGCTCGCCTGCAACCTGCCGCTTGAGGGCAGGGTTGTCCGCGTTCTCGTGGAGGGCGAAAGCAAGACCGCCCCCGAGATGTTCTCGGGCAGAACGGGCGGAAACAAGATAGTCCATATCCCCGCCGACGAGAGCCTGCGCGGGCAGTTTGCCGATGTGCGCATCACGAAAGCACTGACCTACGCGCTTATGGGCGAAGTCGTAAAATAACGGTAAAACAAAGAAAAATCACCTTTTTTCGGAGGAAAAGCAATGCCGACACCGATGATGCAGCAATATCTTGATATAAAGGACAAATACAGGGAATATATCCTCATGTATCGCGTGGGTGATTTCTACGAGATGTTCTATGAGGATGCCAAGACCGCCTCGCGCGAACTCGACCTTGTGCTGACGGGCAAGGACTGCGGCGAGCCGGAGCGTGCGCCGATGTGCGGCGTGCCTTTTCATGCCGTAGACCCGTATATAGGAAAGCTTGTCGGTAAGGGCTACAAGGTCGCCATCTGCGAGCAGACGGAGGACCCCGCGCTTGCCAAGGGACTTGTGAAGCGCGATGTCATCCGCATGATAACGCCCGGTACGCTCATGGAATCATCTCTGCTTGACGAAAAGAAGAACAACTACATATGCGCGATATATGCCGCGCCCGATTGTTACGGCATAGCTTTTGCCGATATATCGACGGGACAGACCGCGGCAACATGGTTTGACGGGGACAACAGGGCGCAGCGACTGCTCTCCGAGATAGGCACATATGCGCCGCGCGAAGCTGTGCTTTCCTGTTCATGCTCGGCTATTCCCGAGGCTTCGGATTTTATGCGCGAGCGCCTGCGCTGCACTATAAACGAAGCTCAGCCCGACCGTTTCCGCGCCGAGGCGGCACGCTCTGCGGCAGAGGAGCATTTTTCGCCACTGCCCGATGATTTCACGGAAAATAATCCTGCGCTTCTCGCTTTCGGAGGGCTTATCTCATATGTGGAGGAGACGCAGAAAACAAGCCTTTCCAATATGGGCTCGCTCAATTATTACCGCGACGGGCAGTATCTGGAGATAGATGTTAATACGCGCCGCAATCTCGAACTCTGCGAGACGATGCGCCGCGCCGAGAAGAAAGGAACACTGCTCTGGGTGCTGGACAAGACAAAGACCGCGGCAGGCGCGAGACTGCTTCGCAAATTTATAGATTTCCCGCTGAAAAATCCCTATCATATCGAGCGCAGGCTCGCTTCCGTTGAGGAGCTTTACACACGCGTTGCCGAGCGCGGCGAAATAGCGGAGCAGCTCTCGGGCGTCATGGATTTGGAGCGACTGATAACAAGAATAGTTTACGGCACGGCAAACGCACGCGACCTGCGTGCCGTAGCCGCCACGTTTGAGAAAATCCCGCCGATACGCGATATCATATCTTCGTTTTCCGCGGGCGAACTCCCGTGCATATATGCCGAGCTTGACCCGATGGAGGATTTGCGCGCGATAATAGAAGCGGGCATAAAAGAAGACCCGCCTTTCTCCGTGCGCGAGGGCGGCATCATACGCGACGGCTACAATGCCGATGTCGATTATCTGCGCTCAGTTATGACAAGCAGTAAATCGCTTATCGAGAATATAGAGTCAACGGAAAAGGAAGCGACTGGCATACGCACGCTGAAAGTCGGCTACAACAGGGTTTTCGGCTACTATATAGAGGTTTCGAAATCGTTTGTCGGAAGCGTTCCCGAGAGATATATAAGAAAGCAGACGCTTGCAAACTGTGAGCGCTATATAACGGAAGAACTCAAGGATATGGAGGCGCAGATACTCGGCGCGGGCGAGCGAGTGACCGCGCTGGAATATCAGCTTTTCACCGATATAAGACTGAAACTCGCCGAAAATGTCCACCGCATTCAGAAAGCGGCATATCTGCTCTCCAAGCTCGATGTTTTCCTCGCGCTTGCCGAAGTGGCGCAGAGAAGCGGATATACGAGACCGACCGTGGACTACAGCGACAGGCTATATATAAAGGACGGGCGCCATCCCGTCGTCGAGCAGACGGCGAGCGATTCGCTCTTCATCCCCAACGATACGGAGCTTGACTGCCGCGCCAACCGTTTCGCGCTGATAACGGGACCGAATATGGCTGGCAAATCGACATATATGCGTCAGGTGGCACTGATATGCATCATGGCGCAGATAGGCTCGTTTGTTCCTGCAAAGGAAGCGCATATAGGCGTTGTGGACAAGATATTCACGCGCGTCGGCGCCTCGGACGACCTTGCCATGGGCAAATCCACTTTCATGCTCGAGATGAGCGAGGTGGCATATATACTTGCAAACGCGACGAAAAAGAGCCTTATCATTTATGATGAGATAGGCAGAGGCACAAGCACCTTTGACGGAATGAGCATCGCCCGCGCCGTCGCCGAGCATACGGCGAATAAGATAGGCGCGAAAACGCTTTTTGCCACGCATTATCACGAGCTGACCACGCTCGAGGATGAGCTTGACGGCGTGGTGAACTACAATATCGCGGCAAAGAAAAAGCATGACGATATCGTTTTCCTGCGAAAAATAGTGCGTGGCGCGGCGGACGACAGCTATGGTATCGAGGTGGCAAAGCTCGCGGGCGTTCCCTCTGCCGTGGTAAAGCGCGCAAAGGAGATTCTCTCCTCGCTTGACAACGGTACGGCGCAGACCGTACCTGCGCATCGCAAGGCAGAGGAGGACGAGCCGCAGATGCTTTCATTCGAGAGCATGGCGGAAAACGAGATAACGGATAAGCTCTCGAAAACGGACATCAATACGCTGACTCCGCTCGAGGCGCTGAATCTCGTCTATGAACTTAAAAAAATGATACCCTGATGAAAGGATAAACGAATGGGAATAATCAATGTTCTCGATATGAGTGTGGCGAATCTTATCGCCGCGGGCGAAGTCGTGGAGCGACCTGCCTCGGTGATAAAGGAGCTTACCGAAAACGCGATAGACGCTGGTGCGCGGAGCATCACTGCCGAGATAAAGCGCGGTGGCGTCTCCTTTATGCGCATAACCGACGACGGATGCGGCATGACCTCAGAGGATGCCATAGCATGTCTGCGCCGCCATGCCACAAGCAAGATTCATACGGCGGCTGACCTCTCGGGCATAACGACGCTCGGCTTTCGCGGAGAGGCGATGGCGGCTATCTCTGCCGTCACCGATATGCGGATAATGACGCATCTGCGCGGCGAGACGGCAGGCACGCTCGTTCACTGTGAATACGGAAGCGTATCCGAGGTTTCGGAGGGCGGTTTCCCCGAGGGGACTACCGTCATCTGCGAAAATCTTTTTGCGAGAACGCCTGCCAGACTGAAATTTCTGCGCTCCGATGTTTCGGAGGGAATAGCGGTATCATCACTCATGGAGAAAATGGCGCTCTCTCATCCCGAGATAGCCTTCCGCTATATATGCGATGGCGAAATGCGCTTTTCCACAGCGGGTGACGGCAATCTCAAAAATGCGGTGTATTCCGTTTTCGGCAAGGGCTTTGCTTCCCGCTTGACCGAGGTTTCGGCGGGAAGCAGCGGCATCTCCGTGAGCGGATATATCAGCACGCCCGAGAACGTCCGCGGAAACAGAAATATGCAGCTTTTCTTCATAAATTCGCGCTCCGTGCGCAGCAGGACGATGACGGCGGCGCTCGAAGCGGCATACAGCTCGTATATCCCGCAGGGGAAATTTCCCTCGTGCGTGCTCTTTCTGAAGATTCATACCTCGGCTGTGGATGTGAATGTACATCCCGCAAAGCTGGAGGTGAAATTTTCAAATGAAAAGGAAATCTTCGATGCCGTTTACTATACGGTGCGCGGCGCGCTCGATGCGAAAATAAACCGCCCCGCTTTCGACCTGATAAAGAAATCGCGTGAGATGACGGATGAAAAGCTGAAAATGGTTTTCGGTTTTGCGCCGATAGACGAAAAGAAGTATACGCAGGAGGCACTGCCCGATTTGCGCTGTGCCGAAACAAAACATGAAGCGGAAGCCAAAAACGTGGCGGAAACAAAAACAGAGCCGGAAGCGGCAAGCTTCGGTTCGGCGGCTTCGCGCTATGCGGCAAATGATATAAAACCCGTATTTGCACCCGAGCGGGTATATGCAGAGACGCCGCGCGATAAGCCGCTTCATGGGGAGAGTACATTCTCCTTTGCGGAAAAAGCGGAGGCAAAGGTCAGTGCGCCGACAGAATTTCCGTCGGCAAAGTCCGGGCTTGAACCGGTTGAGGCGAAACTATGCGGCGCATCGGACGAGGCGGGCGCGACCGACACGAAACCGAGCGACGGTTTCTACAGCGATACCGACGCGAGAATCGGCGGGCATACTGCAAAGGAGCTTCCCGAATACCGCATAGTCGGCGAGGTTTTCGAGAGCTATATCATCATGGAAACCGAGGGCAAGATGCTGATAATAGACAAGCACGCGGCGCATGAACGCATAAACTTCGAGCGTATGAGGGCAAATATGAGCCTCTCCGACCCGTATATGCAGGCGTTGCTTGTCCCCGAGGTGCTGACGCTCTCGGGCGCGGAGCTTGACGCCGCGCTGAATTTCGGCGAGGAGATAAGCGCCGTGGGCTTTCTCTTTGAGATAAGCGGCAGAAATATGATTATCCGCGCTGTTCCGCAGGATATGGGTATTGCCGATGCGAAGGAGCTTTTGCAGACGCTTGTTTCGGCGGCGGCAGATAATCCTGCGGCGCTCGAAACGAAGAAGCGCACGGTATTTGAGCGCGCGCTTTATCAGACCTCCTGCAAAGCCGCGATAAAGGCGGGCAGGCACTATGATGATGTGCATATCCGCTGGATATGCGAAAATCTGCTCAGATACGATTGTATAAAATACTGTCCGCATGGGCGTCCCGTTGCCTTTGAACTCACAAAAGGCGAGATGGACAGGCGCTTCGGCAGAACTTGATTTTTGAGGTAGATGAAAATGTTCACTCTTATTAAAAATGATAAAAAAGCCCGCCGCGGCAGATTCGAAACGGTACACGGGACGGTGGAAACGCCTGTTTTCATGAATGTCGGCACATGCGCCGCGATAAAAGGCGGCATTTCCACGATGGATCTGAAAGAAATCGGCTGTCAGATAGAGCTTTCAAATACATATCATCTCCATGTGCGTCCGGGTGATAATGTTATACGCGATATGGGCGGCATACATAAGTTTTTCAATTGGGACAGACCCGTGCTGACGGACAGCGGCGGTTTTCAGGTATTTTCCCTTGCGGGACTCCGTAAGATAAAGGAAGAGGGCGTTTATTTCAATTGCCATATCGATGGGCATAAGATTTTTATGGGTCCCGAGGAGAGCATGCGGATTCAGTCAAATATCGCCTCCACTGTGGCGATGGCATTTGACGAATGCATAGAAAATCCCTCGCCGCGCGATTATGTAATGAAGAGCGTGGAGCGCACGACGCGCTGGCTCGAGCGTTGCAAGGCGGAGATGGCAAGGCTGAATTCGCTCCCCGAAACGATAAACAGAAACCAAATGCTTTTCGGTATAAATCAGGGCGGCACATATGACGATATCCGCATAGGTCATATGCAGGATATAGCTTCGCTCGACCTTGCCGGATATGCGATAGGCGGTCTTGCCGTCGGCGAGAGTGCGGAGGAAATGTACCGCATAATCGACGCCGTAGAGCCTTATATGCCCGAAAACAAGCCACGTTACCTCATGGGAGTCGGCACGCCGATAAATATACTCGAGGCGGTGTGGCGCGGCGTGGATTTCTTCGATTGCGTCATGCCGAGCAGAAATGCCCGCCACGGCACGATTTTCACATGGAAAGGAACGGTCAATGTAAACAATCAGAAGTATATGCGAGATCCCACGCCCATAGACCCCGATTGCGGCTGTCCCGCCTGCCGCAATTATTCGAAGGCATATATACGCCATCTGCTCCGTGCGGGAGAGATGCTCGGAATGCGCCTCTGCGTCCTGCATAATCTCTATTTTTACAATGAACTTATGGCGAAGATACGCGATGCGATAGACGGGGATTATTATGAGGAGTTTTATAAAAAATACCGCGATATTCTCGGAAAGCGAATATGAAGCGGGATGCTGAAAAAGTGAAAGCAAGGGAAGTCACGGCTTCCCTTTGACTTTAATCGTCACATCAAGTTTTTTCAAAAAAATCACGAAAAAACTTGACAATTTGCTTCTCTTGTGATATACTCTATATGCTTTTGAAAAGCACGCGGATTTAGCTCATTTGGTAGAGCGCGACCTTGCCAAGGTCGAGGTGGCGGGTTCGAGCCCCGTAATCCGCTCCAAAAAAATCCAAGCCGATACGCTTGGACTTTTTTTCTTTATATAGCGATATAGCATAGCGGCAAGCCGAAAATCGGCTTGCCGCTGTTTTTTGCTGATAGCAAAATTATTCCGTTTTTGTTTCTGCCGCGATTTCTGATGCGGTTTCTTCTGCCGCTGTCTTTTTCTTGCAGTGGAGGAAGATGCCGCCTATGGCCATGATGCAGGCGAATACTATAAGATACCCAAGGCAGGACATACCGTGCTTATAGACGCAGGTGATAACCATCGTTATTGATCCGAGTATCGCAAATATCGGCAGGACAAAACGCTTCCATGCATTTTCGCCCTTTGCCTTTTTCATCCACATGATGAATATCGGCAGATACATGGCATATATAGTGATTATAGGAAGCTCGGAGGAATCGAAAGCAAATATTCCGCTCCATGCACCTGCAAGATTTGCAAAATAGAAGTATGTACCCCATACCGCGCAGACCGCAAGACCTATAACAGCTGAGTTATTGGGCATATTTGTTTTGCCGTCTATCTGAGAGAAAACCTCATGCGCGGGACCCTGCTTTCTTGCCGCTATGGCGTAGATGCCGCGCGTGGAAGCGAGCATAAGACCGTTCAGCGTGCCGAGGCAGGAGATGGCGATAAAGAGATTGAGCAGATTTCCGAGGAAACCGCCGAAAATATTTCTGAATGCGACAGTAGCGCCTTTTTCCACGAGCTCGGCATTTGAAGCACCGCCCGCAACGCCGACATTATAGCCGACATATATTGTGATGATGATTATGCCGCCGAGGGTGAGCGCTATCGGCAGATTCTTCTTTGAATTTTTCAGCTCCGCATTTATTGATGTCGCTATAATCCAGCCTTCGTAAGCAAAAGCTGTCGTGCATATGGCGGCGAAGAGCAGACCCATAAACGATTTGCCCTCGGGAACAACGGAGGATGTAAAGTTTTCGACGAGAGGATGGGAAGAATTGCAGAGTCCGTAGATAATGCCGACGACGGTCATGAGAACAAGCGGGATAAACTTGATGACGGTTGTCGTTGTCTGAAGCTTACCTGCAAGCTTGGGCGAAATGCTGTTTACAACATAAGCCATGCAGAGATAGAACATCATGACAACCATGCATTCCGGTCCTATGATGCAGCCGCCCTCTGCGGCAGGTATCGTCATGGGGAAATTCGGGTTTGCGGAGGTAAGAAATACAAGCGTATAACGAGCGGAAACCCATGCGAGAACACTTGTCATGGCGGGATAATAGATAAATGTGGTAAACCAGCCCATGTAGTAGGCATATTTACTGCCGACAAGCGCCTCGGAATAATCCACGATGCCGTTTACCTTTTCATATTTCTGCGCCATGCCGGAGAACGCGAGCAGGCAGAAGAGCATTATCGCGCCGCCGATAATCCATGAAAGTACGCCTATTTTCAGGTTGCTTCCCGTGGCATCGAGGATATCCTGCGCCTTGAAGAAGATACCGGAGCCGACGACTATGCCGACAACCATGCATATGGCTGTAAACAGCCCGTACTTTTTAGTCAGTTTGTTTTCCATTGATTTTTCCTTCCAAAAATAAAAAAGTTTGAAAATAGTATACACTACGGAAAATAATTTGTCAAGTTTTTGCAATTATAAAATAAAAATTGCTGAATTTTTATAATAACACAGCAAATTTTATCAAATATTCGGATAAATTCACGAATTTTTGCAGTGGCATATCAGCTCATGCATCGCGATAGCATAGCCCTCGAAGCCCTTGCCTGCGATTGTTTTCAGCGCGACGGGCGAAACATACGAAATGCGGCGGAAAGCCTCGCGCGAGTTTATATCGGAGATATGCACTTCCACGGTCGGTATGCCGACAGCCTTGAGCGCATCGGGAATGGCGATGCTTGTATGCGTATATGCCGCGGGATTTATGACTATGCCGTCCGTATTTCCGTAGGCACTCTGAATCTTGTCCACTATATCGCCCTCGTGATTTGACTGGAAAAATTCTACGGCGACGCCGAGTTTCTCCGCTTCCTCTTTTATATAAGAAAGCAGGTCGTCATATGTTTTTCTTCCGTAGATATCGGGCTCGCGTATGCCGAGCATATTGAGATTAGGTCCGTTGATAACGAGTATTTTCATTTTGCTCTCTCCTTTATTATATTTTCGGCAACCTCCGCCGCGCTCATATTTCCGTCCGCTTCCATGTCGGCAAAGGCGCGGTAGAGAGGAAGTCTCGTCCGAAAAAGCTTTTCGAGTGCGCCGTCGCCGCGGGAAAGCGGTCTGCCGTCCCGCGCGAGGGAAGAGATATCGCGGTTTATGAAAACTATGCGCCCGTTCTGCGCGAGCGGGGCGTAATTTTTGGGAATGGTGACAACGCCGCCGCCTGTGGCTATCACAAAGCCGCATCGTTTTCCTGCCTCGGCTACCGCATTGCTCTCGACGCGGCGGAAAGCTGCTTCGCCGCTCTCGGTGATTATTTCTTCGGGCGTTTTGCCCTGCGCGGCTATCTCGTCGTCGGTATCGATGAAGCCCTTGCCGAGCCGCTCTGCGATGAGCTTTCCCACAGTCGTCTTGCCGCAGCCGGGCATTCCTACGAGAACTATGTTTTCTTCTTTGCCCGAAATCTCGCGGATTATGCGCTCGTTTTCGCTGTCGGCTATCTCGCATTCCATGAAAAGCTCGGAGGCGCGCTTCGCTTGCGAAACAAGCATGGGAAGCCCGTTTCTGCAAGGTATGCCGCGCTTTTTTGCCTCGAGCATGAGCGCCGTTTTCGCGGGGTTGAATATGATATCGAAAACATATTCGCACTTGCTGAAGAGCGATATATCTATCGGCACCTCGCCGTTTTTCGGGAACATGCCGACCGGTGTGGTATTGACTATTATCCTGCTGTCGAGATAGGGCTTTATGCCCTCGGCGGTATTTTCCTTATGCGTGAGAATGTTCACATCGGCGCCTGCCGCGCGGAGCGCATGGCAGACCGCTTTTGACGCGCCGCCGTTTCCGACAACGAGCGTCTTTTTGCCGCGCACATCGGCGCCCGAGCTTGCCACCGTGTAGGCAAAGCCGACGCAGTCGGTATTGTCGCCGATGAGCCTGCCGGCGCGTCTGTAGACCGTATTGACCGCGCCTATTTCGCTTGCGGCGGGCGTCAGTTCATCGAGATAAGGGATGACCGCCTGCTTATATGGGATAGTGACATTGAAGCCGTCAAGTCCCGAGGTTTTTATGAAATCGGGAATAAGCTCCTCGCTCTCCAGCTCGTAGAGGCGATATTCGTAATCGCCGAGCATGGCATGAATCTGCGGAGAAAAGCTATGTCCGAGTTTTTTTCCGATGAGTCCGAATTTTTTCAAAATATATCACTCCTTTTCCGCCTGCAAAAGCGCGGAAACTGCTTTTTATACTTTTGTATTAAATATCGATTTGCCTGAATGCGCCTGTGCTTTTCATGATTTCGCGCTCGCGCCCGTGGCAGGTAAAGAGCAGGCACTGACCGTATTCTCCGTAGAGACGGTAAAGCAGCTCCAGCGTGTTTGCAAGGCGCGTATCGTCGAGTCGCGCAAAACTCTCGTCAAAGATAAAGGGCGGCACGCTCTTTTTGCAGAGCAAATCCATGAGCGCTATGCGCAGGCTGAGATAAGCGATGTCCATAGTGCCCGCGGAGAGACTGTCCACGCCGTGCGTTATCCCGTCGAAATAGCTCATCGCGAAATCGCCGTCCACGCCGAGCGACTTATATTTGCCGCCCGAAAGCTTGGACATGACCTTGCCCGCCGTTTTCGCCAGCTTCGGCGAGATGCCCTCGCGCAGCTTGCCCGAGGCGGATTCCATAGCTTCTATGGCGAGAACATAAGCTTCGAATTTTTCCGTTAATGCTGCGATGTTTCCTTTGAGCGCCTCCGCTTCGGGAGCCAGCTTCACGGGATTTTCGCCCTTGGCGTTGAGCTCGGTATATTCCTTTTCTATCTCGTGTATCCGCTCTTTTGAGGAAGCGGCGGAACGTGTTAAAAATTCGTAGTCGCGCTTTCTCTTTCTGTAGTCGTAGCTTTCAAGCTCGGGAGAGAAGTCCTCCTTTGCCGACTGCGCTATCAGCTCATCGGGATAAGAGGCGAGGGCAGACGCGTATTCTTCCGCCGATTTCTTCTTTTCTCTTATCATTATCTCGAGCTTTTCTATCTCACTGCGCTTCTCATCGCATTTTGCGATAGCCCTGTCGAGCGAGAGCGCGGTATTGTCAAAGGTTTCAAAACCTGCCGCTTCGAGTGCGCGGATGATGGCGGCACTTGTCTTGTTGAGCGCGGCGGACGCCTCGTCAAATTTGCTTTCGGCGCCGCGCTTGCCCTCGATTATATACATCAGCGCCGCTTCGTCCTTTTTCGACGCTTTGACAAGCTCGTCAAATTCTCCGTAGTCCGCACAGCCGAACATGGCGCATACGCGCCGTATGCGTTTGGCATAGCCGCCTGCCATGATAAAGCCTGCCGCGCAGAAAAGTGCACAGAGAGCCGCAAGCACGGCAAAAACCGTCTTTATTATCGATGAGCCGCTCTCCCCTATTACAAACGACGCCACGAAAAGCGAGGCGAAAACAGCCGTGCCGATAAGCCCGATGAGACTTATCGTCTTTCTGGAGGAGAGCGCTTTTTTATCTTCCTCAACCTTGTGTACGAGCGCGTCGCGCTTTTCCACGGAGCCGAACCGCTCAAAAACGGCGAGCTTCTCGTTCATATCGCCGAGTTTCTTCCTTGCCGCTTCCATCTCGGCGCGGGCATCCTCGTAGCGTGCCGTCGCTATCTTCAGTTCGCTCTGGGAAGCGCGCAGATGCTCGGTGTATTCGCTTTTGTATATGTGCACGCCGCCTGTAGCCGAAGCGTCGCAGAGTTTGGCTCGCTGTGCCTCCAGCTCCTCAGCCTCGCGCTGTGCTTTCACGCATTTGCGGTAAGCCTGCTTTATCGAGAAGCGCTCGTATGTATCCAGCTCCTCTTTGATTACAGTCGCGTCTTTTTCGGCTTTCTCGGCGGACTGCGTGAGTTCGCGCTTTCTTCCGTCGAGATAAATGAGTCTCGCGCCCGTCGACTTCGATGCGTCTATCCTCTCCTCGAGAGAATCGAGATTTTCCTGCATGTCGTGTATTTTGCCGCCGCTTTTATTTTTGTGCCAGAGAAATTTTCTCGCTTCGTCGAGCTTTTTCAGCGCCTTTTTCGTTCCCGCGCTCTCGTCGCCGGAGAAGAGAATATTCTCCGATGCTTCAAGGAGACTTCTGCCGCCTATTTTGCTTTCGCCGAGCTGGCGTATATATGCGGTGCTTTCGAATACGCTCTCCGGCACGCCGAAAAACTCCTCGCCCGGATTTTTTCCGCGCAGGCAGGGATTGTTCGTCTCGTTGTCGTATATCGTGCATTTCTCGGAGAAGCTGACCTTGCCATCCGCCGAGGTTGTCATTACGGCGTCGCGCTCCACGCGGTATTGCAGTCCGTCCTCGCTGAAAATGATATAGCCTGCCGCACGCGATGTCTCCCAGCTGATGCACTTCTGCTTTTCCTCGGCTTTGGAAGGGAGCCCGTAGAAAACAAACTTGATGAAATTGCATATTGTGCTCTTGCCGGATTCGTTTTCACCCGTTATGATATTGATGCCGCCGTCAAGCTCCAGAGTCAGATTGTTTATCTTGCCGAAGCTCTGAATGTGAATGCATGAGATTATCATTTCTCCTTGTCCTTTCTGCGTTTTGCGCGTTTTTCTTTTCTTTTATACGCTCGTATAAAAGGCTTTTCCATCAGCCTTTTGAATTTGAAAAAGAGATTTTCTTTATATTTAAGCGGCGTGACGAGCACGGCATATGCGCCTGCGCGCCTTGCACAGAGAACATCCGTGAATATCTGGTCGCCGATGACGGCGCAACGCTCCGGCACCGTGCCGAATTTCTCACAGCAGAGCCGCACGCATTTTCCGGATGGCTTGCCGCTGTCGTATGTAAAAAACGTGTCTATTTTGCGGCAGAAAAGCTCTACGCGCTCCTTTTTGTTGTTTGAGGCGACGGCGATATTCAGCCCCGCCGCGCGCAGTCCCTCTATCCAGCGGCAGACAGGATCTGTCGGCTCAGGGTCGCCGTATGTGACGAGCGTATTGTCTATATCGAGAATCACGGTGTCGATTCCCTTGACCTTGAGAAACGCCGCGTCTATATCGTATATCCCCGAAAACATGATATCGGGCAAAAATAAATTTTTCATCTGAGCCGTAAGCCCTTTCCGCGTAACCAACTGATTTAATTACATTATAATTGATTATACCATAAATTTATAAAATATACAATATAAATTTTTCCGAATTTCACGAAGCTTTAACACATTTGCAAAGCAGAATTCACAATATGTGAAAAAGTGCCAAAAATAACATCGACTATCTATTCAATCATACGAAATTATGCAGAAATGTCAAAAAGAGGTTCCTTTTTCGCGTTTTTTATGATATAATATAAACAAGAAACGGGAAAGCTGTTTTTCGTTTCCGAAATAATATGCGGGACGCCGATTTGCACATGCATTTCTACAAAGTGGCGTGCATATGCGGCTCATCCTGCCGAAAGGATGGTAAACTATGAAAACCAGTATTTTGCTGAGACAGGTCACACTCACCGATAATGAAAAAGCCATTATCGAAAAGAAGCTCAGAAAGCTTGACAAGTTTTTTGACGACGAGGTACAGGCATTTGTCACTCTTTCAAGGAAGAGAGAGCATCAGATTCTCGAGCTTACCATTTCATCCCGTGGTATGATCTATCGCAGTGAAGTGGAGGCTGAATCCTTCCTCCATGCCATCGACCCTGCGGTGAATATTATCGACCGTCAGATACGCAAAAACAAGACGCGGCTTGAAAAGCGCCTGCGCGAAGGCGCATTTGCTCCGAGTCCCGATTTCACAGAGGCTGTGGATGAGGAAAAGGATTTTAAGATTCATAAAAAGAATTTCGCGCTCAAGCCCATGTCGGCGGAAGAGGCTATCCTCCAGATGAATCTGCTCGGTCATGAATTTTTCGTATATGAGGATCAGGACAGCGAAGAGGTCAACGTGGTATATCGCAGAAAAGACGGCGAATACGGTCTCATCGAGACAAAGAGATAATAAATAAAGCTTGAAAGAGGCTTCTGCTTTGCCTTGCGACTAACGGACGGTACGTGGCAAGCTGAACTTTTCTTTTCATATAGTCCTCTCCAAAAGAAAATCCGCGGTTTTCGCCGCGGATTTTCTTTGAATCTTATTTTTCATCCTTTTTTTACAAGCTCGGAGACGGATGTTGCAAGACCCGCAAGCGATGCGATATCGCTCGGGATGATGATTTTCGTTGCCTTGCCGTCTGCCGCCTTTTCGAAAGCCTCAAGGCTCTTTATCGCGATGACCTTTTCTGTGGGCGCGGCTTCGTTTATTTTCTTGATGCCCTCGGCGGTTGCTTCCTGAATCTTCAGTATCGCTTCCGCTTCGCCCTCAGCCGCGCATATCTTTGCGGCTCTGTCTGCTTCCGCGAGGAGAATCTCGCGCTGCTTCTGCGCTTCCGCATCGAGAATCATAGCCTGCTTTTTACCTTCGGCTACGAGGATTGTCGAGTTCTTTTCGCCCTCTGCGCGCAGAATCAGCTCTCTGCGCTCGCGCTCCGCTTTCATCTGCTTTTCCATCGCGTCCTGGATTTCTTTCGGAGGCATGATGTTTTTCAGCTCCACGCGGTTGACCTTGATGCCCCATGGGTCTGTGGCTTCGTCGAGAATCGCGCGCATTTTTGTATTTATCAGGTCGCGGCTTGTGAGCGTATTGTCAAGCTCAAGCTCGCCTATAATATTACGCAGGGTGGTAGCGGTCAGGTTTTCTATAGCCGACATGGGATTTTCCACACCGTATGCAAAGAGTTTGCAGTCTGTTATCTGGAAGAAAACGACCGTGTCTATCTGCATTTTTACATTATCCTTTGTGATAACCGCCTGCGGAGGGAAGTCTGCGACCTGCTCCATGAGCGAAACCTTTTTCGCTATTCTCTCAACGAAAGGAATGCGGAAATGGAAGCCCGTATGCCATGTCGCATGATATGTCCCGAGGCACTCGACCACGGCGGCGCGAGCCTGCGGCACGATAACGATATTCGATATGAGAACGATGATTACTATAGCCAGAAGAATGCCGAGAATAATAATTGGTAACATAATAAACCTCCGTTAATTCTTATCAGATTTGTCTTTTTTGCATATGAGCTTTACGCCCTCTATGCCTGTTACGAGCACAACGGTACCCGCCCCGATATTTTCACCGTCAGCCGACCTTGCCGTCCATTCCAGCCCGCGGACTTTTGCCGCGCCTCTGCCCTCGATATTGTTGATATCCTCGGTTACTACGGCGCGTTCGCCTATCAGCGAATCGGCATTTGTGGCGACGGGTTTTATGCGGAGCGTCTTGCCGAATATCTTTCTCGAAAAGATGAGCAGAATAAACGACAGCACCGCGAAAACGGCTATCTGTATGCCGATATTCACGCGGCAGAACGAAAGAATGAGCGATACCGCGGCGGATGGGATGAACCATATCGAAACGAGCGCCAGCGTCTGCGCTTCGACTACGGTTGCCACGATGATGACAGCGAGCCAGACAAGCGTATCAATATGTTCGCTTGCCCATGTAAGTATTGTTTCCATGAAAAACCTCTTTTCTCCGCATAGGGAAATTTATATTACAATTATAACATAATATTATATTTGTGTCAATGTCTGTATGCCATTAAATTTTATCCGCAAACTATTGAAAAAGAGAGGAAAATATGGTAATATATATAAAATATAATCTCGAAAGGAAAAAGAAATGTCATTTACACGAAAAGAAATAGCAAAAAATGTCTTTGTTAATACCGTGGCAACCGACAAGTTCAAATCCGACTTTATCAGAATAGCCTTTGTTATGCCGCTTTCAAAAGAAAATGCGGCGGCAAACGCGCTTGTTCCTTATGTTCTCAAGAGAGGAACGGAGAAATATCCCGATATCGGCGCAATCCGTAAGCAGCTCGAATCGCTCTATGATTCCGGCATATGGGCAAATATCGGCAAGCGCGGCGATACGCAGATAATAAATATAAACGCGGGAATGCTCGCAAACAGGTATTCCATGGACGGAACGGATATCACGGGCGGTATGCTTGAGATGATATCGCAGACGCTTTTCCATCCCGTGCTTGAAAACGGCGTTTTCAAAAGCGAATATGTGGAGAGCGAAAAGGCAAAGCTTGCCGACGCTGTCCGCGCCGATGCCAACAATAAGATAGCATATGCAAACCGCCGCGTACGCGAGGAGATGTACCGCGGCGAAGCCTATGCCGAATGTGAAAAGGGAAGTGTGGAGACCATTTCGGCACTTACGCCCGAGCGCGTTTACGCGGCATATCTCGACCTGCTTGCAAATGCGAGAATAGAAATTTCCGTCGTCGGAAATATGGATTTCGATAAGGTTACGGCAGCTTTTGAAGCCATGTTTGCAGGCGTTTGCCGCGGCGCGGGCTATGACCTAAAAACAGAGGTTGTCCGCGAGCCGAAAGGCGAGCCGAAGACCGTCTATGAGCATCAGAATATCGGTCAGGGCAAGCTTGCCATGGGCTTTCGCGCCGGTTGCTGCCGCGAGGATGACGATTTCCTTGTGATGCAGATGGTATCCGTCATTTTCGGCGGAAGCACGAGCAGCAAGCTCTTTATGAATGTGCGCGAGCGTCTCAGCCTCTGCTACTATTGCAGCGCGGGCTATGACGCGGTAAAGGGCGCAATATTCGTAAACAGCGGCATCGAATTCGCAAAGAAAAAGCAGGCGATAAGCGAGATTATCGCCCAGCTTGAAAGCGTCAAGCGCGGCGAGATAAGCGATACGGAAATCTCCGACGCGAAGAACACTCTCATAAACGGTTTGCGTTCGATAACAGACAAGACAAGCCAGATAGCGGGCTGGTATTTCGAATGCGCGATATGCGGCACATCGGAAACTCCCGAGGAGCGCATGGCAAAGATAAATGCCATCACAAAGGAGCAGATAGTGGCGAGAGCGCAGAGCGTAAAGCTCGATACGATATATTTCCTTTGCGGAACGGAGGTAGCGGAAGATGAGTGAGTTTAAACTTACCGAAAACAAGGCTCTGGGCGAAAAGTATTATTATACGCATCATAAGAGCGGACTCGATATCTATATCATACCTAAAAACTTCACTACAAGTTATGCTTTATTCAGCACGAAATACGGTGCGATGGACAATTGCTTCAAGCTTGCGGGCGACAAGGAATTTACCCGCGTGCCGGACGGCATAGCGCACTTCCTCGAGCACAAGATGTTCGAAAATGAGGACGGGAGCGATACATTTGCCCGCTTTGCCAAATACGGCGCTGATGCGAACGCTTTCACAGGCTCCGCGATGACGGCATATCTCTTCTCCTGCTCCGACCATTTTGAGGAGAATCTTGAAACACTGCTCAATTATGTCACAAAGCCATATTACACGCCCGAAACCGTTGCAAAGGAGCAGGGTATCATCGGTCAGGAGATACGCATGGGCGAGGACAATCCTCACCGCGCGCTTTACTATAACCTGATGGACGCGCTCTATAAGGAAAATCAGATAAAGCTCAATGTTGCCGGAACGGTGGAATCCATCGCCGAGATAACGGACAAGCTGCTCTATAAATGCTATGAGGTTTTCTATAATCTCTCCAATATGGTGCTTGTCGTCAATACGGCGGCAGACCCGGAGATTGTCCTGCGCGTGGCGGATAAGATTCTGCCCATTCAGGAGCCGAAGGAAATTATACGTTTGTATAATAGCGAAAAGCCCGAGGTAAACAAGAAGCGCGTGGTAGCCGAATTTGAGGTTGCAAAGCCGCTCTTCTATATCGGCGTAAAGGATATAAAGATTTCCACCGTCCCGCTTGAGAGAGGCAAGAAGCAGGTGACAGGCGATATACTCACGGAGCTGCTCTTCGGCGCCTCATCCGCTTTCGGCATAGAAATGTATGAGAGCGGGCTGGCAAACGGTTTTTCCGCATCGTTTGACCATGGCAGAAATTCATCCGTCGTATATATTCAGGGCGAGAGTGATGACCCCGAAAAAGTTTATGAAAAAGTTGTCGCCCATGTCGAAGATGCAAAGAAAAACGGCTTTGACCGCGCGGATTTCGAGCGAATCAAGAGAGCCGACTATGCTTCCTATATCAAGAGCTTCGATTCCACGGAGCTGGCGGAAACATTCACATATGCTCTGCACGACGGGCTTGACTGGCTTGCATACGGCGATATCCTTGCCGGCGTGACATATGATGATGTCATGGCTCTGCTCCACGAGCTTTTCGATGAGAAATATTATGCGATGAGCGTAGTCAAGCCCATCAGTAAATAAAAAGACGGAAAAGGAGAAAAATTTTTATGAATCCTTCCGAATATATTTCCATAATATCCTTTCCGGGACTGGGCATAGACGAATTTCCCGTAAACCGCCTTGCTTTTCGCCTCTTCGGACTTGACATAATGTGGTATGGCGTCATAATATGCTTCGGCATTATAGTGGCTTTTTCCTACCTTGCATGGCGTGCAAATCAGGCGGGCATCAATCTCGACACCGTGCTTGATTATACGCTGTGGACTGTTCCGATAGCGGTTATCGGTGCACGACTCTATTATGTGCTTTTCTCGCTGAAAGACCATAGCTACAGCTCATTCTGGGATGTGATAAGCCCGCGTGACGGCGGTCTTGCCATATACGGCGGCGTGCTTGTCGGCGCGCTGATGGTTTTCCTCGTGGCAAAGCACAAGAAGCAGTCCTTCTGCATGATGGGCGATATGGTTATCCCCGGCGTTATGATAGCGCAGGCTATCGGCAGATGGGGCAACTTCATGAATGCGGAGGCATACGGCGGCGATACGACTCTGCCATGGCGCATGGGTATACGCAAGCTCGGCATGTCGGAGACGCGATATGTCCACCCGACTTTCTTCTATGAATCTCTTTGGAATGTGATAGGCTTCACGCTTATCAATATATTCTATAAGAAACGCAAATTCCACGGGCAGGTAATTCTCGAATATGCCTGCTGGTACGGACTCGGCAGAATGTTTATAGAGGGTCTGCGCACGGACTCGCTCTATATCGGAAGCCTGCGTATTTCCCAGATAGTGGCAGGCGTCGGCTTTGTACTTTCTGCTGCGCTTATCGCTTTTCTGCTGATAAGACATAAGAAAATGGCGGCAAGCGGCGCTATCGGCAAAGACGAGATAGCGGATGTTGCAGTGTTGCTAGGCATCAAGCCGCCGAAATCCAGCCTTGCCATGACAGGCGAGGTGCAGTTCGACACGAATGAATTTGAGCTTACAAGCTGTCGCGAGCAGTCTGAAGCGAAAAAGCGTGCGATGGCAAGAAGCCCGTTTGAACAGACAACGGAATTTTACAATGATATAGCAAAGCCCGAATTTGAGGTCAACTACGAAAACGAGCAGTTCGGCACGCCCGATGAATACAAGGATAAGACGGTAATCCATGCGCCCTCGCGCGATAAGGTGATAGCGGAAGCGGAGGAAGCGATGGAAGAGCAGATAGCCGAGGAGGAAAAGGAAGAAGCGGAAGCCGACGCCGGAGCGGAAGCGCAAGCCGACGAAAAAGATGAAGAATCGGCGGAGATTGAAGCAGAGGCAGAGGAACCGGCAGAAACCAATGCTGAAACAGAAGCCGAATCCGAATCCGAATCCGAAGTAAACGAAACTTCCGAGCCTGCCGAAAAGCAGAACGAAAATAACGAATAATTATAAAGACAAACCGCTATAGCAAACTACCGGTTGCAGCGTTCGCTGCAACCGGTAGTTTCTGTTTTTTCATTTACTTTGCATCGGGAGCATCATCGGGTTCTGATTCCGATTCATTTTCCGTTTCTGCATCAGTGGAAGTTGTCATGTCAGTGTTCGCCTGCGCATCGGTGCTTCCCGTCTGCTCCGCATCCGTGCTGTTTTCGAATTTTATGGTGAAAGATTCGTATGCCGCATCCGCGTTGCCGCTTTCGGGCGCTTCCTCTGCAACCTCGTGCGCCTTGCCCTCGATTACGGCGGGCGTGCCATCGTTTATGAATTCACCGAGGAATTTCGCCTTTGCGAAAACCTTGCTTCTCACTTTTTTCACCTTTGTTATAATAATGAAGAAAGCGAAGAGTACGATACCTGCGCCGCTCGCGATGAATCCGACAACATAGCATTTCGGCATATAGCGGAATTCGAGCGTATGGAAGCCTTCCTCAACCTCAAAGGAGAGGAGCGCACTGAGAGTGCGGTGTGTCTCCACCTTTTTGCCGTCTACATAAACATTCCAGCCGGCATCATAGGGGATTGTCGTGAATACGAGGGTCTGTCCTTCTGTGACGGTGATTTCGCCCTTGAGATGGGAATTTCCGTGCTCTTCGACATACATTCCGCAGTTGTCGAGCGCGTTTATCGCTTCTGTCATCGCGTTGTAGTCAACGCAGTAGAAGTAATAATCCGATTCTCTGGAGAAATATGTCGCGTCCTTTTTCAGGCGGAGCTCAGCGACTATCTTTGTGCCTTTCTTGAATGAGCCGATATTCAGAATGCCCGAGGTATCCTTGAAATATTCGCTGATGAATTTGCCGTTTACATAGAGGTCGCAGGTTTTCTGGAAGTTATCGGCGGGGAAGTGAACATATATATCGCCATCCTGCGGCGCTGTCAGCGTGAAAGTGACCTTTGCGCCGTCCGTCGCCTTGTCAAATGTATAGTAAGGCGTATCGTGAACCTGCTGATTGCCGTCCTTGTCTATATACTTTGTCGGGTGGGTATAGCTGATACCCATATTGCAGTTTTCATAATCGATGGTGGCGCTGATTCCCTTGAAAACATTGCTGCGGAAGCCTGTTTCCGAGAGCATCTCGAGAATCATGTTATTCTGAAATTCCAGTCCCGTTATCGTTCCGCTTATATCGCCGAGGTCTGCCGTGAGTATACTCGGGCTGACGCCGTATGCTATCGGCAGAGCCTTGGTATTCTGCATTGCATATATCGTATCTTCACTCTTGATATATTTGTAATATTTTGTGCCGCTCTCGGCAACGGTATATATCTTCGGGTCGAGAGTATCGTTTTCCGTTATCACATATTTGATTCCGAGCAGTGCATCGGAGAGCGGTGTTCCGCCGACATAATATGTGTAGTGGCTCTGCGAGGTATAGCCGAGGGAATTCATAAATTTGATTACGGAGGAGTTGAGCGTGGAGGTGGAATGAGCTATGCCGTTGAAGCCGAAAGCCATCGGCATATTGACCGCGTTTCTGTAGAGCGAGCGCACCATTTCCATCCTGTAGAAGGATTTATCGCTGTCGAGAACCTTGTTCACAACATCCTGACTGCGCAGTATCGCGCCGCGGTATGAGGAATAATTTTCTTTTGTGCCGTTGCTTTCCAGATAGTTGTCATATTTGACCGCGCCGACATCCGTCTGCTCCTCGCCGATTGTTATCAGCGTATTTGCAAACATTTCCACGCATACGACTATAGCGAGGATAAACGCCGCCGAGCTTTCATATGACCTGTTCGAGAGCAGATTCAGCACTATCACATATGCCGCGATAAGCACGAGCGTAAGGAATATGCAGGTGGCATCGTCGAGCGGATTCTGCTTCGTATCCTGGTCAAAAACATAATCCAGCTTCTGGATAATCATGACTAGCACGGCAAGTATCGCGCAGACCGCGCCGACCTGACCGAACTTTATCTTTTCTACATGAGCCACGGCGTCATATGCCATGACTATGATAAAGAATGAGAAAACAAACGAATATCTGTAATTGAGCCACTGCGGGGTGGAGAAGCCATGCCATACGAGGTCTATTGCATTTATGCTGAAACTGAAAAGCATTACCGCGAGAAGCATGGAGGCGCAGACCTTCTGCTTCTTTGTGATGGCGGGCGACATATAGTAGAGCGGAATGGCGATGAGCGCGAGCAGACCGCTGTATATCATGGGAAGTCCCGTCGGGCGGACAGAGTCATAGGAGCCGGGCAGGAGCTTGACGATGAGGTCAAGGAAATCAAACCGCAGAGAGAAGCTGAAGGACGGATTTGAAAAACCCGTTTTACCGAAGGTGAGCGAATAGTATGCCGCGATGAGCATGAATGCCGCGATAAGAAGCGAAATCAGCGTAAAGAAAGCAAAACGCATGAATGTGCGGAAGCCGTAGGTTTTGAAAAGAGAGCGCTTTTCTTCGCCTTTATACATCAGGTCATCGCGCCTGAGGCTGTAATAATAAAGAAAATAGAAGAATGTGAATATACCGCACATATAACCGATATAGTAATTGGTTATGAAAATCATCGTGAGCGATGCGGTATAGAGAATGAATTTTCTCTCGTTTATCAGCGCTTCAAGTCCCAGTATCAGGAGCGGCAGGAATATCATGGCATCGAGCCACATCGGGTTTGCAAGCTGAACAACGGAATATGCGCAGAGCGCATACATCAGCGAGAAAGCGATGGTGTGCATCTGCGAGACAAAGCGCGTCTTATGGATATAGTAGCCGAATGTAAGACCCATGAAGCCGACTTTGAAAAGCTGGATGGTCATCATGGCGTCTGCTATTCTGTCTTTCGGGAAAAGCGCGAATATGATATTGAGCGGGCTTGCGCCGTAGTAGGCAACGATACCCATGAATTCGCCGCCGAGCGTGCGCTTCCATGAATAGAGCCAGCTTCCGCCCTGTGTGAGCAGTCGGCGGATTTCTTCATAATAGTAAATGTACTGCGCCTGAAGGTCGAGCGTCAGCACGCTGCTGTTCCCGAAAGGGTGAGTGCCGAGGCAGGCATATACACCGAGCAGAATGGTAAACGGCAGGAAAAACGCCGCCAGCAGATATAAATATTCGCTGTGCTTCAGACGGAACCAGAAGCGGGCAAGCTTCCCCTCCGGCGGAAGCATAATGGCGATATCGCCGTTTTGTTCTTTCCGTTTCATTTGAATATCCTCTTTCCGATAATGTTTTTTGTTTTCCGCGCTGTCTTCTTCTACAATATGGTATAAGTATACCATAAATTTTGTAAATAATCAATATGGGAAAGAAAAAAGACGGATATTTCTCGCGAAAAAATAAAATAATTAAAAATTCTATAGACATTTTTCGATTTTAATGGTAAAATATATATTACCATTACTCGATGCAAAACGGAGGACAAAATGAACTTCGACGAAAACAGAAATAATTACAGAGGTTACTCTGCAAACGGGCAGGGCGCCGGAAGACCGCAGGGTCATAAAAAGATGAAATTCAAGCCGAATAAGGAGGGAATGACAGCGTTGCTTTCGCTCTTTCTTGTTGTTGTGCTTGTCATCGTCCTTTTTGTACTGATAATAAAGGCGATAGTAAACAAAAATCCCGCGCAGACAACCGAAACGACAACTTCGGTCACAACCGAAACCACTGTCGATCCGCTTACTGTTGTTCCCGAGTGGCGCAAGAATTATGTAAACAAGCCGTATGCTTCGGACAATGTTTACAAGGGCAAGCTCATACTGGTAAACAATTCCGTTGAATACAAATTCCCGACAGCCGCGGAGGAATCGCGCGATATCGTTTCGCTCTGGGGTCAGGAGGGATATAATACGAATTATGTTCTCGGCATAGACGCAAAACTGCGCCGCGATATCATAATGCCGATGAACAAGATGTTCTCAGACCTGAAAGCCGCTCTGCCCGAGACCTTTGAAACGGGTGCCGACGGCAAAACAGACAAGATAATAGTAGCCAGCGGCTACCGCGATTACAACCGCCAGCAGAATGTTTACAATCGCACAATAGAAGAGAAGGGCGAAGAGGTAGGCAAATATTACGCCACCAATCCCGGCTTCAGCGAGCATCATACGGGACTTGCCATTGATCTGAAGATTTACACGCACAAGGGTGCGACGGTCGATTTCAATGCCGCTCAGCAGGAATGGCTTATGAAAAACTGCGCGAAATACGGTTTTGTTCTCCGCTATGACGGCGCAAAGGTGGATATAACAAAAATTCTGCATGAATCATGGCATTTCCGCTATGTCGGCGTGCCTCATGCCGCATATATGACGGAAAACAATCTCTGCCTCGAGGAATATATCGACCTGCTCAGAAACGACTATTCATATTCCGACAAGCCGCTCGAATACAGCTATGAGGGCGTTGATTATCTCATATATTTCTGCCCCGCACAGTCGAGCGAATCCGTGACATTCGTTCCCGTTCCCGCAAGCGGCGAATATACCGTTTCCGGCAATAATGTGGACGGCTTCATCGTCACCGTGACAAAATAAAAATGGCACTTTGGAATCCATGGCACGGGTGCGATAAATACAGCGCAGGCTGTATGCATTGCTATGTCTACAGGACAGATTCGCGCTTCGAAAAGGACAGCCGCAGGGTGACAAAAAATGCGGATTTCGACCTGCCCGTGCGCCTTTCCCGCGACGGAACATATAAGCTCCAGCCCGACGGCGAGCCTGTATATACCTGCTTTACCTCGGATTTTTTCCTTGATAAGGCGGATGCATGGCGCGGCGAATGCTGGCAGATGATACGCCGCCGTCCCGACCTTGATTTTCTGATAATAACGAAGCGTATCGTCCGCTTCGCAGAGTGTATCCCGGCCGATTGGGGCGAGGGCTACGGCAATGTGACGATATGCTGTACCGTGGAAAACGAAGAAGAAGCAAAAAGGCGGCTTCCTGTTTTTCTTGAAGCGAAAATACGCCACAAAACGATAATCTGCGAGCCTCTACTATCAAAAATAGACCTTTCTCCTTATCTTTCGGATAAGATAGAGGACGTTATCTGCGGCGGCGAATCGGGAAACGAAGCCCGCATCTGCGATTATGATTGGGTGCTTGACCTGCGTGCACAATGCGAGAAAGCGGGCGTGCCGTTTCACTTCAAGCAAACGGGAGCAAGATTCAAAAAGGGCGGCAGAGTTTACCGCATCCCGCGGAAATTTCAACATTCGCAGGCAAAAAAGGCGGGAATAGATTTGAAATGAAAAACCGACAGGCGCGCCTGTCGGTTTTGTGATGTGGGGGGGGAGAATTGACACATATGCGAAGCATGTGTGTCGGCGTCGCCGAGACGGAGCATCGTGGATTCAGTTTGTTCGCCGACGGGATAAAGTTATATTTTTTATTTTGGGTACTGGCGCACTTTGACTTTTAGTTCGTAGGGGTCGGCGCCGCGACGACCCGCAAGATACTTGAAGTAACTTTTCTTTTCTCGTACTTTTGCGTGACAAAAAGTCACACAAGAGGATTCCTATAAAAAACCGACAGGCGCGCCTGTCGGTTTTTGTTATTTCATTCTTCTGCGTTATTTCTGAAAAATATTCCCTTTGTTTTTGCGTTATATTCCTTTGCCATGATGTGCAGTATCAGCTCTTCCGAGGCGGAAACGGCACCTATCGTGCAAGCCGCGAAGCACAGCACCGTATAGCAGGGAAGCGCGAGATAATACGGTATCATGAAAACGGCGAAGCCTGTTGCCTTATTGAGATAAGTATGGAGCGAGGCAAAGCGGCGGTATTTCACAGCCGCGGTCGCATATGCGCATATGCGGATGAAAAGCACCGCGCCGAGAAACCACCATATGGCATGCGGAAGCATTTCATACATGACAGGCAGGAGCTTTATCAGCATGACGGCATAAAAAATGAGGTCTGCCACAGAATCAAGTTTTGCTCCGAAATCACTTGCCGTGCCACTTTTTCTTGCCGCCCAGCCGTCGAACACATCTGTCAGTCCCGTCAGCGTATATACGATATAGAAAACCGGCGAAATCGGCACGATGAAAAGCAAAGCTGCCGCACCGCAGATGCGCAGTCCTGTTATGATATCGGCAATATTCCTGTATATTTTCATTTTGCGTGACGACGGCTTGATATGATATTCATGAGAACATAAATACCTATAAGCACTGCGATGCTTGCGCAGAGAATAACATACATCATTCCTGTTTCAACCTCATTTTCGGAGAAATAAAGATTGCAATCGACGCTGTCGCGTATTCCTTTTAATACTTCATCGGGGAATCCGAGCTTTTTCATTTCGGCAAAAGAACCGCCTGCCATATGATTGCGGATAAGGCTTGTACCGTATGTCCCGGGGAAAAAAGAAATAACTTTTTGCAGTCCGCCCGAGAAATTTGATATCGGCATAGAGGCGCCGCAAATGAATCCGTAGCCCGCGCTGACTATTGTGCCGACGGCGGAAGCCTGTCCGTCTGTGGAGAGAAAGAAATTGATGCAGGAGGAGAGTGCTGTTCCGAACATGGCGAGCAGAAATACCTCAGGCAGAGTGAGAAGAACATCTGAAAGGCTGAGATACTTTCAATGATATTTCCCAAATTGATGCCTCCTGCAGTATAACATATTGTTATCATTGATTGATATAATTATATCCGACTTGATGCTTTTTGTCAAGTGAGATACGCGAAAAAGACGGAAAAGTCGACAGATAATATAGGGACTGAGTTAATGACTCAACCTCTGTATTTTTCCTGCTTTTTTCGTCTTTCTTTTGCATTTTTGATGTTGACTTTTCCTCCGTATGATGGTACAATGAGGCTGTAAAGCGGAAACACCGTCGAAACTACGCCTACCGCAAACGGAGGAATTTCTTATGAGAAACCATTTTAAAGAGCAAATCCGTCTTTTCGAAAAGGACTTTGCCGCAAGCTACTATGATAATTTCAGAAAAGCGCCGGCAGAGAAGTGCGCCGAACTTTTTCAGAATCCCTTGCTTGACTACGGCGAAACCTCACTTGATGCCTGCCTGATAGCGCAGGCGGTACGCGGATATTATGTGCCGGATACGCGCTTTTACCGCGACCCGTTTTTGCTTGATCATGCCATTGCCATGCTTGACGAATATGCAAAGAAAATTCATGATGACGGCTCCACCGACCTGCGCCAGACGAATTTTCATGACCCTTCGCAGTGCGGATTTATCGTCCGCGACCACCTCTGCGTTATCGAGACTGTATACCGCTATTCACAGCATACCGAAAAGGAAGAAATCCTTTATGAGAAGCTGAAAGATGTCATCAGACGCCATGGCGACGCTATGGTCAATCTCGGCTTCCATACGCCCAATCACCGCTGGGTTATTTCCGCAGCACTTTCGATTGTTTACAAGCACACGGGCGACAGGCGTTATCTCGATACGATAAACCGATTTCTCATGGAAGGCATCGATTGTGATGAAAACGGAGAATATACCGAGCGTTCTACGGGCATATACAATTATATATGTGATAAAGCATTTCTCGTAATGGGAATATATATGAACGACCCGCAGTATTTCGAATATGCGAGAAGAAATCTCAATCTCATGTTCAGCTATTTTGAGCCGGACGGCACCGTATGCACACTCAATTCCGCAAGGCAGGACAGAAACACTCTGCGCCGCTATTCGCTCTATTATCCGATATATCTTTATCTTGCGCTGGAGCAGAAAAATCCCGAATTTGCTTATGTTGCCGAGGATATTCTCAACGAAATGGAAGCGGGCGGCGGATTTTCTCCCGACGCCATAGACCTTCTCATGGCAAGACCCGAGATAATAGAAAGATACGGCGAAATAGAGCCGGAAGCTCCCGCGGCGGACAAATCGATATTCCTGCCAAAGAGCGGCATCGCCAGAATATACAAGCCCGAGAAGAATATGACGATTACCGTTATGAAACAGAGACAGCCGACTTTCCTCCAGATTCAGTGCGGCTCGCATGTACTCCAGCTTCGCTTCGGCGGCGCTTTCTTCGGCGACCCTCATTCGCAGTTCCGTGCAAATTCGATAGAGCGGACGGAAAAGGGCTTCAGACTTATCGACGACGAATATGCGGGCTATCGTTCTCAGCTTGACGAAAAACCCGAGACTTCCGACTGGCACAGAATGGACCACAGCAAGCGCCGCATGGTGAACATTCAGGAATTCCGCACCGTTATCGACATAGAGATACTTGATGACGGAATTGCACTGGATATAGATTCGGGCGCATGCGACGGTGTTCTCACAAAGCTGGAGATTTCAATGGATCCGGGCGGCAGATACGATACCGACGATACTACGCTTTTCGCTTCCGGCGGAGATTATGTCATACTCAGAAAGGGAAAAGCACTCTATACATTTGTTGACAAATTCTCGTTTTCGATAAACGGAGGCACATATGCGCACAGCTATGCCAGGGGCATGCGCGGAACCTCCACGCCCGACTCCGGCAGTTTTACCGTTGCCGTGACGGGAGAAACGCCGCATAAAAATCATATGGAGATAAAAGCCGTGAAAAACGGGTACAATACGGAGCGGATGCTCGGCCTGCGCTGACAAAAAAATGTATATTTTGTAAATTTGGGCAAAAATGCTTGTACTTTATATTGCTTTGTGATATACTAAATAAAATATCGGCTTTTATGCCGTCAATAAAAACAGGCTTGCTTATATGTGAAGCCGAAAGGAAATGAAAAATGAAAAAGATTTTATGTCTTGCTTTCGCGGCACTGCTCATGATATCGCTTGTGTCCTGCGGAAGCTTTGACTATGCCACAGCGGACTATTCCAAATATGTAAAGTCTGTTTCCCCTGCCGATATCACGCTCGATATGATAAAGCAGGATTACGAAGCCTCAAGAGAAGATATCGCAAAGACATATTCTCAGTTCAATGTCCTTGATTCCTATTCCATGGACTTCAAGGTGACGGCAAGCATCGTTTCGACTGACAGCGAGGGCAATGAAGTAAAGAATAAATATAATGCCTGGTGCCTCGATACCGATGAAAATTATGTCAAGGGCTACTATGTCGGCAAGGATGCTGCAAACAGAACCTTTGACAATGCGCTCATTTATGACGTGACCAAGGCCGGCGATGTCGCAAATTCCAGCTACCGCGGAACAGAATACAACAGCGCATATACATTCACTATGGATATTCCCGAGGATTATTCCAATGCGGATGTTGCCGGCAAGACTGTTTCTTTCACGATAACACCTATTGCCGTATATCCCTCTATCTATGCGGATGCCGAGATAATATTCGGCGTTGCGGAATCGCTCAAAAGCGTTGACGGTGCCGTTATTGCGGATGGCGAAGCGGTTTCCCACGGCGATATCGTTGTGATAGACTACAAAGGCACGCTGAACGGAGAAGCATTCAGCGGCGGTTCATACGAAAAATACACGATGCAGCTTGGCTATGCAAGCTTTGTAGAGGGCTTTGAAGAAGCTATCGTCGGGCACAAGGTCGGCGAGACATTCACTATTGATGTGAAATTCCCCGAGAGCTACAGCACAACAGCTCTTGCGGGCAAGGATACGAAGTTTGAAATAACTATACATGATGGTTACAGATTCAGCGATGAATTTGTAAAGAGCAATACTTCCTTTGAAAGCACATGGGACTACAAGAACGCTATGCGTATTCAGTATCACTCCATGTATGTAGGTTCCGACCTGCTCTGCTCAAAGTGCGAGATAGTGAAGTATCCTTCTTCTCTTCTCAGCGAGTATAAATATTATTACAAGACTGTTGCGGAATCCCGTGTAAACTACTATTACAAGAATTATTATCAGGGACAGGGTTATTCTCTCAAGAAAACCGAAGAGACGCTTTTCCCCGATGGCGGCATCAAACTTTATGCACAGAAGAACGGTGAAAATCTCGTTCTCCGCGATCTCGTATGCTCCGAGCTTCTCCGCGAAAACGGATATGAGCTCACAACAGAGAAATTCGACGGATATCTCGATTATCTTTCCACAACAATCAGCTCCGACGACGGAACACAGTATTCGAGAGAAGAACTTATAGAGACTTACGGCGAGGCAAAGCTCAGAGTTGATGCAAAATCTTATTATGCAACGCAGGTAATTTATGAAAAGCTGACCTGCCTGCCGTTTAAGATTGCTTTTGTAATGCTTTACTGATGATGGAATGCTGAAAAAGTGCAGATCGGAAAAGTGAAAAACAGGGCGTTTTATAGACTGAAAGGTCTATGGAAATCTGAATTTTTATTAATATCAGTTCAAAATTTAATGAAGGGAAGCCGCGAGGTTTCCCTTTGACTTTATTGTATTTCATTTTCAGGTTGCTTAGGCATGGCATGGCTTGCTACCGTCGCATAGAATCACAAGAATACTTTCCTTTCTTGCATCATTTGTCGCAGTGTGTCGGACAAAAAAGTGAAAAATGTATTGAAAAATTTACCGATATATGGTATTATATATAATAACTATAGATTTATTATGCGGATCTGTGACTTGCGGCAGAGAAAAGGAGTTTTATCATGGAAAACAGTACCGAAGTATATTCTGTCAGACTGAAAGAGCTTGCAGATGAATTCAAGCTTGAAGTTATGTTTGTTCCCGAAAATTATGACGAATTGCTTATCTACAGCTCTGCTGTAAACCGTCCCGGACTTGCGCTCAACGGCTTTTATGATTGCTTCGACCACAAGAGAATCCAGCTTATCGGTCATGCGGAGCATCAGTTCCTTTCATCCATATCGGCAGATGAACGCCAGTATAAGCTCGAGCGTCTCGCGGCGCATAATCCGCCCGCGCTCGTCATAACATCGGGGCTTTCCGCCTTTGACGAGGTTATGAATGTCTGCCGCAAATACGGCTTGCCGCTTTTCAGAACAAATTATACAACATCGGATTTTCAGTCCGCCGTTATAGCATCTCTGAATATCCACCTTGCGCCGCGCATACGCCGGCATGGCGTTTTCGTTGAGGTATACGGCGAGGGCATACTCATTCTCGGCGACAGCGGCATAGGCAAGAGCGAAACCGCAATAGAGCTAGTAAAGCGCGGTCATCGTCTCATCGCCGATGACGCCGTGGAAATAAAGCGTGTTTCCGAGAAAACGCTCGTCGGCACCGCGCCCGAGATAATCAAGCATTATGTGGAGCTTCGCGGCATAGGCATTGTTGATATACGACGTATATTCGGTGTGGGCGCCGTAAAGGAAAGTGAAAAGATAGATTTTATCATAAAGCTCGAGCATTGGAATCAGGATAAGGTTTATGACCGACTGGGTCTCGAGCAGGAGACGACAAATATCCTCGGACTTGAGATACCGACAAATACCATTCCCGTTCAGCCCGGACGAAACCTTGCCATAATAATCGAGATAGCGGCAATGGAAAGCCGACAGAAGAGAATGGGCTACAATACCGCAGTAGAGTTCAATAAAAATCTGACGGCGCATCTGCTCCGTCAGGCGGAAGAAAATAAGAAAAAATAAATTTTGAGGTATATAATGGGCAAAAACCGCAACCTGCTAAAAACAGCGGCACTTCACCTCTGCGTGCTGTTATTGATGACGCTCGGCGCACTGAATATGAAAATAGGACTGGCACTGACAGCATTTTTCTTTACGCTGCTTGCCGCCGCCGCTTTTTCGTCTGTTCTCATACTGAGCGGCAAAAAGCTGAATTATCTTGTCACAGTGCCTGCGTTTGCCGTAGCGTATTTCATTTCGGGCAATATATTCTTTGCTGTATTCTCATTTTCCGTTGTGATAGCGGGTACGCTTATCGCCTACGGACTGCGCCGCGATCATCCGAGAATCGCCGTTATCATAAGTGTATCGGTTTTCGCGGGAGTTTTTGCGGCGGCACTGCTTCTCGTTGCTTATCTTTGCAGAGGCGGCTCGGTAAAAGCGCTTCCTGCAGATATACTCGTGATATTTGAGAAGCTGAAAGCGTCTCTCACCGAGAGCATGGGTCCATATCTCGACAAGATTATCGAATCGACAAATATCAACGCGAATCTTACAGAGCCGCTGACCTCGGCAATCATTATTGAGTCCCTTGTGGAAACGGTTAAGGCTATGTCCGTAGCTATCATCGTTGTTTTCGTCAATGTATGCTCGTTCATCGCTTTTTATGCGGCGGTCGGCTTTGCGAAGCTTTTCGGCTTCTATCCTCTGCTTCCGCAGAAAAACGGCATTTTCCTGCCGAGCAAGGCAAGCGCAATCATTTTCCTTGTTTCGTTCTTCCTCCAGATGATAACCTCGATGATAGGCGCACAGAGCGGTATTTTTTACTATGCATCGCTTGTCTGCATGAATCTCACGATGATTCTGCTCCCGTGCTTTGTCGTGATGGGCATAAAGGGGCTTCTGCTCCGCTACCGCAAGCGAGCCACGAGAAAATTCGCCGTACTGATGACGGTGCTCTGCGGACTTTTCATCATATTCGGTCTTGCTTATCTTACTCTCTATCTAGTGGCTTTCATCGGCACGAGCGATACGATAGGTATATATAATTTCAGAAAATTCCGCGATATGAACGAAGGAAACGGCGGGGACGGCGGGAAATAAACCGTCTGCCGGTCTTTTTGCGGCATACCGTTTGGCATGAAAAAAACAGCGCGAAAGGAATGAACAATATGTCTGATAAAAATAAGAGGCGCACAGGCAATACAGGAAGCATCGGCATCGGAGGAATACTCTGCGCCGCCTTTGCGATCATAGCACTCGCGCTCTGCGTGATACTGATGGCTTATACGGAATCCGAGCCTGACAGCATTGTGCTGACGGCACTTGTGATTTATGTTGTCGTTGCCGTTGTTACCATAGTGGTGTGCGCAATTTCCGGCGGCAGGGCAAGCGCCAAGCATGCGGATATGAAGGGCTCTGTTTTCGGTGCGATAACGCTGGACTTCATACAGAATCTTCATATGCCTACGCTTGTATGCGACGACAAGGGCAAAATAGTGTGGTATAATTCTGCGCTCTCCGCAAATTTCAAGTCGTACAGCGTGCTTTACGGCAAATATCTCGACAATATCTGCGATGCAACGCTCGAGCGCGTCATGAAAAGCAGTGAATCGGGCGGTGTTGAGGTTTCGTTTATTTCCGCGTCGGATGCGGATGAGAGCGAACGCCCCGTTTTCCGCGTAAAAGGCTATGAGGTCAGCTCCAAGGGCAAGAAATATTACATGACGATATTTGAGGATATATCGGAGCTGAAAAATGTTTACAAGCGTCTCGATGACGAGGATACTGTCGTCGCATACGCGATGATAGACAATATCGATGAGATAATGCAATACGGGCAGGGTGTGGATAATAATGCGGCATTCAATGTATTTTCGCTGCTCAAGCGCGATATGGACGCCGTCGGCGGCGTTATCAAGGAATATAACAGAAATCGGTTTGCGATGTTTTTCGATGCGAAATACCTCGAAAAATTTGAGAAGGAGCGTTTCTCCGTGCTCGATGATGTACGCGAGGTCAGCATAGGAGATTCGACTCTGCCTGTTACCGTGTCAATCGGTATAGGCAAGACGAAGGGAACGCTCGCCGAGAAGGCGAACTTCACTCAGGCGGCACTTGATCTGGCGCTTCAGCGCGGCGGCGATCAGGTTGTCGTGAAAACGCCGGACGGCGTGGAGTTCTACGGCGGCAAGACAAAGACTGTTCAAAAGCGCACAAAGGTTCGCGCGAGAGTTATCGCAAACGAGCTTCTCATGCTCATGAGCGGAAGCGACAATGTCATCGTCATGGGTCATAAATATGCCGATTTCGATGCTTTCGGCTCATGCCTTGCCATAGTTCAGCTTGCCAAATTCTGCGGCGTGAAAGCATATGTCGTCACCGACCGCACGGATAAGAATCTCGCGGGTTGCTTCAAGCTGCTTGAAAAGAATTCCGAATACAACGATATATTTGTAGACAGGGCAGAGGCGCAGGACCTCATCACGAGTACATCGCTTGCCGTCATGGTCGATGTAAACAATGTCAACTTCTGCGAGGCACCCGATGTTGTAGGAAACGCGAAGAATGTCGTGATAATCGACCACCACAGAAAGACGGCGGAATTTGCCATTCAGCCGAATATCGTGTATATAGAGCCTTCGGCTTCATCTGCCGCGGAGCTTGTTTCCGAGCTTCTGGAGCAGGTGCTTCCGCAGGGCGCGCTTTCCAAGGAGATAGCTGATCTGCTCTTTGCGGGAATGCTCCTTGATACGAAGCAGTTTACGCATAATACGGGCGTCCGTACATTCGGCTCGGCACTCTATCTGCGCGGCGAGGGCGCAAGTCCGCTCGATGCAAACGCGCTCTTCAAGACAAGCATACAGGATTTCCTCACAGAGGCACGCTTTGAGAGCAATGTTGTCATTCACCGCTCCGTTATTGCCATTGCTTTCAATAATGAGCAGAGTCTTTCCGGCGTGTCGCGCGTCAATGCGGCAAAGGCGGCGGACAGGCTCCTCCATGTGGATGGTGTGCTTGCGGCTTTCGCTATATGCAAGATAGGCGATACGGTGCATATCTCGGCGCGTTCCGAGAGCAGTATAAATGTTCAGCTTATTCTGGAGAAAATGGGCGGCGGCGGTCATTTTGATGCGGCGGGTGCGCAGGTAAGCAATGTTTCCATCCAGGATGCGCTGGCTACGCTCCGCGCATGTATCGACGAATATATGGACGAAAACATGTAATTATATATAATGAAGAAAAGCGGGCGAAAACCCGCTTTTTTTCGGTTTGCGGCAGTGGCTTTTCTGAAGAAAACCGCGCCGAAAACAAAGTTTATTCTGTTCTTTTCGGACGAGCGAAGAGAACTTTATCATACGGAAATAAAATTTTTCAAAAAAATTCCCGATTTTCTGTAATATCGCGCCCGAAAAAACGGTAACGATTACAGAGCGGGAGAAAGGAGTACGATAATGATGGAAGACAGTGCGATAGTGGAGCTTCTCTATAGCCACAATGAGGACGGAATTTCGAGGCTTTCCGAAAAATACGGAGGGCTTCTCGGTTCGGTGGCGTCAAATGTTCTTCGCAATGACGATGACGCTATGGAATGCGTAAATGACGTATATATGAAGGTATGGAATCTGATACCGCCCTATCGTCCCGATTATCTGCGCTCCTTTGTCTGCAAGCTTGCCCGCAGTATAGCGATAGACAAATATCGCTATAACAAGCGCGAAAAGCGGAACGGAGAGGGAAATGTGCTTTTCTCCGAGCTGGAAGAAAACGAAATCCCGGCGGATACTTCGGCAGAGATGCCGGATTCCTCCGTCTCGGGAGAGATAAACCGCTTTCTTGCGGCGCTTCCCGTTCGGGACAGGGTACTTTTCGTCCGCCGGTATTTCATGGCGGAGGGAACGGCTGATATTGCCAAAAGATTTGATATGAGCGAAAATGCCGTTTCCGTTAAGCTCTTTCGCCTGCGGGACAAGCTGAAAAAATATCTTACAGAAAGGGGATATGAAATTTGAAACGCGATGAATTCATCGACGCTATGAGCGGCATTGACGACAGGCTGCTTGATGAGGCGCTGGAGCTCGACTCCGCGGATAAGCTTAAAAAAGCGGAAAACGAAGAACGTGCGAGAAGATTTTCCCACATATCAAAGCGGCTTTCCATGCTCGCGGCTTGCATCTGCCTTGTTGCCGTCGGCATATTTGCGGGCGGTCATATAGCTCCGTCTGAGGGAAGCGCCACCACGGAACCGACCGACATCGTTCTCATTCCGGCACCCATTCTTTACTGCGATTCCTACGATGAGATGGAAAAAGCACTCGGCTACAGCGTTCCGAAGCCCGAATCCAAGCGCGCCGACAGCTATATTGTGGTTATGTCCGGCGACAAGCCCGAGAGCGGAAGAATCATCTATACCGATGATTCCGAGCTGAAAATAGCGGAATGCACGGCTGATGTCAGCGGTATATTCGGCGGCAGGCTTATGGGCACGCAGAAATACGCCGGCGTGACGGTGTACTATTATTCTTTCGACACGGTTCGCTATGCGATATGGAGCGACGGCGGATTCTCGTATTCTTTTTCCGCCGACGGCGATGATGCCGAAAAAAATGTTTGCGATACTGCAAAAGAAATCATCGATTTATTGAAAGGACAAAATTAAAAATGAAAAATCTTATTTCCGTTTTACTCGTACTCGTTATAATATGTTCAGTCATTTCATCCTGCACAGCAAAAAATGATGACCCAAAAAACACAACAGGCAAAACCGATATAACAACAACCGATACAAGCACGACAAAAAAGACCGATTCCACCACGGGAAAGCAGGAGACAACCTCGACCACAGAGACAACAAAGCCCGAGCCCAAGCCCGATCCCGAGCCGAGCGACAATGTTTTCTCCGGCAAGACGGATATAGACACTCTGCTCGATAAGATAATCGCCCGCGCCACGGAGATTGAAAAAGACAACGAATACGGCATCGGCGGCATAGAATGCTATCATCTTGCAGTCGATGAAGACAGCTGCGCCGACATACTCGGACTTTCTGTCGACGAATTCAAGCAGTATGTCGAGGTAGCTATGGAATCCAAGCCCGAGGGCAGCTGGTTCACACATTCCGTAGTCGTAGTGAAATTCAAGGCGGGCGTTGATGTAAAGACCGTAGCCGAGAAGATAGTGGCAAAGACAGAAGCTGTCCGCTTCGGTTGTCTCAGACCTAAGGCTATCGTCGGCGGTCAGGTAGGCGAATATCTCGTTTTCACAACATCGGATACTGAAATCTGCAATGATGTTTACAAAGCCGTGGAAGAGCTTGCAGGCTCCGGCGTTACGAGAATCGACCGCGAGAAAGACTGGAGCGACAGCGGCCTGATGGGCGGCTTCGGCGACTGATTTTCATGCGGAGGATGACAGACCGTGAAAAAACTGAACAGAATAGGAGCGCTCGTTTTCAGCCTGCTTTTCGTATTCACCGTATTCGGCTTCGGCATATCTGCACTCGTACGCACGCCGGATGAAATCTCGAAAAGCGAGCGGCGCGAGCTTACAAAACGCCCCGATATCACGATAGAAACGATAAGAAACGGCAAATTTTTCACCAATGAGGAAAGCTATCTGCTCGACCAATTCCCTTTGCGCGACGGCTTTCGCCGCATAAAATCAGCGGCTCATTTCTACATATTCCGCCAAAAGGTGAATAATAAGATAGTCATCTCCGACGGGCATGCCGCCGAGATATCATATCCCATGAAAGACACGGCGGCGGACACCTATATAAAAAGGCTCAATAAGATATACGAAAAATATCTCTCGGATAAGAATATGAATATATATTCTACGATAATCCCCGACAAAATGTATTTTATCGCGGATAAGACAGGCGCACCGAGCATCGATTACGCCGCTCTTTCCGATAAAATAAAATCCGGCGTAACCTCGGCAAAATTCATAAATATTTTCGATACGCTGGATATCGACTGCTACTATAAAACGGATACACATTGGAAAGAGGATAAGATAATTCCGACAGCCAATCGCTTGCTCGAGGTAATGGGAAGAGCAAAGTGCAAGGAAGCGAGCATCGAGAAATCGCTCGCACCGTTTTACGGAGTTTACTACGGGCAGAGCGCATTACCGCTTTCGCCCGACACAATATCATACGTTATGACACCAACGCTGAAAAAAGCAAAGGCATATCGCGCCGACAAGAAAACCGGCGAGCTTACCGAGGCAAAGCTTTATTACGATGAGTATATCACGGCTGATGATGCCTACGATGTATTCATGGGCGGTGCCTGCACCGTAACCGTTATCGAAAATCCCGATAATCCCGACGGCAAGACGCTCTATCTCTTCTCCGATTCTTTCGGCAGAAGTCTTGCGCCCCTGCTTCTCTCGGACTATTCCAAGGTTGTTTTCTATGATATCCGCTATATCCGCGCGGAGAAGGCTTTCAGCATAGTTCCTCTCGAAGAGGGCAATGATGTGCTTTTTGCCTACAGCATTTCCGCCATCGATGTCAGCAGCAATCTGCAGGTAAACTGAGGAGGGCGGTATGGTATTTTCAAGTATAGGCTTCATTTTCGTCTTTCTCACGGTAACGCTTCTTTGCTACTATATCGTGCCGAAAAAACTGCGCAATCTTGTATTGCTGATTTCAAGCCTCATATTCTATTACATAGGCGAACAGCATCTGATATGGCTGATGATCGTATCATCGCTGACCGACTATTTCTGCTCTCTCGGAATAGAGCGTTTCCGCGGAAAAAAGGGCATGATGAAGCTTTTCCTTTGCATTTCGCTTGTGATAAATCTTTCGCTTCTCGGATATTTCAAATACGCTGACCTCTTTATAAACAGCTTCAATGCGCTGACGGGCGCCGCTGTTCCGCTTCTTAAAATAGCTCTGCCGATAGGTATAAGCTTCTATACTTTCCAGACCATGAGCTATACCATAGATGTTTATCGCGGAGAGGTTCGCGCGGAGAAAAATTTCATCAGTTTTGCCGCATATGTAACACTTTTTCCCCAGCTTGTGGCAGGACCTATCGTCCGCTATGAGACAGTGGCGGCTGAACTGAAAGAAAGAAGCGTCACTCTCGAGAAATTTTCGCTCGGCATATCACGCTTCTGCATAGGATTGGGCAAAAAGGTACTTATCGCAAATTCGCTCGCGGCGCTTGTCAAACTCTATGCCGAGGCGGAGGGCGGACATACCGTGCTCATGGCTTGGGCTTATGCAATCGCTCTGCCGCTCCAGATATATTTCGATTTCTCTGGCTACAGCGATATGGCGATAGGACTCGGGCATATGTTCGGCTTTACCTTCCTTGAAAACTTCAATTATCCTTTTGTCGCAAAGACGGCGACGGATTTCTGGAGACGCTGGCATATGTCGCTCGGAACATGGTTCCGCGATTATGTCTACTTCCCGATGGGCGGCAACAGAGTAAAACCCGCACGTCATATTTTCAATCTGCTTGTGGTATGGTTCATTACGGGAATGTGGCACGGCGCATCGTATAATTTCATCCTGTGGGGCGTTTACTACGGTATTCTGATAATCCTCGAGAAATATGTATACGGGAAATATCTCGAAAAAACCCATGTTATCTCCCGCATATATTTCTTCTTCGTGACGGTTTTCGGCTTTATTATATTTGATACGGAAAGTGTCTCACAGATATTTGCAAAATTCGGCGAGCTTTTCGGTATTGGAGCGACGGCACTCTATGATACCTCGAGTCTCTTCTATGTATCGAGCTATCTCTTTACTATCGTTATCGCGCTTGTCTGCGCTATGCCGTTGGGAAAGAAGCTCTGGACAAAGCTCTGCGAAAAAGAGAAGAGTAATGCGGTTTTCACCTGCATCGGCTATGCGGCTTGCTTTGCCATGCTTATAGTCAGCACCGCATATCTTATCGACGGCTCATATAATCCGTTTCTCTATTTCAGATTTTAAAAAAAAGAGAGCCGCGGCGACGCCGCGGCTCAGACTTTACCGCTTTGCTCAAAAAAGCAAGCCTTTATTTTCGTCTGCATAGAGTCCCTCGCGCATGAGCTTGAGGAAGGTAGGTTCCTGACTGTTGAACATCTGCTCGGCGTAGACAAGGCTGAGCTTATTGTCCATATCCACGATCACATGATAGCCCGCCGCGCCGCACCAGCCGAAGATTTTTCGCGGTGCATTCGGCACTCCGAGCGCCACGGGGTCATCGAGCGTATAAACGCCGAGTCCGTAGTTATAATGCCGATATTGCTCCCATCGCCATGTGCTGCGCACGGAGGCGATTTCGTTTTCGCGCATGAGCTTCAGCGTATCTTCGCCTATTATGCGCACTCCGTCTGCGGAAATGCCGCCGCGTGCGAGGGTATCCATCAGCTTTGCCGTATCGTTGCGGCAGGAGACAACACCCGCGCCGCCGCAGTCATATTCGCTTCCGAGAATGAATGTATTTCTCTGCGTTCCGTTGAGATGGGCTGATTCCGTATCGGAGCTGAAATTATAAAGCGGTGCGACATCGTCGTTTTTGCCCTTTTTTATGCCGTACGCGGTTCTCGTCATTCCGAGCGGAGCGAAAAATGTCCGATCGGCAAAATCGCCGAAGCGCTCTCCGATAAGCTCTTCGCAATAAGCCGCGAGCAGGTCATGGCAGAGGCTGTAGCTCCATGCGGTGCCGGGCTGGAAGATGAGAGGCGTTTGTGCAAGCGCACGGGAGATTTCTCTTGTCGGCAGTCTGCCGCCGGTGCGCTCATAAGCCGAGAGAATCTGCGGCGTATCGCGATTGTATGTAAGTCCCGCTGTCATCGTAAAGAGATGGCGCACCGTTATCGGTCGCTCCGCAGGGACAAGCTTTTCGCTTCCGTCCGCATTGACGACGCGCACGAGCGGAGCTTTCCATTCGGGCAGAACATCCGATATAGGCGCATCGAGCTGCAAAATTCCTTTCTCCCAGAGCGTCATGGCAAGCGAACAGGTTATCACCTTGGAGACGGAATAGAGATAGTGCGTTTCGTTTCCCGTCATCATAATGCCGTTTTCCCTGTCGCTGTAGCCGGATGCATGGGTATAGACCTGCTTGCCGTCCTTGTAAACAGAGCAACTGTTTCCGACAACGCGCCAGTCTGTCAGATATTCTATATTTTTTGTCAGTGTTTCAAAAGCCATTTTGCGCCTCATTCAATCGTTATCGAGATTATCTTCGGCTGATTTTCGGCGGGGATGGTGCCGTTGCTGTCGGTGGGTTCGGCATCGGCGCATATCTTGTCTACGACTTCCATGCCGCTTGTCACCTGACCGAAGGCGGCATAGTTGCCGTCGAGATATGCCGCGTCCTTATGCATAATGAAGAACTGCGAGCTTGCGCTGTCATAGCTCTGGCTTCTTGCCATGGAGATTACGCCGCGCTTGTGGGAAAGTGTATTGTTTACGCCGTTTGCGGAAAATTCGCCCTTGATGGTGAGGCGGTTGCCCTGAGCGTCGGTATTTCCGCCTGTGCCGTTGCCGAGCGGGTCGCCGCCCTGAATCATAAAGCCGTCTATTATGCGGTGAAATGTAAGCCCGTTATAAAAGCCGTTCTTTGCGAGATTTACAAAGTTTTTCACGGTTATCGGAGCTATATCGGGATAAAGCTCTACTGTTATCGTGCCGTAGTTTTCGACCTCTATCTTTGCTATGGTTTTCTTGCTTCCGCAGGAGCAGAACACGAGGAGCAACATGGAGAGAACGAGTGCAAATGAAATTATCTTTTTCATGAGAAAGCCTCCGTTAATATTATATCGGAAATATATTAACATATTTTCTCCGAAAACTCAATACTTTTATCCGATTTAGACTCAAATTTACATATTTTTTATATAATGAAGCAAAATAATAAAAAATCCTGCGGAGGAAAAAATGGCTTCATTATTTGTCAGGACGCTGATAATCTATATCATGCTTATCGCCGTGTTGCGCTTCATGGGAAAGCGGCAGATAGGGCAGATGCAGCTCTCTGAGCTGATAACGGCGCTTCTTCTCTCCGAACTTGCCTCTCACCCGCTCACCGATGCCGATATCCCGATAATCTACGCCGTGATACCGATATTTTTGCTTGTTTCAGTCGAGGTGATAATGTCATATCTCTCGACAAAGAGCAATGTCATGAAGAAAATACTGGATAGCACTCCGAGCATTATCATCAGAAAAGGGCAGATAGACCAGCATGAAATGCTCCGCATGCGCATGAGTATGGAGGAGCTGATGGGCGAATTGCGGCTCAAGGGCATATCAGCCGTAAACGAGGTCGATTATGCGATACTGGAGCAGAACGGGCAGATTTCCGTCTTGACAAACGACAAAAATTCGCCGCTGAGGCAGAAAGATATGAATATCGAGGGTGACGGAAACGGCATCGAGCATATGCTTATAGTGGACGGGCATATTTCCGACTACGAAATGCAGGTCACGGGAAAAACGAAAGAATGGATTTTCGGCGAGATGGGAAAGCGACGCATTGCCGATATAGAGGATGTTTTTCTCATGACGGTGGATGATAACGATAATACGGCAATTATCCGTAAGGAGGGCAAATGAAAACATTTATCTGCGCACTGGCGATAATCTGCATACTGACGGGAATTGTGGTGCTGAATATGCTCTCTATAAACAGAACCGTGGATGAAATGCTCGATATCGCCGCGTCCGTGCCGGAGCGGGACGGCGATATAGCCGACGATTTCTCGGATGTGGCGGAAAAGGTGGAAAAGCTCCGGAAACTCTGGGACAAGAAGATAACAAAGCTTGCCTATACCGTCGGCTATGACGATATCAACCGCGCGGACGACGCGATGAGCGAGCTTTACACGAGCTATTTGACAAAATCAAAGGACAGCTTCATCACGGCGCGGCTGAAATTCATAGACGCCATGCGCCGCATAAAGCAGATGGAAAATTTCAATCCGCACAGTATTTTTTAAAGGATGGGACACGCCGCGCTCCCGCAAAAGAAAGCGCGGCGGATTATATTTTTTCAGGCGCCCGCATATTATAATTTTGGAAAGAATTTTAAAATTCATCCGATATGCGGATGCTTTTTTGACTATATGAATAAAAAAGAAGCATGCAGAATGTGATTTTTGACTTTTTTCGAAAAAAAACACATCATTTTTTTCTGAAAACGGTTGACTTTTACTTCATCCCATGCTATTATATACATATAATGTGTATCGGTATCTTGTTTCTTTGCGCCCATTCGGCTCGGCGGCAGAGAAGCTGCATGGCAAACGACAGCGCCGGTGTGGTTTTCGGGGTATCGGACCGATTTTTGAGAATTAATCATTTCACTTACGGAGGAATCAAAAATGAAAAAGAAAATTATGCTGTCCCTGCTGGTAGTACTCATGCTGGTTGTGGCAAGCCTGCCTCTTTTGGCGGCTGACGCACCCGTGGTTTACATTGACAGCACAGGCGTTTCCGCCGATATGGAAGCCGGCGCGGAATTTACGGTTTATCTCAAGATAAAAAATAATCCCGGTCTGACCGCCATCGAGATAAAATTTACATATCCGGAGAGCTTTGAGCTTACAGCTATAGAAAAGATCGGTGCCGAAGTTGCTTTCGAGAGCTTCTTGAGCAACACCACATCATCCAAACTGGTTGTTGACTCCGGAGCCAATGTTACGGGCGACGGTATCATCGCTACACTCAAGTTCAAGGTAAAAGACGGCGTTAAAACCGGCAGCCAGACAATCGGCGTAACTGTGATCAGCGCGTGCAACTTTGACTTGGAATCTTATTTTGAGAGTGCTGAAACCGGAACAACAGAGTCTGCTACAGTAAGCACAAAGTGTGTTCATGTGCTCGAGGACAAATATACAACAACAGCCGAAGAGCACTACAAGCTTTGCACAAAGTGCGGCGACCACATCGGTACAGAGGCTCATGCTTTCACATATGACAATACCGACGCGACAAAGCATACATTCAAATGCTCTACCTGCGAATACACAGGTACTGCCGCTCATACATACACATATGCCGATAAGGACGACACTCAGCACAGCGCTACATGCAGCGTCTGCGAAGGCGTAAACAATATCAATCACAAGTATGCCGAAGAGGGCACAGTAAAGCAGGCGGCTACATGCGTAGCCAAGGGCTGGACTACATACACATGTACAGACTGCGGTCATAAGAACGATGTGGAGGATATTGCCAAGAAGGCTCATGTATTCGGCGAGTGGACGAAGGTTGATGAAACCAACCACAAGCGCACATGTACAACCTGCCCCGCAGGCGTAACCCCCGCTGAAGAAACAGCCGCTCACAACTGGAATGCAGGCGTTATCACAACACCCGCAACCCACACCGAGACAGGCGTAAAGACATATACATGTACAACATGTGCCGCTACAAAGACAGAAACGGTTGCCGTAAATCCCGCGCACAACTGGAGCGCATGGACATCTGCCGATGACGGCAAGCATACACGCACATGCTCCGTAGGTCACGAAACCGAGACAGAAGACCACAAGTGGAATGCAGGCACTGTGACAAAGGTTGCCACATGCAAAGAAGAGGGCGTAAAGCATCACAAGTGCACAGTCTGCGGCTTTGAGAAGGACTTCGCTATAGAGAAGCTTCCCGAGCACACATGGGAAGAATGGAAGGTCAAGGACATGACATACCACACGCGCACCTGCAAGGTCTGCGGTATGGTAGAGGAAGCCGAGCATGACCAGGGCAAGAGAGTTAAGCAGAACGCTACCTGCACAGAGGACGGCGGTTATACATACTACTGCTCCGACTGCGGCGCCAAGACTGGCAGCATTAAGATAAGAGCAAAGGGCCATGTATTCACGGACTGGGAGCTTGATACTGCGGCTACGGCGACTTCCGACAGCATATACAAGAGAACCTGCCGCGTCTGCGGTGTAACAGAAACAAGCACAGTCAAGTGCGAGCACACCGAGACAAAGACGGAAACAAAAGAAGCAACCTGCACAGAGGACGGATATGTACGCAAGGTCTGCACCTCCTGCGGATTTATAGTTGAATCCGAGGATGTAAAGGCTACAGGTCACAAGGCAGGGGAATGGGAAGTTTCCAAGCCCGCTACAGAGACCGAGAAGGGTCTGAAAGTCAAGAAGTGCACAGAATGCGGTGAAGTTCTTGAATCTGAAGAAATCCCGATGGTTGAGAGTGAAACAACAGCTACCACAACGACAAAAGCAACAACAACGGAAGCAACGACAACCTCTGCTACAACAGCAGAACCCGAACCCGAGAAGAAGAGCAACACAGCTCTCATCGCAATTCTCTCCGTGGTAGGCGTTGCGGCAATCGGTACTGTTGCAGCTCTTCTCATCAAGAAGAAAAGAGTATAAACTTTAAAAGAAAATAAACTTAAATATCCTCCCTTGCTCTGCATGGGAGGATATTTTGATAAATTTTTAATTTATTTTTTATTTTCGTGTGACCTGCGCCGTGCTTTTTACGGGTATTTGGGTGAAGGACCTTCAATTCACGCGGGAAAGGAGTAAAGATGGAAGACAAGCAAATAGTCGATTTGTTTTGGTAGCGCAGTGAAACTGCCGTTTCCGAAACGCAGAAAAAATATGACAGATACTGCAAATATATAGCCTGCAATATTCTCCATAATACCGCCGATGCGGAAGAATGCACAAGGGAAAAAACAGAACCAAAAAACAGGACTGCGCCGCGCAGTCCTGTTTTCTATGTCAATAAACTTATGCCTCTTTTTTTGCGAGGTGGTCAAGAGTTTTCTTTGCCATTTCCGAGATGGAGACAGTGCCTACGCCGAAGATGGATGTATGCAGTGTGTCGCCCACCTGTGCTGTCCATTCTGTGGGAAGTGCGGCGGCGCCGAGAAGTACGCCGAGAACAGAGCCTGCGGTTGCCGCGTTACAGTCGGTATCAAAGCCGGGAGTAACAGCCATGCATATTGTTTTGCCGTAGTCTTTTTCGCCCCAGAGGAGAGCCATGGTAACTATCTCGGCATTGGAGATGGTGTGGCACCAGTCGTGACCGTTTGCTTCATTCCATCTTGTGCGGATATCGTTCATGCAGTCGTCATAGCTCATGCCGCTGTCATAATATTCGATTATCTTATTTACAGCCTCATAGAGACGGGATGTCTTGGGAACATAAGCCAGACCGCCGCGGATAACGGATTTGATATCATCCGAGCCGAAAGCGCATGCTATCATAGCGGAAGCCCACATTTCGCCGTAGATACCGTTCTTGACATGGGAAATGCTTGCATCGCGGAAAGCCATATCTGCGGCTGTTTTCGGGTCGCAGGGGTTGATATAGCCGAAGTAGTCGCCGCGAATCTGTGCGCCTATCCACTCGCGATAGGGATTCTTGTAATGAGCTGATGCCGGCGGGAGATATCCGTTTACAAAGTTACGGAAAGCAACGCGTTCTGCCGTGCAGTAAGCATCTTTGGGCTGAAGCTTGAGCCATGCCGATGCAACATCCGCCGCGGTGAAATCTCTGCCGTAATCCTTGATTATTCTGTAGCCGAGGACGATATAGTTTGTGTCGTCGTCAACAGGCATAGCGAGATAATCTTTCGGATATGCGCGCTTGTTTATCGGGAATGAGAGGCCTTCGCAGACCTCTTCGGTCATTTCTTCGCGGTTGAGATATCTGCGGAGCGGGTAGTTGCCTGTGCGCTTGAGGATGCAGTCAAGCGTACCCTTGTGGATGCCCTCGACAGGCTTGCCGAGCAGACAGCCGCAGATTCTGCCGAGCCAACCGCCGTGAATCTTATCAAGAAGAGCATCGCCTTCGGGAGCTTTGCCTTCGCATTTGCGGCCATCGCCGAGCTCGAAAATCTTATCAAGCTCGGAGGGTTCTGTGTATTTGTAGTTGCGAACGAGAGGAGCATTTTCCACAATGCGGAAAATGATATTTGCCGCTTCGTCCTTTTCGGGAGTATCGGGCATGGAATTTACCGCGTCAAAGAATTTTTCATAAGATGAAACATCCTTGCCTTCATCGATGCACTGGCGGTATTCTATAGGAAGCTGCTTGAAATAAGCCTCCCATGTCGGTTGCTTGGAATATGTAGGAAGAGTATTGTGCGTGATGCGGAGAAGTTCTGTATCGCGTGAATCGATGCCGCTGATGAGATAGTCTACGGAAACATCGAAAAATTTCGCTATGGCGACAAGATTTTCGATATCGGGCATAGAAGCACCCGATTCCCATTTCTGTATAGCCTGACGCGAAACAGAAAGTGCCTCGGCGAGCTTTTCCTGAGAAATGCCGACCTTGGCTCTGAGTTTGTAAACGGTTTCATTGAACAACATAATTACACCTCATAAAATATAGTGATATATCTTAATAATACAATTTTGCGCGGCTTTTTGCAAGCAATTGTTGTACACTTTCTTTGACAACCGTCGGTAGCGTACAAAATGGGCGCGGAAAGCTTGATTTTCGCCGATTTTTGTGATATATTTATGATAACAGCGCAAAACAACCGACAGTTGAGCGGAAAAACGCCGTATGGTTGAGTAAAAACAACTGTTAATCCCTTAAAATGAGCCTTTTTTCAGTGGTAAAATAGAACCATCAAAAACGAAAGGAGACATACAGATATGTCACAAACACTTGGTGAAAGAATAGCAAACTTAAGAAAAAAGGCAGGACTTACGCAGGAGGAGCTGGCAGAGAAGCTTGGCATATCTCCGCAGGCTGTTTCAAAATGGGAAAACGATATCTCTTGTCCCGATGTCATGAGTATTCCGGACTTGGCAAAAATCCTCGGAGTGAGCACCGATACGCTTCTCTCGGGTGAGGCGGTGGCGCCTGTTTCATATGTTCCCGCAGAGAAGCGCAAGAAGATAGACGATATGTTTATGCGCCTTTTGCTCACGGTTGACGACAGCGACGGCGACAATGTGAAAATTAAGATAAATCTGCCGCTTAGTGTGGTCAAAACAGCACTTGATGCGAACATGGTTTCTTCTGTAGTCAATATCGGAGATAAAGCAAAGCTCAAGGATGTAGATATGAACAAAATAGTTTCGCAGATTATTGAGATGGCAGAGAAAGGTCTCATGGGCAATCTTATGGAGATGGATGTCGGCGGCGAGGACAAAGTTCATATGGAATTTTTCGTGGAGTAAGCCATGAAAATCAAGATAAAAGATGGGAATAAAACCATCGGCTTTTCTTTGCCGAATATGTTTATTCTCGGGTCGCTCGGCGCGAATTTAATCACGCGTGAGATAAATAAGAGCAACGCGAAAAAAGGCATACCCACGCGCGTATCGGCGCGCGAGATGCGAAAGATATTTCGCGCGCTCCGCCGCATGAGGAGAAAAGGAAAGCCAATTCTCGAGATTGAGGTCGGGGAAGATGTGAAGATAGTGATTTGATAAGAGAAAAACAGGACTGCGTCGCAGTCCTGTTTTTGCAGTGGTGTTTTTTTGATTATCGGACTTTTATATGAAGCAAAGTGCGCAAGGGAGATATATTCAGAACGGCAGAAAACCTTAAAATAAAGGATTTCTGCCGTTTTCTTATGCCTGCTTTTTGCTTAAATCTGCAAACAGATGCTGAAGTGAGCAGTGCACAATTAAATATCACTCTTGCGGCGGTTGCAATCTGCGCAAAGCATTTGACAGTTTTCCGGGATTGTCTTGCCGCCCTTGCTCCACGGGGTAATGTGGTCAGCCTGCATTTCTTCAATTTCAAAATGCTTGTCGCATTTCGGACAGATACCTTTCTGCCGTTCGTATGCAGTCCGCGCCATTTTAGGAGTAAACGCGCGAATGCTTAAATGCTTTTCGTTGCCGTCAAGCAGATATTCATAAATGCCTTTCTGATTGCTTACGTCCTCATCGTCAAGCAGTTCAACAATGCGCTTTTCATATGCTTTGGGGTCATGTGCGGCGGTGCCGTATTTGTTGTAGAAAATGCCCCAATCAAGCCCGGACATTAGCTTTTTACGGAATGTTGGGAATGTAGCCTTTACCCAATTTATAACGGTTTGAAAATACAGCCACAGTTCATTGCAGTTCGTGTCATGTTGGTGCTGTGACATATAATCTTCAATTTCGATACCGTCACGGGCGGCAATCCATTTGATAGCGGTTTCAAGGTAGTTTTGACGGATTGCGCTGCCGCTTAAATACTCGCCTGCAATCTGATATGCGGGGCATTGGCTTTTGCTGAAATACTTCTTTGCTTCGGTCAGCCATTCGCCCGTATAGATCGCGTTTCTTAATTCCTGCGCGGTTAGCTGTTCGCCTGCAATATTGATGATCTTGAACCAGTCAAGTTTTTCTTTGTCTGTACCCTCGCAAATGTAAATCATCAGCTTATAGTCAAGAATCTGTTCTTGCTCTGTGTCGGTCAGATTGTGAAAAGCTAAATGATCTATTGAAAAATCGCCGTTGACGTATTGGCAAATACTGATTGTCCTTTGCTGTCCGTCAAGCAGTTCAAAGTTGCCGTTATCGCCCTTTACCCAATACATAACGTTCAAAGGGAATTGCTTTGTAATGGTTCGGATAACTTCATCACGCTGTTTGTCTTTGTAAATGAATTCACGCTGAAAGGCGGGGCGAATGTTCAGCTTGCCGCCGTACCCTACAACGCCGTTTTCTGCGCTGTCCACATATCCGGCAACAACGTCACGGACAGGGACTTCATGCAGATCAATTTTCATTTGTATTCACCTGCTTTCGTTGTATTAGTACACGGGCATAAAGTTGCTTACCGTTCAGTATGGCTTTTGCAAAATCATATTCATTTGCGCTGCCGCTGTTAAGAACGCCAACAATAGAAAATTGTTTCGGATTGTGCTTTGTCATAAAAGTAATAGGCACACCAATAACCCCGTAATAGTCACATGGAATATCTGCCGTTTTACTGACTTCTATTGCGTCGAAATTATCATATTTCGGATATTTTTCCGGCGTGTATTGCCTAAATAACGTCATATCTTCATGACGGCGTTCTGTATCAAGGTTTGTATACCAACAGATATTTCCCATTCTGCGCCATTTTTGCCCGTTTTCATCAATCTTAAAATCTGTTTTCTTTTCCTCGTAACTGTCAGGAACCTTGAACCAATAATGCCCACTATTACAGCCGAGCCATACCTTATCAGTCATAAATAAAGGTAAAATTTCTTTGTATTTTACAGCGTTCAGATTTCCGATAATTAGGAAATTTTTGTTATGCGCAATTAACAGTGCCATATAATCACGGAACAGTGAAAAGGGCGGGTTAGTTACTACAATATCGGCTTCTTTCAGCAGTTCAACGCATTCAGGACTGCGAAAATCGCCGTCCCCGTCAAGCAGGGTCATTGTATTTTTCTTGTTGCGCATAAGATATTCAACGTCTGCAAGGTCTATGCGCCCGTCCCCGTTTTCGTCTGTGACTTCGGTTATTTCCACCTTATAGGGCTTGCGTTCGCTTTCTTCCTGCACCGGGGTGCTGTTTGCAGACGGCACAAAGGAAAGCTGCCCGCCGTTATCAACGTAATATTGAAATTCCTTGCCCGTTACGGGTGATGCAGCAAAACAAGTTGTTATTAGTTTTTTCAAACCCAAAGCATTGAAGTTCATTGCAAAGTATTTGAAAAAATTGCTTTCGTATGGATCATCACAATTACAAAGGACAGTTTTGCCCTTGAAATGGTGTCTGTAATGCTTCAATTCGCTTTCTACAAGTGAAAGCTGTGTATAAAATTCGTCCTGCTTGTTTCGTGCAGAATCGTTTAGGTTGCTATTTCCTGCCATATTATTCGCCGCCTTTCTTAATTTCTACAATATCGTCAAGCCCGCAATTCAAGGCGGTTGCAATCTTTGCAAGACTATCAATTGCGACAGGTTCGCCCTTTTTTCATTCGGCTTTTGCCATGATTTTTATTTTTCTTTCAGAGGGCTCCATGTGTAATATTCGCGCCTTGAGAACTGCTCGGCAAACGAGCCTGCCATTCCTTTTACCGTGAGATAGCGGAAGCGATAAGCCGTAGTTTCATTGCCTGAGGAATCTGTTCCCGTGACCTTGGAAACGAATGCCTTGGTTGAGACCACTTCCACACTCTCGGGAAGCGTGACGGAATTTATAAGATATTTATTGAAGAATTTGAAATCATGGATTCTCTTTACCGTATCGGGAAAAACGATATCGGAGGACATGCCGTTATACTGGATGAGGATTCCGTCGCCTGCGACGATGAAATCTTCCTTATTATCCTTGAGCCACGGCGTCTCATAGAAAGCATTTTCGCCGATGTAGGCGGTATTTTTCGGAATATCAATCCCGGCAAGACGTCTGCACTCATAGAAGGCATAATCCGCGATGATACGCAGGCTCTCAGGCAGAGAGATGCTTGTCAGCTTATTGCACTGATAGAAAACATTAGAGCCGATATATGAGAGATTGCCTGCCTCAAAAGTCACGCTTGAAAGCGCGCCGCATTCGGCAAATGCACCGTCCTCTATGCGTTCGATGCGGGCGGGAATTACCACGCTCTCGATGGAATCGCAGGTGCGGTAAGCATATGCGGGAACAGAGGTGTTTTCGCTGCCGAGCACGAAATCGCGGAGGTTTCTACAGCCGCTGAAAGCAAACTGCGAAATCCTGCGAAGCTCGGAGAACTTCGGTACATTCACAAGCGAGGTGCAACCGGCAAAAGCGGACTGACCTATCGCCGTGATGCTGTCTGCAAGCACTACATCAGTGAGCTTGGTGCAGTTTTCAAATGTATTTGCGGGGATTTCGTCTATTTTGCAGAGAAGCTCGACCTTTGTCACATTCGTATCGAAAAGTATGCCTCTGCCGAGGGATTTTACCGTCGCGGGGACTGTAAACGATGTGAATTTATCGCAGTTGCCGAAAGCATAATTGCCGATGGAAGTGAGCGCCTCGGGGACGGTGAAATCGGCAAGCTCATTGCAGTTATAGAGCGCATATGCGCCGATGGATTCAAGATTCGGCGATACGGACAAGTCGGAAAGGGCGATGCATCCCGAGAAAATATATGCGGAAAGGCTCTTTGCCGCAGGGATGTCGGCTTTTTTCAGCGCGGAGCATGAAGCAAAGGCGAAAATGCCGATATCGGGAGTATTCGGGAACGATATTTCCGTAAGAGAGGTGCACGAACTGAAAGCATATGAGCCTATTTTACGGAGAGCCGGATAAGAAACGATTTTTGCGAGCGCATTGCAGTTATAAAAGGCAAACTGTGATATCTCGGTAACGCCCTCGGGAAGATCTATCTCGGCGAGTGCCTTGCATCCGTCAAAGGTGCCTATCGGAACGACTGTCATATCGGAGGGCAGGGTAGCTTTCTTGAGATAGGGACAGTTTTTGAAAACGGAAGTGCCGAGCGAAACGCCTGCGGGAAGCTCTATCTCGGCAAGCGGGGTGGAGCAGAAAGCGAAGCTTTCTATCGTTTTAAGCGAGGAGGGAATCTTCATTTCTGTGATATCGGATGCATAGAATGCGCTGCCGCCGATGGAGATAACTCCCTCGGGAAGATTTATCTTTTTGAGCACGGCGCCGGTAAAAGCACCCTCGCCGATATTTTTCACGCCTGCGGGAACGGAATATTCGCCGCTATTGATGCGCTTGCCCATAGGATAGGAGATAAGCTTTTCCATATCGCGCGAGAAAAGCACACCGTCAACCGATGTATAGGCTGTATTTGCGGAATTTACCTCAAAGGCATTTACCTTGCCGCAACCTGCAAAGGCACCGTAGCCGATGTCGGTAAGCGACGCGGGAATGACTGCGGAGAAAGCATCCGCGCTTGTTCCGCAGTTATAAAAAGCATGGGAACCGAGCGATGCGAGAGAGGAAAGCCCGGATATATCAAAGGCAAAAGCGGAGCATCCGGAAAATGCGCTGTCCTCTATGGTTTTCAGGGAAGAGGGGAAAGCGAAGTTTTTCAGCGCCGTACAGCCGTAAAAGGCATCGGCAGCTATAGTCTCGAGCCCGTCTTTTACAAAGCGGACGCTTTCAAGCTTGGTACAGCCTGCGAAAGCGCCGTTTCCGATGGTTTTCACATTGCCGGAAAGCTCTATTTCGGCAACGGAAGTATTGCCGGCGAAGGCACCGGCACCGATGGCGACAACGGTATATCTGCCGTCAATTTTATTTATTGACACCGAGGTCTCCTTGCCATTGTAGGCGGTGATTGTAGCCCTCTTGCTGCTGTCGAGCGTGAACTCATACAGGCTGTTTGTGCTGGTCTGCGTATCGTCTGCGAAAAGCGGAACTATACTGCAGAGAAGCAGGAGAGCGATGAGCATTATTGCTGAAAAGCCGATAGTTTTTTTCATTGCTTTTTTTGCCTTTCGTGATTTACTTTATAAAAATAGTTAAATATATAATATCATAAAATCCCGTGTTTTTCAAGTACCCAAAGCAGAATATATGTTTATAAATTGTAACTATTGTCTTTTTGCGGCGAAAAATGTCTTTATTCCGCAGAGAGCGATAAGTGCGCCGAAAATCTTTTCAAGCAGTGTCACATCGGCATTTCTGACTGCGGCAAAGCCGAGAAAAGCTCCGCAAAAACCGAAAATGCCGCATATGAGCACCGTCTGAATGCGCAGCTTCCGCCGAAAAAAGTGGACGACGGCGGCGCACGCGGAGGACACGTTGAAAAACATGAGATTTATGCCTTGGGAAGTGACCTGCGGGATATTTCTGACAAGGCGCAGATAGAGTATCAGCAGACCTCCGCCGCCTACACCCGTGGCGGAAAGCGCCGCGGTGAGAAATGCGGCGAGGAAATCAAGCATATGTGCCTCCTATTTGCGAAAAATCAGCGATATGCCGCCATAGACCATAATGGCGGCAAAAATTTTTTTGAGCAGAGAAGTTTTTATATAAGAGAGGGCGAAAGCGCCCGCGATACCGCCCAGCACGGCGGGAAGCATATAGGGAAGAGCGTCGGAAAACGAAAAAGCACCGGATGAGAAATACAGAAAAGCAGATGAGAGCGACATGATAAGCACGCTTATCACGGTCATCGCGAAGATATCCTTTGCATCGTATTCATCGTTTTGCGCATACATGCGGGAGAGCATGAAGTATATGACTATGCCGCCGCCCATTCCGAAAAGTCCGTTTATCGCGCCCGCGGCAAGCGAACCGAGCAGAAAAGGAAGTATTTTGCCAAGGCTTTTTCCGAGCTTTTGTATCATATTTGACTTCGCTCCTTAATATTTTTATTTTAATATTGTATTTTATAATATTTTGTGCTATAATTATCCTGTTATACTATATATTGCGAAAGTCCGTCCGATTATCGCGGCGGTTATCATACGAATTCACGATTTCATATTGCCTTATGGCAAACGATTTTATGCAAGGAAGGTAAAAAATGGCTGAAAACAGAAAAAAGAAACAAACGGCACAAGAGGACGATTTCTTCGAATACGATGATGCTTTTACCGTCAATGAAGAGGATATGTCGGGCGCAAGGCGCAGAAGCGACCGCAAGCGCGGCGACAATGCCGAGCGCGGGACTGAGCGCGACACGGAAACGAGAAGAGGCGGCGCATCGGAGAGCGGTTCTTCGCGCGGAGCTTCCGATAAAGAGACGAGAGGCGACGCATGCGCAGATGTGCGCACGGACGAGCGCAAAGGAAAGAGCGCAAAGAAGCCGAAAAAACCGAAAAAACCGAAAAAACCGAAAAAACCCGCAAATCCCTCATCTGTCGGAAATCAGATAATAATAGCCGTGATGGCGGCGCTGGCGATATTCATCGGCGTCTGCTTTGCCGCGGCGGAGAAAGTCGGCGTTATCGGCGGATTTATCTCCGAATTTCTGCCGGGAACATTCGGCGGAGCGGCACTGCTGATTCCTTTCCTGCTCCTAATCCACGCGCTATACTGGAAACGCGATACGGCAGCGGGACTGCGCCTTTTCAGGCTGATGTTCTCCTTTGCCGTGACGATACTTCTTTCGACACTGCTCCATGTGATTTTCGCGGCGGCAGGCTCCCTTCCCGTAGACGGGAAGATGGGCGTGCTCCTCAAGGATTTCTATCTGCAGGGCATCTCATATAAGGGCGGCGGTGTCGTCGGCGGTCTGCTCGGTACGCTCGGCGTGCGCGGCCTCGGCGTTCCCGGGGCGCTCATATTTTCGATACTTTTCCTTGTTATAGCCGTTATTCTTTTCCTCGGATATACTCCGGGTATAGTATGGCGCAGAGCGGTATTCTATATCATGCGCGCCGCAGAAAAAAAGAAAGCGGAAAAGCGCGCAAAGAAAGAGCAGGAGGAGAAAGCAAGAGCCGAGGCTGAAGCGGCAAAAGCCGCAGGTACAGCCATCGTCGTCCGCAAGGGTGGTATCGGTGAGGATATCCTCAGCGGAAACGGCATAACGGACGAGCCGAAAAAAGAAGAGTCCGAGACATACGATTTCTTCACACCCGAGCCCGAATCTGTACCTGCGCCCATTCCGCAGGATCCGAAATCCGAACCCGAACCTATAATCGAAAACATAATGCCCGTCAAGCGCACGAAGATAAAGAAGGAAGAAAAGCCGGAAAGCGATGTTCCCTCCGTTATCCTTGCGGGAGAGAACGGTTCTTCCGCGATAATCCCCGAGGAACCGCCTGTTCCCGAATATCAGTTTCCGCCGATAGAGCTTCTTGCATATAAGGAGCAGTCGGGCGGCGATTCGCAGAACGAAATGGCGGCGAATGCGCAGAAGATTGTTTCCACGCTCGGCGATTTCAATATAAGAACAAGAGTCATCGGCATTTCACGCGGTCCCGCCGTCACGCGCTATGAGATAGCACCCGAATCGGGAACAAAGGTTGCCGCCATAATGAACAGAACAGACGATATTTCGCTGAGCCTCGCTTCGGCGGTGCGTATCTCGGGCGTTATCCCCGGCAAGAGTGCCATCGGTATCGAGGTGCCGAATAAGAATGTTTCCATAGTTTATCTGCGCACGCTTATCGACAGCGATGACTTCCGCAATGCCAAGAGCAAGGTCACTGCCGCGCTCGGCATAGATATCACAGGCAAGAATATACTTTTCGATATAGCGAAAATGCCGCACCTGCTTATTGCGGGTGCCACAGGTATGGGTAAATCCGTATGTATGAATTCGCTCATCATAAGTATTCTCTATAAGGCAAAGCCGGACGAAGTAAAATTTATCTTCATCGACCCGAAAAAGGTTGAATTCAATATGTATAACGGAATACCGCATCTGCTCGTGCCGGTTGTTTTCGACCCGAAGAAGGCGGCAGGCGCTCTCCACTGGGCTGTGACCGAGATGGAGCGCAGATATGATATTCTCGAAGCAACGGGCAAGCGCAATCTCACGCAGTACAACGAGGCGATAAAGGACGATCCGACGGCTGAGAAGCTGCCGCAGATAGTCATTTTCATAGATGAGCTTGCAGACCTGATGCTCACGGCGCCCGACGATGTGGAAACTTCCATAAACCGTATCGCGGCAAAGGCGCGTGCGGCAGGCATGCACCTGATAATCGGTACGCAGCGTCCTTCCGTCGATGTCATCACTGGTACTATCAAGGCAAATATCCCATCCCGTATCGCCTGCACGGTTTCCTCCATGCAGGACTCGAGAACGATACTCGATATGGGCGGCGCGGAAAAGCTGATAGGACGCGGCGATATGCTCTTCTCACCGATAGGATCCATGTCGCCCACGAGAGTGCAGGGCGCATATGTTGACGAGCCGGAGATACTGAAGGTAGTAGACTTCTTAAAGAATCAGGAATGCTTCGAAAACAACGAGACTTACAGCCGTGAGATAAGCGAAAAGATAGAAAAAGAAGCGGCGCGTTGCGGTCAGAAGAAAGGAAGCGGAGCGGGACTTGCCGCGGCTTCTTCCGACGGAGACGGCGATGACAAGGCTGACCCGATGCTCGACAGCGCGATAAAGCTTGCCATAGAGAGCGGCAAAATTTCCACATCGCTTATCCAGCGCAAGCTTTCGCTCGGCTTCGGCAGAGCGGCAAAGCTTATCGACATCATGGAGCAGAAAGGCATTGTCAGCGCGCCTGACGGACAAAAGCCGAGAAATGTTCTTATCACATATGACCAGTATCTGGAAATGAGCATGCAGAATCCGCCATCTCAATCGGATGAGAGCGAAGCGGGCGATGAACCATGGTGATGCTACGGGAGGTAAAGATTTATGGGAAAACTGATAGTAATAGACGGGCTGGACGGCTCGGGGAAGACCACTAAAAGCAAGCTTCTCTATGAGGAACTGAAAAATCAGGGCAAGAATGTCCGTCTCATTTCGTTCCCGAATTACGAAAGCGAGGAAGCGACGCTTGTGAAAATGTATCTGCGCGGCGATTTCGGCGATACGCCCGATGCCGTGAACGGATATGCCGCGGCGACATTTTTCTCCGTGGAGCGGTATGCCTCCTTCAAAAAGAACTGGGAGGCTTTCTATCGCGAGGAGGATTCCATAGTCATAGCGTGCAGATATACCACGGCAAACGCAGTGCATCAGCTTGCGAAAATGGACAGAGACTTCTGGGATGAATATCTGAACTGGCTCTATGATTTCGAATATAACAAAATGGGCATACCGAGACCCGACCTCGTGCTTTTCCTCGAGATGAAGCCCGAGATTTCGGAAAAGCTTGTCGTTCAGCGCAATGCGCAGACGGGTCAGGCACTCGATATTCACGAAAAAGATAAGGAATATATGCAGAGATGCTACAAGGCGGGGCTTTATTCTTCCGATAAGCTCGGCTGGGAGCGCATCTGCTGTTATGAAGGAAACGAGCCGAAATCCGTAGAGGAGCTCATGGAGGTCATAACGGAAAAGGTCACGATGTTTCTTGATGTGATGAAAAACTAAGGGGGTATTTTTATGAAGAGAGCAGCGTTGCTTTTCGCTTCCGGAACGGAAGAAATTGAGGCACTCACACCTGTTGATATTCTGCGCCGCGCGGGCACCCATGTGGATATCATAGGCGTCGGAGCAGACGAGCCGACAGGCTCACACGGGATAAGGATAAAGGCTGATATGACGCTCGCGTCGGCAGACCTTCTTTCCTATGATATGATAATCATTCCAGGGGGAATGCCGGGAACGACGAATATAGAGGAGACAGGCATCGCCGAGGTGCTCGGAAAGGCGGATGCCGAGGGCAAAATCATAGCGGCGATATGCGCCGCGCCGATGGTTCTCGGCAGAGCGGGCTTGCTTTCCGGCAGGGAAGCGATATGCTATCCCGGCTTTGAAAAATATCTTTCGGGCGCCGTCATTTCCGAAAAGAAGGTAGTCGTGAGCGGCAATATCATCACGGCAAAGGGAATGGGCGTCGCGCTCGAATTTGCACTCGAACTCACAAAAGCTCTCTACGGAAAGGAGAAAGCGGATGAGATAGCTTCATCCGTTATGGCGAAATAATTATGTACGAACTCAGACAGCACAAAACAGAAATAAGAAAGGCATATATGGAAAAGCGTGCGAATATGCCCGCAGAGGAACGCGCCGCAAAGAATGCGGCTGTATGCAAGAGTGTGCTTGCCAGCGCGACATACCGCTTTGCCGACACGCTCCTGTTCTATTATCCGCGCGAGGATGAGGTGGATATTCTGCCTATCGCTCGCGCCGCGCTCAAGGAGGGAAAGAGCGTTGCTTTTCCGAAGTGCCACCCTGCGGACAAGAGCATGGATTTTCATTTTGTCTCCTCGGTGGATGATTTCGAAAAGGGCGAATACGATATCATGGAGCCTGTAAATTCGCTCGGCATATATAATAAGGAAAATTCTCTGCGGGATAACTGTATCTGCATCGTTCCCGCCGTGGTATACGATAAAAAGGGCTACCGCATAGGCTACGGCGGCGGCTACTACGACAGATATCTCTCGGGCTTCCGCGGCACCGTTGTCGGCATAACATACAGGGATTTCATACTGCCGAATGTTCCGCACGGTCGCTTTGATGTGGCGGTCGATGTGCTGATAAGCGAAGGCGGAATATATGCAAAGAGCTAAGCACAAGATAACGCATCCCTTTGTCTTTGCGCCGCTTCTTGTGCTGATACTCGTCTTTTTCATCACGGTATCGCGCTTTATCCCGATGAATAAACTCGGGATAATCGGAACCTGCCTGCTTATGTGCGCTTTTCAGGCGGTGATGTTCGGCATACCGATAGGAATCTACGCATATATAAGGCGCGGCTCATTGCGCACCGTTTTCGAGGGGAGGCTCTCGTTTTCGGGCGCACCCGTGATAATTTTCGGTGCGCTCATGCTTATTTTGCAGAGCTGTGTGCTGAAATTCGGTATCTTTCGTTTCGGCTATAAGATAGACGCCTTTCAGCTCTACGGAAGCAGTTTCGATGTTTCCGCAGGGAGTGCCGCAGAGCTTGCCGCGATAACGGCGGCATATGCGATAATTCCCGCCATAGTCGAGGAAATAATGTTCCGCGGCGTGATATCGCGGGAATACCGCATAGGAGGTCCTGCCTTTGCCGCGATTTTCTCTTCGCTTTTCTTTGCGATAATACATTTTGATGCGGCGCTTTTCCCCGTATATTTCTTCGCAGGGCTGACGCTTTCGGCTGTCCGCTTTGTGACGGATTCGCTCGCCGCATCCATGGCTGTCCATGCCGCATACAATATATTTGCGGCTTTTCTCGAGAGATATGTATGGCTCATGTCCTCCAGTCCGGACAGTCAGCTCCTTTTCTGGTTTATGCTTATAGCGCTTTTTCTGCTCTGTGCTTTTCTCTTCTTCCGTTTTTCGGCGCTCGGACTTGAAAAGGCGGCTTATTCGGACAGGGCGTATCCTTTCGGCAAGGCGGGCGTGAAGAAGCTGCCGCTTTCCGCAGACGCGCTGACCTCGCCGACGGCGCTCATATGCTTTGCCGTCTTTGTCGTTTCCGTAATAATAACGGCGATAGTATAAATTTTTACCCTATTGCAGAAAATATGCCTGCAAACATTATTTTACGAATGGGGGTATATTTATGAAGAAAAAAAGAATACCGCGCGGAGTGAAATTCTGGCTTGCCGTCATATTTCTCTCTGTGATGGCATCGGCTTTTATCGTTTCCGCCGCAAACGACGCTTTTGCTCTCGTAAAAACGGGCGGAAGCTATGAAATAACCGTGGATGAGGACGACAGCCTCATAGATGTGGCAAAAAAGCTGAAAAAATCGGGCATGATACGCTACCCGCTCACCTTTGCGGCATATAATCACTTCCGTTTCGGCGATAAGCTGACGGCGGGCGACTATACCGTAAACGGCTGCATGAGCTATGACGAAATGCGGCGTTCGATATCGCCGAAGAAAAATTCCCGCGAGCAGTTCCGCCTGACGATACCCGAGGGATATACGACAGACGCGATAATCGACCTTTTTGTGAAAAACGGCATCGGCACGAAAGAGAAATTTGCCGAGGTCATAAACAGCTACGATTTCGATTATGATTTTGTGCGTGCTATCCCCGAGAGGGAGGGCAGGACATATCGGCTCGACGGATATCTCTTTCCCGATACCTATTTTTTCTATAATGACTCGAGCGAGGTTGAGGCGATAGGCAAGCTCCTGCGAAATTTTGACGGCAAATTCGGCGCGAAAATGCGCGATGACGCGCTTTCCTCGGGCATATCGTGCGATGACGCGGTGATTTTAGCTTCCATAATAGAAAAGGAAGCTTTTTTCAAGGAGGATATGCCGAAGATTTCTTCTGTTTTTCACAACAGGCTTGCGGGAAACAGAAAATATCTCGAGAGCGATGCCACAGTGCGCTATTTTCTTGCCGTTTCGGGGGAAAACGCCGCGGCTTTTACCTCCGAGCAGATGCGACTCGAAAATCCATACAACACATACAGGAGCAAGGGACTTCCGCCCGGGGCTATCTGCAATGCGGGCGCGGATGCGCTCTATGCCGCGATATATCCCGAAAAAACGGATTATCTCTATTTTGTCTGCGATAAGGGCGGCAATGCCGTCTATTCGAGGACATACGGAGAACACCTCGCCGCCACCAAAAAAATACGCGGGCAATGACGCCCGAAAAGGATGATAAATATGACAGAATTACTCTCTCCCGCGGGCAATCCCGAAAAATTGCGCGCCGCTTTTCTCTACGGAGCCGACGCCGTATATTTCGCGGGCGAACGCTTCGGCATGCGTGCCGCGGCGGACAATTTCACCCTGCCGGAGACAGAGGAGGCTTCCGCCTATGCGCATGAGCGCGGAAAGAAGCTCTATATCACGCTCAATACCATGCCGAGAGAGGATGAATACGCGCCTCTTGCCGATTTTCTTCGCGAGCTGAAAGCACTCGGCGATATGCCCGATGCCGCAATAGTCGCGGATATAGGAGTTATGGATCTGATACAGAAGATAATCCCCGATATGGAGATTCATATTTCCACACAGGCGGGAATAGTCAGCTCCGCCGACTGCAACGCATGGTACAGGCTCGGAGCGAAGCGCGCGGTTATAGCCCGTGAGCTTTCGCTCTCCGACATCCGCGCGATAAGGGCAAATATCCCTGCGGATATGGAGATAGAGGCTTTTGTTCATGGTTCGATGTGCGTTTCTTTCAGCGGGCGTTGCCTGCTTTCGAATAATCTTGTGGGCAGAGACGCAAACCGCGGTCAGTGCGCACAGCCCTGCCGCTGGAACTATAAGATAACTGAAGAAAAGCGCCCCGACACGCCTTTTCCCATAGAGGAAACGCGCGATGGGACATTCATCATGAGCTCCAAGGACATGAATATGCTCGCCTATGTACCAGAGCTGATAAAGAGCGGCATTTCCTCCTTTAAGATAGAGGGGAGAATGAAGAGTGCGTACTATACCGCCGTCGTCACCAACGCTTACCGCGCCGCGATAGACGGATACCTGCGCGACGACGAAAAATACAGCCTCGATGAGCGCTGGAATAAAGAGCTGGACAGCGTGAGCCACAGGGAATACTGCACGGGCTACTATTTCGACGACCCGATGAAGAATGCGCAGCTCTGTGAAAATCCCGGCTATATGCGCGATAAAGCATATCTCGCCGTGGCACTGGAATACGATGCCGAACGGGAAATGGCGAAATTCCGCCAGAGAAACAAGGTCAGCCTCGGCATGAGGGCAGAGCTTATCTCTCCCGGGAAATTCGGCAGAGGCTTTACCGTGGAGAAAATCATCTCCGCGGAAAACGGCGCGGAACTGGAGAGCGCACCGCATCCTTTCATGGAATTCTGGGTTCCCGTGCCTTTTGAGGTGAAAGCGGGCGACATACTCCGTGGCGCAAACTGAAATAAATACATGGGGCCAAGTTAATGACTGAGCCCCTTTCGGATTTTATCGGGAATTATTCTTTCGTTATCATCATATCGACTGTTGCGCCATCTCCGCGGATAACATCTGTGCTCGGCGACTCAATATAAAGTTTGCTTATATGCAGGTGTTCGAGGTGAATGGCTGATACACCCGCAGGCACGGCGAGCGACTCGAGGTCGGCACCGACAAAAGCGTCAACCGATATCTCAGAGGTGCCGCTCGGGATGATATAATCCTTTTCCGCATGGGCGGCAGGGAAGCGGATGAGCGTGTCTTTATCCTTTGAGAAAAGCACGCCGTTTTTGCTTGCGTAGACATTGTTTTCGCCGCTCACATCGATGCGCCTGAGATTATCGGCAAAGAATACAGATACGCCGGATGACATGTGCGAGGGAGCGATATTTTCAAGCGAGGCGGGGACATATATGCTCTCCGCTCCGTCGCTTACTTCGGCGAAAACCGATTTTATTCCATTGGCGAAAATGAACTTTTTCAGCGGTGCGCCGGTTTTGTTTTCAATGAAGATTTCCGCGGGCAGGTTTATGCTTCTGCCCTCGAGCATGAATGCGGGCTCAAGCATAAATTCCGAGCCGGAGATTACAGCGATTTCCGTTATCTCGATTTTTCCGTATACGGCGTTGTCGGTGAAGTATTTGTATTTCACGCTGTAGCTTCCGTGTTCGTTTTCAAATGTCGCCTCACGCTTCTCATGCACATATGACGGTATACCAGTGGTAGAGGTGGCGATGGTTTCAATAACGGTTGTGGTATTCGTTGTTTCTATCATTGTCTCATTCGTCGTCGCTATTGTTTTTTCTATCGTTGTCGTTGTTGCTGTCCCCTCTGTCGTTGCTTCCGTTGTCGTGTCAGTTGCGCCGTGGTTACTTGTGGTGCTGCTGCCGTCGGTGCTTTCATATGATGCGATTTCTGAGGAAGCCGTGGTGGGGACGGGATTGAATATCCTGTCCAGATTCGGCACGACGGCTATCGCCGCGATGACGATAGCGGCGCATATCATGAGCGAGGCGGGCGAATAAATGAATTTGAAATTCCGCTTTTTCGCTTCTTTTTGCGGAATGTTTTCTTTTGCCGCCGCTTCTATTTTGTCCCAGTTGTCGGGTGCTTTTTCACGCATGGCGCTTTTCAGATATTTTTCAAATTTCTTCATTCTCCTCACCTCCTTTGGTAAGCATTGCCGAGCTTGCTTTTCAGCTTTTTCATGGCATATCTGTATTTCGAGCGCACGCTGTTATACGGCATATCGATAAAATCCGCTATATCGACGAGCTTCATATCGCTGTAGATATGGAGCATAACTATCTCATACTCATCCTTTTCGAGTCCCGCAAGCGCACGCTTTATATCCTCGTTTTCTATGAGCAAATCTGAGAAGTCTGCCTCACTCGGCTCATGTTCAGGCTCGTCGATATCGCTCCATGCGGGACTTTTCAGCATATCGCGGCAGATATTGCGGCAGATGCCGAATATCCATGCGCGGGCGTTGGTTCCCGCGGCATAGGACGCGGCGCATTTTGCTATGCGCAGATATGTCTCCTGCATGGCGTCCTCGGCTCTCGTGCGGTTTCCGAGCTTTCTTAGGGCAAAGGCAAAGACGGAATCTTTCGTCTGCCCGTAGATGTCGTGCAGGGCTTCGATATCGCCTGCGGCAAGCTTCTTTATGTCGTTTTCGAGCTTTGATGAAAGAAACGATGAAAAGCTCATTGCGAAAAAGCTCCTTTCAGATAGTATATAGAAAAAACGGCGGCTTTCGCAGAAAAATTATTTCGGAAAGTCCGTTTTGATTATTATGCGGATTTTTGTCGGTTATATTTAGGGAAGAGAAGAAAGAAAAATGCGGCGGAAGCAGAGGCAACCGCCGCATAAGTCGTAGCTTTAATATGTAGGATTAGCCTCTGTTCTTGCGAAGGATAGCCATGATATCATCAAAATCGCTGTCGGAAATGATGGTGGCTTCTTCATCCGTGGCAACCTGCTTGGGAGCCTCTTCCTTCTTGGGAGCGGCTGTCTGGGTTGCGAAAGGAGACTTCTTCGCGGGTTCGGCTGTTGTCTTGCCGGAAGCGACGCCTGCCTTGCCGGGAGTCATGGGCTTGCCGTCCTCCGCCTTGAAGCCTGTAGCGATAACGGTAATCTTCATCGTATCTTCAAGCTCGTTGTCAAGCGCGGTACCCCAGATGATATTCGCATCGGGATGAGCCTCGTTTGCAATCATAGAGGAAGCCGTCTCGATTTCCTCGAGGCTTATGTCGGGACCGGAAGTGATGTTGATAAGTATGCCTGTAGCGCCCGAGATGGTTGTCTCGAGAAGAGGGCTGGACATGGCAGCCTTGGCGGCAACCTCAGCCTTGTCTCTGCCTGCGCCTTCGCCTACGCCCATGTGAGCATAGCCTGCATCGCGCATGACGGAAGAAACATCCGCGAAGTCAAGGTTTACAAGACCAGGGATATTGATAAGGTCGGAAACGCTCTGCACGCCGTGACGGAGAACATCGTCCGCATACTGGAATGCATTTACGAGAGTGATTCTGTTTTCGGAAATCTGCTTGAGTCTCTCATTCGGGATGATGACGAGAGAGTCTACATAATCGCGGAGCTGAACGATGCCTGCCTCAGCCTGAATCATACGCTTTCTGCCCTCGAATGCGAAAGGCTTCGTAACGATACCGATAGTGAGGATGCCCATTTCCTTGGCAACCTTGGCAACAACGGGAGCCGCGCCTGTGCCTGTGCCGCCGCCCATGCCGACTGTGATGAACACCATGTCCGCGCCGCGGATAACATCGGCGATTTCCTCAAGGCTCTCCTGAGCCGCCTGCTCGCCTACTGCGGGGTTGGCGCCTGCGCCGTGACCCTTTGTAATCTTTTCGCCGATGGCGATTTTTGTGGGAGCGCTCGACTTGAGCAGAACCTGCTTATCGCAGTTTACCGTGATAAATTCAACACCCTGTATATTTGATTCTATCATGCGGTTTACGGCGTTACCGCCACCGCCGCCGACGCCGATGACTTTGATATTTACGCCGCTTTCGTAATCCGAATTGAATTCAAAACCCATTTTATAATCCTCCTTAGATTTTATTCATAGATATACGATTCTATTGTAATATGTTTTTAAATTATTTTCAAGATGTTTTGCAAAAAAACTTGATAAAAAATTAAAAAAATTACCGAAAATTCCCCGATTTTTGGAAAAAAGCAGAAAATCGGGCAAAATTTGCGGTAAAATTTTCTATTCGCCGAGCTTTCCTGTCGGCTGGAATGACACTTTGTCGTCGGAAATCACGCGGATGTTTCCCGTGACGCCCGCATAGTAGCTGTCGGATTCGAGCTTGGCTATCAGCTTTATACATAAGGATAAATCCGAATCAAGCGTGCGCCATGATGGCAATACAATTGTATAAATGTTATTATACAAAATATGAATATCAAATTTTTGCCGCAGGTCTATTTCGCTCAGCTTCTCGCCTATCGGCGAGGAGAGTATCGTGTCTATTATGCCGAGGTAGAAGCTGTAGCCGTCCGCTTCCTCAAATTCGATCTGCTTTCCGAGGGCGAGGCTCTTTATTCCCGATAGGGAGAGCTTTGCCGTGCCGCTGTAGAAAGCGGAACTTATATCGTCCCTTACCTCGAGCACCGTGAGCCTGTCCGAGAGGATGAAATACTGTCCGTCATATTCCAGAGCGAAAGCAGGAGGATATTCCTCTATTATGATGTGCATTTTTTTCGGCAGGGTGCGGCGCACTGTGACGGAACGCACATAGATATTTTCGCTTTTGATTTTTTCGGCGATTTTTCCTTTGCTTACGGCATATGTATGCGAGCCGGGTTTTATGCCGCTGTCGGAGATTATCTTTTCCGCGGAGCAATATGAAATGCCCGAGACATCTATCTCTCTTATACGGCAGAAGCCGAAAAACCACACGGCGAAGAGGAGAACCGCCGCAATGAAAACTAGCCATAGCAGGCGATGAGTCTTTCGAAGGCGTGTCATTTCCGGCGTTTTGTTTCTGTTCGTCATTTTTCTTTCCTCACTCTGTGAAGCATGAAAATCATTTGCTCTCGAGGAGCGTCATTATATCGCGGCTGAGAAGTATTCTGATATCGCGCCAGATTAGCTCGTTTGAATCCGATTTTGCGAAAGCGGCGATGTTTTCGCGCATTGCCGCCGACTTTTCGCCGTCATAGAGAATCCCGCAGAGACTTTTTTCGAGCAAATCGGGTGTGAGCTGTTTTTCCTCGATGAGTATGGCGGCATCCGCATCGGCGAGCCGCTTTGCGTTTTCATACTGGTGATTGTTTACCACATTCGGCGAGGGAATGAGTATGCATGCCTTTTTCTGAAGCGCCATCTCCGAAACGGTCATCGCGCCCGCGCGGCAGATTACCGCATCGGCAAGCCGCTCCCAGTATGGCATATCGTAGATATATTCCGTTAGGCGCAGATTCGGAAAAGCCGCAAGCCCTGCCGCCCTGAAAGCGGCAAGCGTCTCGTCATGCGTACTGCTTCCCGTGGCGTGTATATGGAAAATCTCGGGATGATGCGATGTGAAATTCTTCATCAGCGCGATAATCTCGGAATTGAGCCGCATGGCACCGAGACTTCCGCCGAAAGAGAGGACTATCTTTTCCGTACCCTCGGGGATATTCAGTATCTCGCGGATATTTTCGGGTATTTTCGCAGTGCTTTTCTTCATCATGGGATTGCCGACGAAGAGCACCTTGCTTTTGTCGGTGAAATAGTCCATGGTCGAGGCGAAATTTATATATATTCTGTCCACCTTGTCGGCGAGCATCATGACAGCCTTGCCGGGGATGGCGTTGGATTCATGCAGAGCCGTCGGTATGCCGAGCTTTGCCGCCGCCGAGAGAAGCGGCCAGCAGACGAAGCCGCCCGTTCCTATCACGATATCGGGTTTGTATTCGAGCAGAAGTTTCTTTGCCTTTCTCGGTGCCGTGAAGTAGTAATATGCCGTCTTGATATTCGAGAGGGAAAGGCTTCTTTTCAGCCCTTTCATTTCTATATGATAAATAGGATAACCCGCCTTTTCGCAAAGGCGGTTTTCTATTCCTTTTTTGGTGCCTACGAAAGCTATCCCGGCGTTTCTGTCATGCGCCTTGATCAAGTCGGCTATGGCAAGAGCGGGATTTACATGACCTGCCGTGCCACCGCCGGAGAGAAGAACTTTCATTTTTGCCTCCTTATTATCAGAGTGGTTTCTGAGATGAATATTTCGAGATGGAGAGGATGATGCCCATCTCTCCGAGCTGCATTATCAGCGCACTTCCGCCGTAACTGAAGAAAGGAAGCGCGATGCCTGTCGTCGGGATGCTGACCGTGACGACGGCGATATTGAGCAGCAGCTGTATGCCGACCTTGCTGATAAGTCCTATCACGAGCAGGGACGAGAATGTATCGGGCGCGTTCATGGCGATGACAAAACCGCGCCATATCAGCACTATGAAAAGTGCTATCACGGCGACGGCGCCGACAAGCCCCAGCTCCTCGCAGACTATCGAGAAAATGAAATCATTCTGCGGCTCGGGAAGCCAAAGGTGCTTCTGATAGCTGTTTCCGAGTCCTACGCCGAAAAGTCCGCCGCTGCCGATGGCAAGCAGGCTCTGATAGGGCTGCCAGCCGCCGCTGAGGCGGTAATCCTCGGGATGAAGCCATGCGTCTATTCGCGATTTTGCGTAGTCTGTGAAAAGTATCAGCGAGAGTGCCGCAGCGGCACCTGTGCCTGCTATGGCGACAAGCCATTTTATGCTTGCGCCGGAGATGAATATCATCACGGCGCCGATAAGGAATATGATTATCGTTCCCGACATATGATGCTCGAGAACCGTCGTTGCGCATACGATGCCGATGATGATGGCAGGGAAGAGAATGCCGTATTTGAAGGTTTTTATCTTCGTTGACACGATGGATATGTAATAGGCGAGGAGCAGAGCCAGCGCAAATTTCATTATCTCCGTCGGCTGTATCGTTATCGGACCTATTTTTATCCATCTTGTGGCACCGCTCCAGTTTTTGCCAACGAAAGGAACGGCGAGGAGCAGGAGATAGCTTACGGCAAAAATCGGGAGCGTGGCTTTCTTTATGAAGGTATAGTCGATGCATGAAGCGGCAAACATGACGATAATTCCCGCCACCATCCAGACTATCTGCTTCTTGATGAAGAAAAAGCTGTCGCCGTATTTTCGTTCTGCGAAAACATAGCTCGAGGAGAAAATCATGACCGAGCCGAAGCAGAGCAGGAGCATGACTGTTATCAGAAAGGGAATATCTATCCCGTGCTTTGCGCGGTAGATGGTAACTTCTTCGCCCGCAGGCATGGCAAAAAAGCCGAAAAGTCCCGGTTTTTTCTTTTGCTTTTTTTCAGCCGTCATGCCTTTACCTCCGATATATATTTTGCGCGGAAATCAGTATTTTATAAGGAAGAATGCCGCTATGCAGAAAGCTGCTGTGATGGCAAATGCGCAGAGGTCTATCTTGTTTTCCGAGAAGCCGAGCTTCTCGAAATGATGGTGTATCGGCGCCATTTTGAAGAGGCGCTTGCCATGCGTGAGCTTGAAATACGAAACCTGAAGCACGACGGACATTATCTCACAGAAGTAGACTATGCCGACGAGCATGATGATAAGCTCATATTTCAGCATATACGCAAGCCCCGTGACCGCACCGCCGAGAAAGAGCGAGCCTGTATCGCCCATGAAAACCTTGGCGGGATAGATATTGAATATGAGAAAACCGAGCAGTCCGCCTATCACGGCACCGCTGAATGTGACTGCTCCCATATCGCCCACGGAAAAGGCGAGAACGGCAAAAAACGCGCAGATAACAGCCGAAACCGTGGCGCAGAGCCCATCGATGCCGTCGGTCAGATTTACGCTGTTTACCATGCCGACGATGAAAAGAATAGAGAAAACATAGTAGAAAAATCCGAGCTCAAGCTCCTTGTTTATGATGGCAAGGCTGATGCTCGTATCTATCGCGCTCGCCTTTGCCATAAGGAAAAGGTAGAGAGCGGCAACGATGAACTGAAGCGCCATTTTCTGCATGGGCGTCAGTCCCTCGTTGCGCTTTTTCGCGAATTTTGTCAGGTCGTCCGTCACGCCGACAAGCCCGAAGGCGACAGCCATGCCGAGAGTTATCAGCATGGGCGCGGAAAGCTTATCGAAGAATATGAATGAGAGAATCACGCAGACGACGGTGCAGGGAATGATGAAGAAGATACCGCCCATGGTAGGCGTGCCCTCTTTTGACGCGTGCCAGCGCGGACCTATCTCGAGAATCTTCTGCCCGAGTTTTTTGCTTTTCAGCACAGGTATGAGAAATCTGCCGAGCAGTGCCGAGGTGATAAGACATATCACAAGTGAAATGATAAAAGAAAGATACATACCTTTTTCTCCGTGCCGATAAGGATTTTTAGCGTTTTATACAGCCATATGAGTTTTCAAAATGCGATTTATACAGATGTATTTTATATAAGCCTTGCCACATTTTCGAGCGCAACTCTGCGGCTTGCCTTGAAGAGAACGGTATCGCCCTTGTGCAGGAGCCTGCGTATATCCTTTGCCGCCTGCTCGGGGCAGTCGTAGCCGAGAGAGGCGATTTTTTCCTCGGGCATACCGCTTTCCTTTGCGCCGTCTGCTATATATTTTGCGTTTTCGCCGACTGTTATGAGCAAATCCGCGCCTTTTGCATAAGCCTTGCCTACGCGCTCGTGCAGTTCATGCGAATATGAACCGAGCTCGAGCATTTCACCGAGCACGGCGACTCTCCTGCCGCCGTTTTCGCTTGCCACATCGTCGAGAACCTCGACAGCCGCCTCCATGGATTCGGGAGAGGCATTGTAGCAATCGAGGATGAATGTGCAGTCGTCGTGCTTTTCCACCTGCGAGCGGAGAGCTACCGGCTCATAGCCGAGAATGCCCTCTTTTATCTCCCTCTCGGGAATGCCGAGGAGCATGCCGCAGACCACGGCGCACATCGCGTTGTATATATTGTGTCTGCCGCGGACGGCTGTTTCGATATCTTTTACTATATAGTCGCCGTTTCTCACATCGAGGTCAAAGAGATATCCCGTCGCCGTCTTGCGGATATTTACCGCATTGTAATGGCAGAGAGGATTCTCTATGCCGATATATTTCTTGCATATTTTGCCTGTATTGATATTGCGGAGCAGGGGCTCGTCGCCGTTGAGGATGAGGATGCCGTCCTCTTTCATGCCCTTGATTATCTCCAGTTTGGCATCGCGGATAGCCTCGCGCGAGCCGAGAGTTTCTATATGCGAGGTGCCGATATTCGTTATGACGGCGATATCCGGCTCGGCTATGGCAGAGAGCTTTTCTATCTCTCCGCGCGCGCTCATGCCCATCTCCACGACCATCGCCTTATAGGTGATGTTGAGCTTGAAAAGCGTGAGCGGAAGCCCGATTTCGTTATTGAAATTGCCCTCGGTTTTGTTTGTCTTGTATTTTCTGTCGAGAACGGAATAGATAAATTCCTTTGTCGCCGTTTTGCCGACGCTGCCTGTCACGGCAACGGTTATCGTGCTGAAGCGGCGGCGGTATTCTCTCGCGAGAAGTCCGAGCGCACGTGTGGTATCCGCGACGAGGATGTACGGAATATCCTCCTCGGGCGCTCTCTCGGCAACGATACAGCAGGCGCCGCCCTTTATCGCGGCGTGAATGAAATCGTGTCCGTCAAAATTTTCGCCTTTTATGGCAAAGAACAGATCGCCCTCACTTATAGTGCGGGAATCTATGGAAACACCGAAAGCTATATCCTCGGGATTTTTCGAGTAAAGTGTCCCATCTACGACACGCGCTATATCGGTAATGCTTATTCCGTTATCACATAAACCAAGATACATTTTTCTAATCCTTTTCCTTTATTATTTTGAGTACTGTTTCTCTTTCACAAAAATTGTGTTTTCCTTCTTTGTCTATCACATAGTCCTCGTGACCCTTGCCCGCGAGGAGTATGACGTCGCCTTTTTTCGCCGCCGAGAGGGCGATTCTTATCGCCTTTTCGCGGTTTACTTCCGTCATGTAATTTTCGCTTCGTATTCCCATGCAGATATCGCGGATTATCTCGGCAGGGTCTTCTGTCCTCGGGTTGTCGGAGGTGACTATGGCAAAGTCGGATAGACTTGCCGCGATATCGCCCATCTCGGGGCGTTTGGTTTTGTCCCTGTCTCCACCGCAACCGAAAAGCGTGATTATCCTGCCGCTATATACCTCGCGCAGAGCCGAAACGGCTTTTCCGAGCGCGTCCGGCGTGTGCGCATAGTCGATTATAACATCGAAATCGCCTGCGTATATGCGTTCCATCCTGCCGCGCACGGGCGGGAAATCCGAGAGCGCGTCCGCGAGCTTCTTTTCGGGAACGCCGAAAAGATACGCGCAGGCGAGTGCCGCCGTCGCATTGTAAACATTGAAGCCGCCGAGCGGCAATATGCTTTCTTTTATATTATGTGAAATACCGTCCGGCGAAATGCAGAAATCAAAGTCCGAGCCGCCTGCGGAAATTTTTTCATTTTCAAAGTAAAATTCGGATCTGCGGTCTCTTCCGTAATAGAAAACATCGCCGTCGGACGTCCAAGCCATGCGGTATGCCGCCTTGTCATCCATATTTATCAGGCTGACTTTACTGCGCCGGAAGAGCTTTTCCTTTGCGCTTGCGTATTCGCCGAGACTGCCGTGAAAATCGAGATGGTCATGAGTGAGATTTGTAAAGACGCCGATATCGAAATCGATGCCGTATACGCGCTCCTGCGAGAGCGAATGGGAGGAAACCTCCATCACTACGGTGTCTATGCCGTTTTCACGCATTTCGGCAAGCTCGGAAGCGAGCAGATTCGGCGGCGGGGTAGTGTAGCCGCTGCTCACCTGCCCATTTCCGCAGTCGCAGAAGAGCGTGCCGATGATGCCGACGCGATGTCCTGCCTTTTTCAGAATGTGTGCCGTCATGAGGCATGTGGTGGATTTCCCGTTTGTGCCCGTTATGCCGATAAACCGCATATCCTTTTGCGGATTTCCGTGCATGCGCAGATGCGCGAGAGCGAGTGCGGCGCGGACATCCGATACCCACACGGTGGGGATATCGGGTTCCGAATATTCGCCGTAGCCCGAGACAATGGCGGGAACACCGCGCTCTCTTGCCTTTTCGTATATTTCCGGTGATGCCTTCCTTATGAAGAGAACATCGCCTGCCTGCGCCGCATCTGCGTTTTCCGCAATGTCGCGCACATCGCACAGCTCGGCATTACCGCCGGAGAAGAGCATTTCGTTTTGTAAAATTAAGTCCGAGAGTTTCATATAACGCCTCCGTCAAAAATATTTTGTATTTTCAACATCCGCGTCATGCGCATTTTTCAGTCCGTTACGTCCATGTGGCGCATATCTATCGTTATCACCGTGCCCTTTTCGGCAACGGTGCCGACTGCCAGCGACTGCGAAACGACAGTTGCGTCTGAACTGCCCGTAGCGCCTTCTATTTTCACATTGAAGCCTGCGTCGGTGAGGAGCGTATTTGCCGCCTGCGCCGTGAGTCCGATGACCTTCGGGACGACAGCGGTGAGCTTTTCCGCCTCGGCTTCGGTATAGAGTATAACCTTGCCGTTTTTCACGGACATTTTACTGCCCGAGGCAGGCACCTGATTTACTACGCTGTTTCCGCTTCCGACAACCTCATAGGAAAGACCGAGAGTGCCGAGTCTCGACTTTGCCGCGTCGAGCGAGGAGCCACGCAGATTTTCGAGGGTTATCATTTCGCCGTCCGCATATTCCGGTTCTACGCCGAGATATGGAAGTACCTCGGAGAGAACCTTTGAAACATAGGGCGCGGCTACCGTACTGCCGTAGATTGAGCCTATTGTCGGCTCATCGACGATGATTATGCAGATGACCTGCGGGTCGTCTGCGGGAGCATAAGCCACAGTGGATGCTATTCTGCCGCCGCTCGTACCTTTTTCCGAAGTACCTGTCTTTGCCGCTACCTTGTAGCCCGCAACATATGCATTGCGCGCGCCGCCGTTTCCGGAAACGCCGTCCGCAAGTATTTGGCTTATCGTGGCGGAGGTGGAAGCGCTGATTACCTGACGCTTCACCGTTGTGCCGAAAGAAGCGAGGATATTTCCGTCGTCATCCGTGATTTCCTTTACGAGATGAGGGGTGACGAGCTTACCTCCGTTTGCTACGGCGGCAACGGCTGTTATCTGCTGGATAGCCGTTACATTATATCTCTGACCGAAAGAATAAACCGCGAGGTCTACGCCGCTGAGGCTGTCATTGTAGATAGAGGAGCCTTCGCCAGGGAGATCTATGCCTGTTTTTTCGCTCAGTCCGAAATTGCAGAAGTAATTTATAAAAGAGGTTGCTCCGATGCGCTCCGCGAGCATCATCATGGCGGGATTGCAGGATTGCTGAAGCGCACCCGCGAAATCAAGCGTGCCGTGTCCCGTTGTCTTGTGGCATTTTATCGGGCGCGACCAGCCTGCCACATTGTAGTAGCCCTTGCAGTAGAATGTATCTGAAAGCGTTGCCTTGCCCTCCTCGAGAGCCATCGACGTTGTGAAAATCTTGGATGTGGAGCCTGGCTCGTAGGTCTCGGTTATCGCCTTGTTGTTCCATGTCTTGAAGAGCACATTGGAAACCGCGCTCTTGTATTTGTCGCTGTCCTTGCCGTAGGTCTGCTCCGCCGCCGTCAGCTCGCTCTGATAATACGAAACCGTGGTGTAGGGCGAATTGAGGTCGAAATAGGGATATGTCGCCATAGCATAGATTTCGCCTGTTTTGGGATCCATGACTATGCCGCAGGCGCGGGATTTCGCTCCCGATTCTATGACGGCCTGCTCGAGATATTTCTCAAGATAGCTCTGAATCTTGTAGTCTATGGTGGTGACAAGATTTGCGCCGTTTTTGGCGTCTATGTACTGCTCGTACTGATAGGGCATTTCGCCGCCCTTGCCGTTCTGCGCGGAGACTATTCTGCCGCTCACGCCTGTGAGCAGCTTGTCATACTGATATTCCAGCCCGTAGAGACCGCCGTCCGCACCGCAGAAGCCTATGACATGAGAGGCAAGCGTGCTGTAGGGATATATACGCGATGCCGTTTCCACAAGGTGGATGCATTCTGCCAGGTCATTGTCGAGGATAAACTGACGCACCCTGTCGGCGTCCTCTTTCTCGACATTCTTTTTTATCGTTTCGTCTTTTCTTTTGACTTTCTTTGTCTTTTCTATTATCGTGTCGTAATCGACGCCGAGTATCTCGGAGAGTCCTTTTGCCACGAGCTCGCGCTGAGCATCATCTTTCATATCGTAGGGCGATATGAAAACGCGCTCTGTGGTATAATTTGTCGCGAGGGCAACATGATTTCTGTCATATATTGTGCCGCGTGCGCTTCCCGTGGAAACTTCATATATCATCTGCTCGATGACGAGCCTTTTATAGTGCTCGTTCCGCACTATCTGAAGATATATCAGCCTTCCGATAAGTACAGCCGCAATAAATGTAGCGGCGCAAATTACCGAAAGAGAGCGCACCCGCATGCTTCTGCTTGTACGCCCTATAAGGGAATCGGGTTTTTCGCTTGGTTTCCCGTTCATTTCTCCCCTCCATCTTTTCTAAAACAAAGTGAGCAAAGAGCATATTTTACCATTCTCCCCGCTCACTCAAAGCCGTGTACTTGTATATTTATATTTGCGCCGGGAAAATTTATTCCTTTCAGTTCATAAATTCTATCAGCTTTGAAAAGCCGCGACCTATGGCGGAGAGAAGAGAGCCTGATGATTTTTTGCTTTCCTTATTTCCGTATACTACCATGTTTACAGTGTTTTCCGTGTCGCGGGGAAGATACTGCATATATTTGCTGTCTGTCATGCCTAGTTCTTTTGCGCGCGCCTCAAAATCGACATCCTTGTATTTTGCGTCGATATCGCGCTCGCGGGAGTTTATCTCTTTTTCCATTTTGGATATATCGGAGTTTATCTTGTTTATATCGGAGCGGAGCTGCGCCACCTGAACAAACGAGAAAACTATAAACATGAGCATCGCCGTGATAAGCAGGGCACAAGCCGCGATGTATATGGGAAATTTCTTTTTTTCGCCTGTCTTTACGGTGCTGTATTTAACGCCGCCGCTCGATACATCCGTCATATATTTTTTGACGAAGCTTCCGATGTTTCCGGATTTTTTTCTCTTCTTTTCCATGACCTGACCCTTTCCGAAAAAGACCTGTTTTTCTATATTTTTCTTGCCGCACGCAGCTTCGCGCTGTGTGAGCGGTTGTTTTCAGCCAGTTCCTCCTCCGAGGGAAGAATCGGCTTTCTTGTAAGGATTTCTATTTTTGGTTTGTTTCCGCATATGCATACGGGAAATGAGGGCGGACAGGTGCAACCCTGCGCCAGCTCCGCGAAAGTTTTCTTCACGGTTCTGTCCTCAAGAGAATGAAAAGTAAGCACCGCGAGCACGCCGCCGCTTTTCATTGCTCCTATCAGTGTTCGGAGCGTGGGTGCGATGATATCAAGCTCGTTGTTTACCTCTATTCTTATCGCCTGAAAGGTTCTTTTCGCCGGATGATGACCGACGGCGAGCGCCTTTTTCGGCATCACGCTTTTTATTATATCGACAAGCTCGAGCGTCGTTTTTATCGGTGCGTTTTCTCTTGCCTTTACTATGGCGGAGGCTATCTTCGGCGCGAAATTTTCCTCTCCGTATTCAAAGAAAATTCGGCGAAGCTCGCTCTCGCTGTATGTATTGACGACGGTGTATGCGCTCTTTGTTTCCTCGGGCGAGCCTTCGGCATTCATGCGCATATCGAGCGGAGCATCTGTGTTATATGAAAAGCCGCGTTCGGGAGTATCAAGCTGATATGAAGAAACGCCGAGGTCGATTATCGCGCCGTCTATGCCGTCGATGCCGAGATCGCGTAGAATTTCCGATATATCGGAAAAATTGCCGTGGACAAATGTTATCCTGTCGCTGTAGTCGCAGAGGCGCTTTTTTGCCGCCGTGATGGCGCATTCGTCTGTATCCGTGCAGATGAGCCTGCCGCCTGCGGTGAGCCTTTTCGCTATCTCCAGCGAATGACCGCCGCCGCCGAGCGTGCAGTCGACATATGTGCCGTCCGGCTTTATATCAAGTATATCTATGCATTCCCCGAGCATAACGGAGTAATGCGAAAACTTTATCTCTTCCATAATCAGAAGCCAAGCTCTATCATCAGCTCTTCAACTTCCTTGGCGTCTTCGCCCGAGGAAGCCGACTTCCAGTTTTCTTCAGACCATATTTCGAGATACGAACCGAGACCGATGACAACGGCATTGCCGCCTATTTCAGCGTAGTCGCGCAGACTCTGAGAGAGAAGTGCGCGTCCCTGCGAATCCTGCTCCACATCGCACGCCTGAGCGAAAACGAAACGGCGTATTTTAGCCGCCTGAGCAGTCGGCAGAGCTTCTATTTTGGCAACATAGGCATTCCAGTATTCCATGGGGTAGACGGAAAGGCACTTATCCGTTCCTTTTGTTATGACAAACTTTGTGCCGAGCTCCTCGCGGTATTTCGCGGGGATGAAAACTCTGCCCTTGGAATCGACTGTATGAGAATACTCGCCCAGAAACATGGATAAACGCCTCCTTTTCTTCGGAATCTGATGCCTGCGAAAAACGCTTGCCTGTGGAAAAGTGGAAAACTCTGTGGAAAATTCACCACTTCACACCACTTAGCACCACTTTTACTATATTATAGCTGATATTTTCTGAAATTACAATAGCTTTTCGAGAAAAAAATAAAAAAACAGAAAAAAAGTTTTGCAGTTTTTCCTGTTTATCATGTCGGATGCGGTTATCTGACGGAAGAGATGTCAATAATGCTTATATTTTCATCATGCCAGCGAACAGACTAAATCCATGCCCGCGCCACCCATTATCCAGCGGGAGTACATGCCGCCAGTGGTTTTCAAGAAGGACGATGCGAGTCCTCCTTGCTGACTTTTGGTATACTCCGTCTCGGCGACGCCGTTCAGAGGCGGCTTCGCTGCCCTGAAACTTCCTCTTGGTCACGCAAAAAGTACGAGAGAAGAAAAGTCTTTTTACCTTACTTGAAAGCGCGATAAAACAATATCTGCCGAAACGCAAAAAAGGCGGGGAAAAGCCAAGCTTTTTCCAGCCTTTTAAAATAAAATCAATACTTTTCCCCGAGCTTTGCGGCGATGATGCCTTTTGCGCCATCGGGGATATATTCCGAGTACGGCTTGCCGCAACGCACAAGCTCGCGGACGAGCGTGGAGCTGACATGAAGCACCTCGGGAGAGGAGAACATGAGCATTGTCTCTATACCAGATATGGCTCTGTTTGCCCGAGCCATATTCTCTTCATATGCATAATCCGAGAGGTTGCGCACGCCCTTGAGTATGGCGCAGGCGCCGAGCTTCTTTGCGAAATCCGCGATGAGTCCATCGCCTTTTACCACGCGGACATTTGCCATATCCGATGTGGCGGCGGCTACCGCAGAGAGACGAACATCCTCATCGAGCATGATTTTTTTCGCGGGATTTGTATAGACCGCGATGACCACTTCATCGAAAATCTCAGCCGCTCTTCTTATTATATCGAGATGCCCTGTCGTAATCGGGTCAAATGTGCCCGCTGTCAAAACGGTTCTTTCCATTTTCATTCCTCCGCTTTCGGTTTAAGATAAGTTATATGGACTCTGCCGTATTTTACGCTTTTTACTTTCTCATAGCGTGCGGCGAGCATCACATTTTCTTCGATGTCAAGCGGCTTTTCATCCTCGCAGATAACCGTTCCGCCATCGTTTATCATGTCTGCGTCATAGAGTGCCGTGAGAATCTCCGGCAGCAGGCGCATGGCATACGGCGGGTCGAGATAGATATAATCAAAACTGCTTCTTCCGCCTGCCGCCTTGATATACGCTTTCCAATCCATACAGAGCACATTCGTTTTCGGATAGAGTTTTGTTTTCTTGGCATTTTCCGTCACTATATTTATGGCATCGCGCGAGGCGTCTACAAGCGTTGCCTTTTCCGCACCGCGGCTGAGCGCTTCCAGCCCTATCTGTCCCGAACCCGCGAAAAGATCGAGCATCGTTTTTCCCTCTATATCAAACTGAATCGAGCTGAAAACAGCTTCTTTCACTCTCTCGGGGGTCGGTCTTGTATCCTCGCCCTCGAGCGTTTTCAGATTTATGCCTCGTGCGCTTCCTGTGATTATTCTCATTTTTTATTCCTTTCGCCTTTGTCAAAGTATGTTGTTATTCTTTCGGCTATTTCGGGTGTTATTCCCTTGACTGCGGCAAGCTCTTCGGCACTCGCTTTCTTTACGCCCGCAAGCCCGCCGAAATGCGAGAGCAGGGCTTTTGCCTTTGCCGCGCCTATGCCGTCTATCTTCTCGAGGACAGAGGTTGTTTCTTTCTTCCGCTTTGCCCGCGTCATGCTCGAAACGGTGAAGCGGTGAACCTCCTCCTGAATCTTGTATATCAGCATGAAAACCGCCTGCTCCGCGGCGATGGAGACCTCGCCGTATTCGCCCACGAGCGCACGCGTCTTGTGGTGTTCGTCCTTTACCATACCGAGCACGGGAATGTTTATTCCCATTTCGCGCATGAGCGCCTGTATTACGAGAACGTGATTCTTGCCGCCGTCGAGCAGTATCAGGTCGGGCGCTCTTGCGCCCTCATCGGAGAGATGCGCGAGCCTGCGCGAGAGGGATTCTCTCATGGAGCCGTAATCATCCTGCCCGTCGGTCGAGCGTATCTTATAGAGCCTGTATTCACTCCTTTTCGGCTTTGCGTTTTCAAAAACGACCATGCCTGCCGTTATATTTTCGTTTCCGTAGTTTGATATATCAAAAGCCTCTATGCGCTCCGGCAGAACCTCAAGCGCACAGAGGGAAGCGAGCCTTGCAAGCGATTTTTCCGTCTGCTCACTGCTTTTTCTGTATTCGTTCGCCCTCGTCTCGGCATTCTGCTTGACGGTCAGACAGAATTTATGAAGCTCGCCTCTGCGCGATATCTTCAGCCTGACCGCCGCGCCCGCCTTTTCGCGGAGCCAGTTTTCCGCTGTCTGCCGTTCTTCCTCTGCTATCTCGTCGGCAAGAGTTATCTCGCGCGGGATATAATCTCGCGCACTGTAGAGTTCATATATAAAAGAGCATATTGCGGCGTCATCGAAAATTTCACCGCCCGAGAAAAGGAAGCTTTGTGAATCTATCAGCTTGCCAGAGCGGACATAGAAAACGCATATGGCGCATATATCATCGCCAGCATACCAGCCGATGATATCTCGGTCGATATCGGGAGAGCAGATAACGCGCTGCTTTTCGCTCAGGCGCTTTATCGCCGCTATCCTGTCGCGGTAGTTTGCCGCCGCCTCAAACATCAGATTTTCCGAGGCATAGTTCATTTTTTCCGTGAGCGCAGAGATTATGTCATCCTCGTTTCCGTCGAGAAACGATATCGCTTCAAGAAATCTTGCGCGGTATTCCTCCGCCGTCACGCTCTCCTCGCATGGCGCGATGCACCCCATGCGGCGATAGAGGCAATGCTTTACCTTGCCCTTGTCCCTTGGGAAATGCTTCTCGCAATAGGGAAGCCCGAATGTTTTGCGCAGTGCCGAGATGACGGAATAAACCGTATTTGCGCCCGAATACGGACCGTAGTATTTGTTTTTGCCTGCCTCGCGCTTGCGCGACATTATGAGCCGCGGATATTCCTCGCCGAGCGTAGCGACGAGATAGGGATACGATTTGTCATCCTTGAGCAGGATATTGTATCGAGGGCTATAGAGTTTTATCAGGCTGTTTTCCAGCGTGAGCGCCTCCATCTCCGTATCGCAGATGATGTAATCGAAATCGTATACATTGTGCGTCATGGCGTCGGTTTTGCTATTGAAATTATTGTCGTGGAAATACTGCGAGACCCTGTTTTTGAGCGCGCGGCTTTTGCCGACATATATGACCTTGCCGGAGGAATTTTTCATTATATATACGCCGTGGCAGAGCGGCAGATTGCCTGCCTTTTCCCGCAGCCTTTTTGCGTATTCTTGACGTACCGTGAAAATCCCTCCCATCGGAAAATCGATTTGCAGACAAAAGACGGCAGACGGTTCAAAACGAGCCATCTGCCGCCTGTCATTCACTTCGTTAACTTTAGGCTCACTCGGTCGTGCGGAGAATCTCCTCAAGACCGTCAAGTGCCTCCGCCTCGTCGGGACCGTCGGCGACGAGAGTTATCGTGGCGTCTCCGGAAATAGCCATGGCGAGCACACCCAAAAGACTTTTTGCGCTGGAACGCTTGTCTCCGTCCTGAATCCATATAGAGCTTTTATACGAATTTGCTTTCTGAATGAAAAACATTGCAGGTCTTGCATGCAGACCTACGCTACTTTTTACTACTACTTCTCTTGAAATCATGTGCCGCTCCTGTGCTTTTATCGGGGATAATGCGAAAATATGCCGTTATTTCCCTTTGACTAAATGATATTATACCAAGTTATTTGCATAAAATCAATAGTTTTGAGTAAATTTTCCTGTGAAAAATGTAAAAAATACGTTTTTCCGCCTCTGCTATTCGGCTTTTTCTATTGAATCTACCGTTATTTCCACAGCCGCGCCGTTTCCGGTCAGCGGGTTGAGTATATAAACCGATATGGTGGAACCTACCGATATCTTTGTTTTGCCATCGATGAAAAAGCCTGTTTCGGAGGAAATGCCCGCAAATTTTATCTTGCCGCGCAGGTTTTTCCTGCCGAGAGGATTGTTATGAGGTCCGGCGACGCCGTCCTCCTCGATATAGACCTGATTTGATTCGGTTTCGGCTGATACTATTTCGCCTATGAGAGCATCGTTTTCAGCAAGGTATACATTGCCCTTGCTTGCGCTTGCCGCGGTATTGTCCATGATATCGTATACGGTGAAGTTCACTATTATCTGCTCGCTGACATCGTCGCGCTTGTCGAAATACGCGACTTTGAGCACCACTGCGGCAATGCACGCGATGACGGCGAGTATTATTATGATATCAAATATATTGAATCTGACCTTGTTTTTGTTGTCGCTCACTTTGCATTCCTCCTTTTGCTCAGCTCTTTATCTCAAAGCGCGTGCAGTAGCCCACGCGGTTCAGATATCCGGATGAAAAATAAATCCGCGAGCCTACGAGGATTCTTGTGCTTCCTATGTTGCAGAAGCCTGTTTCGTCGACTGTCGCGCTGTCGCATACAATGGTGACATACGCATCGTATATATCGCTGTAGGCATAGACGGGAATATTGCCGTTTTCATCAGCCTTGCTGTCAAAATACTGCGTCGGCTCCCATCTGATATTCGATATATAGCCGAGCGAAGTGCCTGTTGCGGAATCAAATACCTCGCTTCCCGCAGTCAGGGCAGAGAGGTATTCCTCTTTCACAGCCGACAGCTTGACGGAATATTCCACGGTTCTCGGATCATTCTGCGATTGTACATTGCCGTTTTGCAGGAGTATCAGATATGTTACCGCCGCCGCAACGGAAAGTATCAGTATTATTATTACCACATCCACAAAGCCAAAACGAGCCTTTTGCTTTTTGTTGTCCATTTCAGTACCTTGCCCTTTCAGAATATTTTGCAGTCAGTTATATTTCGGAAAAATAGTGCTCCGTAGCTTCCTTCATCTTTGCCGCGGCAAAATCCGTATACGAAACGGCAAGCCCGACTGTCATCCAGAAGAAAAGGAATACTCTGTAGTTATAGAAAACGAAGTCTGTCAGCCCCTGGAAAAGGAATGCGAAGATTCCCGTAAAGAGCGCCAGACACATCATCTTTTCATTTATCGTGGTGCAGCTCCGCAGATAGGAGAAGCAGCGCGACGCGAGGAAAAGCATAAATATGAGGAAGAACACCAGTGCGAATATGCCCATTTCCACCGTCAGCTGGAGATAGAGGCTGTGGCTGTGATACGCGACCTCGGCGCCGCCTATGGAATATACTGGATAAACCGAGGAGAAAGCCTGCTCGCCTATTCCTATGCCGGATATGAGATTGTCCCGTATCAGGGAAAGCGAGCCGCGCCATATATTGAGCCTGTAGGAGGTTGAGGAATCGGAGAAATTCGTGAACCTGTCGAATACCGCGGTATCCTTTGCGAAAACGAGCAGGGAAGCGAGCGGAGATGCGATTATCAGCGCCGCGAAAATCTTTCTGCTTGCTATCAGGGCAAAAACGAAAAGCGAAACGGCAAAGCCGAGCCATGCCCCGCGCGACCATGTCAGTATCAGGCAGGAGCATCCGAGCAGAGCCGATATCGCACAGGCAAATCGCCTGCGCGGGCTTGATTCGCTGCTCTGCGCTGCAAAGGCGAAAGCAAACGCCATCGGCACGGTCATTATCAGAAATTCTCCGAGTACATTCGGGTTTTCAAAGGTGGAGACCGCACGCCCGCGGATATAATCGAAGGTGCCCGTGTCGAGCCAGCCGAGCGTAGGCGTTCCGATGAAGTATTCGCCTATGCCGATAAGCGAAACGAGCCCGAGCGAAACGATACAGCAGGAAATTGCACGGGTGAGCATTTTCTGCGAGCAGATGAGGTTTCTCACAATGAAGTACATCGAAATAAGACAAATGTATAAGAGCATTTTCTTCATGCTCGAGCTTCTGTCCACGGAGTTTATACCGCCGAGGAAGAAGAAAACCGCCAGCATCACCACGGGGATATCGGCAAGCGCAAGCTTCATCACGCGCTTGCCGCGTATCAGCTTCACGAAAAACGATATGGCGATGAGGATGACCATCGCCGCGAGAGCCATTGTTTTCATAAATGGGAGCAGGAGAAAAATGAGAAGCACGCCCGCCTCGGGATAAGTCATGACGAATATCGCAAAGGCGAGGAGCGCCGCCGCCGCAACTATATAGAGCGGACGGACAAATATTGTGCAGAGACCGAGAATCATGCCGAGCATGAACATTATGTTTGTGGCACCGCGTCCCTCTTCGGATTCCTCATGAGCTTTCGCTCTTCTTATGCCGAGGAAATCGTTTATCAGAAAAGAGAAGAATCTGCTTCTCGTGAATGCCTGTGAAACCGAAAGCTTCGATGAAAAGAAGCAGACGGAGAGGAGCAGGAAAGCCGCGCCTGTCGCAGGATCGATGAAATTGCGCTCATAATCGAATGCGACCGCTTTCATTATATATATAACAGAGCTGTAAAGTCCGAACGAAGCGGAAAATACGCCGAATACCGAAAGCGGCGCCGAGAGGAACATGGTACTCAGCCTTGAAAAGAAGCCGAGGAGCACGCTCTGCTCTATTTCTCTTGCCGCGCGTTGCTTTGCGCCGCGCATGGAAAATTTCTTTGCAGCCTTTTTATAGAGCGAGGCGGCAAAAGAATTTCTTGCGGCTTCCTCTGCGGCATCGTATGATGTCATCAGAAAAGCGAAAACGCTCTTGAGAATCCTGCTGTAAATAAAAGAAGCGAACCGCATGACATATGTCACGATAAAGCTGTCCCTTATGCGGACGGCTTTTTTCTTCTTTTTCTGTACCGTCATCAGCTGTCCTCCCTTCTTGCTTTATGCCTTCTTTCCGGCAGAAGCCCGAAAAGATATATACATATTAAATATACCACACTTCCTGCCAAAAAAACAATAGCAGAGACGAAGAAATTTTTAAAAAATGTGTTTTTTATCGCTATTTTTCCGACAAAAGCGTCGAGAAAGTACATAAATACGCCGCAGGCGAGTGCGGAGAATGCCGCTTTCGCCGTATCAAGCGCGGTGCGGCGCGTGAAAAATCCGTGCTTTATCGCCCCGCCGAAGAGCAGGACGAAAGCCGCGGCGACCTGCGCCGCGAGAAAAGAGAGCGGGAGCGAAACGATGCTTTTTCCCGTTATCGCGGAAAAAGCGGGATTTGCCGCTATGCAGACGATGACCGCCACCGTTGCCGCCACAGTCGGCAGGCGCACGATGCCTTTGGAATAAAATGCGCGTATGAGCGTTTCATATAGTGCAAAAAAAGGCATGGCAACGGCAAATACCGAGAAGAGCGAGGCACAGTCGGCGGCAAGCTCATGCGAGAAGTTTCCGCGCAGATAGATTAGCTCCACTATCCTCTGCGAAAGCACGATACTGCCCGCCGAAAACGGCAGAACGAGAAGCAGAGAGCTTTTTATGCCGTTTTGCGTGAGCAGGCGGAAAGCTTCGCCGTTTTCCTCTCCGCTCACATCGGAGAGCTTCGGAAAAATGTAATTGCAGACGCCGTATGTCAGTATGCCCGAGACGATGATGAAAATATTGTACGCATAGTTGTATGCGCTGATGGCTCCCGCCGAGATGAAAGGCGCAAAAAATGTCGCCGCGAGCAGACTGCAGGGAAGAATCAGCGAGCCTGCCGTTATCGCGGGAGCCTTTTTCAGCGCCACGCGCATATCGGGATTTTTTATATCCGGTTTTCGGAATCGCAGAAGTCTCCTTGCCAGCGCGGGGATGGCAAGCGTTGCCGCCTGAACCGTCCACGAGAGCGTATATACCGCGGAGAGGATGACGATGCCTTTTTCATCCGGAGTGCCGCGGAAAAGCATGAGCGTGATTATAAGCAGAAGATTCGATACGGATGAAGCCGCGGCGGGCAGGATGAAAAATCCGTAGGACTGGAGCACTCCTGCCGCGATATGCGCAAGCCCCGCAAAAAGCGATGCGGGAAGCATGATGCGCAGAAGTTTTGCCGCAAGCACGGCGGTTGCTTCGTCGAGAGCGGGGGATAGCAGAGCTATCACCTGCCGGGAAAAGACGATGCCGAGTGCCGAGGCAAGCGCTATCGCGAGCGAAACGGAGCAGATAAACGACGAGGAGAATTTCTCTGCGCGTTCGCCGCTCTCTCTTTTTGCCGCGCCGAATATCGGGATGAAGCACCCCGCTATGGCAGAGGCAAAGAGAATATCGAAAAGCGAGAGCGAAACGGATGATGCGGCAATAAAAGCCGAGGCTTCGACGCTCTCGGCAAAAACGGAGCCGAAAAGCATCTGGCGCACCATGCCGAGCAGCTTTGAAGCCGCCGTCACCGCCATCATCGCACCGACTGTTTTTACAGCGCCGCGGGCTTTTGCCATGCTTTTCGCCTCCCCTCAAAATATTTTATCGCTTGATTATTGACGTAAATATGATATTATATACAAATATATAAAACCGAAAATGCAGATGCCGCCTTACTTTTCTCCGAGCAGGTCGGGACGCACGCGGCGCGTTTTTTCGAGAGCCTTTTCCGCACGCCACTTTTCTATATTGGCATGATGACCGCTTATCAGCTCGTCGGGGACGAGCCTGCCGCGGAAATCATACGGGCGCGTATACTGCGGATATTCGAGAAGCCCGTCGGAGAAGCTCTCTTTCTCGTAGCATTCGAAATCGGAGAGTACGCCCGGCACCAGCCTGCCGACGCAGTCCGCGAGGATGCACGCGGGAAGCTCGCCGCCCGTGAGAACATAGTCGCCGATGGAAATCTCCTCGTCTATTATCTCGTCGATTATCCGCTGGTCTACGCCCTCGTAGTGACCGCAGAGAACGACGAGATTGTCATAGTCTGCGGCAAGCTCTGCCGCTTTCGCCTGCGTGAACACCTTGCCCTGCGGCGACATATATATCACGCGACGCCGCCCGCAGGAGTTGACCTCGGGATCCGTTATCGCCGTGAAGCAGTCGTATATCGGGACGGGACTCATGAGCATGCCCTTGCCGCCGCCGTAGGGCGTATCGTCCACCCTGCGGTGCTTATCCTTGGAATAATCGCGGATATTGTGCGCGTGAACCTCGAGTATGCCCGCTTTCTGCGCCCTGCCTATTATGCTTTCGGAGAGTATCGTTTCTATAAGCTCGGGGAATAGCGTCATTATATCAAAGCGCATTATACTTCCTCGCTTTCATCGAAAAATCCCGCTATCGGCTTTATGAAAATGCCTTTTTCCACATCTATCTCCCTGATAAATTCGGGAACGGCGGGGATCAGCACATCGCCATTTTCCGTTTTCACGGAATATATCTTCTGCGCCACGCCGTCTGTCACTTCTCGAAGCGTGCCGTAAACCGTGCCGTTTTCGCAGTCTATCACGGGAAGCCCTATCATATCGCAGATGAAAACATCGCCCGCCGCTTTTTTTATCTCGTCGCGCCGCGCACTTATCACTTTGCCTTTTAATTTTTCCGCCGCCTCGGGCGTATTTATCCCCTCGAGCGTGGCGAGCAGAAAGCGCCCGCCGAGCACGCGGCTGCCGAGTACGGGCATGCTGCTCCCATCGGCAAAATAAAATCGCCGTACACTGCGAAGCGCCTCGGGGCTGTCGCTCCATGGCTCTATTTTCAGTTCGCCGCGGATTCCGCGTGTATTGATTATTTTTCCTATTTCTATATATTCCTTAAGCTCGCGCATAAAACACCTTAAATAATTTTGATAATGAAAAACGCCTCGCGAAAGCTATAGCCTCGCGGGGCGTGTTGCAATCAGCTCTCAGCTTTTAAACTTGCGCTTTCTTGCTGCTTCAGATTTTTTCTTGCGTTTAACACTCGGCTTTTCGTAGTGCTCTCTCTTCTTTACTTCGGCAATAACGCCAGAACGAGCGCACTGTCTTTTGAATCTGCGAAGAGCGCTGTCAAGCGATTCGTTTTCTTTAACTCTTATCTCAGCCATTCTTAATCCCTCCCCCCGCAAATAAAACAAAGCGTTCAGAACAAAAATTCTCGTTTATCATTATACACAAGTTATAGCCGTATGTCAATATGATTTTACAAAATTTATTCCGATTCTTTGAAAAAATCTTTGTCATTTGCCTATATCGCGGCATACAATGCATTGAAAATAAAACAAAAAGAAACCACAAGCCGCTTTTTCATTCCGAACTGCGAAGAAAATGACGGCGGAAAGGCGGCACATATGAGAAGCGAAGCACACGAATTTTTTGCGGCGGCAAATACGGAGGATGGTTTTTACAGCATATTCGGGAGCGTATTTCCGCCGAGCGCACTCGATAAAATTTTCATCATCAAGGGCGGACCAGGAACAGGCAAATCTACCCTCATGCGGCAGATAGCGGAGTATGCCCGCGGGCGCGGATATTCTCCCGAGCTTTATTATTGCTCATCCGACACATCGTCGCTGGACGGGATAGTGATACCCGAGCGCTCCTGCGCCGTGATAGACGGCACGGCACCGCATATGACCGACCCGAAATATCCCGGGGCATGCGAGACGATAATCAGTCTCTACGGCGCTTTTGATATCGCGGCACTGCGAAAGCGCCGCAGGGAGATCATCGCGCTTGCAACGGAAAACTCGGAGCTGTATCATGCGGCATACCGTTTTCTCTCGGCGGCGGGGCGCGTGCACCGCGAGATAGAGGAGAGCGCACTTTCGGCATATAACCGCGAAAAGGCGGCAGGCGCACAGCGGCGGCTCCTGCGTGCGATGAAGCTACCTACGGGAAAAGCGGGCAGGAGCGAGGTTCGCTATGTCGACGCCATAGGCACCTCGGGAAGCGCACATCTGCCGACATTCGAAAAAACGGCGGGTACGATCTACACCGTCTCCGACAAATACGGGCTCGGCGGATATTTTCTCACTTCGTTCTGCGAGCTTTGCGAGAACCTCGGAATTTCTCTTGTAAAATGTCCGTCTCCGCTTCGCCGCGACAGGGTAGAGTCTCTCTATTTAAAGGAAGCCGACACTCTTTTTTACATATGCTGCGACGAAGAAAAGCTGAAAGCGAGCGACAGGAATATAAATATTCTCCGCTTTGCCGATAAGGGCAGGCTTTCCGCCATGCGCCGCAAGCTGAAATTTTCGGGCAGGTGCTATGACTGTCTCATGCGCGCCGCTGAGGAAAATCTTGCGGGAGTGCGCCGAGCCCATGCGGCGCTTGAGGCAATCTACGGCGAAAATATCGATTTTTCCGCCGTGGAATCGCAGAGAGATGCGATACTTCGCGATATTTTTGCCGATAATATGTAAAAATTCAAAATATAAGTTGAAATTTGAGACGATTTGTGGTAATATATTTTATAATAACTTAATCGGACACTTTTGATTTGAAAATATAAAAGCGAACGGAGTTCAAAATGAAAAGATTTACAAAAATAATTTGCGTGCTTTTTGCGCTTATCCTTTCACTCGGTATTTTTACCTCGTGTACAAGGAAGCCGGGGCTTTATAACTGGATGGGCATGAGGGTCAAGGTTGATTATGCGCTCCGCCTCGTTCTCGATGTCGGCGATGGCAAGAAAGAATATCTCGTTCCCTTTGACGAATACTACGGCGTTTTCATGTATTATAAATCCCTGCTCGGCGACGGCATCCTCGAGGATGAAAACAACAAGCTGCTTTTCACCACGGTCGAGGAGCAGACAAAGGCTGTAAAGGAAATGACAGAGGATGACCTCATGGAGTTTTATGCGCTCTATGCCATAGCCGAGAAATACGGCGTGGGGCTTACTCAGGAGGATTACGACTCTTTTGAGAGCGGATACAAGGCAAATCTGCGCAAGTATCTCGAGGCAAACGGCAAGACAGAGGGAATAGAAGATATCGACAGCTACACCGACGAGATGTATCAAAAGCTTTTCGAGAGTCTCGGCACTTCGGAAGACCATGTCAAATTTTCTTATCTGCGCAGTCTGCTCTCGTCGAGAGTGAAAAAGCATATCGCGCCCGACGCAGTCCAGCATGCGGAGAAGAATTATTTCCATATCAAGCAGGTGCTCATTCTCTTTACAAAGGGCGATTCTTCCTCGGAAAAAGCCGCTTGGGAGAAGATAAACGCGGCAAAGGCGGAACTTGACGCAGGCACTTCGATAAACGAAGTGATAAAGAAATATGACAGCGGAATATCCTCAAGCGAGATATATTTTGATGCTTCTTCCGTCATTCTCGGCTCCGAAAATACGGATGGCTCATCGGTTTCAAGCTTTGTTTCGACAACGGTGAACGGACTGAACACAGGCGATACGAGCGAGATACTCACGGGCGACTATGATGAGGAATTCGGATATTTCTGCATAATCAGGCGTCTCGGCTTTGAAGAGAGCTTTGTTTACGGCGATTCGTCCATAGGCGAAACGATATTCCGCTATTATACGGCGGGTTCTTCGCAGTATACACCGCAGTACAGCGAATATAAAGCTATTGTCAGCGCATATACGCAGAATCTTGTCTGCTATGCATACGACCAGAAGGTCTATGACAAGATAAATGTAAAATCAATGAAATAAAATCAAAAAAAGCGGGGAGAGGCTCGGGATTTATGTCCCTTGCCCTGCCCGCATTTTGCATGAAAGGATAGAAAATGTCTTTCGACACATTTACAGCCGCACTCGTTTCGCGCGAGCTTGACCAAGCGCTTCGCGGCTCGAAAATAGAAAAGATTTATCAGCCCTCGCGCTACTGCATGGTGATTCTCTGCCGCAGTGGCGGAGAGACGCGCCGATTGCTCCTCTGCGCCACGCCGGGGGCTTCGCGTGTGGGTATAACGGAGACCGTGCGCGAAAATCCGAAAACGCCGCCGTCCTTTTGCCAGCAACTGCGCAGGCACATTTCGGGCGCTACCGTCACGGGGATATATACGCTCGGCTTCGAGCGCGCGGTGGAGATAGCGCTTGACTCATATGATGAACTCGGCTTCGCATGCAAAAGGTATCTCATAGTCGAGATAATGGGAAAATACAGCAATATCATCTACGCGGGCGATATCGACGGCAAAAAGAAAATACTCGGGCTTCTGCGTGCGGGCGATATCACCGAGGGCAAGCGCCCGCTTGTTTCGGGCGTGGAATATGAACTTCCGCCGTCGCAGGACAAGGTTATGCCGACAGGCGAGGCGCATGACGCTTTCATCTCGCGCATGAGTGGCGCGGGAGAAAAGCCCTGCGAGGAATTTATCCTTTCGACTTATGCGGGCTTTGCGCCGATAGCGGCGCGTGAGACAGCTTTTCGCGCGGGCGCGCTCGGCAGGCTTTGCGGCGAAACTGACGGGGAGAGGCTCTGGGCTTCGTTTTCGGCGGTCGTCGGAGCGGCAGACGGGAGCGGTGCCATGCCGACCGTGGTAATGCGGGAGAGCGGGGAGCCTTTCGACTTCTCGTTTGTCGATATAGCGCAGTACGGTGAGAACGCGAAAAAGAAAAATTTCGGCAGCTTTTCCGAGATGCTTGATTTTTATTTTGAGAGCAAGGACACGGCGGCTATCCTGCGGCAGAAAACGCATGATATACATACGGCTGTCTCGGGCAACCGTCAAAAGCTCGCAAAAAAGCTGAATATACTGAAAAAAGAGCTTGCCGACTGCGACGAGATGGATAAATACAAGCGTTGGGGCGACCTCATCACAGCTTCCGCCTATATGCTGAAGCAAAAAGCGAAATTTGCCGATGTTCCCGATTACTACAGTGCCGAGGGCGACAAGATAGAGACGGTTCGCGTGCCGCTGGACGAAAAGCTGACTCCCGCGCAGAACGCGGCGAAATATTACAAGAAATATACGAAATTAAAGACGGCAAAGGAGATTCTCGCCGGGCAGATAAGGATAGCCGAGGCGGATATCGAATACCTTGCCACGGTGGAAAATGCCGTTTACATGTGTGAGACGGAGGCGGATATCGACGAGATACGTCGTGAGCTTACGCTCGGAGGATATCTGCATAAAACCGCAGAAAAGTGCAGTCCGAGAGCCGCGGAAAAGCATACTCCGAAAGCGGCGCGGTTTGTCACCTCCGGCGGGCGCGAGCTCATCTGCGGAAAAAACAACATTCAGAATGACTATGTCAGCATGAAGCTGGCAAGAAAGCACGACTGGTGGTTTCATGTGAAAAACAGCGCGGGTGCGCATGTGATAATGCTATGCGAGCAGGGCGAAGAGCCGGATGCGAGGGATTTCACCGAGGCGGCGGAGCTTGCCGCATATTACTCGGGCATATCCGATACGCAGAATGCGGCTGTTGATTATACACTTGTAAAAAATCTGAAAAAACCAAGCGGCGCCAAGCCTGGCAAGGTGGTTTACTACTCAAATTACACGGCGTATGTCACGCCGAAGCTGAGCGTAAAAAAACTGTGACGGAGGATAATATGGTTAATTACACTGATAAAAACGAACGCTATGCGCTCGTGCGGAAAATCGCGGAGGAGGGAATAGTCCTGCTCAAAAACGATGGTGCTCTCCCTCTCGGCGGGGAAAAAGTCGCCGTTTTCGGCAGGACGCAGCTCGACCTTATCAAATGCGGGACAGGTTCCGCTTTCTGCACCTGCGAGCACTGCGCCGAGATTCTCGACGGAATGGAGGCAGAGGGCATCTCATGCGATGAAATCCTTGCCGAAAAATACCGCAGATGGACTGCGGAAAACCCCATACGCACCTTTGACGTCTGGGGAAGCGGATCGCATATAAACGAGGAAATGCCGCTCTCCGAGGAGGATGTTGCCGCCTGCGCCGCGCGAGGTGCAGAGAAAGCCGTGTTTATAATAGGAAGAACGGCGGGCGAAAACGACGATGCCATGAACGCTACGGGCGACTATCTGCTCTCCGACAGAGAGGAAGAGATACTTTCCGCGCTCGGCAGGCATTTTTGCGATGTGATAGTGGTCATAAACTCGGGCAATCTGATGGATATGTCGTTTTCTCTGCGCCCGTATGTAAAGGCGCTCGTGCTTCTCTCCATGCCGGGCATGGAGGGCGGTCATGCGCTCGCCCGCATGCTCTCCGGTGCGGTTTCGCCATCGGGCAAGCTGACAGATACGGCTGTCACCTCATATGAAAAATGTCCGTCGGCACAGGATTTCGGCTTGCACGGCGGTATTATACAAAAGTATAAAGAGGATATTTTCGTCGGCTACAGGTATTATGAGAGCTTCGCTTCGGCCGGGCAGAGTGTGCTCTATCCTTTCGGATTCGGGCTTTCGTATACGGAATTTGCCGCCGAGCCGGTGTCTTTTTCGGCGACCGACTCTGAAATATGCGTCGGGATAAATGTGCGCAATGTCGGAAAAAGAGCGGGCAAGGAAACCGTTATGCTCTATTCCTCTTCTCCTGCCGGCGCTGTAGACAAGCCGAAATACGAGCTCCGCGCCTTTGCCAAAACACGCCTGCTTGAGGCGGGCGAGAGCGAGACTCTGCGCCTGCGCTTTGATACGACGGATATGGCAAGCTTCGATGACAGCGGAAAGACGGGAGAGCGCGACGCATGGGTGATGGAGGCGGGGAAGTACGGCATTTTCTACGGAAATAATGTGGAAAAGCTTCAGCCTTGCGGCGCATATGACCTGACGGAGATGCGCGTGATAAAGCGATGCGTGCATCTTGACACACAGCTCGACGAGCGGCTGTGCCTTAACGGAAGCTATGAGAGCCTTGAGCATATTTCTCCCGACCCTGCGGAAGGGATAATCGTTCTTCCCGCGGGGAAAACGAGAGTGAAGATGGATTTCGCGGGCGGTGCATCGGAGATGCTTTTCAATATTTCCGTGCACGGAACATATCACCTGCTTCTTCATGGGGCGGACGGACTGCCGCTTCCTTACGATGATTTTGAAATAAAAGCGGGCAGGACGGAAATCTTCGGAGGAAACGCCGTATTTTCCGCAGGAAAGGTGACACTTTCGGTAAAGCCGAAAAAGGATTGCACCTCTGCCGCGCTTATCATTGCAAAAGATGATTCGCCCGCGGTGATTGGCGGGGAAAAGTCACTCATAGAGGGCGGCAGATTCTGCGAATGCGCACTCTATGTTATCCCTCGCGCATTCTCTGATGACGCGGAGATAGCGCATGGCTTTTCGCTTGCGCGGATGCATACGCCGGGGCGATATGCCACATACAGACTTGAGGTGAAAAAGGCGGGAATCTATGATTTTTCACTTCGTTACTACAATCCTTATGACGATATGCTCCTCTCCGACTGCTTCTCTGTGCTTGTTTCAAATGTGCGCCGCGAAGTTGGCAGCGTGATGCTGAAAAAGACGGCGGAGAGAGACGGCACTGTCGCTTTTGAGACTTCAGAGCCTTTTCGCCTTGCGCTTCCGCGCGGAGAATGTTATCTGAAAATAGTTTCGGTTACGCGCACTTCGCCCGAGATAGCATATATCGAGGTGAAGCCGAGCCTTGCCGATGCCGCAGAGGCTGCCTGTCATGCGGAAGGCGGCGCAGATGAAGTCAGAACAGAGGAAAAGGAATATATCCGCCGCATTCCCGATGGCTATGACGATAGTATGTTTGCACGCTTTGTGCGCGGGGAGATTGCCGCCGTGGATATCGTGCGCGCAATGAACGATGACGAACTTGCGGCGCTCACCTGCGGAAACGAAAAGGGACAGATAGGCTACAGTGAGAAATTCGGCATTCCTGAGACATATTGGTCGGATGGACCGGTAGGACTTCGCCTCGAGAGGAATACGACGATTTATCCCTCGGGTACGATGCTCGCCTGCACATGGAATACGGCACTCGCAGAGGAATTCGGCAGAGCGATAGGCGCAGAGTGCCTGCTCTATAGTATAGATATGTGGCTTGCACCCGGCATGAATATTCATCGCAATCCGCTCTGCGGCAGAAGTTTTGAATATTATTCAGAGGACCCGCTTGTGACAGGGAAGATAGGCGCCGCTGTGGTTCGCGGCGTGCAGGAATGCGGCGTAGGTGCCACGATAAAGCATTTTGCCGCCAACAGCACGGAATATCGCCGCCTGCAATCGGACAGCGTTATTTCCGCGAGGGCGCTTCGAGAAATATATATGCGCGGCTTTGAAATGGCGATAAATGATGCATCGCCATACGCGATAATGACCTCATATAACTTCATCAACGGGATAAAGGTACCCGAATACGGTACGATATGCAAGGAAATCATGCGTGATGAATTCGGGTATCGCGGCATGCTTGTAACAGACTGGGAGAATAATTCCGTCCATGTACATGAACTTGCGGCGGGACATGACCTCAAAATGGCATCGGGCAATGCGCCTGCTGTCGCCGATGCGATAAGGAGCGGTGAGCTTTCGCGCGGGCGCGTGGAAGAATCCGCCTGCCGCATACTTGAGTTTATCGCCAAAACGGCAGGGAAGAATATAAAATAAGTATAGTAAAAGAGGGAATTCCCGCGGATTCCCTCTTTTGCATTTTGGCGTTTATCTCTGTACTCTACCACTGCCGCCACCCTTGACGAGAGCTTTTACTTCATCAACGGAAACGCGGTTGAAATCATATTCGATAGAATGCTTGAGGCAGGAAGCCGCTACGGCAAATTCTATCGTATCCTGCATATCATAATCGGAGAGCAGGCTGTAAATAAGACCTGCGCCGAAAGAGTCGCCGCCGCCTACGCGGTCAACTATATGCACGGCATATTTCTTGGAGAAAAATGCCTTTTCTCCGTCATAGAGCATAGCCGCCCAGTTATTGTCGTTTGCAGAGATGCTTTCACGCAGAGTGATAGCCACCTTTTCGCAACCGAAACGCTCGGAGAGCTTCTTTGCAACGTCAATGTAGCCTTCGCGATTGAGCTTGCCGCTGTCCACATCGTTATGATCGGGCTTTATGCCGAATACCTTGTCGGCGTCCTCCTCGTTTGCAATGCAGACATCAACATACTGCATCAGCTCGCCCATAACCTTGCCTGCCTTTTCGCTTGTCCAGAGATTCTTGCGGAAGTTGAGGTCGCAGCTTATCTTGATGCCCTTTGTGCGGCATGCCCTGACTGCATCGAGGCAGATTTCGGCAACATTGTCGCCCAGCGCGGGAGTGATGCCTGTGAAATGGAACCATACTGTATCTGTAAGTATCTTGTCCCAATCGAAATCCTCACGGCTTGCCATGCCGATGGCGCTGTACTTTCTGTCGTATATAACCTTTGAGGGGCGCTGAGAAGCGCCTTTTTCAATATAATAAATGCCGACTCTCTCGCCGCCGCGGACGATATCCGCCGTAGCAACGCCCTCTGCGCGGAGTGCGCGGACAGCCATATTGCCTATAGCGTGCGTGGGAAGCTTGGAGCAGAATGAAGCATCCATGCCGAAGTTTGCAAGAGAAACAGCGACATTTGCTTCACCGCCGCCGAAAGTAGCCATAAATTTGTCTGCCTGCTCGAAACGCAGGTAGCCCTCGGGATTGAGACGGAGCATAAGCTCACCGAAGCATACGATTTTACTCATGATTTTTTCCTCACTTTTATTTTAATTTAAATAGATTTCATTTGCATGGAGAACAGCGTGCGTGGCAGGACTGTCCTCTGCTTCTACCTCGAGCGAAGCGCCGCATTTTTTGCAGGAGATGCGAACGCAATCCTTGTCCTTTTCGCAGAGAAAATCGCCGCCGTCCTTGCAGTTGCAGTGGATTTTTCCCTCATCGCAGAGGTCGCCGAAAACATATATCAGCATATCGGCGATATGCTCGTCATAATAGGAGTCCTCGCTGTTGTTTTCCTTGATATTCTGAAGCTCTTCTGCGGATATCTCCTCATAGAGTTCCTTGTCCGACTGTTCGACAGCCTCGCGAACCTTATCTTCCTTGCCGATGAAGCAGATGTCATATCCCGCAAGACCGCAGGGAATAGTGAAAAGCTCACGCGAAAGGACGGTTTTTCTTGAGATAAGGAAGCTGTGCGGATTCGGGCAGAATATGCAGGGCACGGTGAAACGCATTTTGCCGTCGGCGGTATTTTCTATCAGCAGTTCGCTTCCGCCGCAGGAGCATTTGAGCTTTATCCTGTCGCCCGAGAGGGCAAATATGCCGACTACTGAATGAACCGTAGCACCGCATTCGGGGCAGCGATAGGCTATCGCCGTTTCTTTTGGTTGAATAATCATTTTTTCCTCCGAGAGTTATTTTCTCTCTATCTTTTCCATGCCGCCCATATAAGGTCTGAGAACCTCTGAAATCTTTACGCTTCCGTCTGCCTGAAGATTGTTTTCAAGGAAAGCGATGAGCATTCTCGGAGGAGCGACAACGGTATTGTTGAGCGTGTGAGGCAGATAAGTCTTGCCGTCCGCGCCCTTTACTCTCATGCGCAGGCGGCGCGCCTGTGCATCGCCGAGATTGGAGCAGGAGCAAACCTCAAAATACTTCTGCTGGCGTGGCGACCATGCCTCGATATCGCAGGATTTTACCTTGAGGTCGGCGAGGTCTCCGGAGCAACATTCGAGCTGGCGGACTGGAATATCCATGGAGCGGAAAAGCTCGACGGAATAGCGCCACATCTTCTCATACCAAGCCATGCTGTCCTCGGGACGGCAGACGACTATCATTTCCTGCTTTTCAAACTGGTGTATGCGGTAAACGCCGCGTTCCTCTATGCCGTGCGCGCCCTTTTCCTTGCGGAAGCAGGGGCTGTAGCTTGTCAGAGTCTGCGGCAGGCTTGCCTCGGGAATCATCTGGTCGATGAATTTGCCTATCATGGAGTGCTCGGATGTTCCGATGAGATAGAGGTCTTCGCCCTCTATTTTATACATCATGGCGTCCATATCGTTCTGGCTCATTACGCCCTCGACGACATTGCCGTGAATCATGAAAGGCGGGATGCAGTAGGTAAAGCCCTTTGCTATCATGAAATCGCGCGCGTAAGCGAGAACCGCGCTGTGCAGGCGTGCGATATCGCCCATGAGATAATAGAATCCGTTTCCGGAAACTCTGCCGGCGGCATCCATATCGACGCCGTTGAAGCTTTCCATTATCTGTGTGTGATAGGGAATCTCGAAATCGGGAACTTTCGGCTCGCCGAAGCGCTCAACCTCCACATTATGGCTGTCGTCGGGACCTATCGGAACGCTCGGATCAATGATATTCGGGATGAGGAGCATTGTCTTTCTTATCTTTTCCTCAAGCTCGGGTTCTGCCTTTTCCAGCTCGGCGAGACGTGCGGCGCTCTCGGCAACCTTCTTTTTCGTTTCCTCGGCTTCTTCCCTCTGACCGTGCGCCATGAGAACGCCTATCTGCTTTGAGAGGCGGTTTTTCTCGGCACGCAGGTCGTTTGCCTCCTGTATGGTGCGGCGGTTTTCGGCATCAAGTTCTATTACCTCGTCAACAAGGGGGAGTTTGGAGTCCTGAAACTTGTTTCTTATATTCTGCTTTACGATTTCGGGATTTTCGCGAATAAATCTGATGTCCAGCATTTTTGTTATTCCTTTCCTTTGTTTATATCGTGCGCTTCCTGCGCCTGTATGTACCGTTCGTAGTAAAAAAGATATTGCTGTGCTATGCCGGCATATGCTCCGAGTGAGCTTATGTCTATGCCATCGGGGTAATACTTGTCCAGCACGCGCTTAATCCATACGTCTATGGGAAAAGCCGCTGTCCTGTGGAAGCCGTAGAGCAGCGTGCATGCGGCAACCTTTGCGCCCACGCCGCATATGGTCATGAGATATTTTGCCGCTTCCTCGTCGCCGGCACTCTGAATGACTGAGAAATCTATCTCTCCCGAGGAGACTTTCTTCGCCGCATCGAGAATGTACCTTGCGCGGAAACCCGTGCCGCAGTTTTTCAGTTCATCCTCTCCTGTCACCGAGAGCGCCTCGGGGGTAGGGAATGCATAGTATGTCTCTCCGAAAGCGGAGAAAGCCTCGCCGTATTTTTCCGAGAGCGCGCGGATTATCTTCTTTATCCTCGGGATATTGTTATTCTGCGAGATGATGAATGAGCAGAGTGCTTCCCACGGCTCCTGCCGCAGGATTCTTATGCCGCCCGCTCTTTCCATCGCGGAAAATATCGTATCGCCGTATACGCCGAAATGCTCTCCTATATCGCGCTTCACCGCATCGTAATCCTCATCGAGGGCGATGAAAGAGCGCCATATATTCGCGTAGTCGGCGCTGTCGCAGCCACAGAGAGTTATTTTGTCATCCGTCTGATAGATGCGGATATATCTGCCGTAGGCGACGCCGTCAACATATCCCTCCCGCTTCTCAAAGCGGAAGCACTGCCCGCAATCAAATGTATCGGCGACGGAAAGGGAAGTGACACCCGATATATCGACGCATTTAGCGCCCAGTTTTTCGTCAAAACGCTCTGCCGTCTCTATCATGATGCCACTCCTTTCCTTTTGATTATATTTACATTACATCGTTATCCCATTTATCGGAGATTTCGGGATATTTTCTTGTATAGCTCTTGAAGATTTCTCTTATCTCGAGCAGATGCTCCATCGTATCCGCTTCAAATATCAGAACTATCTCGGGCAGGTTGGAGGACGGGCGGATAAGTCCCCAGCCATGAGGGAATGAAACTCTCGCTCCGTTGATATCGCAGACCTTGCCGGGATAAGCTGCTTTCAGCTCTGCCGTTATTTTATCTACTATTCCGTACTTTTCCGTGTCCGCACAGTGCGCCTTGATTTCGGGAGATGTGACATATTTCGGAAAAGTATCTATGATTTCGCTGACGCTTTCTTTCTGATGAGAGAGGAACTCAACAAGCTTTGCCGCAACGAAAACGGCATCGTCAAAGCCGTACCAGTCGTCGCCGGAGATGAAAATGTGACCGCTGCGCTCGCCCGCAAGCTCGGCATTCATCTCATGAAGCTTTGCCTTGATATACGAGTGACCTGTCTTCCACATTACGGGATTTCCGCCGTTTGCCTCTATAACATCGGTGAGCGTCTTTGAGCATTTGACATCGTAGATAACGGTCGCGCCCGGCTTCTTCTCGAGAAGCTGCTTTGCGATGAGAGCGAGGATGATATCGCTCCATACATTGCCGCCGTTTTCATCGATGACACCGATTCTGTCGCCGTCGCCGTCAAAGGAAAGACCGATATCCGCATGGATATAGGGATGGAGAATCATCTCACGCATGCGCTGTCTGCCCTTGAGATCCGAGGGATTCGGGAAGTAATGCGGATATGTCGTATCGGGGTCGCAATTGAGCTGGAATGTCATGCAGCCGAGACGCTGGAATACTTCATAAACGAAGAGACCCGCACCGCCGTTGCCCGCGTCGAGAACAACGCGGAGCTTCTTGTCTCCCATATGTATGCGGGAAACTATATCGTCGATATACGCATCGCGCACATCTACTTCCTCGTAGTTGCCCATGGCGCAGGACTCATCGGGCGTATCGAGCAGGGAATAGACCTCCTTGATATCGTCGGGTTCAAGCGTTTTGGAGTAGCCTTTTGCAAGCTTGAAGCCAGACCAGCCGTCGGGATTGTGGCTTGCCGTTATCATAACGGCGCCCTCGCACTTCAGATAATACTGAGCAAAGTATACGAGCGGAGAGAGCGAAAGCCCTGTGAAGAAAACATCTATGCCGCATTCGCGAAGAGCTTTTACAGCCGCCTCGGCAAAAGCGGGCGAGCATGCTCTGTTGTCGTAGCCGCATACGGCGCGCGTGATGTTTCTTTTCTTCAGGTATTTGCAGTATGCCTTCACTATCTTGTATACATTTTCGGGGCAAAGCTCGTTTTCGCTTACCCTGCCGCGAATGTCGTACTCGCGGAACATACTTTTGAATTCTACAGAATATTCTTCTTTTGTTATCATTGCCTTAATTCCTCATTTTGCCGCACTGTGTGCGGATTATCTCCCATTTATATTATATGCGCATTCTGTCGGTATGCGCGATTATTCTTCCCAGTTGTGCCAGACATTCTGAACATCCTCGTTGTCGTCGAGATGCTCGAGAAGCAGATTCATGTATCTTATATCGTCTTCGCTTTCCAGCCTGATATAAGAGGAAGGAACCTTTTCTATCTCGGCGGAAATAAATTCATATCCCTTTGCCGCGAGCGCATCGCGGACAGCGGGAAGGTCATCCGGCTCGGTCTGAATCTCGAGAACATCGCCGTCGTCCGTGAAATCGGAAGCGCCTGCTTCAAGCGCATCCTCCATGAGCTTGTCCGTATCGACATCGCCGTCTTCGTTTGAAATGGCGATAACGCCGCGGTCGGAGAACATGAAGCCGACGCAGCCACTCTGACCGAGGTTTCCGCCGAATTTGTCAAAGTAGTGGCGGAGCTCGCCTGCGGTGCGGTTTCTGTTGTCCGTCGCCGTCTCTACGATAACGGCAACGCCGGAGGGACCGTAGCCCTCATAGGTTATCTCTTCGTATTCCACGGCATCGGCGCCCGTAGCCTTCTTGATGATACGGTCGATGTTGTCATTTGGAACATTGTTGCTCTTTGCCTTTGCAATGAGGTCGCGGAGCTTGCCGTTTGATACCGGGTCGGATCCGCCTTCCTTAACGGCAATGGCGATTTCCTTGCCTATCTTGGTAAAGACTTTGGCACGCTGTGCGTCGGTCTTTTCCTTTTTGTGCATGATATTTTTCCATTTACTGTGTCCTGACATTTTTATATATCTCCTGTATAATTATTTACTCTTTAAATCGGAAATCAGATCTTTTCCGGATGCTTCATGCAGATAAGCTCAAGCGCACGGGCAAGTATTTCGCCTGTGCATTTCGTCAGCGCACGGCGGAAAGCTTTTGTATCCGCATCGGGCGCATTGTTTATCGGGCAAGCCTGATAGAAACGGTTGAAATCATTGCATATATCGAGGATATAACGTGTTATAACAGAGGGCTCGTAGTCGGCTATAGCCGTCAGCACTTTCTCAGGGAAGAGAGAAAGCGTCTTTATCAGCTCGCGTTCCTCGCGGCAGAGCGAAGAAACGGGCGCAAGTCTTGTTTCGCCCTCTTTTGCAAGAATACTGCATGTTCTTGCATAGGTATACTGCGCATAGGGACCGGTGTTTCCGTCAAAGGAAAGCGCGTCCTCCATCACGAAATTGATATCTTTCATTCTGTTATTGGAAAGATAATAGAATATCATCGCGCCGACGCCGACTGCTTCGGCAACAGCGTCCTTGTTTTCCATCGCGGGATTCTTTTCTTCGATTATGGCGCGTGCTTTTTCCGTGCTCGCGTCAAAAAGGTCGCGGAGCAGAACGACATTGCCTGTTCTCGTGGCGAGCTTTGCACCGTTGATACTGCAGGTGCCATAGGGAACATGAACAAGCTTATTCCAAAAATCATAGCCCATCAGCTCCGTTACCTTGAACCACTGGGCAAAGTGCAGACACTGCTGTGCCGAGGTTACATATATCGCTTTGTCGAAATGGTAGGTATTGTATCTGTAAACAGCCGCCGCTATATCGCGCGTGGGATAGAGCGTCGAGCCGTCGCTTTTCAGTATCAGGCAGGGCGGCATCTTGTATTCGGAAAGGTCGACTATTGAGGCGCCGTTGTCTTTTTTCAACAGTCCTTTTTCACGGAGAAGCTCAACCTGAGCGGGCATTTTGTCCGTATAGAAGCTCTCGCCCGCATAGCTGTCAAACTCCATGCCGAGACGGTCATATGTGCGTTTGTATTCGGCAATGCTGACATCCTTGAACCACTGCCAGAGAGCGAGATTTTCTTTGTCGCCCTGCTCGAGCTTGGCAAATTCATGTCTTGCTTCATCGTTCAGAGCGGGATTTTCCTCGGCTTCTTTATTGAAGCGGACATAGAGAGCTACCAACTCGTCAACGCCGCCGCGGTCAACGGTTTCTTTATTTCCCCATTTGCGATAGGCAACTATCATTTTGCCGAACTGTGTACCCCAGTCGCCGAGATAATTTATGCCTATGCATTTGTAGCCCGCATAGCTGTGGAGCAGCTTCAGCGAATGACCGATAACAGTCGTTCCGAGATGACCTATATGAAAAGGCTTTGCCACATTCGGCGAAGAATAATCGAGAACAACGGTTTTGCCCTTGCCCATATCGGATGCGCCGTAATCTCTGCCTTTTTCGGATATTTCGGAGAGAATCTTCTTTGAGAAATATTCATCCGATATTTTAAAATTCAGATATCCGCCGGCAACAGTCACGGCAGAGGCACCGCAGGGAAGTGCATTTTCAAGTTCCGCACAGATTTTGCCTGCTATCACGGGAGGTGCGGCATGAAGCGCACGGCTCAGACGAAAGCAGGGAAATGCTATATCGCCCATGCTGTCATCGGGCGGATATTCAAGCATCGCAAAAATTTCGCTTTCACCCGGTATTTCAGCGGAGGGGAAAGCATTTTTGGCGGCATTATAAACGGCTTTTGCCGTTTCTTTTTTAAAAGAAATCATGAAGTCTTTTATTCTCCTTGGCTTAATTTGCCTCTTTTTTGCGGTGAATTTCTTCCGAAAAATCCGCAAATTTCGGTTTTTACAGTTTATTATACTACAAATCTCTCGTAAGTGCAATAATATTTTGATTTTTCCTGTATAATTTTTTCGTAAAAATCCGTATTTTTTGAAGTTTTGCTTTAAGTCCGCCCGCTTTTCTGAATTTTTCTTCGATTTTTTAAAAGTTTTTTGAAATTTCTCTTGACTTATTATCACCTTCGTGCTATAATAGCGAATGCATCTGGGTGTGGCGCAGTTGGTAGCGCGCTACCTTGGGGTGGTAGAGGCCGCTGGTTCAAGTCCAGTCACTCAGACCATATCGAGTGTTCATAACAGACCTGAAGGTTTGGTATGGACACTCGATTGTTTTTTGCCTGAAATACTGTTTTTTATTGTTGCCGTGCAGGTTCTCCGCATGGCTTTTTTCTTTGGGATTAAGCGTGAGAACCAGCGTTTAAGTTCCACTCTCGCTCACGCTGTTTGTTCCCCGTTCACATACCGGATTGCCACGCCCTGTCTTGTCTCCATCAGAACCGGAGTCTTTTGCACATACGGGACATCAATCACGCCTACAAACCGATAATGGATCACAATCTTCTGCGTTCGGTTCTTGCCTCTGCCCTGCACGGCGTGAATGTCAATGCGCTCAATCAATTCGTGAAGCACGGTCGGGGTCAGCGTCTCCATCTGCATGAAGGAACGGATGGCTCGGATGAAACCGTCTTTTGCTGTCTGCATACCAGACAGGCGGTTCAGGCGCTCGGTCAAATCGAAAATCTGCTTTTTCAGTTCCGCTTTTTCTTCCTCGTACTTTTTGGAAAGCTGCATGAACCATTCGTCGCTGACCTTTCCGTTGACATTGTCCTCATAAATACGCTCGTACAGTTTCAGAACCTCGGCATTGCGGGATTGGGCAGCGGCAAGACCGGCTTCCAACCGTTTTTGCTCCGCCATCATATCAGCATCTGTTTTTTGCCGCAGAAGTTCCGCAAAAGCGTCCTCATCGCAGGCAAGGAAAGCGGCAAGTCGCCGGAGTTCGGAGAGAACGACTTCGGTCAGCGCGTCCTCCCGAATATAGTGGTGATTGTTGCAGGTGCCTCTCATGCCCTTGTAGTTGGAACAGAAGAAGTGCCGGACCGGCACTTTGTTTGTGCTTTTGTGGAACCACATCCGGCTCCCACAATCGGCACAGTAGAGTAGGTTTGTGAAGATACTCTTTTCCTCCTTTGGATTCTTCAGATGCCGTTGCTTCACCTTTCCGACGATCCGCTGAACACGCTCAAAGGTCTCACGGTCGATGATCGGCTCATGGACATCGCGGAA
>CAVESF010000003.1:0-103168 GCA_963618495.1 Acutalibacteraceae bacterium
ATATATATATATATATCATAATTTTACCATATTTATTGATATAAGTCAATAGAAAATTTGATTTATTTTGAAAATTTCTACAAATATGTTCATGGAATGAAAATACCGATATATAGCAAACCCTCCCGGCACATTGTGCAGGGAGGGTTTTTGCTTTATTACAGAAATTCTTTTACTTTTTCGCCTATGGCTTTTGCCATATAGAAGTAGCCCATGCCGTTCGGATGGCAATTGTCGGCGGTGCATTCCTCGCGTATATCCGGCGGGAATATCGCCGCGCCGTCCACAAGGCGGATATTCTTATCGCCCTCGGCAAGTGCGCGGTTGTAATTATCAAAAATCAGTCGGCGCCGCGGCTCATTGCTTGTGACATCAGGTCTGTAATCAACCTTTGTGGCAAAAATTATCGGCAGGTCGGGCTGTGCTTCGCGTATGCGCTTGTAGCCCGCATAATGCGTCTTTTCGAGATGCTCAAAAGTCGGCGCATTGTGGTCATAATCATAGACAAGCACGCTCATATCAAGCCCTGCGATATAATTTATCATGGCGTCCTCACCTTTTGCCGCACCTGCAAATCCGAGACTGACAAAATCGCAATCGAGCATTCTCGATATCACGGCGGGATAAGCACCGCTTGCGAGCGTTGCACCCACACCGTGCACTATTGAAGAGCCGTAGAAAACAACGGGCTTCTTATATTTATAATCATCAGGCGGGAGGATTTCCGAGCCCTCGCGCAGAGCGATATAAAGCCTGTCTATCTTTGCGAAAAGCGGCAGATAGAGCGTTATTTCTTTCATGCAGGGTTTGAGACGAACGCGCCCCTCGGCAAAACCGGTGCAGTCGCCGCCCTGATAGGTGAAGAAGATTCCGCCGAATTTCTGCATGCCGCCCTCTTTCACATAGAAATTGAAGCCGTGCTTTGCGAGCATGGACGACTGCGGCTGGCAGAAGGTATCTGCGGCGGCGATATTTGCCTGCACGATGATATAATCCGAATCGGTTTTGAAACGGATTCTTCCGCCTGCCGTCATTGCGCCGAGATTTTCAAGGCTGATGCTTGTATTTTTTGCAACATCCTCGGGAATGCGCCTGTACGGCTCGCATAGTCCGTGCATTGAAAACGGTGCTTTCGACGCATCCAGATACACGGGATTGCCAATGGTCATCGTCTGTTTTTCCGGCTTGAGACCGATATCTTTTGTTACAACCATTTTTTATTCCTCAAAAATCCGGATGCTCTTTATCATCGGAACATCGCGCGAGCCTGTGATATAGATTCGTATGCTGTCCGTTTCTTTGCCGACAGGGCAAATCTTCTTGTGACCTATTGTCGTGTCGTCGGCAAAACGGAAGAAAACATTTTTGATATTCTTTGTGGAGAGAGAGAAGCTCGAGATGCGCTGACCGTATGCGATATCTTCGCAAAGCTCGATATACGAGATTTTCTTCACGCCGTCAAAGGTTATATCGTAATATTTCTGCGTCTCGGAGGTCGAAACTTCCTTGACATCGGCTTTCGGGAAGAGGTCTTTTTCATCGGAGAATGTTGTTTTTATCCAGTTTCCGAATTCGAGCAGACGTGCGACATCGTTTTCGTCAAATTTACCGTTCGGCATCGGCGGAATATTCAGATTCAGGCAGGTATTGTTACCGACGGAATTGAGATAAACCTGCTTCAGACGCTCGAGCGAATGAGCGCACTGCTCGGGATGATAGAACCAACCCGGACGGATTGAGGTATCGACTTCGGCAGGCGCAAAAACAGGCTTGCGCGAATAAATCATGGATTCGAAATCGCCTATTGTGCCATAGGTATTGAAAATATACTGCATTGTCCCGGGGACGGGAGAAGCGGTCTGCGGTGCTGCCTGAAGCCTGTGGCAGAGCTCGTAGGGAACAACAGCCCATTCCGCATGGCGGCGGGAACCGCTTTCGTTTCCTATCCAGCGCACATCGGGGCTGTGGTCATTGTATATGACGGCATTCGGCTGATATTTGCGGATAAGCTCGAAATAGCCGTCGAAATCGTATTCCTGACGCTTGCCGGTAGCAGTTTCGCCGTTTGCCTCGTCAAACCAGACCTCGAAAACTTCGCCGTAACCCGTCAGCAGTTCGGTCAGCTGTGCCTTGAAGAAATCGTTGTATTTATCCGTGCCGTAGTACTTTGAATTTCTGTCCCACGGAGAGAGGTAAAAGCCGAATTTTATCCCAACCTTGCGGCAGGCATCGGACAGCTCGCGTACAACATCGCCCTTGCCGTTTTTGTAAGGGGAATTTTTTATGGAATGTTCGGTGGTTTTTGTCTGCCAGAGGCAGAAACCGTCATGATGCTTGGCTGTGATGATGGCACCCTTGAGTCCCGCCGCCTTTATGGCGCGTGCCCAACCCTCGCAGTCAAGCTCGGTGGGATTGAATATGGCGGGGTTTTCCGTGCCGTCGCCCCATTCTTTTCCCGTGTATGTATTCGGGCTGAAGTGGATGAATGCGTACATTTCCATATCAAACCAGCGCAGTTGGTTTTCATTCGGGCATACATTGCCCAGTTGCTTCATATATTCCTTGATTTCCATTTGTTCCTCCGAGAGAGAATTTTGCAAAATATGCGAGATAAATATACCATAAAAAAGGGCTGCTTGTCAATAGCTATCGACATATTGCTGTATAAATCTGTTATCATTTCGCGTGGGGAAAATTTCATGTATTTTAAAAATGCTATTGACAAAAGAAACCAGTGGTAGTATAATTGAAAATGACAAAGATATTTGTCATTTAGACAAGTATTTATGTCATCGGAGGTGCTTATGGTACTGCGAAATCGACTAAAGGAACGCAGAGCCGCACTGAATGTCAATCAGCAGGAGATGGGACGCCTGTGCGGCGTATCGAGGCAGACAATCAGCCTGATAGAGCGAGGCGACTATTCGCCGTCTGTCACACTTGCTTTGACGATTGCTAGAATATGCGGTGTCACTGTGGAAGAAATTTTTTACCTGCAGGAGGAAACGGAAAATGAAAAATGATGAAATCAGTCAGGCAAACCGCAAGGCTCTGCCGAAATTTATTATGTCTATGACGATATTCATGCTGGTCGGCGGCACGGTAGGGTATCTCTCCGCGAGATACGGGCTTGACAGGCTGACGGGCGGGATAAAAAGCGCAGGCGAATTTTTCGGAGCGTATATTGCGCCGTGGCTTATGCTCGCGATAGCTGTCATTATGCCGATAGTTTGCGGTGCAATCTATCGGAGCGCAAAAAGAATGATTGGCTCATGGGACGGAGAGGACGAAGATACCTACGGGATAATCGACAGAAAAATTTCACTTGCCGGATGGCTTTCGGGTTCGGCGCTTATAGTTTCCGATTTTCTTATGGCGGCGTCATATTCAAAGGGCTTTGAAATATTCGAAAGCACGAAAACTACTGCACTTTTCTTTGTTGCGATTGTCTCTGTTTTTGCCGTTATAATTGAAATGATGATTATCGGACAGAAATGCGTGGACTTCGCAAAGAGAATGAATCCGGAGAAAAAGGCTTCTTTCTATGATGCGAAATTCTCAAAGAAGTGGATGGACACCTGCGATGAAGCCGAGAAAATCATGATAGGAAAATGCGCATTCAAAGCATATTCCGCCACAAATAAGGTGTGTGCAATCTCGACAGGAGTGCTTACAATCTGCGCTTTGATTTTCAATATCGGCTTTTTGCCATCGCTTGCCGCGTGTCTCGTCTGGATTGTAAATTCGTCGGTATATTGCATCGAAGCGATGAAATATTCGAAAGCGGGAAACAAAATTTCCTGAGAAATCCGAGGTAATTGGAGGAGAAAATGAACGGCAGTTATATTGCGGTGTTTGTCCTTATTTTTGTTGTGATTATTCCTTGGATAAATCGGCAAAAAAGGCTGGCAGTGATAAAACATATTAAAAACAGAAAAAAATATAACAAGGAGAATAACGCTATGAAAGAATTGGCAAAGCAATTTATCGGAAAAGAGTGCATCATTTACACGGTGACAGGTACGGATTCGGTTATAAAAGGAACCGTCAAAGAGGTAACTGACGGCGGTATTGTTGTGGAAAAGAAGGACAGCACAGAGGCAGTCAATCTGGAATATGTCACGCGCATCCGCGAATGGCCGCGCAATGCAAAGGGAAAAAAGAAGCAGATTTTCGATTGATGAATAAATTTTGTTAAGTAATAAAATCAGCGCAAAACCCGCTTTTCAGGTATCTCATATCTGCAAAGCGGGTTTTGCGCTGTATCGGTCTTTTTATTATTGAAATTCATCCTCATGCGAGCGGAAAAAATCACGGTAGACGCGGACATTCGGAAGCTCTGTCCAGCGCTTTTCGCAAACAGGACGGGCATCGAGGTCGTATATTTTCGCGCCTTTCATCGAGAGGATGAAAGGGCTGTGCGTCGCGATGATGAACTGACAGCCGTAAAAGCGCGCCGAATCCTCGAGAAACCGCGCAAGCTCAAGCTGAAATTCGGCAGAGAGGCTGTTTTCCGGCTCGTCGAGCAGATAAAGCGCATCTTCCTTTATCTCGCTCGTGAAATAGCGGAAAGCACTCTCACCGTTGGATTTTTCGGTCACATTCTGCGGCAGGCGGCACTTGGTGTATTTGTTTTTTGTCGTGTGCCGCGCTTCGTTCCGGCGGCGAAGCTCATCGTATTCCGATAAATCACGCATGAGAAATGACGGCTCATGCGGGTCATTCAGCTTTTCGTATTCGCTGAAAATCTCCTCGCGACGCCTGTCCACGCCATCGTTTATCGCGCGCGTATCGAGCAGAAAATCGAAAACCTCATCGCTCGTTATGATGCGGCTTCCACTCGGCAGGTAGCCGCGCGTAAGCCCGTATCTGCAATATGAGAGATACTCCTCAAAATACGGCGTGCGGTTGAATGGCGCCTTGCGGACTAGCCCCAGCTTTTCCGCCACGATATTGAGAAATGTCGATTTTCCTGAGCCGTTTCCGCCGTAAAAAACGGTTATCGGCGCAAATTCCGCATGGGAGAAATATTTTTCGGGGAAAATCTTGAAAGGGTAGACGCTCTCGGCAAAGCAGGTCATTTCCACCTTATAATTAAATGAAAGCACATATTCCGCTTCATCACGCTCGGAGGCGGGGTCAAAATAATCGAGAAATGTCATTTTTTCAGCTTGCCTATGACCTTGCCGAAGCATGTGACGTTCACGGCAGTGTCGAGGGGAATGTCGCTGTAGTCGGGATTTAATGAGATGAGCCTGTTTCCTCCGTACTGCTTGAAGTAGCTTTCGCCATCCACGGCGAAGATGCCGAGTTCGCCTATCTCGATATTTTTGCGGTCGGCAACGAGTAGAATATCTCCGTCGCTGTATTTTGGCATCATGCTGTTTCCGCGAACCTTTATTGCGAAATCCGCCATGTCTGTTGTCGGGTTGCTGTATACGGAAATATTCGTGTAGTCGCTGTCGGCAAGGTAGGATCCGGTGCCGGCGGAGGCGGCTGTGGAATAGAGACGGAGAGTGCGTATTTTGCGCGCCGCCTCGAGGATGTCGCTCTTCTGCGGCTCGGAACCGCGCTTCGCCGCGGCTTCCTTTGCCTTTTGCAGGCGGATGTATTCCTTATTTATAATATAGTCGGCGGTTTCCTTGCCGCTCGCATCAAGTTCGGAATATTTGCGCATGATATCGGGCAGGGAAGCACCGCCGCTGTATGAAGCTGCGCCGAGGAGCTCGTCCAGCGAGCAGGAAAACGCACCCGAAAGCGCAGTCAGCGTAGAGAGTTTCGGGTCGGTCGTCGCGCCCGAAAGCAGCTTATTGAGCGTGCCGAGAGATATCCCCGAGAGCTCAGAGAGACTTTCATTTGTGAGTTTTCTTTCCTTTTTTATTTTCTTTATGCTCTCAAGCCATTCCATATCAAAAACCTCCGATTTTATTATAAAGAGAAATATTCCGCCTGTTTATTTCATATTATATTATTGCAAGTATATTCTATCACAAAATTTCGGTTTTGTAAAGAGGTTTTTGAAAATAATTTATATTTAACGGTAAAAATCTTGAAGAAAATTATAAAAAACTATTGACAAAACGCGAAATGCGTAGTATAATCAAACTGTAAATTATATTTAACGGTAATTTTTATATATGAATATAAATTCGGAGGGCGAAATGATTACTGAAAGCGGATTTGAAATAATAGGCGGTTGCAAGGTGTACGAATACGAGGTGGCTTGCCCGGATTATGCGAAGAAGAAAAAGGCGGGTGGCTTTTTTGCCGCGGTGCTCGCGCTTTTTTCCGCGTTTTTCGCCTTTATCGGAAATACGCTTTGCGCATTCGCCGCAGGCGCGGTGACGTTCGGGAAAAAGGCTCGTTTTGCCGCAGGTAAAAAGAATCTTGCGCATGTATTTGTGGGATTCGGAATCTTCGTTCTGTGTGCCGCATGCACTCTTGCGGGAGTAGGTCTTGCCGCTCTGCTGATGTGACTGAAGCTTCGGCATGCACGAAGCGGAAAACAAAATCCAAGTCAAAAATACCGATTTTGCTTTAAATCGTAGATTGATACCTCATATATAATCGTATCTGTATAAATCTCATCTGACGAAAAATATCTCCCCTGATGCAAATCCCCTGCCGAAGTGGTCATCGGCAGGGGATTTGGCAGACAGGATGATAGTGTGATACTTATTTCAGGATAGCTTTCCATTCCGCAGTCAGCTTCCCGAGCGAAACTGAGGCGTTGGCGGGGCTTGTGGACGGAAGCTTCAGTGCGGGAATGCCTGTTTTCGGCAGAAGAAATTTGTCATAGAGGCGTGAAGCGGTGCCGCCGTTTGTGAAAATGTGCGTTACATTGCTTTTTGCCAGTATTTCCGAGAGGTCATTCGGCACGGCATGCTTTATCGAGCTGTCAGAAGAGCCGCTTATCTCGCACGAAGCGATGACATCCCAGAGGGCGATGCCGTGACGCAAGAGAATGGCGCGCTTTTCGTCGACGCTCTCGGGGACATTTTCATCGAGGACTGAGGCAAGTACGCGCCAGAAGCGGTTTTGCGGATGCGCATAGAAAAATTCCGCCTCACGCGATTTTACTGACGGGAAACTGCCGAGGATGAGAATGCGCGAATTTCCATCCCATACGGGCGCGATGTTATGTACGGCATGTTCGCTTGCGGGGCAGACGGCACCGCTTGCCATAAGATGCGCGTAATTTACCATTAGATAGATATTGCCCATTCCCGCAAAGCGTGAATTATCCGTAAAATCCGAATCCGTCGGAATCCATTCGAGCCTGTTTTCTATTCCGAAAACGGGTTTTTCGTTTTTCAGTGTGCCGCTCCAGAATTCGAGAAGCAAATCTTCTTCGCAATATGTGAGGTCTATGAGATGGGAGATGCTTATATCTTCGCGACTAATGGCAGTTTCTTCAAAAAGCTCGCGATATGCCGCTGCTTCGCTCCCTTCTCCCTCTTCAATGCTTCCTCCGACAAAATTCAGCTTACCCTTGTGCGGTGCTTTTCTCCGCAGGCACATGAGGATTTTACTTCTGTCAGGCGAAAAAACGAGTATCAGATTATATTTTTTCATATCGCGCTCACTTTCCGTGCTTTCTGTATTCGCCTGTGGTGATGCCTGTGGTTTTGCGGAACTGGCGGCAGAAATACGCGCAGTCATAGAAGCCGAGCAGACTCGAAATATGCTCTATCGTATAGTCCGAGGTATCGAGCAGGAGCTTTGCTTTGCTTATTTTCGATTTCATCAGATACTCGGAAAAAGAGATGCCGACGGTGGCAGAGAAGAGTCTGCCGAAATAATCGGTGCTGTAGCCGTAAATTTTTGCCGTCTGCGAGAGAGAACCGATGCTCTCGGGCGCGAAATCCATTTGTTCAGTCAGCTTTTTTATCATGGCGTCATGCGGGGATTCGATTATCGGCGCGGGCGTTTTCGGCGAGCCGCCGAAAAACTCCGTCAGAGCGCAGTGCAGAAATTCCGCCGCGCTTTCGTTTTCGCCTTTATTATAATAGAAGATGACGCGACGAAGCAGGCGCGAATAAAATTCCGTATCGGGGATGGTTTTGCAGACGGTTTTCTTCGGGAAAACTGCCATATTTTTCGGTGAAAAATGAACATTGAGTGCGAGAAGACGGTCGTTTACATCGTGCGATGCATTATACTGTGTATTCGGGCAGAGCAGAAAGCTCTTTCCGGCGGTTATCTCTATCGGTTCGCCGCCGCAGATAATTTTTCCCTTGCCGCGGAGTACCGTCCACAGGTCATAATCGGGAAAACCCGCAGTATTCCAGCTCCAGTCCGCAGGGCAATCCGATATGCCGCAGGAATTTATCCTGATATCCAGTTCATGAAGCGCTTCTTCCATAGCCTCCTCCGAAAAAAGTTTCTCATGTCGTAATAATACAATGAATTATTGCATAAGTCAATAGACAAATCGCTTTTTCTGTGATAAAATAAAAATAAATATCGGAAGAGCCGATTTTTTTTTGCGTAAAGAGCAAATCCGCCATCGCATCGCGCGACTAATATAAAAAACGGGAGGCAGAAATAATGATTTTTTTATTTATCGCCGCTGCCGCGGCACTTTGTGCAGCGATTTTTTACGGAAGAATTTTATTTAAGCGGTTTTCATTTGCGGCTCGGATGAAAAAGGCGTGCAGGGAGAGCGGCTACGGCTTTTCGCCGACTCACGCATTCTGGCTCATCGGCTGGACGCGCGGCAAAAAATGCGATTTCTACATTGAAAAGCCCGAGGGCATTTATGCCGTCAAACTTATCGGCGCGGTGTCGCGCACAGCGCTTTTCAATTACATCAACGAGGGGCATTATGCCGTGCGCGATCTGACTTTTCATACGCGCTACGTTTCCATGGGCATACCGTATAAGGCAAAAAGCAAAAGCAAATACGATTTTATCGGCGCTTTGCCGAAGGCATGGCGTGTAAAAGAAATAATTCCCGCGATAGTGATGGTTCCCGTTTCGTGCTTTGTCACCTGCTCGCATGGCGGCGAAATGAAGCCGATTTCCGATGGGGATAAGATAGCCGAGGGGACTTTTTATACCGGCTCGGGCTTTATAAAGGAGATTCTCCTCAAAAAATGATAAAAACTCAACTTTTTTCATGAAAACGCCAACCGTTTGATTTTTTTCGCCACTATATAGGCAAACGGCGTCGGAGTAATAAAAAATGGATAAACAGAAAGCGGACAGAATAATAACGATATCTCGAAAAAATCTACGGATTTGCCTACAAAAAGGCTTTTTCCTACGATGAAGCAGAGGAGCTTTCTTCGCTTCTCTCGGAAAAGATATATACCTCGCTTCTCGCATACAGTGAGGATATATACAATATCGAGGGCTTCATATGGCGGCTTTGCGAGCATAACTATGCAAAATTTGTAGCCGCGAACAAGCGGCACGAGGGCATTTCCATAGACGGTGCGGATATTCCTTATGACGAGCCTTTTTTCGAGGAGCTTGACGGCGCACATGATGAAATCCTGCGCCTGCGCCGGGAAATTGCTTTTCTTTCACGCGACCGCAGAAAGATAGTTTATTCATTTTATTACGAAAACAAGTCCATCGCCCGCATATCGGGCGAGACGGGTATACCCGAAGGCACGGCAAAATGGCATCTGAACAAAGCAAAAAAAGATTTGAAGGAAGGTATTATCATGGAAAGAAAGATAGGAAAACTCGGACTTAATCCCGTAGAGGCGGGAGTAATCGGTCACAGCGGATACCCCGGAAATCTCGGATATCCCATGGCACTTCTGGAGGAAAAACTGAATCTGAATATAGTATACAGCGTTTATTTTTATCCGAAAACGAAAGACGAAATAGCCGAAGAACTCGGTGTGACACCCGTTTTCATAGAGGACAAGATAAATGTGCTCGAATCAAACGGAATTCTTGTCCGCAAGGCGGGCGGCAAATATACGACATATGTAAATTTTAAGCCGCAGACATATTCAAGAGAATCGGACGACAAGCGCTATATGAAGCAGCATGAGGCGGCGGAAATGCTCGTGCGCGAATATGTGCCGCAGGTGCGCGCCGCAGTGGCGGATTTCAATGATATCTATATCCCGGGCGGAAACAGAGAGCTTTTTGAAGCGTTGGCAATATTCTACGGCATATGCAAGACACACATAGATGTGCCGAAAAAAGATATCGGCAGATATCGCATCAAGTCTGCCGACGGCGGCTCTGCCGTTGTCTATGTAGAGCTTAATAGCATGCCGCGCGACCCCGACTACAGCATGAAATTCTCATATGAAGATTACGGTGTCTGCGGAGCAATGAGCAGAGGCAGCGATGTATATCCCGTTGATTCTATATCATGGGATACGAGATACTGCTCGCGCAAGGGATATTGGAAAAACAACCTCACCGATGATTATGTCTGGCTCTATGAAGCATACACGGGACTTATCAGCGACGACAATGTAAACGGATATAAATTCAGGCGCCTGCGCGAAAGAGGTTATCTGACAGACGACGGCAATGTGAACATAATGGTGGCAAAGGGATGCCCCGACACGCTTCGCAAACTGGTACCCGCCATTTCAAACGAAGTAAAGGATAAATTTGCCGCGTTTGCGCTCGAATGCGCTATGCAGGAGGCAAAGGATTATCCGCCACAGATGCAGGACTATATAGTCGCAAGCTCTGCAAGCGGATTTATCGGAAGCACCGTGGCACTGATGGTGCTCGACATACTCTATGGCAACGGCACATTCAAGCCGCTTGCCGAAAGCGAAAAGACGACAGCGGAACTGATAATGTTTGCGGATAAACTGCCGCAGTAAAAAGCAAGTCCGACGGTCTCCCTCGTCGGGCTTGCTACTTTATATCGTTTATATTATATAATCGCAGTTTTCGGGAGCTTTTATGAGGTCGGCTATCGTGATGCCGTCAAAAAACTCGTCCGTCATTTTCTTATATTCGCGCCACATGGGGAGCGTCCTGCAATATGAAGTGCGCGGACACGACGCGGCACCGCAGGCAAGGCATGCGACAGGCGCCATATCACCCTCGGTCAGGCGCAGAATCTCGCCCACTGTATAATCCTCGGGTTCGCGGCAGAGCTTATAGCCGCCACCCTTGCCGTGGATTCCCTCGATAAGCGCACCTTTGGCAAGCAGAGGCGTGATTTTTTCTATATATTTGAGCGAGATTTCCTGCCGTTCCGCTATTTCGCGAAGCGGGATATAGCCGCCCCTGTGCTCCGCTAAGTCTATCATGATTCTGACGGCATATCTTCCGCGTGTCGATATCATATCTATCTTTTCCTTTAGCTTATTATTTTGCGGAAACGATGGTTCCGCCGCCGCTCATGGCTACGAGTATTTTCTTCTGTCGGTTCAGTCGGCGAAAAGCGGAGTGGAGAGATAGCGGTCGCCTGTATCGGGGAGGAGAACGACTATCGTTTTGCCCTCGTTTTCGGGCTTCTTTGCCAGCTCTATTGCCGCCCATACGGCCGCACCCGAGGAAATGCCGACGAGCACGCCCTCGCTCTTGCCGATAAACTTGCCTGTGGCGAAAGCATCCTCATTTGCAACGGGGATAATCTCGTCATAAATCTTTGTATCGAGAACATCGGGAACAAAGCCCGCGCCGATGCCCTGAATCTTATGCGGACCTGCTATGCCTGTCGAAAGTACGGCGGACGTTGCAGGCTCGACTGCTACAACCTTTACTGAGGGAAGCTTTGACTTCAGATATTTGCCGACGCCTGTTATTGTGCCGCCCGTGCCGACGCCCGCTACGAAATAGTCGATATTGCCGTTTGTATCCTCATATATTTCGGGACCCGTGGTATTAAAATGCGCCTGCGGATTTGCAGGGTTTACAAACTGCCCTGGAATGAAGCTGTCCGAAATCTCGCGCGCCAGCTCCTCTGCTTTGGCGATAGCGCCTTTCATACCCTTTGCGCCCTCGGAGAGGACGAGCTCGGCGCCGTATGCTTTCATTATCTGACGACGCTCTACGGACATTGTTGCGGGCATGACGATGATGATGCGATAGCCTCTTGCCGCGGCAACAGAGGCAAGACCTATGCCTGTATTTCCCGAGGTAGGCTCGATGATTACGGAGCCTTTCTTGAGCAGTCCTTTCTTCTCTGCATCGTCAATCATAGCCTTTGCCACTCTGTCCTTGACAGAACCCGCGGGATTGAAATATTCGAGTTTGGCTACGATTTTTGCCTTGAGTCCGAGTTTTTCTTCGATATGAGAGAGCTCGAGAAGCGGAGTTTTGCCGATGAGCTCATCGGCGCTTTTATAGATTTTTGACATGATAATATCTCCTTTTTTCGCGTATTTATTGATTTGCCATTTACCTACCAACATAGTATGCAGGTATTATAATACCGCCTTGCTGATTTGTCAAGGGGTTTACGGAAAAAATATGAAATTTTTCGCAAATAGAGACAGAGCACACATTTCGGTGCGCTCTGTAATTTCTGTCAGAATATCTCATTTTTCATGCGGTTCAGCTCCGCTATGAAAGCCGTGTCGAGGTCGGTGAGCTTATAATCTTTGCGGCGGATTATCACATCTCTGTATGCCTTTTTATTCTCATCGCAGGTGCGGCAGACGAGAGAGTAGCGCTCAAGCGTCTTTTTGGGGACCGGCGAAACCCACATAAATGTGTCCGTATTTTCCGAGAGCAGTTCATACTGACTGCCACGCTCGAAAACAAATATGCGCCGTCTGATATCGGGAAGCTCCTCTTTTTTCACGGCTTCCGTCGGAAGCGAGGGGACGAAAGGATCGCCGTGTGCTATTTCTATATGCTCGGCAAGGTCGGCAAAGGTTATCTTTTCCTTTTTTGCGAGCTGAGAATTTTCGCTCATGACGAGCGCATATGTAAATTCCGCTATCAGCTCGTGTGAAAGCTCCTTTTCATCGAGCATTTTTTTATAATATTTGTCGTAATTTTCCGCGTAGCGCACGATGCCGAGCCTGTATTCCTCCTCAAGGATATTTTTTATCGCCCGCAGGGAATTTGTTTCCTTATAGAAAATTTCAATCTCGTTTTCCGAAGAAAGATGCTTGGAAAATTCGGTGAATGCCGCCGAAATATAGCTCGCTCTCGGAACGGAAACGGAAAAGCGCTTCTTCGGCGCGGCTGTCTTTTTAAACATGCTTTCAAGCGTATTTACCTGATTTAAAATGGTCCTGGCGTATATCAGAAAAGCCTCGCCGTCGGTCGTCGGTCGCATGCCTCTTGCCGAACGCTCAAAGATTGTGACGCCGAGAGAGGATTCCAGTTCCTTTATCGAACGGCTCAGATTCGGCTGGTCTATATAGAGCTTTTCCGCCGCTTTGTTTATCGAGCCGCAGGCGGCAACCTCAACGGCATATTTCAGATAGAGAAGATTCATATTTTTTCCTTTCCGAGGTTAATTTGCGCTCTGCCTGTCGAGCCCGTATTTTTTCATCACGCGTCCGAGTTTTTCTCCTATCGGCTTTGCGAGAAACAGGAGAAAAAGCACATTCGAGGCGGCATAAATGAGCATGACTAAGCCCGAAGAGACGATGGCGGCAAGATAGCGCGAAAGTGAAAATTCCTCCCACCAAAGCACTGTCCATATGTCCATGACAAGCGAATAAAATACGCCTGCGAGCCCACCGAAAATCGCAAGAGCGATTTTACTTTTTCGAAGAAGCCCGCCGAGTAGGGCGGCAAAAAGCCCGATAAGCCCCCATGCGAGCATCTGAAATGGCGTCCACGGTCCCTGCCCGAAAAGAATATTCGATAGGACAGCCGAGAGCGCACCGCCGAGAAAGCCTGACTGCGCGCCGAGGTACATTCCCGTGATTATCACTATAGCCGAAACGGGCTTGAAATGCGGTATTGCCGCGAAAGCAAATCTGCCGAGCACGGAGAGTGCCGTCATCACGGCGAGTATCACGGCAAGCTGAACATTGCCGTTCTTTTTCTCAAAAGCGACGAAAAACGGCAGGCAGGAGAGCAGAGCAATGCATATCGAAACAGGCAGATATGCCTTGCCGCGGAAAGCGAAAACGCCGACGGCGATGCAGAGCGGCACGAGCAGAAAAACTACGATATAGGGAAAAGCAGACTTGAATTTCATGAGTGCTCTCCTTTCGCGAGAAGAATCACATCGTCCGCGGTGACGGCATTTTCGAATATGCCGCGCGAAATGCGGCTTGCCGCCGTGGTATAAAAATCGTTGCAACTGAAAAATTTCCGTGGCGGAGAGGGAGAAATCACCTCGCCGTCAAAGAAGAGCGCACATCTGTCCGACGCTACGGCGGCAAACTCCGTGTCGTGCGTTACGATGACGACGGTGACGCCATCGCTTTTCAGCGAGGCGAGAATATCGCGCAGGATAAGCTTTGCATGCGCGTCGATGCCTTTGGTCGGCTCGTCGAGAAGCAGAATTTCAGGCTCGGATAGCAGAATCTTCGCAAGAGCGCATTTCTGAGCTTCGCCGCCGGAGAGGTCGTACGGATGTTTGACGAAAAGACGGGAAATGCCTAACTTTTCGGAGACGGTGCGGATTTTTTTCTCTGTCTGCGCGGCGGAATATCCGAGCACGCGGCACATATCGCGCAGGTCGCCCTCCACCGTATCGCGCAGAAAGACATCGTGTACATTCTGAGGGAGAAGCGCAACATTATGAAAATGAAGTTCGTTTCCGCGATATTCTTTTATATTCCTGCCGAGGAGCTTTATCTTGCCGCGATAGGGCTTTTCTGTACCGCTGAGAATTTTCAGCGCAGTGGTTTTTCCCGCGCCGTTTCCGCCGAGCAGGGAGAATATTTCGCCGCGCCTTACGGAAAGATTCAAGCCGCGCAGGATATCCGGCGCATTCCGCTCATAGCGGAACCACACATTTTTCATCTCTATTGCGTTTTCACATTCTGTCGCCGCATTATCGGGCAGAGAAGCGCCGCGACGAATGTTGAGCGACGCAAGAAAACGCCTGCCCTCACGCACTGTGAGCGGCGATTCGCCTGCGCCGAACGCCGCGGATATCCTCGCGGCGGCAGGGAAGCCCGCGCTTATCGGATGCTTCCCGAGCGCGGCGCAGATATTTCGTGGGCTGTCAAAGGCAATCAGTTTGCCGCCTTCCATGACGGCGGCGCGGTCGGCTATCGGGAAAAGCTCCTCGAGCCTGTGCTCGGCTATTATCACCGTTATGCCGAGGTCGCGGTTCAGCCTGTAAATATCGGAAATGAAATCAGATGCCGAGACTGGGTCAAGCTGTGCCGTCGGCTCATCAAGAAGCAGAAGCCGCGGCGAGAGCGCCATGACCGAAGCGAGCGAAAGCAGCTGTTTCTGCCCGCCGGAGAGGGAAGCCGTATCTGCGCGAAACCATGAATCTATGCCGAAATAGCCCGCCATTTCTCCTGCGCGAAGGCGTATTTTTTCGCTCTCGAAGCCGAGTCCCTCCATGCCGAAGGCAAGCTCATGCCAAACCTTGTCCGTGACAATCTGCGCTTCGGGATTCTGCATTACATAGCCTATACCGGAGGAGGATTCACGCTCGTCAATTTCGCTCTGCGGCTTGCCGAAAAGCGAAATTTCGCCGCTTATTTCTCCTGCGGGGGCAAGTTCGCGCTTGAGCAGACGGAGCAGGGTCGTTTTGCCGCAGCCCGACTCACCGCAGAGCACTATAAATTCGCCCTCGGGAACGGAAAACGAAATGTTTTCGAGCGCGGGAGAAGCGGCATCGGGATATAAAAAATTCAGATTTTTGACCGTAAGTATTTCCATCGGAGCGCCTCCTTTACTTCGAAAATAAAGGGGAAAAGCGAAAATGCCGCGAGCGCCGCATAAAGGCAGACGGCGGCGGGCGAAAAGCTTATTTTTTCTATTCTCGGGTAGAAAGAAAATGTAAAGACGTCGAGCCGGATGCCGAGAATAGATATAATAACAAGCGCGGCGGCGCAGAAAGAGAGGATGCCGTCGCCTGCGGTGAAGCGGAAAGGCGCGAATTTTGTTCTGCCGCGCAGTCCGTAGCCGCGCGCCCTCATCGACGCGGCGGTGTCCGCCGTACCCTCGAGCGCCCATGTCACAAGAGCGGAGAATATGCGCGCATTGCAGGCGATTTTTGAGACAAATCCCTTTTCGGAATAATATCCCATCGCTTTCTGCGCGTCGGAAAGTTCTCTGTGCTTGCGCCTGAAAAGAGGAATAAAGCGCAGTGCCATCGTCAGCACAAGCGATATTTTCGGCAGGATGCCGCCGAAAACGCATATGAGCTTATCCGAGGTCATAACTGCGGAAAAGCACCTGCACCACACAATCACCGTTATCATGACGGCGGAAATGTCCGCGCCGTAGAGGACAGCCTCGAGCGTTACGGGATTGCCGTTCAGAAAGAAAAGCGGCGTCGCTCCGTTATGCGAAAAGAGCGGATTGGCAAGCGAGAGCAGGATAAAAAGCACAAGATAAAAGGCGATATCGGATAAGAATTTTCTCCACTGTATCGCAGCGGAAAAAAGCAAACCGCCGAGGAGCATAATGCCGACGGAGACGGGATTTGCGATGAAAACCGTGACGACAATCAGCGACATGAGAAAGAGAAACGACGGCATGGGGTGAAATACGCCGAAAGCGATGACTTTTTCATTCATTTCCGTATCCTCCGCATCCTCCTATATCGTGACCGAGGTCGCATGAATATACAAACTCAATCACATCGCCGTCCGAGAGAGTGTATTCGGCGCAGCTCCGCGAGGGAAAAACGCCGTTTACACGATACATCCAGCCCGAGAGAGGTCCGCATGAATATTCATAGAGGTAGTTTATGCCCGCAATATAGAGCGCACCCGGCGCGGTCTTTTTGCTTCCGCGGTATTCCGCCTGAATCTTATTGTAACGCAGGACGCGGTCAAGCACATCGTATACCGTATCGCCCTCGCGCAGGACATATTCCGTCTTTTCGAGTATGATTCCGTTTTGCGGGATATAGCCGCCGCCTTTCAGCGGGGCATCGAGCTTATCGTAATTATCAAAAACGCTGTCGCACCTTATCGAGAGAAAAACCGTCTCTGAATCGGGTTTTATATCGTCGATATGCGAGAGGTAATATTCATCGACGGACTGAATTTCGACGCCGCCGATGAGGACGACGATGATAAGTGCTGCGGCGACTATGGCGAGAATATCCTTTTTCACTCGTCATCCTCGCTTTCGTAGAGCACCGCAAGCCCGTCCATTTCGCGGCGACGCCTTGTGATGCGGCGCCTTATGCGCAGGACGATAAAGAGCACGAGAACGACTGCCGTCGCAGAAAGAGACACGGCAAGGACGAGCGTGCGGAAAAGAGTATCGACTTTTGCCTTTGCCGCGGCAAGGCTCTCCGCACCTGTGACAAGCGCCCTGTCATATTCGGAAAGGGAATCGTAAGTCTTTGCTGCCGCGAGAACCGTGCCTCTGTCCGCAAGCGAAAGCTTATCGGGCGTGGGCAGGGCTTCTATATCTTCATTAAGCGATTTTATCTTGCGCCGTATGCCGTCAATTTCGGCTTTGGCGGCGGTCAGTTTTTCTGTATATGCCGTATTTCCCGTGTGTTTTGCCTTATAAAGCAGAGTGACGACGCGCGTGTAATATTCACCTGTGAGCGTATCGGGCAGAGCATCGGCATATGCGGCATCGCTCTTATCAAAAGAAATTTCGGCGGGCTGTTCGTCACGCAGGTCAAAGAGCGGACTCATGCCTGCGCAAAAACGATAAAGTGCCGCCATGGCGCAGAGCGTCTGATAGTTTGCCACGCGGTTTACGGACGACTGAGACGCTATTGAATGGATGAAGCCGCCGTCATCGCCACGATAGCGCATGATGCCGTCCCATACGGAATTTCCGTTTTTTACGAAGCGCGGATCGGAGAAAGGGTCTATGCCGAGCGTACACAGAGCTATCGCAACCTGGCAGGTGCTCTCGCAATTGCGTTCGCCGAATGTGCCTAATGAAGTGAAATCGCCCGTTTCGCATTGCATTTCCGAAAGAAGAGCGACGGCGCGGTCTACCGCTTCGCATACGGCGACACTGCGCACCTCTCCCGACACGGTGACTGTATAACGCGTTTCATCATTGTAATAAGGAGCAAGCGCCGTCAGTGCCATGGCAGTGATATCGGCATCGGCTTCTTTTCCCGAGAAGCAGAATCCGCCGCCGTCAAGTTCTGCTGAAAGAATTCCCGAGATGATGCTCTCGCGCGTGTCGTATGCGCTGTCCGGCACATAATAGCCTGCGCTGTCGAGCGCGAGAAGTCCCCAGATAAGCCCGTTTATGCCCTGTCTGCCGAGGGGAGCCGTATTCCCCCTGTTGTATATCCCGTCGGAAACGAGATTGATGGTGCCGTCATCCGTGACTATTGCCGAAGGGTCGCCGCCACAGGCGAGCAGGCAGAGGATGATGCGATGCCATTCCGTCGCGCGGGAGGAGTCGAGTGCGCCGCTTTCACGATATCTCGCGGCGACATTTTCTTCCGCTGCCGCGATGTATGCGATGCGGTCGAAATCAAGCCTCAGCCTTGCCATGGCAAAGGCATACCAATCCGTCGCCGTGAGTGCGCCCGCTTCAAAGAGAAGCTTGTCGTCGAGCAGAGAACCGCCCGAACCGTTTGTGGATTTCTCATATTCGATGATGCCATCCGCGATGCCAAGAATTTCCTCGCACGAGGGAGCGTTTTTCGCGCAGAGAGAGGCAGGGAATAGCATGGCGGCAAAGACTGCCGCAAAAATCAGGGAAAAAATGCGCAGAAACGTTTTTTTCATGCCGTTATCCCTCCATATCTAAAATAGATTAGTTTTATTTATATTACATATTATCACAAATGTCGCAATCTGTCAATATTCTGCGGCGCACAAGCGCGTCGATATGCAAAAGTCGCGGAAACTCCGGCAAATCCGCGAAAAACGATAAAAAATTTGACAAATCCTATTGAAAATCAGCGGATTATCTGATATTATATAACGTAAACAAATTTATAATGGGGATTTATTTTGAAAGGCTTGAAAAGACTGCTCAGCTATGCGCGGCGCGCGGCTGACGATTACTCAATGATAGAAGAGGGTGATAAGATAGCCGTCGGCGTTTCCGCCGGCAAGGATTCGCTTTCGCTCCTCTGGACAATGGCGGAGCTTCGCCGCTTTTATCCGAAGAAATTCGAACTGCTGGCGATAACGATAGATATGAAATTTGACGACCTCGGCGGGGGACGCAAGCCGACGGATTATTCCGAGGTGGAGGAGCTTTGCCGCAGACTTCATGTGGAATATCGCATAGTGCCGTCCAATATCGCGAAGATAGTTTTTGATATAAGAAAAGAGAATAACCCCTGCTCGCTCTGCGCAAAGCTTCGCCGCGGCATGCTAAACGATGCGGCGAAATCTTTCGGCTGCAACAAGGTGGCGCTCGGTCATCATTTCGACGATGCTGTGCAGACTTTCATGCTCAATCTTTTTTATGAGGGAAGAATAGGGTGCTTTGCGCCCGTCACATATCTCGACCGCAGTGATATCACCGTTATCCGTCCGCTCGTATACGCGCAGGAAAAGGACATAAAATATTTCGCTCTGCACGCGAATCTGCCTGTAGTGGAAAGCTCATGCCCCGCAAACAAGCACACGGAGCGCGAGGAGATGAAGCAGCTCCTGCTCGGACTGGAAAAGGACAACAAAGGACTGCGCCACAGGATATTCGGTGCCATGCAGAGAGCAGGCGTGGACGGCTTCCGCGAGTCGCGCATAAAGCACTACGGCGATGACGACGGGGAATGATTTTAAGGTGATAAGAGGAAATAAGGAATAAACGGCACGCCTTTGCGGAAGATTAAGAAAAAATCTTTTGCGGAGGAAATATGTCGGAAAAAAGGAAAGCGGAGCTTACCGCGCACTACTGCCCGAATATAGACGACAATGTTTTTGTCATGTCTACGGTGGACAGGCGCGGCGCGACGAAAAGAAAGTGCCTATCGGCTCATCTTTGCCGCTCGGACGAGCGCGCCTCATGCGGACGCACGGACGAAGCGCGTGACGGCGACGGCATGGAAATAACTATTTGAAATCAAAATGAAATTTTTTTCAGAAAGAGGTAATAAAAATGGCAATCAGATTTTCAGACAAATATCTCGGAGGCATACTCGGCACAAACGAGCTCGGCTCCATCAGGGAAGAGACAATCCGCGCGGCTAAAACGCTTACCGGACGCACGGGAGCGGGAAATGATTTTCTCGGCTGGCTTGACCTTCCCGTTACTTATGACAAGGCGAATATCGAGCACATAAAGGCGACGGCGGAGAAGATAAAAAGCTCCTGCGATGTCCTCATTGTCATCGGTATCGGCGGTTCGTATCTCGGAGCGCGCGCCGCTATCGAGTTTGTTCACGGCGCCTTCTACAACAATAAGAAAAAGGATACTCCCGATATCTACTTTGTCGGAAACGATATATCTTCTGCGCATCTTCAGGATATACTTTCAATATGTGATGGAAAAGATATCTGCATAAATGTAATATCAAAATCCGGCACAACCACAGAGCCTGCGATAGCTTTCCGCATATTCCGCGACCTGCTCATAAAGAAGTACGGCGAGGACGGCATCAAAGACAGAATCTTTGTTACCACGGATAAGGCAAAGGGTGCGCTCCGCTCTCAGGTAAACGAATTCGGCTATGACAGCTTCGTGGTGGATGACGACATCGGCGGCAGATATTCCGTTCTCAGCGCGGTAGGCTTGCTTCCCATTGCCGTTTCGGGCGCGGATATAGACGAAATGCTCGCGGGCGCGGCTAAGGCTTACGCAGATTTTGCCGGCGAGGATTTTGAAAACAACGACTGTCTCAAGTATGCCGCAGTGCGCAATCTGCTCTATCGCGGAAGCAAATACAGAGGAGCAAAGAGCATTGAAATCCTTGCCGTAAATGACCCTGCGCTCACTATGACCTGCGAATGGTGGAAGCAGCTCTTCGGCGAGAGCGAGGGCAAGGACGGAAAGGGCATTTATCCCTCCTCTGCGACATATTCCACAGACCTGCACTCTATCGGTCAGTTCATTCAGGAGGGCGAGAGAGTGATGTTTGAGACGGTCATCAATATCAATAACGAGGACTGCTTTGTCGTTCCCTCGGATAAGGACGATGCCGACGGACTCGGCTTCCTCGCGGGCAAATCCGTGAACACCGTAAATCAGAAGGCTTTTCTTGGCACGGTGCTTGCTCATACCGACGGCGGCGTTCCGAATATCGTGCTCGAGCTTGATTCCAGAAGCGCGTATGATTTCGGCTACCTCGTATACTTCTTCGAGAAGGCATGCGCAGTTTCCGGTTATCTGCTCGGAGTAAATCCTTTCAACCAACCCGGTGTAGAAGCGTACAAGAAGAATATGTTTGCGCTCCTCGGCAAGCCCGGCTACGAGGAGAGAAAGGCAGAGCTGGAAAAGAGAATTTCCGAGCTCGGCTGATTTCAGGCAGGATACGAAAGGCGAAACGGACAAAAAATGTTAAAGCGTTTTATCAGTTATTATAAGCCGCACAGAAAGCTTTTTGCACTCGACCTGCTCTGCGCGGCACTGCTTGCCGCATGCGATCTTTTCTACCCGATGATAACGCGCTCCATGCTCAATGACTATATTCCGAATTCGAAGCTGCGCGCGCTTGCCATCTGGGCTGTCGCCCTGCTTCTGATATACATAGTCAAGGCGGGACTGAAATATTTCATGCAGTATTACGGTCATATGGTGGGCGTTTATATGCAGTCGGATATGAGAAGAGAGGCTTTTGAGCATCTCGAGCGCTTGCCGTTCGGATATTTCGACAATCATAAGACAGGCGCGATAATGTCGCGCATAATAAACGACCTGCAGGAGGTTTCCGAGCTTGCGCATCACGGTCCCGAGGATGTGATACTCGCCGTGCTGCTGCTCGTACCGTCGTTTTTCCTGATGAGTTCAATAAATCTGCCGCTGACGGCGATAATTTTCGCATTTATCCCGATACTCGTATGGTACGCGGCGAAAAAGCGGCTGAAAATGAGCGCCGCTTTCAAGGAAACGCGTGCGGAAACGGCGGAAATCAATGCGGCACTGGAAAATAACATCGCAGGCATAAGGGTTTCCAAGGCGTTTACCTGCGAGCCATACGCGCTCGAAAAATTCCGCGAAAACGACGCGAATTTCGTCGAGGCGAAAAGAAAATCATACAAGGCGATGGCGGAATTTTTCTCAGGAAACAATTTCATCATAGATTTTCTCAATATTATCATCTTCGTTTTCGGCGGAATCTTCACCTATAAGGGCATGATAACCGTCACCGACTTTGCGACATTCATAATTTTTGTAAATATATTTCTCACGCCGATAAAGAACCTGATAAACTTCATAGAGCAGCTTCAGAACGGTATGAGCGGTTTCACGCGCTTCTGCGAGCTTGTCGATACGCCCACGGAGCGAAATTCCGAGGACGCACGCGCGCTGGGAAAGGCGCACGGCGACATAGCTTTTCATGATGTCACGCTCTCATACGGCGACGACGGCAGGGATGTACTCTCCGACATCAGCTTCGATATAAAGAGCGGGGAAACGGTGGCGCTTGTCGGTCCATCCGGAAGCGGAAAAACGACGATATGCCATGCGATACCGCGATTTTATGAGATAAGCGGAGGAAGCATAACCGTCGATGGCGGCGATATACGCGGCTATACGCTCTCGTCTCTGCGCGGAAATATCGGCATCGTGACGCAGGATGTTTTCCTCTTCACGGGAACGATACGCGAAAATATTCTCTGGGGACGCCCGAGCGCGACGGAATCCGAGGTGGAAGAAGCGGCGCGAAACGCCAATATCCATGATTTTATCGTGAGCTTGCCGGACGGCTACGATACCTTTGTCGGCGAGCGCGGCGTCAAACTTTCGGGCGGACAGAAGCAGCGAATATCCATAGCGCGCGCTTTTCTGAAAAATCCGCCGATACTTATCCTCGACGAGGCTACCTCCGCGCTCGACAATGCGACGGAGGCGGCAATACAGCATTCGCTCGACGAGCTCTGCCGCGGCAGAACGACAATAGTCGTGGCGCACAGGCTCTCCACGGTCAAGAATGCCGACAAGATTATCGTCGTCACACGTGATGGCATAAAGGAGAGCGGCACGCACGGGGAACTTCTCAGACTCGGCGGCGTATATGCAGGGCTTTACAATTCGCAGTTTGCGGCGGTATGATTTTACGCCGCGGGAGGTGGCTTATGAATATAGTCAGATTTGATGCGGGTGACATACTCGAGATGAAGAAAAATCATCCCTGCGGCGACAATCGGCTGAGAGTCGAGCGCACGGGTTCTGATATAAAAGTCACCTGCCTCGGATGCGGCAGAGAGATGATTTTGCCCCGCGTAAAACTGGAAAAGAATATAAAGCGTGTATTGAAACCTTAAATATTGCACGGTATTGTAAATAATACCGATTTTTGGCTTGAAGTTTTGTAAAAACTAAATAAAATTTTATATTTATCTCAAAACATATTGCAAAAATCGCAATTTTATTGTATTATGATAACAGAAGAAAATGCGTGGTTATATCCTTAGGACACTGTGGACGGACAGTGCGGATTACGCAGAATATTTCCGCCCAAGAAAGCAGGTTTATTATGTTGAAAATTATCATCGGCGTAAAAGGTACAGGCAAGACAAAGACTCTCGTGGATATGGTAAATACCACTGCCGAGCAGTCCGAAGGCTCTGTTGTATGTCTCGAAAAAGGCGAAAAACTCCGCTATGATGTAACTTACAAGGCAAGACTTGTAAATACCGACGAATATGCGATATCAGACGGAGAAGAGCTCTATGGCTTTGTTGCCGGAATCCATGCTTCCAACCACGACATCACACATATTTTCATCGATTCCGCCCTCAAGATATGCAGAAACAATCTTGCGGAACTTGACGGATTTGTCGCCGAAATGGCAGTTCTTTGCGACAGTCATGAGATAGACGTTGTCATGACTTGTTCGCTCGCAGAGTCGGATGCTTCCGAAATCGTGAAGAAGTATTGCTGATAACTGCCGAAAAAATACAGGAAAAAATACAAGCAAAAAGTACGGGCGACCTCGCGTCGCCCGCTTTTTTTTCGTTTTTGCGCCCTGTTGCGCCCGCTTTCTCCTATTTCGACCGCATTTTGCATAATTTCGGCAGATGCGGCATTTTCAAACACAATTTTTCCTCCGCGGCATAAAATGTAGCATGAGAGCAATTTATTTGCAGACTCATTTACATTTTTACTTGGAGGATATTTTTATGCCCGATAACAGAAACTCTTCGCCCTGCTTCGGCGGACGCGATACGGTTTATATAGATACAAACAGGATACTCGACAGCTGCCGCGACAAGGACTGCTTTGAGGATGTTCCCGTTTACTTAACAGATGTCGGCAACGAGACAGTTGACCGCAGTTCAAACGCGCGAGTGAAATGCGCGGAAGTCGTTTCCGCATCGCTCTCGGTAGACCCCGTTCCTTTCAACAGAGGCTTCTACCATATCAACATGAGAATATATGTCAAAATAGTTGCGGAATGCTGCACATGCATGGGCAGACCGCAGGATGTGGAGGGAATAGCAGTAGTCGATAAGCAGGTTATTCTTTACGGAAGTGAAGGGAATGTCAATATTTTCAAGAGCGACCCCGAAAACAACAGCTTCTGCCCGAGCGGCAGGCTCAAGGAAAACATGAGCAGTAACCTGCCCACAGCAGTACTTGAGGTGGTAGACCCGATAGTTCTCGGCGCGAAGATAATGGATTTTTGCAGATGCAATCAGGGTTCCGGCGGTTTCAGCGGCAATTCCGGCTCATGCTGCGGCTCTATTAGCTCGCAGGCGGCAACATGCCCCAGAAGCAACTGCATCGCCGACGGCGATATGCCCGAATCCGTATGCGGTTGCGTATCCGGCAGGCTCTGCTTTGAGGAAACGGGAAAGCGACTGCTCGTTTCTCTCGGCTTCTTCTCCGTTGTGAGAATAGAGCGTCCCGGTCAGTTCCTCGTGACAGGAAACGAATACACAGTTCCCGAGAAGGAATGCATTTCGCCCAACGCGGATAATCCCTGCGATATTTTTAAGCATATCGCATTTCCCGTTGACGAATTTTATCCGCCGGCTCTCTCCAATATCCGCGGTGAAAGCGGCGACGGCGGTTGCGGTTGCGGCAGAAAATAAGCGATAAAAACACAGGTTCGGAACGGCAAATCAAACAGAACAAGGCGCGGTGACATCCGTGCCTTGTTCTGTTAAAACCGCGCAGAAGCATAAAAAATCATATGATATATAATTATTTTAAAATTAATATTGAAATTATCTTTAAAATAGTGTATACTAAATTATAATTATTTAAAAACAGCCGGAGGTAACGGATATGAAAATAATACTTGATGTTATGGGCGCAGACTATGAGCCTGCCGAAATAATAAAGGGTGCTGTTCTGGCAAGAAGAGAATACGGCACAGACCTCACTCTCGTGGGCGACGGAAAAATAATCGCCGATACGCTTGCCGCGCTCGGAGAAAATGCGGAGGACTATACCGTGGTCGATGAGCCGTCTTTCATCTCGATGGAAGACAACCCCATGCTCGCCGCTTCATCCAGGCATAAGTCGTCCATGGCGACGGCGCTTCGTCTGCTTGCCGACGGAGAGGGAGGCGCGGTTGTCTCCTGCGGAAACACGGGTGCGCTTTTCACGGGAGCTACGCTTATCGTCCGCAGAATCAAGGGAGTCCGCCGTGCGGCACTCGGCATGCTCCTTTGCTATGACGCACCGATACTTCTGCTCGACTGCGGCGCAAATGTCACGGTGACGAGCGAATATCTTCTTCAGTTTGCTTATCTCGGCTCGGCATATATGCAGAAAGTTTACGGCATAGAGCGCCCGAGAATAGGGCTTCTCAATAACGGCACCGAGGAGCATAAGGGTACGCCGCTTATGGTTGAAACGCACAACCTCCTGAAAGAAGCGCAGGGACTGAATTTTGTCGGCAATGTAGAGGGCAAAGCGATTCCGTTCGGCGTCTGCGATGTGCTTGTCTGCGACGGCTTCACGGGAAATATCATGCTGAAAACGAGCGAGGGCATTGCCAAATTCGCGATGAAAAAGCTGAAAGAATCTTTCATGGGCAGCTTTTCCGGCAAAATAGCGGGACTTCTTGTCCGCCGGAAAATCAAGGGACTTCGCAAATTCTTTGACCCGAGAGAGTACGGAGGCGCACCCTTCCTCGGCATTTCCAAGCCTGTAATCAAGGCTCACGGAAGCTCGGATGCAAACGCCGTGAAGAACGCTATCCGCCAGGCATCGGCTTATGCTGAGACAGGCGTTATCGACGAGATAGCAAAGAATGCCGAGAGCTTTTCCGCGGCGATACAGACGGCGGAGAAGAAGCAGGCTTCCGAAAATGCGTAAAACCGCAGAGCAAAGCAATACATAATTTTCCAAAAGGACGGATTCCATGAGTAAAACCGAAAAGTCCGACTTCCCGCGGGACAGCCGCGAGCTGGAAGCGATAGTCGGATACGAATTCAAAAATAAAGAATGGCTGAAAGAGGCGCTTCGCCACTCGTCATATGTGAACGAGCACAAGGGCAAGCGCGAAATGCAGTCAAACGAGCGCCTTGAGTTTCTCGGGGACAGCGTGCTCTCTGTTATAACAAGCGAATATATTTTTTTCGAATATCCGAAGAATCAGGAGGGAGATCTCACCTTTATCCGCCGCACGGTGGTGGACGGAGTTTCACTCTCTTCCTTTGCAAAGGAGATTCACCTCGGCGAATTTCTCTATCTCGGAAACGGAGAGCGTATGCGCGGCGGCATGAGCAAGCCGACGATACTGGAAAACGCTTTCGAGGCACTTATAGCCGCAATTTATATAGACGGCGGCAAGGAAGCGGCAAAGGCTTTTCTCCTGCCTTTCATCAAGCAGGATATAGAGCAGACGATGAACGGCACCAATATCAAGATGATAGACCCGAAAACCTTTCTTCAGCAAGTGATACAGCAAGGCGACGGGGACAGGCTTCACTATGAGATAGTGGATGAATACGGACCCGAGCATGAGAAAACCTTTGTCTGCCGCGTGCTTCTCAATTCAAACGAGATAGGCAGGGGCGAGGGCAGAAGCAAGAAAGAAGCCGAAAAGGCGGCGGCTCGCAAAGGGCTGGAATATTTCGGCGAGAGCATATGAAAAAGCATGTAAACATACCCGTTTTCATTCCGCATCTCGGTTGCCCGAATATGTGCGTTTTCTGCAATCAGCGGAGCATATCGGGGACGGTGCGCTACAACCGCGATGATGTCCGCAAAACGATAGACGAAGCACTTGCCACTGTTTCTCCGGAGCAGGAGGTGCAGATAGCCTTCTTCGGCGGGAGCTTCACGGGAATAGACAGGGACGAGATGATATACCTGCTCGAAACGGGCTACAGCTATGTAAAAAGCGGGCGTGTCTCCTCCATACGCCTCTCGACAAGACCTGATTATATAGACGCGGAGATACTCGATATCCTCTCGCGATACGGCGTGAAAACGATAGAGCTGGGACTACAGAGCATGAGCGACCGCGTGCTTGCCGCCTGCAGGAGGGGACACACGGCGGAGCAAGGCAGGAAAGCCTGCAGGATGATAAAAGAGAGCGGCTTTGAACTTATCGGGCAGATGATGATAGGTTTGCCATGCTCGACGGAAGAGGACGAGATATACACGGCGCGCGAGATATGCGCGCTCGGAGCGGACGGCGCAAGGATATATCCGACGGTGGTCTTTCTCGATACGGAGCTTGCCGATATGGCGAAGAGGGGAAAATACACGCCGCTTCCCGTGGAAGAGGCGGCGGCACGCAGCGCATCGGCACTCGATGTATTTGCACATGCCGGTGTACGCGTAATACGCATAGGGCTTCAGGCAAGCGAGGCACTTGTATCCGGCAAGGGGATATACGGTGCGAGCGAATACCATGAAGCGATAGGCGAGTTTTGCTACGGTGAGCTTTTCCGCAGGCGGATAGATGCGGCGATGCAGTGTGGCGACTACCGCGGAAAAAGAATAAAAATATCGGTTTCGCCGAGAAGCGTTTCGCGTGCGGCGGGACTGAGAGCGGCAAATAAAGATTATTTTATGCAAAAATACGGTCTGCGCGGTATAAAAATATCGCCGGACGCGGAAAAAACGGAATTTGACTTCGGGATATTGCCCGAAGAGGGAGAATAAACATGCGTTTGAAGAAGCTGGAGCTGCAGGGTTTCAAGTCGTTTCCGGACAAGACAACGGTCAATTTCGACAAGGGGCTGACCGTCATAGTCGGACCGAACGGAAGCGGAAAATCGAATATATCCGATGCGATGCGCTGGGTTCTCGGCGAAATGTCGACAAAGAACATCCGCGGCGCAAAGATGGAGGACGTCATCTTTGCCGGCTCGCAGAAGCGCAGTCCGATGAGCTTCGCCGAGGTTTCAGTCACATTTGACAATTCCGCGGAGAAGGGCAGACTTGCCACAGCCGAGGGCTATGACGAGATAACCGTCACGCGCAGATACTACCGCGCGGGAGAGAGCGAATATTTTATAAACCGCAAGCCGGTGCGCCTGCGCGATATTCACGAACTTTTTCTCAATACGGGACTCGGCAAGGGCGGATATTCCATCATCGGTCAGGGCAAGATAGCGGAGATAATCTCGCGCAAAAACGATGAGCGCCGCGCTGTTTTCGAGGAGGCGGCGGGCATCGCAAAATATAAATACCAAAAGCAGGAAGCCATGCGTAATCTCGAGGGGACAAACGAAAACCTGACGAGACTCGAGGATATCACGGGGGAACTTAGCGCGCGCATAGGTCCGCTCGAGAGAGAATCGGCAAAGGCAAAGAAATATCTCGAGATTTACGAGAGAAAAAAGGGGATAGACATCGCGCTCTCTCTCTATGATATAGACGCGGCGAAAAAGCGCTCGGCGGATGTATCCGAGAAGCTGGCGATAGCAAAGCGGAATCTCGAGGCGTCGGAGGAAAAGCTTGCCGATGCCGAGGCAAGAGAAAGCACACTTGCCGAGAAGCAGAGCGGAAACAGAATAGAAGCCGAGAGATTCACACAGGAGATAACGGCGCAGAAAGAAAAACTGCACGAGAAAGAATCCGCGGCGCTCGTCTGCGAGAGCGAAAACGCGCATTTTGCCGAATCGGAGAAAAACGCGCGCGTAAAGCTCGCCGAGAGCGAAGCCGAGAGGGCTAACACAGAAAAGGAGCTTGAAGCAAAGCGGGAAGCACTCGAAGAAGCGCGGCGAAAGAAAGAGGAAAAGAAAGAGGAAGCCGACAAGGCGGAAGCGGAGATAGCCGAATACCGTGAGGCGCTTGCCCGCGCCGACGATGATGTAAACGACGCAGCAAAGAAGAAAGCCGAGCTGGACAAGCGTACCGTCGAAGCGAAGTTGCGTGCTTCCGAGCTTGAGGCGAGAGCCGAGAGCGACGAAAAGAAATACGAAGCTCTGCGCGAAAGCGCGGAGAAGCACGAGGCTGATATAGCACTCTACTCAGGGCGCATGGAAAAGGCGGAGAGCAAGATTGCCGCCTATTCCGAGAAAGAAGCGCAGGAGAGAGAGGCACTCGAAAAAGCCGAAAAGAAGAAAGCGGAAGCTGACGGACGGCGCGCGGAACTGGAAAAGAAGAAAAACGAGTATTTTCTCGAAGCTTCGCAGAGAAAGCACAAGGTGCAGAATCTCGTGCGCATGGAGGAACTGCTCGAGGGCTTTTCCCGCGCGGTGCGCTTCATAGTAAACGAATATTCGCTGGGGAAGATAATCGGAAGAGACGGCGGAAAGATAACGCTCTACGGTCCTCTCTCACAGCTGATATCGACAGACGAAAAATATTCTGTCGCGCTCGAAACGGCGTTCGGTCAGAGTCTGCAGAATATAGTGGCAAAGGACGAACACAGCGCCAAGACGGCGATAGAATATTTAAAGAAAAAGAACGCGGGCAGAGCGACATTCTACCCGATGGACACGATGAAAGGCACGGAAGCCGACGCTGCGACGCTCGGGCTTTCGAGTGGTGAGGGCTTCATTGCCGTTGCAAGTACGCTCGTGAAATGCGAGGACAATCTGCGCGGGATAGTGAAGAGCATCGTCGGCAGGATAATCATCGCCGACAATATGGACAACGCCGCGAAAATGGCACGGAAGCTCGCCTATCGCTACAGGATAGTGACGCTGGACGGGCAGGTTATAAATGCAGGCGGCAGCTTCACGGGCGGTTCTTCGGCGACTGAAAGTCAGCTTCTTTCCCGCCGCTCGCAGATAGACAGGCTGAATGAAGAGATAGCATCAATAGAAAAGGCGGCAAAGGGGGTTGACGGCGAGCTCGCGGAGCTGGCGAAAACCGCGGCTGATATCAACGCCGAATACGATGCCGCGGCAGGCAGGCTTGCTGCCGTGCGCAAAATGAGCGAAGCCGAGGAGGTTCAGCTCGAGGTGCTACGCTCCGGCAAGGAAATGCTCGTCTCCGCGCTCGACGGGATAAAAGCCGAGATGAAGGCTCTCAATGAGAGCATGAGCGGATATCGCCGCGATATCGGCGGGCTCGCAGAGCGAAAGGACGAATTTGATACCGAGGCGGCGCTTCTTGCTTTCAAGGAAAACGAAATAAGCAGTCAGCGCGCTTCGCTTGAGGAAAAGCTTGAGGAACTTGAGGACAAGCGGAGCGACCTGCTCATAGAACTGGCAAGGGAAGAGACGAATACGGAGCTTCTTGCGTCACTTCTCGAGGCTGTGGAGGCGAAAGCGGAGATTTACCGTTCCACCGCGGCTTCGCTTGAAGAAACGATAGCCGAGGCGATAAGAAAGACCGCCGAAAACAAAGAGAAGATAGAGAAATTGAAAAGTGAGGCGGAGATTCTCTCCGGCAAGCTCGGAGAATACGAGCGCACGAGAGCGGAGCTTGTCTCGGAGGGCGCGGATATAGAGCAGTCGCTGAATTCCGTCCGCACCTCGCAGAAAAACGCGATGAACGAAAAAGAGCTTGTTTTCCGCGATTATACGAAGCTGGAAAATGACCTCGAAAACGCAAATACGCGTGCCGACGGGCTTCTCACGTTCCTCTGGGACGACTACGAGCTTACATACGACGAGGCGACAAAGCAATGCGCCGAGCCGATAACTCCGGCGACGCGAGCCGAGGCAGCGGCAGAGCAGGCAAAGCTGAAAAATACGCTCCGCTCGCTCGGAAATGTAAATCTGAACGCTATAGAGGAATACAAAGAGGTCAGCGAGCGCTACGGCAAAATGCACGAGCAGATGCAGGATCTGACAGCTTCGCGCGAGGCTCTGATGAAGAATATCGCAGAGCTTGAGCAATGCATGTGTACGGATTTTGTTTCGACTATGGAGCAGATAAATATCAACTTCGGCAAGACTTTCACGGAACTTTTCGGCGGCGGCAGAGCCGAGGTAAAACTCAGTGACCCGGAGAATGTTCTTGATAGCGGAATCGATATAAATGTAGCCCCTCCCGGCAAGGTGATAAAGAGTCTTTCGCTCCTCTCGGGCGGTGAGCAGGCGTTTGTCGCGATAGCACTGTACTTTGCGATACTCGAGGTGAATCCCGCGCCTTTCTGTATCATGGATGAGATAGAAGCGGCGCTCGACGAGGTGAATGTAGACAAATTCGCGGACTATGTGAAGCGATATTCCGAGAAAACGCAGTTTGTGCTGATAACGCACAGACGCGGCACGATGGAGGCGGCGGAGAGGCTCTACGGCGTTACAATGCACGAAAAGGGAATATCGGATATCATATCAGTCGATGTTTCCGAGATAGAGCACCGCGCTGGCAAGTTGCTTGAATGAGAAGCAGGCAAGAAAAATAACGAAAGGGCAAAACAAAATGGGATTTTTTGAAAAACTGAAAGCGGGTCTGGCAAAGACAAAAAACTCGTTTTTCGGAAAGATAAACGGCATATTCAAGAGCTTCAGCCGCATAGACGAGGATTTGATGGACGAGCTTGAAGAGGCACTGATAACAGGCGATGTCGGCGTTGAGACGACGGAGGAGATTCTCGATGAGCTTCGCTCCCGCATAAAGGAAAAGAAGCTGAATGAGCCGGAAGAGGTGAAAGCAGAGCTTTTTGACATACTGCGCTCTCTCATCGGCGATGGCGAGCCTATAGCATATGAAGATGGCAAGCTGACCGTTGTGCTCGTTGTCGGCGTAAACGGCGTCGGCAAGACAACCTCAATTGCGAAGATGGCGAATGTTTTCAAGAGCGAGGGAAAGAAAGTCCTGCTTTGCGCGGCGGATACATTCCGCGCGGCGGCGATAGACCAGATTGGCATCTGGGCGGACAGAATAGGCGTTGAGCTGATAAAGCAGAGCGAGGGCTCCGACCCCGCCGCCGTGGTTTTCGATGCCGTTCATGCGGCAAAGAAGAGAGGCGCGGATGTTCTGATAATAGATACCGCGGGCAGACTGCACAATAAGAAAAATCTGATGACGGAACTGGAAAAGATAAACCGCGTTGTGGACAAGGAGCTTCCCGACTGCCTGCGCGAGACGATTCTCGTACTCGACGCCACAACAGGGCAGAATGCCGTGATTCAGGCACGCGAATTCAAGGATGCGGCGAATATTACGGGCCTTGCGCTGACGAAGCTGGACGGAAGTGCCAAGGGCGGCATAGTTTTCTCGGTCAAGCGTGAACTCGGCATCCCGATGAAGTTTATCGGAGTTGGCGAAAAGGCAGACGACCTGCAGCCTTTCAATGCGGATGAATTTATCGAGGCGCTCTTTGCGGAAGAGGCATAAGCATGAAAAAGATAGCCGTAGCATCAAACAATAAGCACAAGATTGAGGAAATGCGCGCGATTCTCTCCGGTATATACGGGGATGAGATAGAGGTAAAAAGCCTCTCGGAGATAGGCTTCTCGGGCGATATCGTCGAGGACGGAGATACTTTTGAGGCGAATGCCGCGATAAAGGCGAGAGCCGCGGCAAAACTCGGATATATAGCGATAGCAGATGATTCGGGACTTTGCGTGGACGCGCTGGACGGTGCTCCCGGGGTTTATTCCGCGAGATTTGCGGGCGAGCCATGCGACGATAAGAAAAACAACGACAAGCTGCTCGATATGATGAAAGATATTCCCGAGGAGGGGCGCGGCGCGAAGTTTGTTTCCGTTATCTGCTGTGTGACGCCGGGGGGCGAGGTCGTGAGCGCACGGGGAGAATGCTCCGGCAGAATCCTCTTTGAGCGGCACGGAGGAGGCGGCTTCGGATATGACCCGCTTTTCTTCTGTGAACTCGGCAAGACTTTTGCCGAGCTTACTCCGGAGGAGAAAAACAGGATAAGCCACAGGGCGAGAGCAATGGCGAATTTTGCCGAGGCTGTGAAAAAGACAAAAATTTTTGATTAAGGATATATTAAGGAAAAAGTATGATTACAAGCAAGCAGAGAGCGTATTTACGCGGACTTTCAAATAATTACGACACTATATTTCAGGTCGGCAAGGGCGGCATCACGGAGAATATGACGGAGCAGATAGGCAATGCCCTCGAGGCGCGCGAGCTTATCAAGTTGCGCGTGCTCGACAACAGCGAATACGGTGCGCGTGAGGCGGCTGATATAATCGCAGAGAAAGTCGGCGCCGATGTCGTAAGCGTCGTAGGTTCGAGATTCGTGCTTTACCGCGAATCCGAAAAGCATAAGAAAATAGATATTTCTTCTATATAAAAGCGGAGGGCAATATGACCGAAAATGTGCTGACGCGTCTGAAAGATACAGCGTGTATGTGCATGAGCGAAAAACGATATGCGCATACGCTCGGAGTATATCGCGAATGCGAATATCTGGCGGATAAATGCGCGCTTTCGCAAAAGGAAAGAGACGATCTGTTCACGGCTTCGCTGCTCCACGATATAGCAAAGCAGCTACCCGTTGACAAGCAGAAAAATATATGCATGCGCCATGGTGCCGATATCAGCGGCGCGACGGAAGCGACACTGCATCAGCTTTCGGGTGCGGAATATGCGCGCGAGCTTCTCGGCTCCGATATAGTAAACGATGCCGTGTATTCTGCAGTAAGCAAGCATACCACAGGCGGCAGTGTGATGAGCCTGACAGATAAACTGCTTTTTATCGCCGATTATACGGAGGCGGGGCGCACTCATGAAATATGCCGCAAAATGAGGGAATATTTGCATGAAAACTGTGAAAAAATAGTAGAAGCCGAAGAAGTGCGGCGCTTCATCACAAGATTTGCGCTGATGCTCACAGACAATACCGAACAATATCTCGCATCTACCGGCGCGGAAAAGGACCCGCGCATGGACTATGCGAGAGCGACTCTTGAAGCGGAAATAAAAACGGCAAAGGAGAGTTGAAAATTTGGAAAACAACAGTTATGACGGATATATACGGCGGAAGATGAAAAAGCAGAGGACAGGCACGGTGCTTCTGTGCGCACTGCTGATAATCATATTTTCCGCGATAACGTTTGCGGCGGCTTATTTCATATTTTTCCGCCCGAATGTTTCACCCGATGTTCCTTTTATAAATAACGGCACCACGGGGACAGACGAGGCAGGGCAGGTGATAGTCGATACGAGCGGTCCCTATGCCAGAAAGAGCGGATATTATACCTTTCTGATAGCGGGGCTGGATGACGCGTCTCTCAATACGGATGTTATGATGCTGATATCGCTCGATACGGAAAACCACAGGATAAATATACTCCAGATACCGCGCGATACTTTTGTAAACAAGTATGTCGGCGGATACAGCTATGTAAACTCCGTAAACGCCATGTACAGCTCGGCATATCATTCATACAAGGTGCCGGCAAAGGGAAGTATCTCAGATGAATCGTATGAAACCATAGCGAAAACGGCAAGGCTCGAAGCCATGCGCGATGTCTGCTCGCGGCTTGAAAAAAGCCTGTGCGTGAAGATAGACAGATTCGTACTGCTAGACACGGCGGCTTTCCGCGAGATAATAGATTCCGTCGGCGGAGTGGAATTTGATGTTCCTTTCGATATGGATTACGACGACCCTGCGCAGGATTTGCATATCCATCTCAAGGCGGGCAAGCAGATACTCGACGGAGCCAAAGCGGAGCAGTTTATCCGATTCCGCAAGGGCGAAAAATACAGCTATCCCGCGGGAGATATAGACAGAGTGGATGCGCGCGCCGACTTTATGCGCGCGGCACTCTCGCAGGTGAAGAGCAAAGTCGGTTTTTCGCTGATATCGCAGATAATCAAAACCGTATCAAACGACCTTGACACCGATATAAAAATCGAAGAAGCAATTTATTTTGCCAAGGAAGCCTACAAGGTTCCCGACGGCAATATCACGATAAAGACGATAGGCGGCACGGTGCTCCAAAATCCTGCGACGGGCGTATGGAAATATTACTGCCTTAACCGCGATGCGGCGATATTTGACATAAACAAATATATGAACGTATTCACGCGGCAGATTGACGCGGAAATATTCGATACGGCGGGATTTTTCACAAATGCAAGCGACGCCGAATACAGCTATATAAACGACTATTATAATTCATAGGAGGCATTATGGAAAATAATGAAATCACCATGCTCACGGAAGCCGATTCCGAAACTTTGGCAAGAGAGATAGTGAAAATTCTCGACGACAGAAAGGCAAAGGATATAAAGCTTCTGCGTGTGAGCGACAAAACCGTGATGACGGATTATTTCGTTATCTGCACGGGTAATTCCAATACTCAGATAAAAGGTATCGCGGGAGAGCTTGAATACAAGCTCTCCGAACGCGGAGTCACTCCTATCCACACCGACGGATACGACTCGGGCAAATGGATAGTCCTCGATTATGCTCATGTGATAGTCCATATCTTCTACGGCGAGGACAGGGATTTCTACAAGCTGGAGAAGCTATGGGGAGACGCTACCGAAATACCTACGCAAATATAATGAAACATATACACCTTTGAAAGGGGACTTGAAATAAAGATGAAATACGACTACACCGCCATTGAGAAGAAATGGCAGAAAATCTGGGACGACAAAAAAGCTTTTCATGCCGAGATAGACAAGAGCAAGCCGAAATACTATGCGCTTATTGAATTTCCGTATCCCTCCGGTCAGGGACTGCATATAGGGCATCCGCGCCCCTATACGGCAATGGATATCGTGGCGCGCAAGAAGAGAATGCAGGGCTACAACGTGCTTTTCCCGATGGGCTGGGACGCTTTCGGTCTGCCGACGGAAAACTACGCGATAAAGAACAAAGTACACCCCGCAGATGTCACGAAGAAGAATATAGCTCATTTCAAGGAGCAGCTTAAAATGCTCGGTTTCAGCTTTGACTGGGACAGAGAGATAAACACCACCGATCCCGAATATGTGAAGTGGACGCAGTGGATATTCCTCCAGCTCTACAAGCACGGGTTCGCATATAAGAAAGAAATGTCCGTAAACTTCTGCACCTCCTGCAAGTGCGTGCTTGCAAACGAAGAGGTTGTGAACGGCGTATGCGAGCGTTGCGGAAGCGAGGTTGTTCACAAGGTAAAGAGCGAGTGGATGCTCAAGATAACGGAATATGCGGGAAGGCTTATTGACGACCTTGACGGGCTTGACTTCATCGACCGCGTAAAGACGCAGGAGATAAACTGGATAGGGCGCTCCTACGGCGCGCAGGTCAGATTCAAATCCACAGAGGGCGACGATATCGAGATATACACGACGCGCCCCGATACGCTTTTCGGCGCTACATATATGGTCATAGCGCCCGAGCACGCTCTCATAGAAAAGTGGAAAGACAAGCTTACAAATTACGCTGATATTATAAAGTATAAGGAAGAAGCCGCGAGAAAATCCGACTTTGAACGCACGGAACTCGCCAAGGACAAGACGGGCGTGCGTCTCGAGGGCGTAGAGGCGATAAATCCCGTAAACGGCAAGAAAATACCGATATTCGTTTCCGACTATGTTCTCGCGACATACGGAACAGGCGCTATCATGGCTGTTCCGGCGCACGATACGCGCGACTGGGATTTCGCAAAGAAATTCGGCCTGCCGATAGTTGAGGTTGTGGCAGGCGGCGATGTGGAGAAAGAAGCTTTCACCGATGTTGCCGCGGGCAAACTCTGCAATTCCGGTTTCCTTGACGGGCTCGAGGTTGCCGAGGCAAAAGAGAAGATAACCGAATGGCTGACAGAAAAGGGAATAGGTGAGAAAAAAACAAACTACAAGCTGCGTGACTGGGTATTTTCCCGTCAGCGTTACTGGGGAGAGCCTGTGCCGCTCGTTTACTGCGAACATTGCGGCGGATGGGTTCCCGTACCCGAAGACCGGCTCCCCGTAACTCTTCCCGCCGTAGAGCACTACGAGCCTACGGACAACGGTGAATCTCCGCTTGCGAAGATGACGGACTGGGTCAATACGACATGTCCCGTGTGCGGCGGTCCCGCAAAGCGCGAGACAGACACGATGCCGCAGTGGGCGGGTTCTTCATGGTATTTCCTGCGCTACTGCGACCCGCACTGCAAAACGGCGCTTGCTTCAAGCGAAGCACTCGACTACTGGATGCCCGTAGACTGGTATAACGGCGGCATGGAGCATGTAACGCTGCACCTGCTTTATTCGCGCTTCTGGGCGAAATTCCTCTATGATATCGGCGTGATAAAATGCAAGGAGCCTTATCTCAAGCGCACGGCGCACGGCATGGTTCTCGGCGAGGACGGCAGCAAGATGTCGAAATCACGCGGCAATGTAATAAATCCCGACGATATAGTGCGCGAATACGGCGCGGATACGCTCCGCCTCTACGAGATGTTCATAGGCGATTTCGAAAAGGAAGCGCCGTGGTCTCAGACAGGCATCAAGGGCTGTCGCAGATTTGTGGAGAGAGTAGTCGGACTCTGCGATATGGCAAAGGGCGATGGCGTTACGCCGAAGCTCGAAAATGCTTTCCACAAGACGATAAAGAAAGTTACGCTCGATATAGAAAGCATGAAATTCAATACGGCGATAGCGGCTATGATGTCTCTCGTAAATGATATTTACGATGTCGGCACGCTCACGCGCGGTGAACTCGGAATATTCGTTCATCTGCTCTGTCCCTTTGCGCCGCATATAAGCGAAGAGATATGGGAGAGCCTCGGCGGCAGAGGACTGCTCTCGCTCGACAAATGGCCCGAATATGATGAGGCAAAGACTGTAGACAGCACGGTTTCCGTTGCCGTGCAGATATGCGGCAAGACGAAAGAGATAGTCGAGATAGCGAAAGGCGCTTCCGAGGAGGAAGCAACCGCGGCGGCTATGGCGAGCGGCAAGATTGCCGCCATGCTCGAGGGCAAGCAGATAGTGAAGAAGATATTCGTTCGCGACAGAATACTCAATTTTGTGGCAAAATGATGCCACTGAGGGAAAAATATTGTGATTTTTTGAAAAAAACACAGAAAATCGTATTGACAAAATCGCGCGGGTATTATATAATGTAAAAAGCCGTACTGTGGCATTTCAAATAGCGAAAATCAGGAGAGAAAGCAATGGTTTTTGATATCACCCCGATACTTAACGGCGAAACCGATAAAATGGATTTTGCCTTTGATTATCTTCCCGAGAGGGACGGGGTAGTCGCCGCTCTTTTCTCCGATATCGTTTTTGAAGCGCCTATCAGCGCCGTCGGTTATGTCAGAAACAGGGCGGGATATATGTTTATCCATGCCGATGTCTCTCTGATGTATAAGACCGCGTGCGCCAGATGTGCGGAGCCTGTTGAGGGCAAAATGAATTTTTCCTTTGAAAAGGATATAGCGAACGGCGGAGTTGACGAGGACAACGACGATTATATCTTCGTGAAAAATCAGAAGATTGATTTGTCCGAGCCTCTGGAGGAGGAGCTTCTGCTGGTGCTTCCCGCAAAGACACTTTGCAGGGAGGATTGCCGCGGGCTTTGCCCGAAATGCGGAAAGAATCTTAATCTCGGAGATTGCGGCTGCGAGAAATCGCAGGGCGATCCGAGGCTGGCTATCCTGAAAACTTTGCTAAAGTGATATTGCAAAAAAAGATGTCAGCACTTTAAGGAGGTGTAGGTAGAAATGGCAGTACCGAAGAAAAAAGTATCGAAAGCAAGACGCGATAAGAGACGCTCTAATGTTTGGAAGCTCGAGCTTCCCGGAATGTCTAAGTGCCCGAACTGCGGAGAATATAATCTTGCACACAGAGTTTGCAAGGCTTGCGGACATTACGACGGCAAGGAAATCGTGAAGAAAGACGCATAAGTACAGCTTCCGTAGGGTAGGTATGCCAAAACATACCTACCCATCTTGTTATTCTGAAGTAAAAAGCGACGGGGATTTGTATGGTAAAGATAGAATCTGTCAGAAAAGGCTCATATGCCGACAGGGCGGGTATTTCCGCGGGCGATGAGCTTATAAGCGTGAACGGGAACGAAATTCACGATGTTCTCGACTACAGATTTCATATATGTAACGAAAAGCTTGATATTCTGCTTCAGCGCGACGGAAAGGAATATCACGCCAAAATAAAAAAAGACGAATACGATGATATCGGGCTTGAATTTGAGACATTTCTCATGGACTGCAAGCACTCGTGCAGAAACAAATGCATTTTCTGCTTTATCGACCAGCTTCCGAAAGGGATGAGAGACACGCTCTATTTCAAGGATGATGACAGTCGCCTTTCTTTTTTGCAGGGCAACTATATCACGATGACAAACCTCTCCGATGAGGATGTCGACCGTATAATAAAAATGCGCATGTCGCCGATAAACATTTCCGTCCATACGACAAATCCGGAGCTTCGTGTTTTCATGCTGAAAAACAAAAACGCGGGAAAAAGCCTTTCTTATCTCAAGCGTTTCTATGACGCGGAGATTGAAATGAGCTGTCAAATAGTGCTTTGCCGCGGCATAAACGACGGAGATGAGCTTATACGCACGATGCACGATCTCGCGGCACTTCACCCATATGTGGAGAGCGTTTCCATAGTGCCTGCGGGCATGACAAAGTTCCGCGAGGGGCTTGCCGAGCTGACGCCTTTTTCAAAAGAAGAAGCGGCGGGCGTTATCTCCACGGTGGAATGGTTTGCGGGAGAATGCAAAAAGGCATACGGCACAAGCATTTTCTACTGCGCGGACGAAATGTATATAGAGGCGGGACTTCCGCTCCCCGACGGAGAATACTATGAGGGCTATCGCCAGATAGAAAACGGCGTGGGCATGATTGCATCCATGCGCGATGAATTTCATGATGCGCTCTCGGATTTTGAGCCGGAGAATACGGTGATGCGCACGGTTTCGATTGCTACCGGAGCGGCGGCATATGATTTCATATGCTCGCTTGCGCGCGAACTTGAAGATAAATTTTCTTTTATCAAAATAAATGTATATAAGATTGACAATAACTTTTTCGGCACAAGTATAACCGTGGCGGGGCTGATAACGGGAACTGATCTCTCGGAGCAGCTCGCCGACAAGGAGCTTGGAGAGAGACTCTATCTTCCATGCAACATGCTTCGCCATGAGAGAGACCTTTTTCTCTGCGGCATGAGCGTGGACAAACTCTCGGAAAAGATCGGAGTACCGATAGAAATCACGGAAAACGACGGTTACGACTTCATCGGAAAGATAATGAACATATAGTAAGGAGGCAGATATGGCTAAAACTGTACTTGCCATAGTCGGCAGACCGAATGTCGGCAAGAGCACGCTTTTCAACAAGCTTGCGGGAGAGCGCGTCTCTATAGTCGAGGATATCCCGGGAATCACAAGGGACAGAATATATTTTGACACGGAATGGAACGGCAGACCGATAACCGTCATCGACACGGGCGGTATCGAGCCGAAAACAGACGATATCATCCTTTCCAAAATGAAAATGCAGGCGGAGCTTGCCATAGAAACGGCTGATGTTATCGCTTTTGTCTGCGATGTGCGCGCGGGACTCACCGCGGCGGACAGGGATATTGCCGTCATGCTGATAAAGAGCGGAAAGCCTGTTGTCCTCTGCGTAAACAAGATAGACAGCATTGGCAGTCTGCCTATGGAATATTACGAATTTTACGAGCTTGGCTTTGATGGCGACCCGATAGCGCTTTCCTCGCTTCACGGCACGGGCACGGGTGACCTGCTTGACCGCGTACTCGAGCTTGCTCCGAGCGACGGCGAAGAGGAAGAAGAGGACGACAGCATAAAGGTTGCCGTCATCGGAAAGCCGAATGCGGGCAAAAGCTCGATAATAAACAAGATACTCGGCGAGGACAGGGTTATAGTTTCCGATATCCCGGGTACCACGCGCGACGCGATAGACACAAAGGTGGAAAACAAATACGGCAAGTATACCTTTATCGATACAGCCGGCATAAGACGCCAGAAAAAGGTTATCGACAGGGTGGAGAAGTACAGCGTGCTTCGTTCGCATTCCGCGGTAGAGCGCGCCGATGTCTGCCTTATCATGATAGATGCGACGGCGGGCATCACCGAGCAGGACGAAAAGATAGCGGGGCTTTCTCATGAGGCGGGCAAAGCCGCGATAATTGTCGTAAACAAATGGGATCTCGTGGAGAAAGACAATTCATCCGTAAAGAAATTTACCGATGAGATAAAAGAAGCGCTCGCATATATGCCTTATGCGCCGATACTTTTCGTTTCCGCAAAGACGGGGCAGAGAGTGGACAAGCTTTTTGAGCGCATAAATTATGTCAATGAGCAGGCTTGCATGCGTATTTCCACAGGTATGCTCAACGATGTGCTAAACGACGCCGTTTCACGCGTTCAGCCGCCTACGGATAAGGGCAAGAGACTGAAAATATACTATATGACGCAGGTTTCCACAAAGCCGCCTACATTCGTTATCTTTGTAAACGATGCGGAGCTTTTCCATTTCTCATATCAGAGATATATCGAAAACAAACTGCGCGAGGTTTTCGGCTTTTCCGGAACACCGATACGCATAGTTGTCCGTCAGAAAGGCGATGAGCCTTACATGGGAGGCAAATGATGAAAGAGCTTTTGATAAACGGCGTTTTTCCGCTTTCCATAGAAAATCCGCGCTTCTGGCTCGGGCTTGCGATATGCATAATCGTGCCTTATCTGCTCGGAAGCGTGAATTTTGCCGTTATTCTCACAAAATACAGCGGGAGAGACGACATCCGCAATTTCGGAAGCGGAAATGCGGGAGCTACAAATATGATGCGCGTATACGGAAAGAGGCTTTCGCTCCTGACATTTTTTCTCGATGCGCTGAAAGGTGCGCTGAGCGTTTTTCTCGGGCTGATGCTCTTTCCGCTTGATTATTTTGCGTATATCTGCGCTTTTTTCTGCATGCTCGGTCATGCATTCCCGATATTTTTCGATTTTCGCGGAGGAAAGGGCGTTTCGACTATAGCGGGAGCGATAATCGCGCTCAATCCTATTGTCGCCGCGATACTTTTCTTTGTATTTTTCGGAATAGCCTTTTTCTCGAAGTATGTTTCGCTTGCGTCCATATTTACGACGTTGCTTTTCCCTGTGCTCAATCTTGCGATACCTTTTTATTCGATTCCGCCTTTCCCCGTGACAAAGACGCTATTTTCAGTGCTGATGCCGCTTCTCGTGGCTTTTCTGCACAGGCAGAATATCATGCGCCTCTGGAACGGAACGGAGACAAAGACCTTTTTGAAAAAGGACAAAAATTTATAAGAAAAAATCCCACGGAGCATCGTGGGATTTTTGACTGTATTCATTTTACAAATATTTCGTTTTTCAGAAGGGAACATCCGGAGAACCGTTTTTCTTCAAGTGTCATCCCAGAGATGAGAGACGCTATCTTCTTTTCGTTTTTGGAATTTTTCTTCATTAATTTATTACCTTACTTTACTATATACGGCATGTCGTCACGGAACGCTATTTCGCATTTCGAGAGATACCAGCTTTTGCCCTTGTTATTTGTACCCTGATAGAAGAGATAAGCTCTTCCGTCGTCATCACGGAATGCATAGGGATGTCCGGATTCGTCGCTGTTCCAGCTACCCTCCTCGCCGCAGGGGAGGAAAGGACTGTTCATCAACTTATCGAAATGCACGCCGTCATGTGAAACGGCAATGCCTATCTGCTGAGGTGTGCAGTTATATGAGCCGCCGTAGAACATATAAATTTTCCCGTCATCGATTATCGTGGCGGGAGCTTCTATGCAGGCGCCCTCGTATTTATATTCGGGAGCGAGCACGGACTGCGCTATCTCCTGACGCCATGCGCTGCGGGAGAAATCGCTCTTTATATCCGCCGAGGCAACGCCGAGCTTCTGAATCTTCATCATATGGTCGCGCGTGGCAAAATAGAGATAAAGTCTGCCGCGAAATTCTATGACATCGGCATCTATCGCTCTGCCGCAACACCAGTCCGCCGTAGGTGCGAAAACGGGATTTGTCGGGTCTTTTTCAAAGTTGACTCCGTCGCGCGAGGTGGCATGGCAGATGGCGTCCTTTTCGTTATTGCCGTATGTCTGATAGAACATGTGTATAACGCCGTCGAGAACTATCGCGCCGGGCGCGCCGATGCCGTTTTCCTCGCAGCCTCCACCTATCGGAAGCCTGCCGACTGGCATCCAGTTTTCGAGGTCATCGGAAACAGATATGCCGATATCGAGTTTATCCTTTCCGTCTATGCCGACCCACAGGGAATAGTACATGAAATATTTATCGCCAAGCCTTACTACGCAAGGGTCCTTGGCATAGTGTTCTCTTATGTTTGAGGTATCACAGAAATACATTTTTTCTCCTTGAAAACCGCTTTCCGAAGAAAGCATATAATACTGTTGTTATTTTACCATCGGGCTGGAAAAAAGTCAACATCAAATGCCAATGCAGGCTCTAATTTTTGATATAAAATAAAAATGAAAATAAAAAATAAAATTTTTTTCGATTTCGGTGAGAAAATCCGCCTGCTTTTTCGACTAATAAGTGACATCCGAGGAAAACTATCCGAAAAAGAACCAAAAATCGCAAAACAGCGGAAGAAAGGCAGAAATTTAAAATGAAAAAGATTATCGCACTGATTCTCGTGGCAGTTATGCTCACAGCCCTTGCGGCATGCGGCAAAAAGCCTGACGATACCGGTTCGTCGGAAACAAGCACGACAACGGAGAAAGCCGAAACCGGATCCGCGAGTGAGACTGTTACTCCTCCCGAGAAAAAGGAGCTTTCCGATATAATTGACGCCACCTATGAAAAGCACCCGATTTCAATTGAAGTTTTTACAGACGCAATTGATTCTTCGGATACTGATACGGTACAGTTTATGGCGGGCATAACAAGCATGGAGAGGGTTTCCGAAATCTGTGTTTCCGCTCCTATGATGGCTCCTCCCGCATATCAGATGACAGTTGTCCGCGTAAAGGACGCTTCCGATGCCGAAGCCGTAGCAAGGGAAATGCTCGAAAACGCAGATCCGGCAAAGTGGATATGTGTTCAGGCAGAGCGTGTCCGCATAGGTGTTTGCGGCGACACGATAATGATGGTTATGTCATCTGTAGAGGAAGCGGACGCGCTTATCTCCGCTTTCGGCGAGGTTTGCGGCGGACTTACACTCACTCTCGAAAAATAAACAACATTTAAAACAAGCCGATATTCGGCGGAAAGGCGGATAATATGAAAAACTTTTTTACAGCTGTTATCGCATTGGCTCTCTGCATGGGAATGCTTCTCGGAGTTTCCTCTTGCGGGGCAAAAGTGAGGGCAACGGATTTGCTTTCACTTATCATGCCCAACACGGTGAGCGGCAAGGCAAGCGACGATAAGTTTGCCGCCGCATACACGGAATTTGCCAAAAAGCTCTGCGCGGGATCGGATAACGGCGATGAGAATGTTCTCATCTCGCCGCTCTCGGTAATGCTTGCCCTCTCGATGACGGCAAACGGCGCCGACGGCACGACACGCTCCCAAATGGAGACTGTTCTCGGCGGCGATATTTCGCTCTCGGAGCTCAATGAGTATCTTTACAAATACGCAAAGAATCTCTACAATGCGGATAACTGCAAGCTGAACATAGCAAACTCGATATGGCTTCGCGAGGGAATTGAAGTAAAAAATCCTTTCCTCCAGGACTGCGCCGACTACTATGCGGCACAGCTCTACCGCGAGCCTTTTAACCGGGCTACCGTGAATAAGATAAATCTCTGGGTTCGCGACAATACCGACAAAATGATAGACAAAATCATCGACAGTATCAATGCGGATTCCATGATGTATCTGATAAACGCCATAGCTTTCGACGCAAAATGGGAGACGAAATTCGAAGACACGAAAAAAGATATTTTCACAAATTCAAAGGGCGAAAAGGAAAATGTCACATACCTCTGCGACGAGCGTCACAGCGGCTATTTCGAGCTCGACGGAGCAAAGGGAATAGCACTGGATTACAAGGGCGGCAGATACAGCTTTGTCGCTATTCTCCCGAATGACGCGGATGCCGACATAAACGGATATTTCACTTCGCTTGATGCGAAAAGTCTTATCACGGCGATAAAGAGTGCGAAAAATGACAGCACGGCAGTAGACCTGCGCCTGCCGCAGTTCAAATTCGATTATACGACGGAATTGGGTACTGTCCTCTCCAAGATGGGCATGCCGACGGCATTTACTCCCGCCGCGGATTTCTCAAAAATTTCCGATGAGCCGCTTGCCATAGGCAATGTGATACACAAAACATATATCGAGGTTGATAAGGAAGGAACAAAGGCGGCAGCTGTTACTGCCATCGACATGAAGTGCACCTCGGCGGCTCCTGCCGAGAACCCGACAGAACTCTTTTTCGATCGTCCGTTTATCTTCATGATAGCGGATAACGAAACTGGAATGCCGATATTTGTCGGCACTCTTGCAACGGCAAAATAATATATGATACCCCCCCGCTTTGACGGCGACGGAACATATTTTTGCTCCGTCGCTGCTTTTATTTTTAAAAAATACTTGAAAAAATCCGATACAAGGTATATAATAAAGGTGTAATAATGAAGAGAATTTAACATACGGGGGAAAAAGATGAAGGTACTTGTGATAGCGACAAGTCTGCGTGAAAACAGCAATTCCGATATGCTGGCAAAGGCTTTTCTGCGCGGCGCAGGGGATGCCGGTCACGAAACGGTTTACATATCGCTGAAAGGGAAGAGCATCGGCTACTGCGACGGATGTCTTTCCTGCCAGAAAACGGGCGTTTGTAAGATAAAGGACGATATGGCAGAGATACTTGAACATATCCGTACCGCCGACGCGATAGCTTTTGCTACGCCTATCTATTATTACGAGATGTCCGGTCAGATGAAAACATTGCTCGACCGCGTAAACCCGCTCTATATAGCGGAATGCAATTTCCGCCGCGTATACATGCTCTCAACAGCCGCCGAGCATGTTGACAGCGTTCCCGACAGAGCGATAGCGGGGCTTTGCGGCTGGATAGAATGCTTCCCGAAGGCGAAGTTTGCCGGCTCTGTATTCAAGGGCGGCGTAAACGAACCGGGCGAAATAAACGGAAGCAGGAAGATCATCTCCGCATACGAAGCGGGAAAATCGGTAAAATAAGATAAGAAGATAAGTGAAAATGCCGTGCAAAAGCACGGCATTTTTGGTAGCAGGCGGTGAATTATACTATCAAGTGCAACTTTTACAATCTCGTGTGCAGAGTCTTTATACAGAAAGGCAACTGATCTTTTCAGCGTTTTCTGCAAAAGCGCTGTTGCTCAACAATTCGTTGCTCTGTTTCGTTCCTGCCCATTTGTAACACCAACCGGGCGTGTGCTGTACAAAAAAACAGAATATCCGACATAACAAGCGAGTCTTTGCAAACAGCTTTTGCCCATGCATGCATTTCGATGGCAGTATTCATCGCATTTTTGGCACAGAGCAGGGCTTCTGATATGCTTCCCTGACGAATGAGAAAATTGCACTTTGATGTATATGAAGTGATCAAATAACAATAAGGGTTTTTCTCAAATCCGTTTACTGCAAGCTCGGACGGATCGGCATATATGCGTATCAGCTCTTTTGACGCACTTGTCATGTCATCCCAAGTCTGCAATACCTGCTCTCTTTTTGTCTCCGGATTTTCCGAAAGCGTTTTTGCGTGCTGAAATAAAGACATTGTATAGTCAAACATAAGGTGCTTGCAGGCTGATTCCGCTTTTTCGCAGGCAGTCACAGAGTCTCCCTTTGTTTGCGCGATTCTGCAAAGTGCCTTGTCTCTGATGCCGCACAAATCCGGTAATTTCATCGCAACAGCTACTGCTTCCTCAAACATCTCTTTAAGAAGCAAATGATTGATCAGAGAATTTTTAGCGTCAATTTGTATTTCGGGAAGCGTGCAGTTGTCACAAACGGAACGCAACATTCTGTAGCATTCAAGCCAAAGCTCGTCAAACCGTTCTTCGGGAATATCAAATTTTTTTCTGACACGCACTACATGCAAATAATCCTGAATGGCAAAAGCACATTTGACCTTTACAGCATAGTCAAGCGGGTATTTGTTCAAATATTTCTTGTACAGTTCGTATACAAGCAAATCTGCATTGTTTTCAGGCGAATTTACAGAATAAGTCGCCCAGATTTCTTTGACTTTGCTTTCGAGTTCTTCCTTATCCGCACATTCATTTGTTCCGACGCCAAGCAGGTAGTCGGTGGATACAGACAAAAGAGCCGCTAACGGAACGATTTGCGAAATGTCGGGCATGGTATTATCGCATTCCCAATTAGATACGGACTGAGTAGATACGCCGATGTGGTCGGCAACAAAGGATTGCGATACTCCGGCTTCCTTACGAAGTGCTTTCAGTCGTTGTCTAAAACTATTCATTATGTTCCTCCGTTTAAATTGTATTGAAACCGGCGCCGGTTTCTGATATTATTATAGCAAAATTTCAAAGAAAATCAATATACTGTACCGTGACTTGCGGTATTACTCTGTTTGTATAATTCGTGGCGGTCAGCCCTTAAATTTTGCGTAGCAGTAGTCAAAGAAAAGCGGTCGAAACAACTGCGGGTTGTATGTTGCGCCTGAAAATAAACATTGCGGTTCTTGATATCAATGGTGAAGCATGGTATAATGTAACCAAGATAAGCGCTTATCAATCTAAATGAAAGTGGGAACACAATATGCAAATAAATTTGAAAGACAAACTGCGTTCATTGCGCTTACAGAAAAATATCACACAAGAAGCACTTGCCAATCATCTCGGCATTACACCGCAATCGGTCGGAAAATGGGAGCGTGGCGAAGGTTTTCCCGACATTACGCTCTTGCCGCGCATTGCATTTTATTTTGACATAACGGTGGATGAGCTTTTGTGCGTGGATCAGGTAAGAGTGGAAGAAGCAATTGCTGAATATGAACGGCAATCCGCCATCTATAAAAATAACGGTGAGAACGAAAAGAACCTTGAATTATGGGAACAGGCGTATGCAGAATTTCCGAACGATTGCCGCGTGATCGAAGGGTTGATGTTTGCTATAAACAGAGAGGCGGTCTATCCGTGTCCAAAGAACAAGGCAGAACGTATTATTTTACTTGGAGAGAAGCTTTTACAGAAAGCCACGGACGCAAGGCAAAGAGAAAACGCACTTCAGTGCCTTTGTTACACTTATGATGGCATTGACAAGGAAAAAGCTCTTTATTATGCAGATATGTGCGGCGGTTTTAATGTGACAAGGGATGAACTCCGGACAACTATTTTGGACGGTGAAGATGGGGTTGAGTCGTGCCAAAGCTATATAGACTCTCTGATCCACACGGCAGCAATGACTGCTTTGCGCATGACATCAAAAATTTCTTTTTCACATGAGGAAAAAATCGAGGCATTTCAGTTTGCCATTGACATTCTGGAGCGTTTATATGCAGACGGAAATGTGGGTTTTTATGCGGTTTACCTGTCGAATTATTACGCTATGATAGCTTTTGAGTACGCACAAATGCACGATTCGCAAAAAACGCTTGACGCTTTGACAGAGAGCTGTCGCTATGCGGTTATTGAAGCGAATCTGAAGGATATGGATTATACAGCGCCTATGGTGAATCGATTGAAGTACAAAAAAGCGAATACGTCCAAGAATTACAAAGGGAACGCCTGCAATCTCAGATTAAAAGCATTGGAAAACAGACAATTTGATTTTATCAGAGAGGGAGATGCATTCAGGAAACTCATCGCAATGCTGGAACAAAACGCAGAGTAAATTTTGCGGTGTAGCAGGCAAAGAAAAGGGTTTCCGAAAGTCATAACCACCGGCAAAGCCGGTGGCTTGCACAGCCCTATAAGGGCATGGTACTGGCAGGGCTGAAAGCCCTCTGAAAAGTCTGACATTTGCAAATTTGCACTGCAGTCGCAAATGCGACAACAACTACTTTTCGCCTCCCTTGTGTAAAGGGAGGTGCCGAGCGACGCGAGGCGGAGGGATTGCAAAATTCACATGACAGAAACAATCCCTCAGTCGCCTGCGGCGACAGCTCCCTTTGCACAAGGGAGCCACCGCTGCGGCGGGATTGCTCATCGGCAAAAGCCTTTCCGGAACCACCCTCTTAGCGGGTGGTTTTCGTAAGAACTCCTCCTTCGTCGGAGTTCTCTATACAAAAAGAAAGCGGCTTGTGCTGTAACTATGGCACAAGCCGCTTTCCTGCCGCCATAGGATTTTTGCGAAGTGGCGGAGAAGCATCAATTATAAGCAGGAAATCAGCCGAAAGTGGGGCGAAAAGCCTCATTTTCGGCTGATTTTATTACTTGGTAAATCCAAAATATTCGGCAACCTCAGTTACTGTGGTATCTATGCTTGTATGGTCGTTCCAAATAATATTTTTAATATCAAGCTCGGTAACCCAATCCGGTATGTTCAATTCGACAGGCGTAACACATTCATAAGCACGCTCTATAACTCGTTGCTTTTCTTCATCGCTCAAATCTGTTCGCCTGGCAACAGCATCGCGTATATTTTCGTGATCCGGACGGTTAAACCAATCAAAAGCAGTACTTTGATTACAAAGATGAACAGCATTTGTCGCAACCGGAGCAATCGCATAATAATCAATATCACCCTCGCAAATAATAACCTTATGCAAGGAAGAAAGTTGAATAAGCTCGGCAACCATCATCGGCGTCATTTCTGCTACAAAATGCGTTTCGCGTTCTGCAATTACCTCTTTTGGCAGCTCCCAAAAGCTTTTGACGCCGTATTCTTTTTCGAAGTCACGACACATATAAGGTTGGTCAACAGGATTGGCTGATTTCATTTGACGGTTTCGGCTTTCGTCAGTACTGTAAATGTAAAATCCGTATTTTTCCTTCAAACGATTTGCTATGGTTGTTTTTCCTCTGCCCCAAATAAAATACACATTTTTTAGTTTGTTTTTTATAATGCTGTCTGCAATATTCATTGGTTACCTCGCACGTAAAGATATTAAGACGGGACATTCAAATACAATGAATAATCCAAACGTTTCTGCAAATAAGAACATTTTCGACTGATTTTGGTCGGGATGACAGGAGTCGAACCTGCTTGAACTTGCTCCCAAAGCAAGCGGGTAACCGTTACCCTACATCCCGATATAACATGTTCACACCGATGCGGCATGAACATATTATATCAAAACATTTACCGATTGTCAATATCAGGCGGGAATTTCGCTATGATAATTATTTTGCAATGAATTTATCCGCTTCCTGTCTGATGATATTTATATATGCAGGATCGGTATTTTCGGGTACAAAGGTAACATCTGCGGCATTTCTGCCGGTAAAGAATTTAAACCATACAAGGCCGATGGCATATCTGCCGTAATCAAGCGACATGTGAAAACCGTCACGGCAAAGGGAAGTGCCTCCGTTTTTGTAATCAAACGGCGGTATGGCACGCAGATGCTGAATGAAATCGCCCGAGCCGATTATCGGAAGCGAATGCTTTTGCGCCGCCTCGGTACTTGATTCCACGATAGCATGATACATATTCATCTGATTTTTCAGATAATATGCAAAATTTCCGTGAGAGGAATCTATCTCATAAGCCCATGTTCTGTGAAAAGCAATTTTTGCTTTGGGGCAGGCGGCTTTTACGGTATCGAGAACCGCTGTAAGATAGGGTTCATATGTTTCAATCTTTCCCGACAAACCGCTGACCTGCTGAACCGTCACATAATCCCATTCTTCACGCACGAGCGCATCAGGTATGCTGATTTTTTCGATGCAGTGCGTATTTTCTTCATAATCATAGGCAGGCGCATTTTCGACAATATTTTTTGCGTGCATTTCCAGACTGCAACCGCCGATATATAGATTGCGGACGAATAAATTTTCTCCCGCGGAAGCGGCGATATCCTGAAGATAACGCGTCGCATCCTGTGAAAAGCTGTTTCCTATGGCTAAGATTTTCATAATATGTACTCCGTTTGTTTTTTAGCCGAGAGAAGTTCACGCACTTCCTTTGCCTTACCGCAGGTCATTGCGCCCTCACTGCAGGCGCCGCGCAGGCATGCGGGTCCCGCGTTTTTAAAAAGATTAGGTGCGACATCACGAACAAGCATAAGCATTTCTCTTGCCAGTGCGCGGATTTCCCACTGGGCGCGTTCACAGCAACGCAGGGTGAAGAAATTATAGAGCGAGCGCACATTCATCGTCATTATGATTTTTGTATCACAGGCGCCGGGAAGAACAAAGCGTGCATCTTCGTTTGCGAGCTTTTCGGCGGCGCGGCGGGCGGATTTTTCGTCTTTGCCCTCGGAGATGAGGCACTTTGTATGCGCTTCCGTCAGCATGGCGCGCAGGCTTTCATAATGGCGTGCGTCCTCCTCCATGGCGGCGATGAATTCCGCTTTGGCTTCGGGTATTTTTTCTATTTCGGGCGGCAATATATAATCGAAATTTGCCTTTGAAACATATCGCTGGCTCTGTACGGAATATGAAGCTATTCTGTGTCTGGTTATCTGCGCGAGCAGTGTTCTCGAAACGCCCTCTATGCCGAATGTAAACGAAGCGTGTTCCACAGGGCTTTCATGACCGAGACTTGTCAGCATATCGAGAAAACTTTCTGTTTTTTCTGGAGTGAGGTTATCGAGCAAATCATCTATATTGCTTTTGGAATAGCAGAGCTTTGCCGCCGCCGCGACAATTTTATCCGCATGGGGTGTATAGGCAAGAAGTTCAACATGCATTTTTCTTTTCCTCTTTTCTTTTTTTATTCTTGTATTTATATGTGCCGAAAATAAATTTCGGTATTTTCATCATTCTGGGCAGGCGCGAGGGCTGGCAGAGAAGCCGCCAGAACCATTCGAGCCACATGGAAATAAATGCTTTCGGCGCACGTTTTGCAGTGCCTGCGTAAATATCAAGGCTTCCGCCGAGGCAGAGAAGCAGGGAAGCGCAGAGCTTTTTTCTGTTCTCATACGCCCATATTTCCTGCGCGGGCGAGCCGAGGCAGATATAGAGAATATCGGCTTTTGCTTTGTTTATCTCATCGATAACGGCGTCGTTTTCCGCTCCGCGTTTAGCGAAATATCCGTTGTGTGTGCCGACGATATTCAGCTCCGCATATTTTTCGCGCATCTTTTGTGCCGCGATACCCGCAACATCGGGTTTGCCGCCGAGAAAATAAACGCGGTAACCCCTTTTTGCCGCAAGCTCAAGCATTTTTTCACCGAATTCCACACCCGCTATTTTTTCCTTTATCGGTGTGCCGAGGATTTTTGCGGCGAGGAGAACTCCTGCGCCGTCCGGCAGTATAAGTTCCGCAGAGGAGACGATATCGTGCATTTCCTTTTCCTCAATGCATTTTTGCAGGATTTCCGCATTCGGCGTATGAACGGCTGTCTGCCTTTTTTCGTCTATGGCACGCTCTGCCGCAGATACGGCATAGGAAAATGTGATATTATCAAAAAGTATGCCGCGTATATCCGTTTTTTCCAGAATCATCACATCCAATTTTTACTTTCTTCTATATCATATCACATTTGAGGAAAAAAAACCATAATATTTTGAAAAATATCATGGAAATTTCTAAAAGATTTGAAGTTAAAATATTGAAAAGAGGGAAATATTATGCTATAATATTCAATATTTATCATGATTTGGAGGGTATATGAAGAGAAATGTATACTGTCTGTATCCGATATGTACAAATTGCTATCTTATTTCCGACGGAGGAGAGTGCGCAGTTATCGATCCTGCATCCTCGGCGAAGCTTCTGCGCGATGAGATAGAGAAAATCGGTGCAAAGCTGAAATACATTCTGCTCACGCACGGGCATTTTGACCATATCGGCGGCGCGGACGGGCTGAAAACTTATTTTCCGGAAGCGAAAATAATGATAAGCTCCGATGACGCGGCGATGCTTGCTGATCCGAGTATGAACGTATCCGCGCTTTTCGGAGGGGACAGCGTTTTATGCCTTTCCGGCTATGAGACTGTGGCGGACGGTGATATACTGACTCTCGGAAATGAGAAAATCTCCGTCATGGCAACGCCTGGGCACACAAAAGGCTCGCTCTGCTATATCTGCTCCGATGCCGTCTATACGGGCGATACGCTATTTGACGACGGCTACGGCAGAACCGATCTGCCGAATGCCGCACCGGAGAAGATAGAGGATTCCGTTTCGCGCATAAAGCGTATGTACGCGGGAAAAGCCGCATTCCCCGGTCACGGCGAGGGCTTCATAATATAGAAATCAACCGAAAGGAAATATAAATCTATGGATTACAACTATCTTGCAGAATTACTTTTCCCCGATGCTACAGAGACACCGGAGGATATGGAAAAGCGCTTTCCGAAGAGAGAGCTTCCCGAGGGAGCTGTCGTTTCGAGAATGGCGCCCAGCCCCACAGGCTTTGTCCATCTCGGCAATCTCATGCAGGGACTGACCTCCGAGCGCCTTGCTCACCAGAGCGGCGGCATCATGTATCTGCGCGTTGAGGACACGGATGCAAAGCGCGAGGTAAAGGGAGCGACGGAAACGCTTATCGAGATGCTTTCGCACTACGGCATTTTTTTCGATGAGGGTGCGGCTCTCGACGAAAACGGGAAAATATACGATAAGGGAATATACGGTCCCTATAAGCAGAGTCAGCGTGCTTCCATCTATCATGTGTACGCAAAGAAGCTTGTGAAGGAGGGAAAGGCTTATCCTTGTTTCTGCACAGAGGAGGAGCTTGAGCGTTTCCATGCCGAGCAGGAATCCGAGAAAGCCAATTTCGGTTACTACGGCAAATGGGCAAAATGGAGAGACCGCCCGATAGAGGATATCGAAGCGGAACTCAAGGCGGGGAAAGAATGGGTACTCCGTTTCCGCAGTACTGGAAGCATAGAGCATAAATTCAAATATCACGACCTAATCAAGGGTGATGTGGATATTACGGAAAACGATATAGACCATGTGCTCTTGAAGAGCGACGGCATACCGACATATCATTTCGCTCATGCGGTGGACGACCATCTGATGGGAACGACCCATGTTGTGCGCGGAGACGAATGGCTTGCAAGCCTGCCTTTTCATATACAGCTTTTCGCCGCACTTGGTCACAAGCTGCCGAAATATGTTCATATAGGCACTCTGATGAAAATGGACGGAAACTCCAAGCGCAAGCTTTCCAAGCGCAAGGATCCCGAGCTTGCACTCTCATACTACAAATCCGATGGCTATCCCACGGAGAGCGTTGCCGAATATATAATGACCATCCTCAATTCCAATTTTGAGGACTGGAGAAGAGCAAATCCCGACGCGCCGTTGGGCGATTTCAAATTCACCACAAAGAAGATGAACGCCGCAGGTTCGCTCTTTGACCTTGCCAAGCTCTGTGATGTTTCCAAGAATATAATCTCCCGCTGGAGCGCAGAGAAAGTTTACGATGAGACGGCAGAGTGGGCAAAGGAATTTGACGAAGAGTTTTACGGAGAATTTACTGCAAACCCCGATTTCACAAAGGCTGTGCTCGCCATAGGCAGAGGCGGAAACAAGCCGCGTAAGGACTTTGCCGTATGGAGCGAAGTCAAGGGCTATATGGGCTTCATGTTCGACAAGTATTACAATGCAGAGGGAGAATATCCGCAGGACTTTGAGCCTGCGCTTATCGCCGATGTGCTGAAATCTTATCTTGCCGCATACAGACCCGAGGACGACCAAAGCGCATGGTTTGACAAGATGAAAGATGTGGCGGAAAAATTCGGCTTTGCCCGCGAGATGAAAGAATACAAGGCAAATCACGAGGCTTACAAGGGAAGCATAGGCAATATAAGCTCTTTTGTCCGCGTGGCGATAACCGGCAAGCAGAATGCGCCCGACCTTTATACGGTGATGAACATTCTCGGCGAAAGCAAGTCGAGAGAGCGAATAGAAAAACAGATAGAAAGACTGGGAGGCTAACATGACAGACAGACCGAAATTTCCAAAACGCGCGCTGATAACGGCGGGCATGCCTTACGGAAGCAAGGAGCTTCACTTCGGGCATGTGGGAGGCGTTTTCGTTCATGCAGATGCTTTCGCGCGTTTCCTGCGCGACAGAATAGGCAAAGACAATGTTATTTTCGTCTCGGGTACGGACTGCTACGGCTCTCCTATCGTCGAGAAATACAAGAGTCTCACGGCAGACGGCTCTTTCAAGGGCAGTATCATAGATTTCGTGCAGTACAATCACGACAAGCAGGCGCAGACGCTGGATGATTATCTCATCAGTCCATCGCTTTTTGCGGCGAGTGCGCTCGGCGAGAGCGGGAAAATTCACACGGAGTACAGCGCGGAATTTTTTGAGAAGCTGGCGGAGTCCGGTGCGCTCATTCGCCTTTCCACAAAGCAGTTTTACGATGAGAAGTATCAGACATTCCTCAACGGCAGACAGGTCACGGGAAGATGCCCGATAGAGGGCTGTAAATCCGAGGTCGGCTATGCAGACGAATGTTCGCTCGGTCACCAGTATTTCCCCGAGGAGTTGATAGCGCCGATCAGCACGCTTTCCGGCGAGCGCCCCGTGCTGAAAAATGTTGAAAACTGGTATTTCGATCTCGAGAAATACATGGATTTCCTGACAAAAATGATGGATGAGAAAGACGCCACAGAAAATCTCCGCAAGACAACATCGCTTGCCTGCCGCGAATTTCTCAAAAATCCGATAATATACGCGAAGCTTGACGATGCCGATGTGATAAAGGAAAAACTCGCTTCATTCCCGTGCAGATACGAGGAAGAGGAATCGCGCAAGATGCTCCGCATAATATTCGACAAGCTTGCGGACAGGGAAGCGGCTTGCGAGCTTCTTTCGGAGGCGCAGATACGCTTACGTACAGGCAAAACGCTCGTTCCTTTCCGCCTTTCCGGCAATATCGACTGGGGCGTTCCCGTTCCTGAAAAGGACGGCATAAAGGGACTTACTTTCTGGGTATGGCCCGAGTCGCTCTGGGCGCCTATCTCTTTTACGCAGACATATCTCGAGAGCATAGGACACAGCCGCGACGAATGGAAAGACTACTGGTGCGATGATGACGCGATAGTTTATCAGTTTATCGGCGAGGACAATATCTATTTCTATCACCTTGCCGAAATGGCGATGTTTGAGGCGATAAACGAAGCGGGCGGCTATGATAAGAAATTCAGAATGCCGAGAATAATCGCAAACAAGCATCTGCTTTTCTTCGATAAAAAAGCAAGTAGCAGCGGCAAGATAAAGCCGCCTATGGCAAGCGAACTGCTGAAATATTATTCTGCAGAGCAGCTTCGTGCGCACTTCCTCGGACTTGCGCTCGGACTTTCCAATGCGCCTTTCCAGCCGAAAGTTTATAATCCGAATGCGGACGAAAAGGCTCCCGATCCCGCCTGCGGCGAATGGAATATGTTCACAAACATACTCAATCGTGCTACGAGAACGCTTTTCTATTCCTTCCAGAAATATAACGATGGAAATCAGGTGATACCGCGCGGCGAGGTTAGCCCTGTCGTAAAGGCGGCGGCAGACGCAGCTATAGTGAAATATGAAAATCACATGGCAAATCAGAGCTTCCATCAGGTTATATACACTCTTGATGAGTATTTCCGCCTGATAAATAAGGAAATCTCCGCTTCATTCAAGCAGGTCGGCGATAATTTCAGCAAGGAAGCTTTCAATCGGGCTGTTATCGACGCCGTGCATATGGTAAAGACGGCAACTGTGCTTGCGCACCCGATAGCGCCTAAGTCCACAGAGGCTGTTATGAAATTCATGAACATGCCCGAAGAGGTATTCTCATGGGACAATATTTTTGACAGCGTGGACAAGATAACGGAAGAGGGACACAAATTCAGTTTCCTCGAGCCAAGAAGCGATTTCTATACCAAGCCCGAGTGGCAGTATTGAGGTGGCATATGAATATCGAAAAAACAATAAAAGCACTCGAAAAGCATCATATGCAGGTATATTTTGTCGCAAATGCGGCAGAAGCAAAGGAAAAGGTGCTTTCGCTTATTCCCGCGGGCGCGACGGTGGCAAACGGCGGCAGTATGACGCTGGTTGATTCCGGTATAATCGACGCGGTGAAGAGCGGAGAATACAGATACCTTGACAAAAATATGCAGGGTCTCTCCGAGGATGAAAAGAACCGGCGTCTCGGCGAGATAATGACCTGTGATTACTTTCTTTCAAGCTCAAATGCGATAACGGAAAACGGCGAACTCTACAATGTGGACGGCACATCAAACCGTGTGAACGCATTGCTCTACGGACCGAAAAAGGTGATAATCGTGGCGGGAATAAACAAGATTGTTCCCGACCTCGAATCCGCTGTGCGCAGAGTAAAAGAGATAGCCGCGCCGAAAAACTGCAAACGTTTAAACTGCAATACCTACTGTTTCCACAAGGGGCACTGCGTTTCGCTTGATCGCGGCGGCGATATGGCAGACGGCTGCGCCAGCGATGCGCGAATCTGCTGCAACTACACGGTGATGGCATCACAGCGCCTGCACGACAGGGTGAAAGTAATCCTCGTAAACGAAGAACTCGGATATTGAATTCTTGAGGGTACGCTTGAAGTACTTCCGCGACCGTTTGCCTCACAGATTTTTGTGGGCGAGACGGAAAATATTTATTCCAATCCGAAAATAATCGACTATAGCGGAGATATTCCGAAAGATGTTACTGAAAACTATATCATAACAAAAGGAAAAATAGGCACTCTTACTGTCTGCTGAAAACACAACTGAAGCAAAAAGCTTCGGGAAGGAACCCCCTTTCCGAAGCTTTTCATTTTTATTGCTTTTGTTGCGTTTATGCCTGCTCGCCATCCGCGGGATTTTGGGTTCGCCTTTCGATGAAGAGGCGAAGCCACCGTTGCGTATATGCGTACAGGTCGTCGAGCTGAACGTTCGAAAGTCCGCGGCAGTATTTTACATATTCGCAGAGCAGTCCGTTTACAAAAACGGCGATATCAAGGTCCAGATATTCCTTGTTTTTTACGTGTTTATCATTGTTGCAAAGCTCCAAAAACTTGTTAGTCGCGATTGAAGTCAGCTTTTTTGCCGTGAAGATGAAGTCATTGGAGCGGCAGAGCAATTTGTAGTTTTCGTCGTTTTCGCGGATATACCGAAAAAAGATTTCCGCAAATTTCTCGGCATTCTCGGCTTCAAGCAGCGTAGTATTATTGAAAAAACGGTCTATGAGCTCGTTTTCATAGTCCTGTGCGATACTGTAGGCATCGTCGTAATGCGAATAGAAGGTGCTGCGGCTGATATCCGCCCTCTCGCAAAGCTCTTTTACCGAAATGCGCGATATTTCCTTGTATTCCGAGAGCATTTCTGCAAACACGCTCTTGATAATACGTTTTGTTTTGACTGATGACCTGTTGAGATTTTTGACTTTCATTATATTTTCCTTTACAATTTTATGGTCAGTGTACATATTTTTACATTGACCATGATTTTGCTCTTTAATTTTGTCTGCAAGCTTATTATAATACAACAGTGTTGAGATGTCAACAGTGTTTAAAAAAATAAAACAGGAGGAAACATATGCACACGATAGAAGTGGAGCATCTGACAAAGGATTACGGCTCCGGCCGCGGCGTATTTGATGTCAGCATAGCTGTAGGCAAAGGCGAAGTTTTCGGCTTTCTCGGACCGAACGGCGCAGGCAAATCGACGACCATCCGTCATCTGATGGGCTTTTCAAAGCCGCAGAGCGGAAGCACAAAAATCGAAGGTATGGAAACCTTCTCTCACTATTCGCAGGTGCTGAACCGCGTAGGCTATATCCCCGGCGAGATTGCGCTGCCTGCGGGACTTACGGGATGGGAATTTATCAGGATGATGCAGAATCTTCAGAAGATTCACAATGAAGAACGGCTTGAAGCCATGCGAAATCTTTTTGAACTGGACGACGAGGCTCTTCGCGGAGATACGAAGCGCATGAGTCTGGGCGTCAAGAGAAAGCTGGCTGTGGTAGCGGCGTTCATGTCCGACCCCGAAGTGCTGATTCTGGATGAACCGACAAGCGGACTAGACCCTGTAATGCAGGAAAATTTCATTCGTTTCATTCATGAGGAAAAGAAGCGCGGCAAGACGATTCTCCTCTCCAGCCATATTTTCTCGGAGATAGATTCAACATGCGACCGCATCGCCATCATCAAGGACGGGCGCATCGTATCGCAATTTGTGGCGGATGATTTGCGCCATGCCTCGCGCAAATATTATACCGTCACATTTGCCGATGCGGCATCGAAAAAGGAATTTCTGAAAAAAGCCGCATCGATGTCCTCGTTCCGTCTGCTCAGCGATGAAGAGAAAGAGACATATCTCTCGGTAGAGGACAGCGACCTCAATGCGCTAATCGCATTGCTTGCGGCGGCGCATACGGTCACATTCAGCAATAGGCGTGAGACGCTGGAGGATTACTTCCTTAAGTTCTATAAGGAAGAAAAGGATTTTGGAGGTGCTTTGAAATGAGCGTAATCGAATGCAGACAGCTGACAAAGGATTTCGGCGAGGGACGCGGCATTTTCGACATCGACCTTAATATCGAAAAAGGAGAGATGGTCGGCTTCGTTGGTACAAACGGAAGCGGCAAGACGACGACCATGCGAAATATCCTCGGATTTCTCAAGCCGAGTTCGGGTTATGTCGGCGTAAACGGGCTTTCCTCATGGGAACACGCGAGCGAGATAGCGAAGAGCATAGGTTATGTGCCCGGAGAGATAGCTTTCCCAGACTTAAAAACAGGCATTGATTTTCTGCGCTGTCAGGCGGAATTTCTCTCGCTTAAGGATATGAGCTACGCAAACGAGCTTATAGAGCGACTTCAGCTTGACCCGCGCGCAAACCTCAAGAGGATGAGCAAAGGTATGAAGCAGAAAACTGCGCTTGTGGCGGCGCTCATGAACGACGCGCCCATTATACTTCTTGATGAGCCGACAACGGGACTTGACCCGCTGATGAGAATAACATTCCTTGATATCATAAAGGAAGAACACCGCAAGGGCAAGACGGTTTTTATGAGCAGTCACAGCTTTGAGGAACTGGAGAGCACCTGCGACCGCGTGGCGCTCATAAGCGACGGACATATCGTCGATATATGCCGTATGAGCGATATCACAAACCGTCCCGTAAAGGAATTCAAGATAGAATTTCATACGGAAGCGGACTACAAGAAATTTCTCGGCGAGAGATATGAGGTTATCCGCCGCCAGCCGCAGTATAATCAGGCGACGATACGCATTTCCGCAAGCGAAACGGCGGCGCTCCTCGGATCGCTCAAGGGCTATAATGTAAAGTTTATTTCGGAGTTGCCATATACTCTGGAAATGCATTTCAAAAAAATATTATTTGATAAAAAGGAGAACGAAAGCAATGTTCAGTAAAGCTCTTTTCAAGCAATCATGCAAGGCAAACGGAACCATGTGGGGCATCATCACCTTTGCGGTTTGCTTCATGCTTGCCTGCGTCATGCTGATTTCCGGAAGCGGAAGCATCGGCGAGGTTAAAAATTCGATTCAGGATACAATCATAACAAAGGAAATAGACGCGAGCCTCGAGGAGCGCGCAATAAACTATTATGCCGGCGCAACAGACGGTCTCTCTCATTTTGACAGTCTTTTTGCCGAAAATTCCAAGGATACGCTCTCATATCTGACATGGCTTTCCGCTATGCCCAATCAGGCGGATTTCTCCGACCCCGCGCAGTATGCGGCTGCTGCAAAGCAGTGGCAGAGCGCAAAGCCGACCTTGAAAACGAAAGCGGGCGAAAGCCTTGAAAAAGCCGTCGGCGAATGGCAGGCAAAGAAGCCCGATGCCGCTTCGTTTACTTCTGTCGAAGTCTATGCAGCAGCTATGGGCGAATGGGCAAAGGAAACGCCCGCAACGGCTGAAAACGCCGTAAAAATAGCATATTCCATGGCTGTTGAAGATTTGCAGGAGTATGTATATGCCAAGGCGCTTGCGCTGAACCCCGCATATACGCGCGATTCCGACGAGGCGCAGGAAATGCTCGGCATTGTAATGTATACGCTCAATCCGAACGGTATGTTCAACGATTCTTTCTATCTCAAACATGAGAAAGAAGCGCCTGCGGACTACGATTATATGTCCGTTATCACGCATATTCAGGCGGGCGATGTAGATGCATATCTCGCGGGAAGCGAGCGCAGCGACTACCGCGCAGCACGCGCCGAGGATTGCTCCGCGATGTTCCTCGCAGGCAATATGACAGAGCCTGCCAATGTGGAAAAAATCGTTGAACAGCTCTCGTCTTTTGGTGTGACAATGGAAAAATACAATAGCTTCGGCTATACCTATGAATCCATCAAGCATCTCGCAAACACCACGGCTATCACCTATGGGAACCGCCTCTCCTATGAACTTGAGCTTCTCGCAGAGCGCCGCGAAAACGGTGAATTTGCCGATGATGCGGCATATACAAAGGCGATAGTGGAAAAGACAGCCGAGCTTGCCGAGGATGTTTCAAGCAGTTTGCTTTCTTCGCTTCCGCAGGAGGTTTCCGATGCGCTTGAGGAAGTCGGAAAAGCCGATCTCTATACGCTGATAGTCGGCTCCATCTTCTATAAGCTTGCCGGTCTGCTTCTTCCTATTATCTATATGATAATGGCTTCCAATAACCTTATAGCAGGTCAGGTAGACAGCGGCTCCATGGCATATGTTCTTTCCACATCAACCAAGCGCAGTACGGTCGTATTTACGCAGGCGGTATATCTGATAGGCTCTCTCTTTGCTATGTTCGGACTGACAACAGCAACAGGCTGTGTATGTCTGTCGTTTGTATCCGAGGATATCAAGCTGACCTATAGTAATCTTATCCTGCTCAATGTCGGTGCGTTCCTCGTTCTGTTCGCGCTTTCGGGACTCTGCTTCTTCACATCATGCTGGTTTGACAGAAGCAAGCGCTCCATGGCTATTGGAGGCGGTCTCAGCATATTCGCTCTCGTTGCCGCTATGCTCGGACTTTTCGGCAGCCCTGTCATTCCCTCCGTTGTGCGTCTGGACAGCCTGAATTACTTCAACTATGCGACAATCATTTCGTTCTTTGACGTAATATCCATCATGGACGGCACAAGCACATTCATATGGAAATTTGCGGTTCTCGCGGTAATGGGACTTATCGGATATATAATCGGCTCGGTACGCTTCACAAAGAAAGACCTGCCGCTGTAAAAAGTAAATAATAAATAAGGAGAATATAAAAATGTTTGAATTTTCAAAACTCTGCAAAGAATTTGAGGCGCTTTCCGTTATTGAGCGCGGCGCGATAATGACAGGCAAATCCGCCGAAATTTTCGCAAAACTGCGTAAGCTCAATCTGCCCGGAGTTGACCCCGTGCAGACGCTCGCCGGATTTATTCTCGGCTCCGTAGTGGCGGATGGACGCGTGAACGAGCAGGAATATCTCCTGATATATCCCGCACTGCTCCATACATTTGGAGATGATTTCAATTTCGAGAGCATAAAGAAATCATTTGAAACCGACCGCGACGGAAGAAGCGCCGTCAAGGAATACACTCAGGAAATGCTTTCTCTCATCTCTCTTGCAGACGAGAGCCTTGTCGAGGATGTTGTCATGCTGTGCCTCTGCGTGGTGAGCGTGGACGGCAAGATTTCGCCGAGAGAACAGCGCTATATCCGCAAGCTTTGCAAAGCATAATCTTATCTGATTCAGCAGCCCCTCTTCTCATGTGAGAAGCGGAGCTGCTTTGCTTTTGGGGAATTATACTATCAAGTGCAACACTATAGAAAAAATAGGAACTCATAACAAACCTGTGTTATAATGAAGTTGCAACACAAACAAAAAACATGAGGAATGTTATGAGTTATCACTATTTTGCCATAGAAGAGCGTTGTTGTCTACGGGAATATTACAAAAAAAGATACAGTTATCGAAAAATTGTGGAATTATTGGAACAAATCTCCTGTACGCCGTCCCCGTTTGAAAACCTTGTTTTTATGGCATTTTTTATGAAATTCTGTTTTTGAGGCGCAGATTGTCCGAAATCATGGCAATAAATTCGCTGTTTGTTGGCTTTCCACGTTCGTTTTGTATCGTGTAGCCGAAGTACGAATTGAGCACATCAAGGTCACCTCTGTCCCATGCGACTTCTATCGCATGGCGGATGGCGCGCTCTACGCGCGAGGATGTTGTTTCATAAGTCTTGGCAACGGAGGGATACAGAATTTTTGTGACAGAGTTTATCAGATTGTTGTTTTCCACAGTCATTATTATGGCTGTGCGCAGATACTGATAGCCCTTTATATGCGCGGGAACGCCGATTTTGTGCAGGATTTTTGTCACCTGTGTTTCGAGGTCGGCGTCATCGTCGCTCCCCGATCCTGTGCGCATGCTCGAAAGCGGTATTTTGAAATTGTTCTGTCTGTTTCTGTAGATACGCATGATTCTGTCAAAGAGAGTTGCATATTCCACGGGCTTCTGGATGCAGAATGTTGCGCCCGCTTCGCTTGCCTCTAGGAAGAGGTTGGGATTTGAACAATACGAGAGCGCGATAAAATCAGGTGTCTGAAGCGGATTCGGGAAGAGAAGCTTCGACTTCTTTATAATCTGAATGGGATCACCCTTGGGGAGCCATATATCAATAAAGACGATATCCGGCGTAGTACGCTTTATTTTCGTCAGTATGTCCGAACCATCGGATGCCTCCTCGACTATTTCCATGCCGGCGCGCGTCAGGTTTTCCCTGAGATTCATGCGAAATTCGACATTTTCATCTGCGATAAGTATTCTTACTTTTTGTTCCATGTTAATTTTCTCCATTTCTTTGTTTTAGTGCCGGATTTTTGACTTACCAAAATTTTCCAACAACATACTACCATATTTTGGGAATTTTTGCAATAGTAAGTTGGAAAATTTTGTCAACAAATTTGAAGACATATTTTTGTTTACCTTGCCAAAATCGTTTTTCAATAATCGTCAAATAAGAACAAAAGGGAATATTAAAAACGGCGAATATTCGGGATTTAAACCGCGATAAAGCGAATTTGCGTGAATTTACTTGCAAAGAAGGCAGACGGCATGACACGATATGCCTTCCTCGTTTCCCGTAAAACCGAGATGCTCTTCCGTAGTTCCTTTGATATTTACAGAATCAATATCGATTTCGAGCGCATCCGAGATGTTTTTTCTCATCATGTCGGTGTATGGCGATATTTTTGGCTTCTGCGCTATCAGCGTGACATCCACATTGCAGACTCGATAGTCGAGCGCCGATATCTTTTTATATACCTCGTCGAGCAGAACAAGACTTGATATTCCTTTATATTTATCGTCGGTATCGGGAAAGTGCTTTCCTATATCGCCGAGCGCAGCCGCACCGAGCAGAGCATCGCAGACCGCATGGAGCAGAACATCGGCATCGGAATGCCCGAGAAGCCCCGTTTTATGCGGTATTTCCACCCCGCCGAGAAAAAGCTTTCTCCCCTCGGTGAGCCTGTGAACATCATATCCGTGACCTATGCGGAAATTCATTGGTCGCCCCTCCCGTTCAGCACGCCGAGTACCTCGCGGATATCGGCAGGCGTTGTTATCTTTATATTGTCGGAGCCTGTTTCAATGCAGTAGACATTGAAGCCGGCGTGCTCCGCCATCATTGCGTCGTCCGTGATTGCCGCGCCCTTGCTTTTGCAGTTTTTCAGTGAAACAAAATAAATGCTTTTCTTGAAAACCTGCGGCGTCTGCGCGCGCCATATCTTGCTCCTGTCGAGCGTACCCGTGATTTTTCCGTCCTCGTCGGCTTTTTTCATTGTATCGGTCGCCTTTGTCGCCGCTATTGCCGCGCCTTTTTCAAATGCCGCCTTTATCACGGCTGATATTTTTTCGGGAGTTATGAGGCAGCGCGCACCATCGTGAATGGCTACGAAATCGGCATTCTTTGATACGGCGGAAAATCCGTTTTCCGCCGAACGGGCGCGCGTATTTCCGCCGAGAACGACGCGCGAAATCTTTGTGAGCCCGTATTCGTTTTTGAATTCTTCATTGTAGTAGGGAAGTTCCGCTTCGTTTGTTACGACAATGATTTCGTCTATAAGCTCGCATTCCTGAAAGGAGCAGAGCGTATGCGCAATGACGCTTTTGCCGCTGAGCTCTATCATCTGCTTTGAAATGCCTTGCATCCTTGTGCTCAGACCGGCCGCGAGTATTACCGCAGAGGTAAAGGGACGCTCTCTTTTGTGCGTCAGGACATTCATGGCATTGCTTATTTTTTTGAGTATATTTTTCATTATAACCTCCGATAGGTGCAGCCGATAACCGTAAAATCGGCTTGACATAACTATTTTACCATAAAAACAGCAGTTTGTCATTGATAAAAGTAAAAAAAATGGAAATTTTATAAAAAATTTTCAAAAATCTATTTATTTATACCGAAAAGTATATTATAATATAGAAACAAGATTATTCTTTCAGGAGAGAAAAGAAGTTGGAATTACTGAATTATATTGCAGAGCAATTTTTGGCAATAAAGCTTATTGATATTCTGGATATCGCCGTAGTGTCGATACTCATTTACTATATAATAAAGTTCATCCGTGACAGACGTGCGAGCAAGTTGGCACTCGGCGTTTTAATGGTTCTTATCGTTGTGCTTATAAGCGATATACTCGATATGCGTGCGCTGAAATTTCTGCTGTCAAATATAGTGCAGGTCGGTCTTATTTCGCTTATCATCATATTCCAGCCGGAGCTTCGTTCCGCTCTTGAAAAGATGGGCGGTAGCCCCTTCCGCACGATAAAGAATGCGGGCGAAACGAAATCCTCCCAGTCAAAGCATACCGCTATAAACAATATCTGCGAGGCGGCAAGCGAGCTTTCCAAGGAATATACCGGTGCGCTGATTGTTATAGAGCGTTCGACTCCTCTCGGCGATATTATAAAGACAGGAACTATCGTTAATGCCGATGTTACGGTTCCGCTTCTCCGCAACATATTTTATAATAAAGCGCCACTGCATGACGGTGCCGTAGTCATCAAAAACGGCAGAATCTATGCCGCCGGCTGTTTTCTGCCGATGTCCACAAACGATGACATAATCAAGGATCTCGGTACACGCCACCGCTCCGCTATAGGTATGAGTGAAAACAGCGACGCCGTTATAGTCGTTGTTTCTGAGGAGACGGGAACGATATCAATAGCCGTAGACGGTCAGCTCAAGCGCAATTATGACCTCGGTACGCTGAAAACAGAGCTTTCGGCTCTCCTCGGCGACGATTCGCATACAAAAGAGCACAAAGGCGAAAAGCATTCTCATGAGGTTCATGAAGAAGAGCAGACGCAGGAGCAGAAATGATCACAGGCGGAAGGGAGCTTAGCAAATTGAAAGAAACATTCAGCAAGTTAAAAGAATTTTTCAGGCAGAAAAGTACGGTTGTAGACCGCGAGGAAGGCTCCGATGACTACACGGTCAAGCAGAATAAGAAAGCCGATATAATAATAAGAATTTTTTCAATACTTGCGGCTATAATCATCTGGATTTATGCCGTGAGTACCGACGGAGCGATAAAAACGACCGACTATCAGTTCACAAGCAATGATATTACGATAAAAAACGAAAGTGTATTAAACGAAAGAAACTTCGACGTTTCTCTTGCCGAGACAAATATAGTGGTAACGGTAAAGGGCAGAAAACTCAGCGCTACCGATGCGAAGAAAAGCAGGGTGAAGCTTTCCGTCGACGCCGCATCGGTGACAGCCGCGGGAGACACGATGCTCAAACTCGAGATTGACCTGCCTATAGGCGTGGCGCTCGTATCTGTTTCGCCCGAGTTTATAAGAGCGGACATTACGACATCGCCTGTCGAACATGCCGATGATGAAAACGGCACGCAGGCTGATACTGCCGAAGCGGAAAATGAGAAAACAGGCGTAAAAGAATAAGATGCAGAGACACAGATATATAGTACAAAATATAAAAATGCCTATCGGAGCTTCAACAGACGAGACCTTTCTTTTTGCACGAAAGCGTTTGTTGAAGTTCTTTTCCGCTGACAGCATTTCGGAGATGAAAATATTCAAAAAATCCGTAGATGCGAGGAAAAAGGCTGATATAAAATTCGTTTATTCCGTTATTGCCGCGGTTGACGGAAAGAAACCCTGTGACGAAAAGCTTGCCCGCGAGAGCATAACCGTGGCAAAAGAATCCGATATCACACCGATTTTCGGGGATGAGGAGCTCGGTGCGCGCCCTGTGATAGTCGGCTTCGGTCCCTGCGGAATGTTTGCGGCTCTGATGCTTGCAAAATACGGATATCGCCCGATAGTACTGGAAAGAGGCAAGAATACGGCAGAGCGAAGCGCCGATGTGGACGCGTTTTTCCGCTCATGCATGCTTGACAGCGAATCGAATGTTCAGTTCGGCGCGGGCGGAGCGGGCACATTTTCGGATGGCAAGCTCATGACGCGCATAAATGACCCGAAATGCGCTTATGTTCTCGAAACCATGGTGCGCCACGGCGCACCGGAAGATATACTTTCAAACGCACGCCCCCATGTAGGAACTGACTATCTGAAGCAAGTTGTTTCCGGCATAGAAGCTGAAATAATTTCTCTCGGCGGAGAGATACATTACAAAACAAAATTCGAGGGCTTTGACTACAACGGCGGGCGGTCAATCCGCTCGGTCAGAACAGGGCGCGGAGACACGGAATGCGGTGCGCTTATGCTCGCGATAGGTCACAGCGCGAGAGATACATTCGAGATGCTCGGCAGCACATCGCTTGTGATAACGCCGAAGCCGTTTTCTGTCGGAGTGAGAACAGAACATCTGCAGAAAAATATAGATAAAGGACTCTACGGCGACCTTGCGGGCGACCCAAGACTGCCGAAAGGTGAATATAACCTCTCGTGCCACATAGGAGGGCGCGGCGTATATACTTTCTGTATGTGCCCTGGCGGAGAGGTTGTGGCGGCGGCATCGGAGCACGGCGGAGTCGTGACAAACGGTATGAGCAGCTACAGCAGAAGCGGCAAAAACGCAAACTGTGCTGTTGCCGTATCGGTGCTTCCCGCTGATTTCGGCGGCACAGTCGCGGGCGCGATAGATTTCCAGCGCAGGATAGAGCGAGCCGCATTTGATATCGGCGGCAGAGGATATGCCGCGCCTTGCCAGAGCGTAGGCAGTTTTCTCGGCAAAGCGGGATGTCGCAATTCGACAGGTGCAGTGGAGCCGACTTACATGGGCGGAAATGTAACATTCACCGAAGTCGGGCGAGCTTTTCCCCAATTTGTTACCGAGTCGCTAAAAGCGGGCATTGCGGATTTCGGAAGAAAACTGCATGGCTTTGACTGCGATGACGCGCTGATAACGGCACCTGAAACGAGAACATCATCTCCTATACGCATATGCAGAGAGAAGAATTTTATAGCGCAAAACTATGAAAATCTCTATGTAGGCGGAGAGGGTGCGGGATACGCCGGAGGAATAACAAGCGCTGCCGTAGACGGCATAAATATGGCGCTTGCCCTCATGGCAAAATATAAACCGCCGAAACTTTGACGGTGATTCAATAATACAAAGAGAGGACGGACCTTTCCTTGAAAAAAGAAAAAAAGTGGATAATTCGTGAGCAGGATGAAGAGACTGTGTCGACTCTCTGCAAAACGCTCGGCGTTTCGCCAGTCACTGCCCGCGTGCTCTGCAACAGGGGCTACAACGACCCGCAGAGAGCAAAGATTTTTATAGATAAATCCGAGAGCTTCCTCCATGACCCTTTTCTCATGAAAGATATGGATGCCGCTGTCGCAAGAATAATGCAGGCTATAGAAAACGGCGAAAAAATCACCGTATACGGCGATTATGATGCCGATGGCGTGACATCCGTTTCGATGCTTCTGCGGTACTTTCGCGACCGCGGAACAAACGTTGATTTCTATATTCCTTCCCGTGAATCAGAGGGCTACGGTGTGAACCGCGATGCCATAGATACGATAGCCGCGAGCGGCGCGAAGCTTATCATAACCGTAGATACGGGCATAACGGCGGCAGGTGAGGCTGAATATGCAAAGAGCCTCGGAATTGATATGGTAATAACAGACCATCATCAGTGTCCCGATATTCTGCCCGATGCCGTTGCCGTAGTAAATCCGCACAGAGCGGACTGCGGATATCCATATAAGGACTTGGCAGGCGTTGGTGTCGCTTTCAAGCTGATATGTGCGCTGGAGCTTGCCTGCGAAAACGGAGGAGAATACAATCTCGATACGGTCAAGGATATGTGCCGCTCGTATATCAGTCTCGCGGCAATCGGCACGATAGCCGATGTGATGCCCGTGACCGGAGAAAACCGAATAATAATTCACATAGGGCTTGGTTTACTGCGCGATACCGAGGATGTCAGCATGAAATCGCTCCTCTCCGCCGCAGGAATAGAAACGGACTCGGGGCGCAACAAAAAAAGCGTGCTGAAGCGTATTTCCGTTTCCTCTGTTGCTTTCGGTGTGGCACCGCGCATAAATGCGGCGGGACGCATGGGCGATGCGGGAAGAGCGGTTCAGCTTTTTATGACAGAGTCTCCGATGCTTGCCGATGCCATAGCGGAGGAGCTTTGTGCCTTTAACCGCGAGCGTCAGGCACTGGAAAATTCAATATTAAAGGAAGCCGAGGCTTTTCTTTCGAAGAACCGTCATGCCGCCGAATGCGATATTCTTGTGATAACAGGCGACAATTGGCATCACGGCGTCATAGGTATAGTTGCCTCCAAGATAACCGAGCGCTACGGCAAGCCCTGCGTGCTGATATCTTTTCCAAAAGACACGGATGAGGGCAGGGGAAGTGCCAGAAGCGTTATCGGCTTTGACATATTTGCGGCATTTTCCGCTTGCAGTGAGCTTCTTGTCAAGTTCGGAGGACATGAGCTTGCGGCAGGACTTACTATCGAGCGCGAAAATGTAGACACTTTTCGCGATGCGGTAAATGCCTATGCGCATGATTCTTTTGCCTCTGGAATGCCCGAAATTGTCTGTGAGATAGACTGCGAGGTTTCGGAGAGCGATATCAACATGGTCGAGGCAAACGAGCTTATGCGGCTCGAGCCTTACGGCGCAGGCAATCCTGCGCCCGTATTCCTGCTGAAGAACGCCAGAATAGACGATATAACACTGCTCAAGGATGATAAGCATACAAAGCTGATGATAAAAATCGGCGACATACTTGTTCCCGTGCTTTTGTTCGGCAGAAATCTTATCTCGGAGGGCTACGAATGCGGCGACAGCGCGGATATAGCTTTCAATCTCGATATAAACGAATTTCGCGGGATATCATCGGTTCAGATGATGGCAAAGGAAATCCGCTTCGGAAAAGACACTCTGCTTGAATATATAGAAGCCGAGGAATACGCTGAAAATGTCATTTTCGGAAGAGAAATATGCGAGACGGATGATTATCCCGAGCGCGGCGATTTTGTTCTGCTGTATAAGTTTCTGCAAAAGAACGCGCCCGCGGAAAGCACGGAAATCAATATAAAGGCGGCGCTTCGCGCGCTCCCGTCGATTTCTTTTGTCAAACTGAAAATAATGATGGCTGTATTTGCCGATGCAGGGCTTATTACCGCGGATAAATGCAGCGGCATGACATATTCTTTTTCCTTGCCGAAGGTAACGGAAAAAACAGATATTACAAATAACAGACTCCTGAAAGGGATAAAAACGGAGTAGCCCAATGGAGTCGGGAGAAAAAAGATGTTTTACGATATAGACAGGCTCATGTTCATACTGGAAAGTACGGGCAAAACCTATAATACCGAAAAGATAAAAAAAGCATATGAATATGCCCGCGAGCTGCACAGCGGGCAATATCGGAAGAGCGGCGAGGAATATATAAATCATCCTGTTGCCGTAGCGGAAATAGTAGCGGGACTCGGTCTTGATACCGATTCAATCTGCGCCGCACTCCTGCATGATACCGTGGAGGACTGCTCCGACAAAACAGATCTTGATAAGATACGCAAGCTCTTCGGTGATAACGTAGCCGAACTTGTGGACGGACTTACCAAGCTTGTCCGCATTCCTTTTGAGGACAAAGAAGACGAGCATATGGAAAATCTCCGCAAGATGTTCTTCGCTATGGCAAAGGATATCCGTGTTATCTTCATCAAGCTTGCGGACAGGCTTCACAATATGCGCACACTCGACGCGCAGGAGGAAAGCAAGCGCAGAAGAATCGCACTTGAAACGATGCATGTCTATGCGCCGCTCGCTCACCGTCTCGGTATGCAGAAGATAAAGCAGGAGCTGGAAAATCTGGCACTTTCTTATCTTGACCCGATAGGCTATGACGAGGTTCGCGACGATATAGATAAGAAATACGGCAGAAACCGCGGCTTTATCGAGAATATAAAGAAAAGCATCACCGAATATCTTAAGAAAAACGGACTTGATGTCACTATAGAGGGGCGCGTAAAATCCGTTTACAGCATATATCGCAAGATGTATCAGCAGAATAAGAATTTCGATGAAATATACGATTTCTATGCGGTGCGTATCATTGTAAATACTGTTTCGGAATGTTACAGCACTCTCGGATATATTCATGAAATGTATAATTCCATCCCCGGGCGCTTCAAGGATTATATCTCAACGCCGAAAGCAAACATGTACAGCTCGCTCCATACCACAGTCATAGGCAGGGACGGTATTCCTTTTGAAGTGCAGATACGAACATGGGAAATGCATCATATCGCCGAATACGGTATCGCCGCGCACTGGAAATACAAGTCCGGCGACAGAACAAAAGAGGATATAGATAAGAAGCTCGAATGGATAGCCAAGCTTGTTGAGGATGAGGCCACAACAGCTGACCATGACGATTTTCTCGAGGCGATAAAGATAGACATTTTCCAGGATGAGACATTTGTTTTCACGCCAAAGGGCGATGTTGTCAACCTGCCTCAGAATTCCACCTGCATAGATTTTGCTTATCATATCCATTCCGCTGTCGGAAACAGAATGGTCGGCGCCAAGGTGAACGGAATGATAGTCCCGATAGACCGAGAGCTCAAAAACGGTGAAATTGTAGAGATACTCACTTCATCCTCGGCAAAGGGACCGAGCCGCGACTGGCTGAATATAGTAAAAACAAGCGAAGCCAAGGCGAAGATACGCCAGTGGTTCAAGAAAGAAAAGCGCGAGGAAAATATCGCCGAGGGCAAGAACGCTTTTATTTCCGAGCTAAAACACTACGGCAGAACTTATACCGACGAGCAGTTTGAGAAAATTTCCGAGAATGTAGCATCGCGTTGCGGCATGAATAATGCTCCCGAGCTTTTCAATATGCTCGGCTACGGCGGACTTTCCATATCAAAAATATCTGTGCGTATCCGCGATGAGTTTGACCGCGTGGTGGCACCTCCCGCGGACGAACCGATAACAGACCCATCGCAGATTCAGACTGTTCAAAAGCCGTATTCGAGAGGAAGTTACAACGGCGTTGCCGTAGACGGACTTGACGGCTGTCAGGTCAAATTTGCAAAATGCTGCAATCCGCTCCCTGGAGATAATATAATCGGCTTTATTACAAAGGGCTACGGCATTTCCGTTCACAAATGCGACTGCAAAAACGCGCTTGCCTCCATGAAAGATAATCCGGACAGATTTGTGCGCGTGGAATGGCGCAAGGTTTCGGGTGGCGGAGACAGTGCGGGCGGTCAATATGAAGCCGTAATGCGCATTTTTGCAGAAAACAGAATCTCTATGCTTGCCGATATCACATCTGCACTTGCCGAAATGCGTGTTTCTATCCTCCAGATAAATACGCAGACAAAGAGCGACGGTCAGTGCATAATCAGCATAGGAGTAGCCTGCAAAAATCTTGACCATTATATAAGCATCGTTTCGAGAATCAAAAATATAAAGGGCGTATATTCCGTTGAGCGCGGATATACATCATAAAAGGAGATAAATAATGAGAGCTGTTATACAGCGTGTTTCATCATCACAGGTCGTAGCAGACGGCGTGCCGACAGGCAGGATAGGGAAGGGGCTTACAATACTTCTCGGCGTTAAAAAAGGCGACAGCGAGAGGGACGCGGAACTTCTCGCTATCAAAATATCGAAGCTTCGTATATTTTCCGACGAGAACGACAAAATGAATCTGTCGGTAAAGGATGTTTCAGGAAGTGCGCTTGTTGTTTCCAATTTCACTCTGTATGCCAACTATGCGCATGGAAACCGTCCGGATTATTTTGCAAGCGAAGCGCCCAGGCGGGCAAAAGAGCTATATGAATATTTCATTTCATGCCTGAAAAAAGAGATACCTGATGTGCAGTGCGGCGTTTTCGGCGCATATATGCAGCTTGATATCGGAAATGACGGACCTATAACAATAGTCATGGACAGTGAAATTCTGCAAAATAAAGGATAAAATTTTATGATATTAAATATAAACGGCGAGATAAATGAATATTATATACAGACACTTTGCATGCTGTTTTTCCCGGGAGAGAAATTTTCCGCGACAAAACAGACAGACTCAGACACTCCCTCGGCTACTGTTTCCATAGAGGAGAGCGTGGACGGGATAACGGCTAAAGTCAGCATATCTCACCTCGGGAAAACTGTGGAGCGCTCGTTCTTCGAACCTTTTTCGGACAGCGAAACGCTTGATAAAACAAGAAAAATAGCTGTAGGAAAAGCATTTTTCAATGCGGGAAAGAAGCTTGTCGGCAAGGCTCCGCAATGGGGTATACTGACAGGAGTTCGCCCCGCAAAACTCGCTCTTCAAGAACTTATGAACGGTGCCACAAAGGCAGAGGTTCGCTCGAAATTCACAAAGGAATACTTCGTGAATGCAAAAAAGGCGGCGCTTGCCTGCGATACGGCTTATCTCGAGAAAAAGATTATTGCCGCCGCACCGGAAAACGCCTGCAGCATATATATTTCCATACCTTTCTGCCCGTCAAGGTGCAGTTATTGCTCGTTTGTATCATATACCTCGCCTAAACTTCTGGGACTTCTTGACGAATATCTCGAGCAGCTTTGCCGCGATATAACCGAGCAGGCGGCTCTTATAAAATCACTCGGTCTCACCGTGGCAACCGTCTATATAGGCGGAGGAACGCCGACGACTCTCAGCGCAAGTCAGCTTGAAAAGCTTCTTTCAGTCATATCCAAAAATGTAGATATGTCGTGTGTTGAAGAATTTACCGTTGAAGCGGGCCGTCCCGACACCATAACAAAAGAAAAGCTCGAGGTTATTAAAAAATACGGTGGTACCCGTATCAGCATAAACACACAGACGCTCAATGATGAGGTGCTTGAGCTTATAGGCAGAAAGCATACCGCGGCTGATTTTTACCGCGCATTTGAGCTTGCGCGTAGCATAGGTATACCGCAGATAAATACAGACCTCATCGCAGGGCTTCCGGGTGAAGGCTTCGGGAGTTTTTCTTCAACGGTTGACGAGATAACGAGGCTTCATCCCGAAAATCTTACGGTACACACGCTTTGCATAAAGAATGCGGCGGACTTCTCGCAGAAGCGCTCGTACATATATGACCGGGGAGAAAATGTAGCCACAAAGCTTGTAGACTATGCGCATCTCGCTGTCAAAAATGCGGGATATATTCCTTATTATATGTACAGGCAGAAAAATACTGTGGACAATCTGGAAAATGTCGGCTTCTGCCTGTCGGGTTGCGAGGGAAAATACAATATCTACATGATGGAAGAGATACATAGCATATTCGCAATAGGAGCAGGAGCCGTATCCAAGCTTGTAGACAGAAAATCAGGCAAAATCGACAGAATATTTGAATATAAATATCCTTATGAATATCTTTCAGAGGAAAACGAACAGCGTGAAAGGGACAAAAAAGAGAAAATAATCAGCTTTTATAATAACATCAGTTAAAAGAGGAGGTTATTTGATGATACAGCATAATCTGCAATTTGCTGGTCAGGAAGAAATGAAGAGATTTGTTTTCGATTGTGAAAACAAATATGAAGCTCAGGTCAGAAACGCTGCAAGAGAAACATGCAAAAACAGGGAAGCGCGTTTTGTAATGCTTTCCGGCGCCTCCTGTTCCGGAAAAACAACCACATCCTTTATCCTCGAGGATGAAATGAAAAATTTCGGTAAAACCGCAAAAATCATATCAATAGACGATTTTTATCGTAGCAGAGACGACATTTCGAGGGATAAAATTCCGAATTATGAGGCGGCGTCTGCCATAGACCTGAATTATTTTGTGGTTTGCATTTCCGATATCCTCTCGGAAAAGTCGACACGGCTTCCGAAATATGATTTTCAGCTTGGAATGCGAAGCGGTTATACCGACTATCAGCCGAGCAAGAACGAATTTATAGTATTTGAGGGAATACAGGCTATGTATCCCGAAATAATGTCGCTTCTTCCGAAGAAAGCGACGAGGGCGATTTATATAGGAGTACACGACGATGTTTCCGCATACGGAAGTGTTTTCAAGGCAAGGGAAATACGGCTTTTCCGCCGTATCGTGCGTGATTATTTCTTCCGCGGTGCATCGGTTTCACTCACGATGAAATTTTGGGACGGTGTTGCGAGAAATGAGGATGAAAACATTTTTCCCAATGAAAAACATGCCGATTTCTTTATAAATACGCTCATGCTTTACGAAATAAATGTTATAAAGCCATACATTTTGGATAGAAAAATGTATGATTTTTCGAGCAAAACTGAAGCTGAATTATACAAAATTTTTGAAGAAAAATTCAGAAATGTACCGATAATTCCGTCATCGTTCGTACCGGAAAACTCTGTTTTCCGTGAATTTATCGGTCATTGACCGTTCTTTATTTAAGGAGATTTTCAAGGTGGAAAAGCAGAAAAGAGCCCCTCGCATGATGTCGGGCGTAGTAATACTCATGTTCTCGAATATGCTTGTAAAGTTGATGGGACTTTTTTTCAAATTACCGCTTCATTCATATCTCGGGGATCTAGGGATGGGCTATTTCAATGTAGCTTATAATATATTCGTTACGCTTTATATGATATCCACGGCAGGGCTCCCCATAGCCATCTCCATAATGGTGTCGAGCAGCAGAACGCTTGGCAGAAAAAAGGAAGTGCGGCGGATATTTACTACGGCACTCTTGCTTTTTGTTGTCCTCGGCATAGCCGGAACATTGATAATGTTTCTTGGAGCAAAGCCGCTTGCCGCATTTATGGGCAGTCGTGACAGCTATTATTGCATAATCACAATAGCGCCAACGCTTTTCTTTATCTGCGTATCCAGTGCCATCAGAGGATATTTTCAGGGACATCAGAATATGGCTCCGACGGCAATTTCCGAGGTTATTGAGGCGATAGGAAAGTTTGCCATAGGCATAGTTTTGTGTAAATATGCGATATCCTGCGGATACAGCATCGAGATTGCGGCGGCATATGCCATAGCCGGAATATGCATAGGCGTAGGCACAGGAATGGTTTTTCTTGTATCGGCAAAGCTTTTTCATAAGCAGAATTACGGCTATCTCGGAATAGAGGAAAGCGACGAATGCATGTCGCAAAAGGCTATATTCAGAAAACTTGTAGTGACAGCTGTTCCGATAACAATAAGCGCAGTGGCTCTGAATCTGACCGGAATTATAGATTCTGTTACAATAATAAACTGTATGAAATCGTACACATCCACACAGGCGGCAGAAGCGGCTTACGGCAATTACAGCACGCTTGCTGTAACCCTGACGCATTTACCGTCAGCACTCATTGCACCGATAGCATCCGCATTGACGCCGGCACTTGTTTCCACTAGGACTGAAAACAACACGGAAAAATCCGCTAAAGCGATGAATGCATCGCTTAAATTTGCCGCGATAATATCTATTCCTTGTGCCATAGGAATGTCTATATTATCAAAACCGATACTGGCAATGCTTTTCAGAAGAAAGGCAGAATCGGTCAACAGCGCGGCGCCGCTTTTGTCAATTCTTTCGGTATCGGTGTTTTTTACCGCAATGCTGACTATAACAAACTCAATATTGCAGTCGCATAAGCTGGAAAGAAAGCCTATAATCTCGATGCTTTGCGGTGCGGTTGTTAAACTTGTGATAAATTTTATTCTGATAGGCATACCGCAGATAGGCGTTTACGGGGCGCCTATAGGAACCGTGGTAAGTTATTTTGTAATGGCGGCTCTGAATTTCTATTTCGTTGCCAAATATGTGCATCTCGATATAAGAATATTGAAATCGTTTTTCCGACCGTTTTGGGCAACGCTTGTCTCAAGCGTGTTTACAATAGGCTCGTTCAAACTTATTGAAAAAATATCGCGCCAGTCCGTGGCGACAGTATCCGCAATTCTTATAACAGTAGCGGTTTACTTTATTTTGCTTTTTGCGATGAAAATTATTACTAAGGAAGAACTCATGATGCTTCCGAAAGGTGAAAAGATTTGCAGATTTCTCGGTAAGCTCGGTATGAAGAGTTTTGCATGAAAATGCCAATATCAAAAGCCCGAATGAAGCATACATCATCTATAGTATGAAAAAAGCCCGTTTTCGGGCTTTTTTCATGTATTATCATTCCCTAAATTATACAAAATCTTCATTTTGTATAATTGCATCCATTGAAAGAGCCGCACTTCCCGCATGGTCGTGCGGTGTCTGCAATTAAATTACAAAATGCAGATTTTGTATAAAAGTCGGTGACTGCACTGCTAATCAAGCGCATAGCAGGCATGCACAAGCTTCTGTTCCCGCGTCTTTATTCCGGAGGAAATCCGAACCGATTTGAAAAAAACCTAAAAAGTCACACATGGCTATTACGATGTGTGACTAAGTATTAGTTATTACTTACCGCATGCACGCATGCGCGACAGGTCAAGCGGAATCGAGCCGCGATTCTTTTGCTTGATAAGCGCCACGCAAAAATGCGCACATGCGGCTAACTGTATTCAGCGTATCATACACGGACTTTGTTTGTCAATACCGTTTTTGTGAAGTTTTTGTGAACTGTTTCCCTCGCGTTACGCATTATAACGCTATAACTGCGTATTGTCAAGGGGACAGTATTTTCTATGTTTGTCGGTTTTTCTCTTCGAGAAAATCTGCGTCCTTTTCCTTGACAAGCCTTGTTATACCGTTGTTTTTGTTTGCGCCGAGGGGAAACTGTTAAGAAAAGAACCAAGTTCAGAAATGAGCTTGGCTCTTTTTTGAAAAATTATCTGTCCTCTCTGTAATAATTCGTACCGAGAGCGGCAGGTGGCTGATTTTCTTTCTTTTTAGTGGCACTTGTGATTATGAGAACGATTATTGTCACCACATAAGGAAGCATATCGAGTATAGGCGTAGCTTTCATGCTGACATGGAGTGCCTTTATGCTCGGGATATAGGCACCCGCAACATAAAGCATGCCGAAAAGTGCCGAGCCGAAAATGCTCACCACAGGCTTCCATAGCGTGAATATAACGAGTGCGATGGAGAGCCATCCAAGCGCGGAAATGCCGAGATAGGCTTCCTGCGAGCCTGCATAGTCCATTACATAGAATATGCCACCGAGACCTGCTATACCGCTTCCTGTAAGCGTGGCGACATATTTATACGCTGTGACATTTATGCCCATCGCATCGGCGGTTGCGGGATTTTCACCAACGGCGCGCAGATGCAGACCAACTCTTGTTCTGTTCAGCACATAAGATGTTACGATAGCAATGGCTATCGCAAGAAATACCATTATACCGCAGTATTTGAGCGTTGTGCTTCCGGCAAAGGGAAAACGGAAATACTTTATGGCATAGAGATATCTCGTTTCCGTTTCGGTAGCCATTACGGTTATCTTGGACATAATGAATTTCATGGTGCCGACACCGAAAGTTGTAAGCGCAAGACCCGTAACATTCTGATTGGCATGTAACGAAACGGTAAGGAAACTGTAGACAAGTCCCATTATTGCGGCACTGAGAAAAGATGCGAGCAGTGCGATTATAACCACAAGCACGCCGGGCAAAGCCGCATTTACGGACATAAGCTGAAGCGCAAGGCAACCGCCTGCGGCACCGACGCACATTATGCCGGGGATACCGAGATTCAGATGACCTGCCTTTTCCGTGATGATTTCGCCTGTGGAGCCGTAAAGAAATGTCATTCCAAGCGGGATAGCGCTGAGAAGATAATTTATAAGCTTATCCATTACTGCTCACCTCCCTTTTTGCGAGAGCGGAAGTTTACCTTATAATCAATGAAAAATTCGCATCCTATGATGAAGAAAAGGATTATACCCGTTATCATATCGGGGAATGCGGGGCTGATATCAAAATTCTGCGAAACCTGAGCCGCACCCTGGCTGAGAAAAACGATGAAAAGCGAGGTCAGTGCCATTATAGCGGGATTGAATTTCGCAAGCCACGATACCATTATCGCGGTAAAGCCTCTGCCGCCGACCGTTTCCGTTGTAACGGAGTGGTCGAGTCCGCCGACTATAAGAAAGCCCGCAAGACCGCAGAGTACGCCCGAAACTATCATCGTGCGGATGATAACCTTTTTGACATCAATTCCAATGTAGCAAGCTGTCTTGAAGCTTTCGCCGACAACCGATATCTCATATCCGTGCTTGCTGTAATAGAGATAAATATACATTCCTATCGTCAGCGCGACGGTAATGAGTATGATAAGCAGATATTCGTTTCCTATAGCCGGCAGATGGCCGAAAGGAAGTATGCCGAGTGAGCTTGAGCCGTTCGGAGTCCATACGATAAGGCAGAACGAGACAAGGCATGTTGCCACATAGTTCATCATGAGGGTAAAGAGCGTTTCGTTTGTGCCCCAGATTGCCTTGAATATGGCAGGTATTGTTCCCCATATGCCGCCTGCGAGCAGAGCCGCCGCGAGCATGATTACAATGAGAAGCGAATCCGGAACCTTACCGCCGAGATAGAACATGCAGGCGGCTGTCGCAAGAGCGCCCATAAGCGTCTGACCCTCTGCACCGGTATTCCAGAATTTCATTCTGAAAGCGGGCGTTACTGCAAGCGAAATACAGAGCAAAACGGAAGCGTCCTTTGCAAATTTCCATATTTTACGCGGAGAGCCGAGCGAGCCTTTGAGCAATGCCGAATAAAAATCCACCGGGTTTGCACCTATGACGATAAAGGAGAGCAGACCGCAGAAAATAAGCGAAGCCAGTATGGCGATAAGCCTTATTCCCCAAGCCTTTTTCCAAGGCATGGCGGCACGCTTTGTTATGTGAAAAAGCGGCTCTTTTACTTTATTTTCATTATTTGTCATCGCAAACAGCCTCCTTTTCGGTTACGGAACCGTCGGTTTTGGTCATGAGAAAACCAATCTCCTCTTTTGTAGCCTTTCTTCCGTCGACGATATCCATCACCTTGCCTGAGTTGATAACAAGAATTCTGTCGCAAAGCTCTGTGAGAACATCAAGGTCCTCTCCTACGAAAATGACGGTGACGCCGTTTTCTTTCTGCTTATTGAGAAGATTGTATATCAGATAAGACGAATTTATATCAAGTCCGCGGACAGGATATGCCGCCATAAGTACCTTTGGCGCGGCGGCGATTTCTCTTCCGACAAGCACTTTCTGCACATTGCCGCCTGAGAGTCTGCGCACGGGAGTATGTGCGGACGGAGTGACAACGCCGAGTTCGTTTATGATTTCGTTTGCAAGGTTTCCGGGCTTGCTGCGGTCTACAAATACCGACTTGCCCTTTCTGTAGCTGCGGAGCATCATATTGTCCACGATGTCCATATTTCCGACAAGACCCATGCCGAGTCTGTCCTCGGGAACAAACGAAAGGCGTATGCCGAGTTCTTTTATCTGGAGCGGCGTCTTATCACGCAGATCTATTATCTCGTCCTCGTTGAAGAGCACCTTGCCATCGTTTACGAGCGCTTTTATCTTCTTATCGCCCATGCCGGCAAAATCTACCGCTCCGCCGTCCTCATAATGGAAAGCTCCCTCACGCGCAAGTTCCTTTACCCTGTGCATATCCTTATGGAAGAATGTGACGGGCTTGTCCTTTTTCGGATTGTGGAAGACGATATCCCCGCTCTCCAGATTCTGCAGTCCCGCTATAGCCTCGAGAAGCTCTCTCTGACCGCTTCCCGCAATGCCGGCGATGCCGAGAATCTCGCCCGAATAAGCGTCAAAGGAAATATTTTTGAGTATGTCTATTCCCTCTTCGTCTTTACTGCAAAGTCCCTTTACCTCGAGGCGAAGCTCGCGGTTTTTCGGTTCCGTGCGCTCGATATTGAGCGAAATCTTTTTGCCCACCATCATTTCGGTAAGCTCGGATTCCGAGGTTTCCTTGGTGTTTACCGTGGCGATATGCTCGCCCTTGCGCAGAACCTCTACTCTGTCGGATATTGCAAGCACCTCATGAAGCTTGTGCGTTATTATAATTATGGATTTTCCGTCGTCGCGCATCTTTCTGATAACATCAAAAAGCCTGCCTGTTTCCTGCGGAGTGAGAACAGCCGTAGGCTCATCGAGAATCAGTATATCTGCACCGCGATAAAGCACCTTGATTATCTCGACAGTCTGCTTTTCGGAAACAGACATCTCGTGAATCTTCTTTTTTGGGTCTATATTGAATCCGTAGCGCTTTGCTATTTCAAGCACACGGTTGTTTACATCTTTGATATTGTATTTTCCGTCGTCCATGCCGAGAACTATATTCTCGCTCGCGGTAAATATATCGACAAGTTTGAAATGCTGATGTATCATACCTATCTTATATTTGAAAGCATCTTTCGGAGAGCTGATGACGACCTCCTCTCCGCCTATGCATATTTCACCGCTGTCGGGATAGTAAATTCCCGCTATCATATTCATAAGTGTGGTCTTGCCGCATCCGTTTTCTCCGAGAATGGCAAGTATTTCGCCCTTGTAAACCGTAAGGTCAACATTTTTGTTTGCAACAATGCTCCCGAAAGTTTTGGTTATGTTTCTCATTTCGAGAATGACCTCTTTTTTCGGAGCCGTATTTTCGGGGACTTTCGTAATAACCGAATCGCTCACAGTAACCTCCGCAATTAATCGTAAATTAAATCTGAAAAAGAAAAATCAGAATGGGACGGAGATATTATTCTCCGCCCATTCTATGCAGTTTTTTATAAAAATCAATATTTTTCGTTAAGGAAAGTGATGCCGTCGATTCTGAGATCAAAGTAAGGAGCGGAACGGTATTCGGACTCGTGGAAGTAACCATCCTTTATAGCTTCTGTTTCCTTTACATAGTCGCCCATATCGTCAACATCGGCGAGGTAAGTTGTAAGTGTTTTGCCCTCAACAGTGAATGTAGCCGTGTCGAAAACATGGAGCTTGCCGGACTCGAGAAGAGCCTTTACTTCATCGATCTTAGCCTGTGTGCCTGCTGCTGTAGCCTTCTTACCGAGGTCGGAAAGCTTAACGGAACCTGTCTTGAGATCGCCGCACCAGTCAGCCTTGATTTCTGTGCCGTTCATAGTGCTTTCGCAGATATATTTAACATAAGGAGCCCAGTCAATCTTGGAAGAAACAATGAATGTGTTGGGGCAGGCGGATTCCGTGGAACCGTTGTAGGAAACATTGGGAACATTTCTGTCCTCGCATGCGGAAGGAGCACCCATGGAGTCTGCGTGCTGGCTTATGATGACGCAACCTGCGTCGATAAGAGCGAGAGCGGATGTCTTTTCAGCGTCCTCTTTGTACCAAGAACCTGTGAACTGAACATCCATTGTAACAGAGGGGCAAACATACTTTGCACCGAGGTAGAAAGAAGTGAGACCCGAAATAACTTCAGCGTATGTGAAAGCGCCTACATAGCCCATTTTTGCCTTGTCGGCTGTGATTGTGCCGGCTTCAATCATCTCGTTGAGCTTCATGCCTGCGGCAACGCCTGCAAGAAATCTGCCTTCATAGATTGAAGCGAAAGCATTATGATAATTCTTCAGACCCTGTGTGTGTGCCTTTGTGCCTGTCGCGTGGCAGAACTGCACCTCGGGGAATTTCTCGGCAGCCTTTATCATATAAGGCTCGTGACCGAAAGAATCGGCGAAGATAACCTTGCAACCTTCATCTACGAGGTCGCAAGCGGCTTCATAGCATTCATTGCCCTCGGGGATGCCTCTCTTGAAAATAACCTGAGAATCCTTGAGACCAAGCTGCTTCTGAGCGTCTTTTACTGCATTGATGAAGTTGAGGTCGTAGGTGGAATCCTCATCGTGAAGAAGGATGACACCAAGCTTGAAATCATCTTTTGAGTTGCCGCAGGAAGAAGCGACAAGCGCGAATGCAGCCAGCATGGCTACGCAGAGAATGATGGAAACAATTTTCTTAAACATGTTTGCCCTCCAAAATTTTTTTATAATTTAAAGAGATTTCTCTCTGTAAATTCTTTGTCAGTCGCGGAAATTTATACCGCCCTCCGGACTCATGCTCTCGACTATCGCGAGCGAATCTATACGGATGCCCGCGCGGCGAAGCTCGTCGCCGCCGCCCTGAAAGCCCTTCTCTATCGCGATGGCACATCCGCAGACCGTCGCGCCCGCCTGAGAAGCTATATCAAGAAGTCCGCGAAGCGCGCCGCCGCGTGCGAGAAAGTCGTCCACAAGCAGAAGCCTGTCGGAAGCCGAGATATATTCCTTTGCCACTATGGCATCGTATGTATTGCCGTGCGTGAAGGAATGCACCGTGCTTGAATACATAGCGCCCGTCTGGGTTGATGCACGGCTCTTCTTAGCAAAAACGACGGGAACATGCAGTTCCGAGGCGGCTGCCACGGCTATTGCTATTCCCGACGCTTCTATGGTGAGTATTTTCGTTATATTTTCCGCGCGATAAAGACAGGCAATTTCTCTGCCCATCTGCATAATAAGCTCAATATCGAGCTGCTGATTCAGAAAGCTTCCGACTTTGAGTATCTCGCTTGAGATGACAGTGCCTTCGCTGATTATCTTATCCTGCAGAGCTTTCATTATGAGCACCTCCGTTTTTTTGAAAACAAAAAATCAGACCGAAGTCTGATTTGCCAATAAAGAAAACACAACAGAATCGCATAAAAATATGCGACACTGCATTCCCTCAACCAATAGTCGAAACTGGGCGTTCGGTAGAAACGTTCGGGCCATAATATCCGAACCTATATTGGCAAATTGTTCACTTGATATTCACATTATAAGCTATATTCCGCAAAAAATCAAGTACATTTTTAAAATTTGTGCTTTTTCGATAAAAAACCACAAAATACAGTCCATAAAAACACTATATTTTGTGATTTTGCCGTCAATTATGAAAATTCTCAATAAACAGTCAAACATAAATGCCGCAGAAGTAAACATTTTCCCCCGTTTTTTCAAAAATATTGACAAAATCGTATTGCAAATATCGGGCATTACTATTATAATAGAGGAAGATAATTTCGGAGGTACGATTTGAAAAACGAAGCAAAAAACACATTTGAACTCATATATTCCGCAGTGGAAAAAATCCCCTGCGGAAAGGTCGCGACCTACGGCTCGATTGCGGCACTTGTGGGCAATCCGCGGCTTGCGCGCGTTGTAGGCTATGCGCTACATGTAAATCCGCGCCCTGGCATAATCCCATGCCACCGCGTGGTGAACAGAAACGGCTTCCCTGCTCCCGGTTTTGCTTTCGGCGGCGAGGGAGTTCAGCGGGAAATGCTGATATCCGAAGGCGTGAAGTTTGAGGACGATGGGCATATCGATCTTGCAAAATACGGTTGGGACGGCAGATAGCCGCCCGACTAATGAAAGGAATACATAAAAAATGGCAAACTCTCTCGGCACATCTGTAACGACAAAAAAGCTCGACATGAAGCCTGTACCCCTGCTTGTGGTCATGATTTCATTTGAACCCGAAGGCGACGCAGGAAGACAGGTCTGCACAACTGCAAAGGAATACTGGTATGAACAGTTCTTCGGCGACAAGGGACTGACTCTCAAAAATTATTATAAGGAAATGTCAGGCGGCAGATTCTATTTTTCTCCCGTTGATGTAAAAGACAGCGATGTAAAGGGCGTTGTGCATGTGACGCTTCACTGCAAGCATCCAGACCTTCTCCAGCAGGAAAATCCCGATAAGCGCACGGGCGCGGCACTCTATGTTGTAGCTGAAGCGCTCAAGGCATGCGAGGCTTATGTGGATTTCGCCGCGCTCGACAAGGACGGCGACGGTTTTCTCTCCGCGGACGAGCTGCACTATGTTCTCATTCATGCGGGCTTTGACTATTCCGGCGGCAAGGAAACAACGCCCGAGCTTCGCTATGGTGTTTTCGCAAACAGCGGCAGACTTCCCGATGAAGAGGATGCACAGGGCTTTTCCGGTGCTCATTCTCCGCGCGTCGGCGGCGTCAAACTCTGCGCCGCTTCAAAGGGCTCATATACGCTTATCGGCGAATACAGAAAGACGCAGTACGGCTTCCTGCCGCATCCGCTCGGAACTACCGCGCATGAGCTCGGGCATGCGATAGGCTTCCATGATATCTATGACTATGACAGACAGGTAAAGGGCTGGCCGCTTCCGATGATGTTTTCCGTCATGTGCAACGGTTGCTACGGGCTCATCCGCCCGAAAGACAAAAACGAGCGTATGCCGATAATGGGTACATGCCCGACTCATCTCGACCCGCTTCAGAAGATACGCTCCGGCTTCTCCGAGGCGCAGGTGGCAGATGGAGACGGCGAATACTCGCTTTATTCCATTCTCAGCGGCAAATACAACATTCTACGTATAAACACACCAGACCCTGCCGAATATTTCCTGCTTGAAAACCGTCAGATTGAGGGCTTTGACTCGGGTCTCTACAGACGCCGCGTCATAAAGAGCGATGACAGCAAGGTTCACTATGAAACAGAAAACTATGAGCGCGGCGGTATGCTCGTATGGCATATCGACAAAGATATTTTTGATGAATTTTCCGGTATCAAGCGCACAAACGGCTCGGGACTCTGGAACGGCGACGGCGAGACACAACGCGAAACGCGCCACAATCCCGGCGTTGTGATAGATTACAAAAACGGATACGACGAAAACGGACTGATGAAAGATGACGGCGTATTCCTTCAGGGCTTCCCCGATGACCCGTTCTATCGCGCAGGCGAAACATTCAATTCAAATGAATTTATCTCCGCCGCAACGCATACTAAATCGCTCAATTCGTTCCCTGAGGGTATAGACGAAAATAAATACAATCTGAAAATAGAAGTTCTCGAGGACACGGGAAGCGAACTTAAAATCCGCGTAACACAAACTTATTGATGAGAGGAAAACAGATGAAAATTACCGTACTTGACAGATGCACCGTGACAACGGGCGATGTATCGCTCGCTCCGATAGAGGCACTCGGCGATGTCCGCTTCTACGACACCGTTCCGCATGAAAAGCTTGCCGAGGTCATTGCCGATAGCGATGCCGTGATATGTAATAAGGCACAGATAACAGACGAAATTATGGAAAAATGCAAAAATCTGCGCTATATCGGGCTTTTTGCCACAGGCTACAATAATATCGATATATCTGCGGCAAAGTGCCGCAGGATCACCGTATGCAATGTCCCGGGGTATTCCACAGATTCCGTAGTGCAGCATGCCTTTTCGATGATACTGCATTTTGCCTGCCGCACCGATGACTATGCGGCATCGGTGGCACGCGGCGGATGGATGGGTTCCGAAACTTTCTCATATCTTGCCTTTCCCGCAAGTGAGCTTCGGGCAAAAACGCTCGGCATTTTCGGCTTCGGAACTATAGGCAAGGCAATGGCGACAGTAGGCAAAGCTTTCGGCATGAAAATCCTTGCCGTTTCGCACCATCCGATGACTTACGAAGGCGTGGAGTTTACGGATACGGACACGCTTTTTGCAAGATCCGACTATCTTACGCTTCACTGTCCGCTGACAGACGAAACGAGAGGGCTTGTCAATTCGCGCACGCTCTCGCTGATGAAGCCGTCTGCCGTACTGATAAATACGGCGCGCGGCGGCGTTGTCGAGGAAGATGCACTGACGGAAGCGCTTAAAAACAGCACTATACGCGGAGCGGGCATAGATGTTCTCGATACCGAGCCGATGTATAAAAATCATCCTTATCTGACAGCGCCGAACTGTTACATCACGCCGCATGTCGCATGGGCGGCACACGAGGCGAGAGCACGTCTTATAGATATAGTGGCGGAAAATATCCGAGCTTTCATATCGGGAAATCCGATAAATTCAGTCACAAAATAAAGCATACCGTCAGGGGGACAATATGTTTAAGAAAATAGCATCAATTATTCTTGCCGCAGTTATAATAGCGCTGTGCATACCTTTCGGCGTTTCCGCGGCAGCTATTGGAAGCACAACAGGCAGTACGTTTTTCGGCTCTCACGGAGTGAAGCCCGTACCGTTGCTTGTGATAGTCGTGAGCTACAGCAATCAGGCTACGCGCTCCGAAGAATCATACTGGGCAAATTCGCTTTTCGGCGACAGCGGCAATACTATGAAAAATTATTTCAAGCTGATGTCGGGCGGTAAATTCTGGTTTACGCCCGCCGAGGAGACCTACGGAACGAAAAACAATGGTGTCGTCTATGTCAAGCTCAATGAGAGCCATCCGAACACAAGCGGTTCAAGCTCGACAAATATCGGCACAACGCAGTCAAACGCTCTCAAGGCGGCGTCAGAATATGTCGATTTCAGCAAGTTTGATACCGATAAAAACGGCGGTCTCAACTGGAAAGAACTCAGCATCGTCTATGTAATAGCGGGATACAGCACAAAGTTCGGCATGACGAGCGACGGCATCAGTAAATACGGCACGGGAAGCTTTGAAGTGGACAGCCCTTCGCTGAATTGGAACAACTTCATAGACGGTGTATTTCTCACTTGGAACTACTACGGCGGCAAGTATGCCGTAGTCGGCGAGATGCAGTCGTCAAGACAGCCGCTCACCTTCGGTTCGATAGCGCATGAACTTTGCCATATCATAGGAGCAAACGACCTCTATACATACAGCGGGTATACATGGTGCGGCGGTCCCGGCGATATTGCCATGCAGGGCGGCGGCTCCGGACTCGGCTCGCAAAAAGGAGTAACCTCCGGAAGTGCTCCGTCGGCAATAGATCCATATTACCTCATAAAATTCGGATTTTGGGAAGCTACTGAGGTAAGGGACGGCATTTACACGCTATATTCGAGAGAGAGCACCGAGGGCAGCTACAATATTATAAAAATATGCACAAACAATCCGAAGGAGTATTACCTTATCGAAAACAGATACACCGTAAAATCGTCCACATATGACGCCATTTCTTATGCCTCGCGCGGCATACAGATATGGCATGTTGACGAAACAATAATGGAAACACAGTGCCTTCCCAACTGCTGGCAAGGTACAATACACGCGCCAGGTCTTACTCCTCTCTACCCGAACGGCGCAACAGGCGGAAACGGCTATGATTCATGGTATGACGCATCGGGCAAAAACACCTTCGAATGCCGCAAATTCAAATTTGCGGGTAGCAGTACATGGTATACGCGCATGACGGAATCTGAAGCCAAGAATTATAACTTCAAGGTAACGATTCTCAGCAAAAAAGGCAACGAGATGCAGATTCAGGTTTCGGGCTTCGGAAATCTTGATTGCAACCATGTTTTCGACAGCGAGAATACCGCTGCCATTTATCAGTTCGGCAAAGCAACCTGCACAAGACGGGCAACTTACTTCTACTCATGCAGTAAATGCGGAGAAAAAGGGACAAAAACCTTTGCATACGGTGATCTGCTCGCGCATAATTTCACCGCCCGCAACACAGATGATAAATATCTGGCAAGTGAAGCAACCTGCACCGAGCAGGCGACATACTATTATTCCTGCTCCGAATGCGGCGAAAAAGGAACGCAAACCTTTGCTTCGGGCAGTCTGAAGCCGCATGATTACAGCACGGAATGGACGAGCGGTACTGATACGCACTGGCATGCATGCACAGCCTGCGGAGCAAAAAGCGACGAAACGGCGCACAGCTTCGACAAGAAAAGAAAATGCACTGTATGCGGATGCCGCAAGGCAGGCTACGGTGACCTCAACGGCGACGGAAAGCTTGGCACAATTGACCTTGTTCTTCTGCGAAGATATGTCGCGGGTTACTATACCGGAATCAAATTGGAAGATGCCGATCTTGACGGCGACGGAAAAGTAGGTGCCTCAGACCTCACTCTGCTACGCAGAATGCTTGCCGGCTACGAGATTGATTAAAACAAAATACCGGGGATTTTCTTCCTCGGCATTTTTGTTATATCCGTTATTTGCTTTCAAGATATCTTGAAAGAAATTCTCTCGTTCTAGGGGCCTTAGGACTTCCGAAAACCTCGGCGGGCGTGCCATCCTCTACGATAACACCGCCGTCCATGAATATCACGCGGCTTGATACATCACGTGCAAAGCCCATCTCGTGAGTTACGACAAGCATGGTCAGTCCCGATTCTGCAAGCTTTTTCATTACAGAGAGAACCTCGCCTACCATTTCGGGGTCGAGAGCCGAGGTCGGCTCATCGAAAAGGATAGCATCGGGATTCATAGAGAGCGCGCGGGCAATGGCTATTCTCTGCTTCTGACCGCCCGAAAGCTGTGCGGGGCGTGCATTCAGATATGCCGACATTCCGACCATTTCAAGATATTTCTTCGCCTCCGCCTCGGATTCCGTGCGCGAGCGCTTGAGTACTATCATCTGCGGACGAACACAATTTGCAAGTGCCGTCATATTGTTGAAAAGGTTGAATTGCTGGAAAACCATGACAACCTTTGCGCGGTACTGCGAAAGCTTCATTGATTTGTCGGCTATGTCATTACCCTCAAAAAGAATTCTGCCGTCTGTCGGCGTTTCAAGCAGGTTTACGCAGCGGAGCATCGTGCTCTTGCCCGAGCCGGAAGAACCGATTATGCTTATTACCTCGCCTTTCTTTACGGTGAGATTTATATCGCGGAGCACCTCATGGTTTCCGAATGTCTTTTTCAGATGTATCAGCTCAATTATGTTCTCCATCCTGCTCCGCCTCCTTTGCTATACGAATTTCCGCTTCGGGATTTGACTGAGAGCCGCATATTGTATATGACGACGAACCTTCGAGCTTCTTTTCCGCAAAACGCAGGATGCGGGTTACGGCAAATGTCATGATAAAGTAGATAACGCATATTACCGTATATGTAGCGAAATTCTTGAGCGTCATTCTCGTTATCACGCCCGCCATATAATAAAGCTCCATAACGCCTATTACGTTCAGTACAGACGTATCCTTTATATTTATAACAAACTCATTGCTCACTGAAGGCAGGATATTGCGCATCGCTTGCGGGATGACGACATGGAGCATCGCCTGCGCATGCGTCATGCCGACGGAATAAGCACCCTCCATCTGCCCTTTTTCAACTGAAATGATGCCGCCGCGGACAATCTCGGACATATACGCGCCCGTGTTTATCGAAACGATAAAGATACCCGCGGGAATAAGCGGAAGCGTTTCTCCTCCGTTCATGAAAGCGTAGCCCCAGAAAATGACCATTGATTGAACCATCATAGGCGTTCCGCGGAAAATCTCTATGTAGACCGCAAGTATGCCGTTGAGTATATTGTGCAGTACGCGAAGCACGCCGTTTTTCGACTTCGGTGCCGTTCTTATGACGCCAGTGAGCAGTCCTATGAGCAGTCCCGCCACAGTGCCGACGAGCGCTATCAGCATTGTATATCCGAGACCGCTGAGCAGCTGCACGCGATACGATAGAGTGATGTCCCAAACCTGTTTTAAAAATTCCACTTATCTGTCTTCCTTAAAAATTATTTATTGAAGATTATGACAAGGTTGCTTCTGTAGTAGCAGTGCGTGAAGTCAACCTCCTGCATTCTCTCCTCTGTGGGACTCATGCCGGCGATGATACCATCAACAGCGCCGCTCTGCACTGCGGGAATGAGAGAGTCCCATTCGTTTGCAACGATTTCAAGGCTCATGCCGAGTTCTGCCGCAATGTACTTGGCCACCTGAACGTCGTATCCGTTTGCATAGGTGTTAGAAGAACCCTTTATCGGCACGGCACCGTTTGCCGATGTTGTCTGAGTCCAGTTGAAGGGGTCATATGCGCACTCCATGGAGATTTTCAGCGTGCCGTTTGATGTGTCGGTATTACTCGATGTGAGCGCAAAATTCATATTGAGTTCCTTTGTCGTATCCTTGTTGATATCGAATATCTGATTCATCAGCTCAAGCTTTGCGTCCTCGGAAATGGCATCGATGATAGCATTTACCTTTTCAACAAGAGGAGAACCTTTCTTGAAAGCAACGGCAATGCCTGTATCATCGCCTGTGACGGCAAAGCCTGTCTTATTGTTTACGAGAGGCAGGTACGCTATCGTATCGTCCTTGAGCGATGCGGTGAATGCTGTGGGCTCCTCTGCTATATATCCATCAATAGAGCCGCTCTTGAGCGCCATGAGAAGTGCTGTAAAATCTTTGTACTCTTTCTTTTCCACGCCGCTCATCTGCTCGTTCAGCGCCTGAAGATGGAATGTGCCGCTCTGCGCCGCTATCACGGCACCGGAGCCGTTTACATCCGCGAGGCTCTTTGCGCCCGAGATATCAACCTTTTCTCTGCCGCCTCCGCAGGAAGCGAGTGCCATCATGAGCACGGCAAGTACCAGAATAACCGATAAAACTTTTTTCATTTTCTTTTCCTCCGAAAATATTTTATAAAAAAGAACGGTCGAAGCAAGTGCTCCGACCGTTTCTATAAATTCGAAAAGGAAAAATATAAAACTCAATCGATTGTAGCACTCCGCAAAAATTTTGCGACAGTCGAGGGGATATTTTCCCGACGCCCAGCAATTCCGCTCTCAAAAACGGAAAGCTTCGGCAAAAGCACCTTTCACTGCGGTATACGGCATTTGAGTGCCTGCACCGCGCTACTCTTTACTTTCGCGCCTCTATCAATTCTTTGATTCGACTATTCAATTTTGCAGTCATTATAGCATGCAAAAGCGGATTTGTCAATAGCATTTTGAAATTTCTTCATATTTATTTGTTTTTCACCGATATTCGCCCGATTTTTGTGCAATATCACAATACGCGTCTAAGGCATTACTATAAAAATGTCACTATCATGCGTTAATTTTATACATTATGGCAAAAATTCAAAAATATCGCTCTTCCCTATGGAAAAAATCTGTGAAATGTGTTAAAATAAAACAAAAACAAATTTTTCGGAGTAAATGAATGAGAAAGACCAAAATAGTATGCACGATAGGTCCTGCCAGCGCAAATGAAGAGACGCTCTCAAAAATGTGCCTCGCCGGAATGAATGTAGCAAGACTCAATTTTTCGCACGGAACGCAGGCTGAGCATCTGGAGAAAATAAATCTGATAAAGAAAGTTCGCGAAAAGCTGGGACTTCCCATCGCGATAATGCTCGATACCAAAGGCCCCGAATACCGCATAAAAACATTTGAAAACGGATTTGTAAATCTCGCGGACGGCGACGATTTTACCTTTACCACAGAGGAACTTGTCGGAAACGAAAAGATAGTTTCCGTATCGTATGCGGGCATGGCAGAGGAGCTTTCCTGCGGCGATATGATACTTCTCAATAACGGACTTATGAGCTTCCGCGTTGTCAGCGTGGAGCCGCCTCTCGTGAAAACAAAGGTCGTCTGCGGCGGTGAGCTTCGCGACAGAAAAAGCATGAGCTTCCCCGGCAAGGTACTCCGCCAGAAGTTCCTCTCAGAGCAGGATAAGAGCGATATTCTCTTCGGAATCGAGCAAGGCGTGGACTATATCGCCTGCTCATTCGTTTCCGTGAAGCAGGATTTGCTCGATATTCATGAGTTTCTTTCTGAGCATGGCGCGGAAAAGAAAATAGAGCTTATTGCCAAGATAGAAAATCAGTCCGGCGTAGATAATATAGATGAGATCTGCAGTGCCTGCGACGGTATAATGATAGGCAGAGGCGATATGGGCGTGGAAATTCCCTTTGAGGAGCTTCCCGCTATTCAGAAAACACTGATAACAAAATGCCGCCTGCTCGGCAAGCGCGTGATAACTGCAACTGAAATGCTCGAATCCATGATATACAATCAACGCCCCACAAGAGCGGAGATTTCCGATGTGGCAAATGCCGTTTATGACGGCACGAGCGCGATAATGCTCTCGGGCGAGACGGCGGCAGGCAAATATCCCGTCAAAACCGTCGAAACCATGGCAAAGATAGCCGAATATGCCGAGAGCAGTATCGACTACAGGCATCTTTTCTCCACATCCGAATTCAAGATAAAAAATACCGTGGATGCCATATCACATGCCACCTGCGGAATGGCTATAGATATCAAGGCAAAAGCAATAGTCGCATGCTCCATCTCGGGTATGACGGCAAGAATGGTATCCCGTTTCCGCTGTCCCGTGGATATAATAGGACTGACAACTGAGGAAAGCACCTGGCGCAAACTTGCGCTCTCATGGGGCGTAACGCCTGTGATATGCGAGAAATTCCCATCCACAGAAGTGCTTTTCTACACGGCAAAGAAACTGGCAAAACAACAAATGAACCTCAAAGCTGGCGACAAACTTGTCATAACCGGCGGCGTGACAAACGGGCAGTCCGGAAACACAAATTTAATAAAAATCGAAGAAATATAAAAACAAACCGCCGTGAGCTGAAATTCAAGCTCACGGCGTTTGTTTACTCTTCTTTTTTATAGTTCAGATATATCAGTGGCGTTTTCCCTATTTCGACGCAATATGGCATAATTCCCTGCTCTGCTATGGCTATAAGCTGCGCCGTAATATATGCTCCGAGCGCGCCGTCGTGCTCGTAATACCGCGCACAGTCCACATGGATCGGGACTTTCACCCTATGACTTTCCACTACCTTTTTGAGTTCACTGAGTAGAATATCGCGCACATCAGTCTCCGCTTCCTTTACGGCGGTATCAAATCCGGTAGCTTCTTCAAATGTGAGTGCAGGGATATCAAGTTTTGTTTCTCCGTTTTCGTTGCGGCGCAGGATATGCAGTTTTTCAAATTCGGGGATAAGCTCATATATCACTGCATTTTCCGGCTTCACGCCACTTTTGAGAAAAGATGCGTAAAAACGAAGTATGCTTTGTAGCGTACATTTGTATTTTAATTTGCCGTAAACCCAGTGTGTATCGCCGAAAACCGACTGACAGTCATACATTCTGCATTTTGTTTTTCCGCCGTTTTCGCTGTAGCTGACAATAACGGGACCCGATGCGGCATATTTTCGCTTTTCCCCTGTTCCCCTCTCGTATACAGAGAGCGAAGCCAGCCATTTTCCCGCATCGGGACGGTCGGGAACTTCTATCTTATCCACTTCCGTGCCAAGCGCCGCCCGAACGACTTTTCCGAGTATCTGCCTTGTGTAGAAAAGCATGAGCGTTGCTTTTTGCTTTTCCGTCATGGCGGTAAAGAAATCCATGCCTGTCAGCGGCTCAAACCGACGCCATACCGCCGACCATACGGCAGGCGCATATTTTGCCGCAACAGCCTCCTGCACGGGAATATCTCCGAAAGAATCCTCATATCTGCGCACGAAGCAACGGGTATAAACAAGCCCGCCCGCTGTTCTCCCCATGAGCTCACCGGATACGAGCCTGTCTATCAAAGGCTCGAGATAAGCGCACGGCATGCCCATCGTATCTGCAATATCGCGTACAGAAACGGGATTTTTATAGGCGATGATAAGGATATTTACCTCGATATCCGACGAAATAAGCGAAAAAGGTTCGCCCCCTATTCCGCCGCCTCCGATTATTCCTATGTCTCCGGTCTTTGGTTCATAGCTTGCTTTTGAATATTTTTCCATGCTTTTCAGCCCCTCCTTTATTTGCGTGCGTGCAGAGGAAAGACGCGAGAGCACCGTGCCGCGCGGCAATCCCATCTCGGCTGCGATTTTCTCCACGCTGTGTCCATGCACATAGTGGCGTACCGTCACCTCGCGATAGATGTATACGAGCCTGCCGATTTCCCTGCGTACAGCCGCATATTCTTCGGAAAGAAGCCTTTCCTCTTCCGTGTACTCGTCCGAGTCGTCAGCGCTCTCGGGCAGTACATCGGTATATTCGATTATTTTGTCGCGGTATTTTTTGCGAAGATACGAATTGTATTTGTTTTTCATCACGGCAGAGAGAAATCCTTTCGGATATTTTATCGCTTTGCCTTTATTTATCTCGGAAATGAATGCCGCAAGCGTATCCTGCACGAGAGCATCTGTCTCGGGACAGTCGCCGTATTCTCTTGCCGCAAGCGAATAGAGATATGCGAGATATTCTTCGCATTCCCGCTCAAAAGCTTCATCTAAATTTTTCAGGGTGCTTCCCTCCTTTTCTGCTTTATTAGTTGCAAAAAAGCATGGCTGATTTGATATTTTTCAAAAATATCCGAAATTAAAATTCTGGCACCCGTTTTTTGCGGGTGCCGAATGTTTATTTTGTGAATTATTTCTTGTAGAGCGGACCGTAGTTTGCGCAGGCACGATAATCCTTGCCCTCACTGTCCATACCGAATGCGTTCCATGCGGCGGGACGGAAGATATCCTTCTCGGGAACATTGTGCATGGAAACGGGTATGCGGAGCATCGAGCAGAGCGTGAGCAGGTCAGCGCCTATATGACCATAGGAGATAGCGCCGTGGTTTGCTCCCCAGTGGTTCATAACCTCATATGCATCCTTGAAAGCACTGCCCTCCTTGCCGTCGCAACGAGGTGTAAACCATGTGCAGGGCCATGTGGGGTTAGTGCGCTCCATGAGTATATCGGAAACCTCATCGGGAAGTCTTACAGACCAGCCCTCGGCTATCTGGATAACCGGACCGAGACCCTTTACGAGATTCAGACGAATCATTGTCATGGGCATTTCGGCTCTCGTTGTGTAATGAGAGGAGAAGCCGCCGCCGCGGAAGTTATCAAAGCCGGCTTCGCACCAAACGGTAGCGTCGGTCATCTTCTTGATATCTTCATCGGTAACTTCCCACCACTTCTTCATAACGGCATTGCCGTTTTCGTCTCTGCATTCGCCGCAGGCGTCGAGACAAGCAGCACCGGAATTGAGCAGATGTATGATACCGCCGTTTTCTTTTGCTTTGCCTGTAAATTCATATCCGGCAACTCTCTTTGTAGCTTCGGGAGACCAGTATGTGCGGACATCGGCAAAAATCTGCGCGCGGTTTGTGAGCAGTCTCATGAAGAGCATGCTTATACCGTTGAGCACATCGTTTTCTGTAGCAAAAGTCATAGGCTCGCGTGCGCCTTCAAAGTCAAAGGACGAATTGAGGAGTGCTTCGGGATAATCGCAGTTCGGCCAGTGATCTGTCCACTGTCTCTGACCCTGGAAGCCCGCGCATATAGCATTGTGACCGACTTTTTCTTCTTCAAAAGCATCGGGAAGATTCTTGTTTCCGCGGATAAGATCTCTGATGATGATATACATTTTTACAGTGAATTCCCACTGCTTGTCTTTCTGCTCGCGGGAGAAACGAACGAAATCGGGGTTGTCATCTCTTCCCTCTTTGCAATGTTCTTTTGTCCATGCGAGAGCGCGTTCGTATTCTTCTTTATTATATATACCCTCTTCCATACGACGAAGAATTTCAACCTCGTCTACGGATTCTACGCGCATGCCGAGATACTCTTCCATGAAGTTCTGGTCGATTATGGAACCGCCGATACCCATGCACATCGAGCCTATCTGGAGATAACTCTTACCGCGCATCGTAGCAACAGCAAGACCCGCGCGTGCAAAGCGAAGCAGTTTTTCCTTTACATCCTCGGGAATATTTGCAACATCGGAAACATCCTGCACTTCATGACCGTAGATACCGAATGCAGGAAGTCCTTTCTGAGCATGTGTGGCAAGAACGGATGCAAGATATACGGCGCCGGGACGCTCTGTGCCGTTAAAGCCCCAGATGCCCTTTACCGTTGTGGGATCCATATCCATCGTTTCCGCGCCGTAGCACCAGCAAGGTGTAACGGAAAGCGTAACCGCAACATTCTCTCTTTTGAATTTTTCTGCGCATGCGGCAGTTTCGGGAACACGACCGATAGTGGTATCCGCAAGAACAACCTTTACGGGAGTTCCGTCGGAATAACAAAGATTTTCTTCAAAAAGCTTTTTAGCCGCTTCTGCCATAGCCCAAACCTGAGGCTCAAGACTTTCACGAAGCTTCATAGGACCGCGACGCCCATCAACAATAGGACGAATACCAATTGCCGGATAAGACATAGTAAAATACCTCCGAAAATTAAATAATATGGCGACAGTCGCCTTAATATTATATATTATATCATATAATATTATACAAATCAATCCTATTTTTTCAAGTATTTTCAAAAAGAAAAATTTTTTCATAAATTTTCTTATTTCTATTGACATTTTCGAAATTTCGTGTATAATAGATATCGCTGTGGTTGCGATGCTTACTTGAAGCAAATTACCGCATCTGAGTTTTGCGAGAGTGGCGGAACTGGTAGACGCGCACGTTTGAGGGGCGTGTGGTTTTTCCATACGGGTTCAAGTCCCGTTTCTCGCACCAAAGCCACTGCAAAGCAGTGGCTTTTTTGTTCCCTACGGACTTAGAATGGTTTCCATTTCCGTCTCGGAGAGCATCGCTCCGTGTAAAAATTAATCGATGTTATTTTATATCTGCGGGTATGGCGGAATTGGTAGACGCGTTAGATTCAGGTTCTAATTTTCGCAAGGAAGTGGAGGTTCAAGTCCTCTTACCCGCACCAAAAAAGAATAATCCGAACCTAATCCTTATGGATTTTGGGTTCGGATTTTCTTTTTACCTCGGTGACCTGTCATGAGCACGCCTATGGAACGCGCACGGGCGCCGCCGGAAATCCTTTCAGTTGCAATGAATACAAGAACACAACTTGAAAGGATGATAAATATGAAATACGAAATCACTTACAAAGAGGAAAACGGTCTGCTCTACCCCGACTTCGTTCTGCCGGAGCAAACACATTATCCCATCGGCAAATACGGAAGTTTACGCTTTGCATCTATAAAGGAACATCGGAAAGGTACTTACACCACACTTTTGACGCAGTGTCGGTTGAATGCGTATCTTCATGATATCGACATCATCAGCACTTGGTTACTGACAATCCTCCTTGTTCAAATGCAAAATTATGTGGTTGCAACGGTTTCACTTTGAAATCGCCGCAGGCTCGATTTATTTATGGTATTTGGAACATTGATGCGTTTCTGATATGCTTATACATCATCTGTCGCGAAACAGCAAATGCGACCGTCCGCGCAAAAACAGCCACCCGACTTTTTACGGTCAGGTGGCTGTACAAATAGGATGTTATCTCGACAAGCTTAAAATTGTCGTATCATTGCTTTCTGCAAGAAATTATGAAAGCGAACTCGATTTCCTGAACCGCATCTATTTTCATTGCCGTTTTCAAGATTAAAGAAGTAATACTATCTACCGTGTCTGGATAAACCCGAAGTTTCCTGTCGCCCATATCAATATATTCACTTTGACTTTTATCAATTGACAAGCAGAATTTTCCCCCCATTATTAAGAAGTGAGTCTACTTTCTCAATAACTTTTTGCTTATTTTCAAAGTGCATCATTGTCAAAGAAGAGTATATCACATCATAAGTACAAGCAAACGGATATTGCAAAAAATCAGCACATAAATAATCAATATTATTATAGACTCTTAAATTAATTTTTGTTCTTTCGATTGTTTTTGGGGAAATGTCAATTCCGGTAAGTCTTAAACAGTGTGGAGCAACTTTTCCGGCAATTCTTCCTGTGCCGATGCCTATTTCAAGGACAGTTTTTTCCATGTTAAGAGCCATAGAGTTTATAAGATCCTGTCCATCCCACTTATTCATATATTCTTGTAAAACAGGCGGATCGCGAAAAGCATCGTTGCCCTCATCAATCAGTAAATCATAGTGTTTAACCACATTCATTATTCTTTCCCCCTAAATTCCGATTTATCGATATCTAATTATACCATAAGTCTTCCCATTTTTCAACCGCTTAACTACATTCCGCATGCCATGATCCATGTCCTGCAGGACATCCTCCGGGGCGTAGCCACACAATACCCATCCGAAAGGCGACAAGTCCGGAAAACTTTCTGATAACAAAAGCCACCCGACTTTTTACGGTCGGGTGGCTGTTTTTGCGCTGTAGTGTGTCCGAGTTTCAGCAATTCTTTTCCCAAAAAGCTACTGCCAGGTCGAGCCAGCCTTCGGCAACTGTGCCGATGCCAAGCCCGAAGCCGTGCCCGAGACCCGGGTAGGAGTGGTACTCGGTCGGAACGCCCATGGCGGCAAGCGCGTCGATTCGCCGTTTCATGGTGCGGTAGTTTGCAATGCCGTCGCTCTCGCCGACCGTTACGAAGGTGGCGGGCTCGCCTGCGGGGTTATAATCGGAATGCCCCGTGTACTGGATCACCGCGACGCTCGGTTTCGGGATCCCTGCGCTGCCGCCGAAGGCTTCCACACCGTAGGAAGCAATCGTTGCCGCCATGCGTCCGCCTGCGCTTCCGCCCCAGACGGAATAGCCGTCTGTATCCACGCCGAGGGCATCGGCGTTGGCAAAAATGAAGGAGATCGCACGCGCCAAATCTTCATAGGCAGTCTGCGCGCCCGGTCGGTAGATGACAGCAAAGGCATTATAACCGCGGCGCGACAGCTCCAATGCGTGCGGGAAGCTGTCGTGCATGGCGCCGACATAAGCAAAGCCCCCGCCCGCGCAGGTGACGGCGAATTTTGCGCCCGGGTTGCCGCGGAAGAAGAACAGTCCGGTGTCGGCTTTTTGCGGGTCGGCTGCCTTTTCTTCCTCCGAATAAATATCGTAGAACACCTGCCTGCCGTTTTGCGTTTCCTCTTTGAAATAATTGCAGATGGCAACGGTGTGCGCGGGGTCGACGTGGCTGTACCATGTCAGGTGCAGGTCGCCGAGCGTCTCTCCGCTGTAATAACCGCTGTCCACGGGAAAGATTAGTCTGCCGAAATTGCCAAATGCAGGATCAGCGATTACATCGGCAATTTTTGTGTCCGCTGTGTATGCCGCCGCGGTCGATGCGTTTTTCCAAAGGTACTTCATGGCATTGTAGGTATACTCGTTTGCCGCGATGCCGTTGTGGGAATAGCCCTCCTTGATACGGAAAACAAAATTGCCGTCCGTCGCCCCGGTCTGCTCGGTAAAATATGTCGATGCGCGCATATCCTCTGCCCGCGAGGTATCGTAGTTATACGAAAAATCACTGGTTCCTACCATCATCATGACAAAATAATCATTCTGTGACCGCCCCTCTGCCGCGCGCCAAATGTTCTCGTTGTCAAGCGAGGTACCGCAGCTCATGGGGATGAAATAACGGAAATAATCAAGCGCGTATTCAAAGGTGCGCCATGTGGTGACAGACCCCATCGAGAATCCGCCAAAGGCACGGTGATCGCGTGCCGCCATCAGTTCATCCGCCGAAGTCCCCGCGGCATAGGTGGAAAACGCCGATTCGACTGCCGGAATGAGATCGTTTACCAACTCATTGTGATAGTTTCTTGTCAGCCGCAATGCCAGTGAAAAATCCGCGCTGTCCTGTCCGCTCGTGTTGTTGTAGGTCGGGCAGACGATGATCAGCGGCGCGAAATCGCCCTGCGCAATGGCGTTGTCGATCACATTTTTGAAGTCGGACGGTCTTTCCGGTGTGCCGAGCGTGGAAGTTTCGTTGCTCCAGCCGCCGTGCATCAGGTACAGGATGTTGTACTGCTTTTCTTCGTCATACCCATGCGGCAGATAGACGATCGCACGCTTGCGTAGCGGCTGTGAATGCTGCTCCGACTCTATTTTTGTGCTTGAAAAAGATCAAAATGCCGGTGTACTTTTGTTCGTTTTATGTTGCTGTAAGAAACGAATAAAAGGTGCGGACAGGGGGATTTGAACTATACCTCTTTACAATTTAACAATTTCATGCTATAATACAATATATAATCATCGTGCGAGCACGCCTAAACTTACACAAGGAGGATATTTATGGCTACCATACTTGAAAAGTGGCAAATATCAGCAGAAGAATTGACAAAAATCGTTGATGAGAATCCATCTTTAAGAGGATTTATGTTCGGTTATGTGAGCGAATACAAAGCTCGTACTTATTTTGATGGACACGAGAACATTGAAAAGTTGATGAAATATGATGATCACGACAGAAGTAGCAAAGGCGATATCTCTTTCATCTACAAGAGAAAGGAATTTAAAATCGAGGCAAAATCTTTGCAGACAAATTCAGTAATTAGAACGGGAGACTCGTCATGGACGGGCAAGTTTCAATGCGATGCTAGTGATAGACGGGAAATTCTCTTACCAAACGGACACACCGTCAATACTACCTGCTTGGCAGTTGGAGAGTTTGATATTGTAGCAGTAAGTCTGTATGCATTTGGCGATGAATGGAAGTTTGCTTTTGCCAAAAATAGTGATCTGCCACACCCTGGAGCACGTTCCAGAAATGTGGCAGAAGCTGATAGAGAATATTTAATTAAAACACTAATCGATATAACATGGCCATTGCAACCGCCATTTACAACGGATGTATATGCCCTATTAGATAGTATGCTTTAACTTATTTTTCGAAAAACTAAAAAATAAGAATGGTTCTTCCTAGCATGAACTTGTTTTTTCAGTGTTGAAATATTAGGCTTGTTGTTTCGTACCATAACAAACAAATCTTCAACTATTAAGCCGTATTTTACATATTCGTTGATTATTTCAACATGTGTCAATCGTTGTTTGTTGGCACTGACTTCATCTTGACATTTTACAATCAAAATTCCTTTGTTTTTTAGTACGCGAATTGCTTCTCTTCCTGCTGCGTAATACATCGCTAACACGGCATCGTGGTACTTCGGAGCATTTTCTTCAGGAGTATATACACTTCCGTCTGAATACGCCTCTCTAAATGACGCAAATGTTCCGTTTCCTGCCAAATGGTCACTTTTGCGTCTATACAATCCTTCCATATATGGTGGGTCTATTACAACACAATCCATAGATTTATCGTTATAGGGAAGGTTACGACAATCTACCCCTGTTTTTATATCGGAAAAATACAAAGTGTAGTCACTTTGGCTCACTTTTTTCCAAAAAACACCTTTACCGTATGTCACGTCAGCAACGTGAGATCCAATAGGAACATATAACGATAAAATCATCGGAAAAAGGTCTTCATTATTGCGTACATAAGCAGAAAAAATTAAATCAGTTGACGAAGATCCTGTTACCATTCTTTTCTTATCTTCCATAAATCACCTCTCGATATGTTCTATAACATTTTCAACGTTACATTGCAAGTGAAAACAAATACGATCGATGATTTCTAATGAAACGATTTCTCCGCGTGCCATTTTATCCATGGTGGATTTCGAAATACCCGTTACTTGCATAAGTTGTTTCTTGGTCATATCTCTATCAATTAAAAGTTTCCATAAAGGTTTATACGAAAAAGCCATAGTGCCACCTCCATTTAGATTATATCACAATAATATTGAGATGTCAATACTTTTGTGCTGATTTTTAATGCAATCGGTGTACTTTTGTTCGTTTTTACCTCACTTACGCACCGTTTAGTCGTTTTTAGGCGCCAAAAAGCCTTGAAAACGCAGTGTTTTCAAGGCTTTTCGCTTTTTCTTTTCCGTTGTCACACAGCGGTTGGGGGATGCACCACCCGTTTTGCCGGATAGCGCCCGCGAAAGAGCGCGCGGTACCAACGGA
>CAVESF010000004.1:0-7551 GCA_963618495.1 Acutalibacteraceae bacterium
CAATCGGCAGATTTAGATGGATGCATAAAAACATCCTTATGAGAATTTGCCTTTCGCCATCCATTTTTTTGTTTGGTCTGTTTCGCGTGAAACTATCGGTCTCTCAAAATGCAACTTGAAGAAACTTTCCGCCTTTTTGCCCTGACATCTTGACATATTGCTTTATTTTTATTATAATAGTATTTGTATTATAATGACAATGGGCAATCATTGCTTAAAGATACGAATTTATCATATAAAAAAGGAGGTGTACAATTTGCAGTATATTTGGTATATAGTCGTAGGTGTAATTGCTCTCGCTCTCGGTGTACTTTTCGGATTTCTCTTGAGAAAAGGCATTGCGGAATCAAAAATAAAGAGCGCAGAGGAAGAGGCTAAAAGAATCGTTGACGATGCGGTTAAAGCAGCAGAAGCCCGCAAAAAGGAAATGATTGTAGAAGCCAAAGAAGATATACTTAAGGCAAAAACCGAAGCGGAACGTGAAAACAAGGAACGCAGACAGGAGCTCATAAGACTCGAAAACCGTGCTCTCTCAAAAGAAGAAACGCTTGACAGAAAGCTTGAAAATTATGAGCGTCGTTCCGAAGCGCTCGACAAAAAGCTCAAAGATGCCGAAAAAGCTGCTGCTGCTGCCGAAGCTCTCAAAGCAGACCAGCTTGCAAAGCTCGAAGAGATTGCAGGTTATACTGTTGAGGCGGCAAAAGAAGAGCTTGTTTCCAGAATCGAAACAGACGCAAAGCGTGAAGCTGCGGTTCGTATAACGCAAATTGAAAGTCGGCTCAAAGACGAAGCCGATACAAAAGCAAAGAATATTATTTCTCTTGCCATACAACGTCTTTCTTCGGATACGGTTTCGGAAACAACAGTTTCTGTTGTTCCGCTTCCCAGCGATGAAATGAAGGGCAGAATCATAGGCAGAGAGGGCAGAAACATTCACAAGATTGAAACCCTTACAGGAGTTGATCTCATTATAGACGATACTCCCGAAGCAATCACTCTCTCTTGTTTTGACCCGATTCGCCGTGAGGTGGCAAGACTTACTCTTGAAAAGCTTATTGCCGATGGCAGAATCCATCCGTCGAGAATCGAAGAAACTGTTGACAAGGCGCGTCATGAAGTTGAAGCGATGATTAAACAGGCAGGTGAAAGAGCTACATTTGAAGTCGGTGTAAACGGACTTCATCCCGATCTTATCAGATTCCTCGGCAGACTCAAATTCCGTACAAGCTATGGTCAGAATGTTCTTACTCATTCAGTTGAGGTCGCTCATCTTTGCGGTATGATAGCAAGTGAGCTCGGTGTTGATACCGTTCTTGCAAAGCGTGCGGGCTTGCTCCATGATATCGGCAAGGCGCTCACACAGGAGGTTGAAGGCTCACATATTCAGCTCGGTGTTGAAATCGCAAAGAAATATAAGGAAAGCAAAGCCGTTATTCATGCTATCGAAGCACATCACGGCGATGTTGAACCGCAGACAATCGTTGCCGTTATCGTTCAGGCGGCAGATGCTATCTCGGCAGCCCGTCCCGGTGCGCGCCGTGAGGACCTTGAAAGTTATATCAAGCGTCTCCAGCGCCTTGAAGAGATTTCAAACAGCTTCCCCGGCGTTGAGAAATCATATGCCGTTCAGGCAGGCAGAGAAATCCGCATAATGGTCAAGCCCGAGCATGTCAATGATGATCAGATGATTATTGTGGCTCGCGATATCGTAAAGAAAATTGAAGAAGAGCTGGAATATCCGGGTCAGATAAAGGTAAATGTGATACGCGAAAGCCGCGCTGTCGAATATGCAAAATAATGAAAAAGGCAGGATCTCCTGCCTTTTTTCATGCGATGACTTTTGTTTTCAATAAAGTTTCGCGCAAATTAAAGTTTTCGTCCGCCTTTTATTAAAGTTTCGCTCAAGCCTTTTCAAAGGCTTGCTCGGTCAAGGGAGAGAAGCCCTTGTCGTGCTCCGCAGAGCGCGAAATCTTATTTCGGCGATTTCTTTTTTATAGCTTTTTCTTTTGCGCCTGCTCCGTCAAAAGAAAAAGCGAGTTGGCAAAAGCCTTTTGCTTTGGCTGCTGATGGGACTTTGAATTTTGCGCTGTAGGGGCGAACATCGTTCGCCTGCGAAGAATCATTAAAGAAACTTTTCTTTTCTCGCGCTTTTGAATGACCAAAAGCGCGGCAAAAGTCATTTAAGAGGATTTTCCTCCCTCTTAAAAAACACCCTCCGCGTACACGAGTTAGTCGCACGAGCCATGCGTGGCAAGTGCGTGCGGCAAAGGGCAAACTAAAAGTAGGTGGTTTTGCGTCCTCCACAACTTCAGCCATACCACGCGTGCGAACATATCACACGAGGAAGCCGAGCAGATTCGTACACGCATTGTCTGCACGCCCGCATATAAAGGTGGGAATTGACCGATTCGCGAAGCGAACGCGGTCGGCGTCGCCGAGACAGGGCAGGCGGGCGTGAATCTAATATGTGCGCTGACAGGATGATAAGCTATATTTTTTATTTTGGCTACTTGCTGACAGAACAGGCTACTTTAAACAAGTTACGAAAAAATTGAAATTACGAGGGATTAAAATATGGATGTATATAATTTTATGAAAGCGGTATTGGCTCAGGATAAGGAAACAATCAGAAATTATTTCAGCAAAGATGCGTATGTTAATTGGCATTGTACTAATGAACACTTTACGGTTGATGAGTTTATTGTTGCAAACTGTGAATATCCCGGTGATTGGGACGGAACGATTGAGAGAGTCGAGCAATCGGGCAATTTATACATCACGGTAACAAAGGTATATCCCAAAGATAAAAATTGTTTTTTCCATGTTGTATCATTTATAAAAATCGAAAACGGAAAGATTGCTTCAATGGACGAATATTGGGCAGATGACGGCACGGCTCCACAGTGGAGATTAGACAAACATATCGGCACCCCTATCATATAATTTTGAGATAAGGTGTGCTATGACGACCCTTGCGTAGACCGCAAAACAATATATTTCATAAAATCGACACAAAATCAGCCGTTTTCCACTCAAATTCTACTCACGAGGGATGTTATTTTTCCGTTTTTTTATTATAATGAAAGCATCAAGTCAAAGGAGAAATCAAAAATGAATCAAGCAAATATCGGCGCTTACATTGCAAAAAAGCGCAAAGAGAAAAATCTGACGCAAGAACAACTCGCCGAAAAGCTCGGCGTTTCAAACAAGACAATTTCAAAATGGGAAAACGGAAAATGTATGCCCGATTACAGTGTGATTGAAAAGCTTTGCGATGAGCTTTCCGTCACGCTTGCCGAATTGATGGACGGTGAAGACGCGGTGGAAAGCAGCGTGCGCGTTTATGATGATACGCAGCTGCTTGATTTGCTCCGCCGCACACAGGAGCTTGAAAAGAGCAGAAGTGTCCTCTCCGGCGTCGTTCTTATCGTACTCGGCATCGCCTGCTATGCAATGTCGGGAAGTATCGGCGGGTCGCCTGTGAAAGACTTTTTCTCCGGTTTTATGGTGGGGATTTCCGTCGCGGAAATGCTTGCGGGAATTATCGTCGCCATGAAGAATCTTTCAAAGAAATAATGTGCATAGAAAAAATCTCCTCGCCAAGAGGAGATTTTTTGTTGTGTGATGGGAAATAGGTGTGCTAGTCCTCACCAACCGCGTTTGCTTCGCATATGTGTCAATTCCCCTACCATGGCGGGTCGTCGACGGCGCCGACCCCTACAAGATAAAAGCCGGAGTACAGCCAATAGCCAAAATAAAAAATACACTTTTTATTCTATCAGCGCACAAACTCAATTCACGCCCGCCTGCCCTGTCTCGGCGACGCCGACCGCGTTCGCTTCGCGAATCGGTCAATTCCCACCTTTATATGCGGGCGTGCAGGCAATGCGTGCACGAATCTGCGCGGCTCTTTCGTGCGCTATGTTCGCACGCGTGGTATGGTTGAAGTCATGGAGAGCGCAAAACTGCCGATTTTTGCTCTGCCCTCGTGCCGCACGCACTCGCCACGCATGGCTCGCGCGACTAACTCGTGCACGCGGGGAGAGATTTCAAAGAGAGTGGAACGCTCTCTTTGATGACTTTTGGTACTTTTGGTCATACAAAAGTACGATAAAGGAAAAGTTGCTTTATGATTCTTCGCGGGCGAACAATGTTGCCCCTACCGTATAGATTTGAAGTTCTGTCAGCAGCCAAAACAAAAGATATATTCCCTATCCGCTTTTTCTTTTGACGAAGCAGGCGCAAAAGAAAAAGCTACAAAAAAGAAAACGCCGATAAAAGATTTCGCGCTCTGCGGAGCGCGACCGACGCCACCGTCGGCTCGTGCCGCCTTTTGAAAAAGGCGGGCGAAAACTTTAATGGGAGGGCGAAAACTTTAATTTTGGTGTGCAAAATTTTAGTTTAAGCAAAATCATGCGAGCGCAAAAAAGTCTCCTCTTTCGAGGAGGCTTTTTTCAAAACACTATTCTCTGCACAGATGCGGGTTTAAGCATTGCATCAAGCTCAAGTATTATCCCATGTGCCTCGATGTCCTCACGCGCAAATTCAAAGCGTGTGGGCATGCCGTACTTCATATTTTCGATTATCCTCTGCGGGACAACACCGAGCACGCTTTCTTTCGCGCCGCACATGCCGACATCCGTTATATATGCCGTGCCGCGCGGCAATATCTGTTCATCCGCCGTTGTCACATGCGTATGTGTGCCGAAAAGGCATGTTACTCTGCCGTCAAGATAAAAGCCGAGCGCCCGTTTTTCGCCCGTGCTCTCCGCATGGAAATCCACTATACTTATATCATATTCTCCTGCGGAGGAAAGTATCTTATCAATGCAAAAAAACGGATTTTCCAATATCGGATTCATAAATGCTGTACCGAGCAGATTCACCACAAATATTTTAACACCGCAAGAGTTATCTATTATATAGCCGTTTCCTGCAACTTCTCCGCTGAAATTTGCGGGACGGAGAATATTTTTATTCCGCTCGAAAATTTCTTTTGCCTCAAATCGGCGGAAAGCATGATTGCCTGTGGTCAGCACATCGGATCCCGACATGAGCAGTGCATCGGCGCCCGCTTCATCGATTCCGTTTTTGTCCGAGCAGTTTTCCGCATTGACTATGGCAAAATCAATCCTTTCGCTTTTACGCACGCTCCACAAACGCGAAGAAACATATCTGACGCCCGCTTCGCCGACGACATCTCCAAGTATCAGTATCCTCATAAATGCGCTCCTGTCCCCTTTTTTGCCTTTCACAGGCGATATTATTTTGATTTTACCACTTATTTTATGAAATTTCAAGCGATTTTACAAATAATATTGAAAATACCGTTGCAATATTATTTAAATTATGGTATAATATATATACTTATTATATGGGTGATTTTTTGCCCCCGGAAAGGATAAATTTATGACCTCATACGGACAGATCTGGAATATCGTGCTATCTGAGCTTTCCAAAAAATATTCCTCATCGATAATGGATTTGTGGTTCAATAAGCTGGAGCTTGTTCATCTCGATTCCGAGGTGGCTGTCATCACGACGCCGAGCGACGCTTTCGTTGACCTTCTCAATACACGCTATGGCGACCAGATAGCCGCTATTTTTGAGGAAATGCTTGACTTCTATGTGGAGGTGAGAATCTTCCCTTCCAAAAATTTCGACCTTGAGTCCGCTGTCCGTTCCGTCGCGCAGAATGCCGACGAGAAGAAAAAAGAAAGCGTTCGTTCCAAGAGCGACTTTTATCAGGCGGGCGAGGATTCGCCCGAAATTCAGCTGAAGAATGACGGAGAATATACCTTTGAAAACTTCATCGTCGGCAGCTCGAATAAATTTGCTCATGCGGCATCTCTTGCAGTGGCAAATGCGCCCGCATCGGCTTACAATCCGCTTTTCCTTTACGGTTCGAGCGGAACGGGAAAAACCCATCTGATGAAAGCTATTGCCAACCGCGTCAAGGAAAAAACGCCGACTTCAAATGTTATTTTCGTTAAGGGAGAGATTTTCACAAACGAGCTTATCGAAAGCATTACAAAGAAAACAACGGCGAAGTTCAAAGAAAAATACCGCAATGCCGATATGCTGCTCATCGACGATGTACAGTTCATCGCGGGCAAGGTTTCGACGCAGGAGGAATTTTTCCATACATTCAATGCGCTCTATGACGCACACAAGCAGATAATACTTACTTCCGACCGTCCGCCGCGCGATATTCAGCATCTGGAGGACAGAATACTTACCCGCTTTGAGGGAGGCCTTATCGTTGATATTCAGCCGCCGGATACGGAGTTGCGAATAGCTATCGCAAAAAGTAAAGCCGAGATAATGAATGTCAAGCTCTCAAATGATGTGCTTACATTCATCGGCGAAAATATAAAAAGCAATGTGCGCCAGATTGAAGGAGCTATAAAGAAGCTCGGCGCTTACGGCTTTGTAAATCAGACGCCGATAACCGTCGATATGGTGAAAAACCTGCTGAGCGCGGTTATAGACAATGCGGAATCGCCCGAGCTGATGGCGGATAAGATAATAGAAAATATTTCCAAGAGATATGATATCTCCGTCGAAGATATAAAAGGCAAAAAACGAACGAAAGAAATCGTTTCGGCAAGACATATTGCCGTTTATGTCGTCCGTGAGGTGACGGGAATGTCTTTCCCGAATATCGCAAAACTCTTTAACCGCGACCATACGACAATGCTTTCTTCTATCGATGTGGTAGAGGAGGAAATGAGTAAAAATTCCGCTTATGAACATGAAATAGACTCTATTATCAAGGAATTTAAGTCGTAATCGAGGCTTGTTCCTCTCAATTAAAGTTTTCGCCCGCCTTTTTCCTCTAAAGTTTCGCTCAAGCCTTTTCAAAGGCTTGCACGAGCCGACGGTGGCTTCGGTCGCACTCCGCAGAGTGCGAAATCCTGATATCGGCGTTTTCTTTTTGATAGCTTTTTCTTTTGCATATGCAGGCGCAAAAGAAAAAGCGGGTGGGGCAGATATTTTTTTATTTTGGTTGCTGATGGGACTTGGATTTTATCTTTTATTTTGAAGATACTTTTCTTTTATCGTACTTTTGCATGACCAAAAGTACCAAAAGTCATTTAAGAGTATTTTCCAGCCTCTTAAATATCTTCTTCCGCGTGCACGAGTTAGTCGCAAGAAGCAGTGCGTGGCGAGTGTGTGCGACAAAGGGCAGAGTAAAAGTAGGCAGTTTTGCTATCCTCCATGACTTCAACCATACCACGCGTGCGAACATAGCGCACGAAAAAGCCGAGCAGATTCGTGAGCTTTTCACAAGGCGGCGTTTTTCTGTCAAGAGGTGGTTTTTCTCCCATAAAACTGGGAATTTTTCGCATGTTGAAAATCGCGGAAAAATTATCAACAGCCTGTGGAAAAGCTTGTTGATAATCTTGATTTACAATGGTTTTCGGGTTTTACTTTTCCAAGACGGTAAAAAAGCGGTTTTCCTCTATTCTCATAAAAATCACCGAAAAATAAAGCGTTTTTCACTTTTTCTGATAAAATGGGAAAATTTACATTACAGGAAAAATATGG
>CAVESF010000004.1:7561-100680 GCA_963618495.1 Acutalibacteraceae bacterium
CCGATTTTTAACAAAAGGGACAGAGACGGAATTTTCTCCTTCTTTTCCACATTTTGCAGGAAAGTTTTCCATAGGCGAAAATCGGTCAGCGAGAAGAAAAAATGCCCATCACAGCTGGCTTTTCGGTTTTTCCACATTTTACACAGAGACTACTTATTACTACTTCTACCTATTCTTTTTATTTTATATTCTTTTAAGCGAAACGCGAAAGAATTTTGAAAGAACGCACGCACGGCGTGTGGAAAAGGCGGGAGAAAAATTCAGTTAAAAAGGCGAAGCCTTTTATAACAGTAAAATTCATCCAAAGGAGAAAAAATAAATGAAAGTTACATTTAAAAAGGACGAACTTCTTGCCGCTATTACGCGTTCGCTCGGTTGTGTTGTCAGCGAGAAAACACATTCCGCCGCAGACGGCATTCTGCTTAACACCCTGAGTGAGGACACTTGTCAGATAACGGCATACGACTTTGAAAAGGGTATTCGTACCAATATCAGCGTCAAAGCCGAGGAGGAAGGCTCTATGGTCGTTGACGGTGCGAGATTTGCTTCCATAGTCAAATTCATGCCCGGGGATGTAACGGTCGAAACCTCGGACAAAAATGTCGCTACCATCACAAGCGGCAGGTCTAAATTTCAGATAAATGTTTTCCCCGGCGATGAATTTCAGCAGATGCCGATAATCTCTCCTGACAGAAGTTTTGATATTTCTCAGAAAGTTCTTAAAAATATTATGAATCAGACAGCTTTCGCTATTTCAAGCGATGACAGCCGCCCCGCTCTCACAGGTCTCTATTTTGAAGTGACGGAAGATAAACTCAAAGCTGTTGCCTGCGATACTTTCTGCCTTGCTGTCCGCGAGCTTTCAATAAATACAAATATATATTCCAAATCGGGCGAAACAAAAATAGGTTTTATTCTTCCTCTGCGCACGGTAAACGAGCTGCTCCGCCTGCTTGAAGATACGGACGAAATTGTTCATTTTGACCTTACAAGAAAAAATATCATTATCACATTTGATTTCAAAGTCGGCAGAGAGCAGAGAACAAATATTATCCAGTCACGCCTGATAGATACGCTCTATATCGAATATGACAGAATTATCCCCAAAGAGAGAAAAACTCTCGTTACCCTCTCAAAGACAAATCTTGAAGAGGCTCTTTCAAGAGCTTCCCTTATCACGGAAGATAAAATTGCAGGTCAGGCAAAGAGTATAGTAAAATTCAATTTCAACGGTCAGACGCTCAACCTCAGCACGACATCGATAAACGGCAATGTTTTTGATGAAATACCGATAGAAAAAGAAGGCGTCGACCTGATGATAGGCTTCTCCTGCAAATATCTGCTGAAAATTCTGCGCGGCACGGATGACGAATATCTGAAGCTCTCGCTTACTTCTGCCCTCATGAGCATGGTCATAGAAGGCGCAAGCGAAAATAACGAGAGCAAATTCCTTTACCTCGCCATGCCTATAAAGATGAGAGAATGAAATCATATCTTGAAGCGGTAATTCTCGATAATTTCCGAAATATAAAATTTGCTATGCTGACCTTTGACCGCGGACTCTCCATAATATACGGAAACAATGCGCAGGGAAAAACCAATGTGATAGAGGGAATCTATCTTTTCGCCATCGGCAAAAGCTTTCGCGGCGCGAAAGACAGAGACCTGATACGCTTCGGCTCGGACAGGGCGCAGGCAAATATCGTTTTTCATGACAGCACGCGACTCCATGAAATGGGCTATCGCGTTTTCGCCGAGGAAACAAGGCGGAAAAAGGAGCTTTTTCTCAATCGCGTGAAGAAAAAGAGCATGAATGAAATGCTCGGCAATTTCCATGCGGCACTTTTCTGTCCCGAGCATCTCTCTATAGTCAAGGATGAACCGGCTCTGCGCAGGAATTTCCTCGATAATGCCATATGTCAGCTAAAACCCACATATGTGCGTGCGCTTTCCGAATACGGCAAGGTGCTGGAGCAGAGAAATTCCCTGCTCAAAAACCATGAGGAATACAGCCCGGAGCAGTTTGAATCGATGATGGAGATACTCGATGAAAAATTTGTGGACAGCGGCTCTTTCATCACTGTGACGCGGGCAAAATATCTGCGCAAGCTTTTTGAATACGCAAATAAATATATGCAGGATATGACGATGGGCGCGGAATCGCTTTCTTTTGAATATCTTTGCAGTATCACCGATTACGGTGAAAATAATTACGAAGATTTTTCCTATGTGAAAAATACATATTTCATCCGCCTCGCCGATAAAAAGGAGAGGGAACGCTTTGCGGGCTTATCGCTCTCGGGCGCACACAGGGATGATTTCGTGATATATCTCAACGGCAAAAACGCAAGACTTTATTGCTCGCAGGGTCAGCAGCGCAGTATAGCGCTGGCACTGAAGCTTGCCGAGGGCGAACTCTCGCGCGAATGCACGGGCGAATATCCCGTTTTTCTGCTCGATGATGTTTTTTCCGAGCTTGATAAGCGGAGAAAAGAATATATCATGTCGGGCTTCGGCGACAGGCAGATAATCCTCACCACATGTGAAAAAAATGATTTTGCCGATGTTCACGACGCGCTGAAAATAGAAACGGAGGACGGAAAATTCCGCTTTACCGAGGGACTGGAAAGACAATTTGAATATGACCTGACCGAGGAAGAAAAGGAATTTCGAAAATCTTATGTTTATTCATGCAGGAAAGAATAAAAATCTGCGCTCAGCTTCAATAATCGGAATTTTTGATGCCGATAGCGCAACGGTCGGCAAGGATACGAAAAAATTTTTAGCGGGAAAACAGAATGAGGGCAAACTCATTACTGTTTCCGATGAATTGCCGAAAGCTTTTGTCCTCTGCGATGACGGAAAGGTCTATTTCACACAGCTATCCGTGAAAACGCTCACGGACAGAAGCGAAAACGGGATTTAGTAGGTTCTTTATTTTCACTTTTCGTTTTTTCAAATAAAGTTTTCGCCCGCCACCATGGTTTTCGTGCACCTTTTTCTTAAAAGATGCCGAGGTCGAGGACGCGGAGTCCTCGTCGCACTCCGCAGAGTGAGAAATCTTCTTCCCCGTTTTCATTTCCGAAAACAATATAAACAACGAAATTTAACCGAAAGGATTCAATAAAAATGACCGAAGACAAGATACTGAAAGAAGCTTCCGCCTATAATGACAGTCAGATTCAGGTTTTAGAGGGACTTGAGGCTGTGCGCGTGCGTCCCGGCATGTATATCGGAACGACATCGGCAAGGGGACTCCACCATCTGATAAACGAGATAGTGGACAACTCCATAGACGAAGCAATGGCAGGCTTCTGCGACAAAATCGAAGTGACGCTCCACAGCGACGGTTCATGCTCCGTGCGCGATGACGGAAGAGGTATTCCCGCCGGCATCAATGCAAAGGTCGGCAAACCGACGCTTGAAGTTGTTTTCACCGTGCTCCATGCGGGCGGTAAATTCGGCGGCGGCGGATATAAAATATCCGGCGGTCTGCACGGCGTCGGCGCGAGCGTGGTAAACGCGCTCTCCGAATGGCTGGAGGTCGAAAACTGCCACGACGGGAAAATGTATACCGAACGCTTTGAAAAGGGTCATGTCGTCCGCGAATTCCGCGAGGTAGGTCCGAGCGAGGGCAGACACGGTCTCTATGTGCGCTTCAAACCGGACGCGACAATTTTCGAGGAGACGGAATTCAGCTATGATACCGTCTTTGCCCGTATGCGCGAGCAGGCATTTCTGAATGCGGGCGTCCGGATTATACTGACAGACGAGAGAGGAGAAGAGCCGAAAACCGCCACGCTTCATTACGAGGGAGGCATACGCAGCTTCGTGGAATATCTCAACTCCGTCAAGCACTGCAATATGATACACCCCGATGTTATATACATCCGCGGTGAAAAGGGCGACCTCACAGCCGAGATTGCTCTGCAATACAACGATACCTATGCCGATACCATAGTCACCTTTGCCAACAATATGGCAACCATCGAGGGCGGTACGCATGAGGTAGGCTTCAAAACCGCGCTGACAAAGGTTCTCAATAACTATGCGCGCAAGATAAAGGTGATGAAGCAGGAGGATAAGGACCTCACGGGCGATGATGTGCGCGAGGGTCTCTGCGCCGTTATCTCCGTAAAACTGCCGGACGCGCAGTTTGAAAGCCAGACGAAAGCGAAACTCGGCAACAGCGAGATAAGAAGCTTCGTTTACGCGCTCGTCTCCGAGAAGCTGGACGAATATTTAGAGGAAAATCCCGCCGTCGGCAAGGCGATAATAGAAAAGGCGATAGCCGCCTCCAATGCAAGAGAAGCGGCGAGAAAAGCAAGAGAAGCGACGCGCAGAAAAGGCGCGCTCGAGGGCTTTTCGCTCCCCGGCAAGCTTGCCGACTGCCATGAAAAGAGCACGGAGCTGACAGAGCTTTTCCTCGTAGAGGGAGACTCCGCAGGCGGCAGCGCCAAGGACGGACGCGACAGCCGCTATCAGGCGATACTGCCTCTGCGCGGCAAGGTGCTCAATGTGGAAAAGAGCCGACTTGACAAGGTTTATTCAAATCAGTCGCTCATACCTATAATTCAGGCGCTGGGTTGCGGCATAGGCGATGAATTTGATATGGCAAAGCTCCGCTACGGCAAGATAATCATCATGGCGGATGCCGATGTCGACGGTTCTCATATACGCATACTCCTGCTCACATTCTTCTTCCGCCATATGAAGAAGCTCATAGAAGAGGGCCATGTCTATGCGGCGCAGCCGCCGCTCTATAAGGTGATAAAGGGTAAGCAGGAAAAATATGCTTTCTCCGACGACGAGCGCGACAGAATCATTGCGGAAATGGGCGGCAATGCCCGCGCCGAGAGATACAAAGGTCTCGGCGAAATGGATAAGGAACAGCTCTGGGAAACCACAATGGATCCCGAGAGAAGAACTCTTCTGCGCGTTACCATAGAGGACGCCATCGCCTGCGACGAGGTATTCTCCGTTCTGATGGGCGATGATGTCGTTCCGCGCCGCCGCTTCATCGAAGAGAATGCAAAGCTTGTCGAAAACCTCGACATTTAAGCGAAAGGAGCAGAAAAATTGGATAACAAACAGCAAAATATAGAATTCAAAGACCAGAAGATAGTCGATATCAAAATGGAGCGTGAAGTGAAGAAATCCTTCATGGAATATGCGATGTCGGTTATCATATCCCGTGCGCTCCCCGACGCGAGAGACGGACTCAAGCCCGTACACCGCCGTATACTCTACGCGATGTATGAGGACAAGCTCACATATGAAAATCCTTTCCGCAAATCGGCGACCACCGTCGGTAATGTGCTGGGCAGATATCATCCGCACGGCGATACTGCGGTCTACGACTCGATGGTGCGTCTGGCGCAGCCCTTCTCGCTTCGCTATCCGCTCGTAGAGGGTCACGGAAACTTCGGCAATATAGACGGCGACGGTGCCGCCGCCTACCGTTATACCGAGGCGAGAATGGCGAAGCTGGCAAATCTCATGCTTGCCGATATCGAAAAGGATGTAGTAAACTTTGTTCCCAACTTTGACAACACGAGAAAAGAGCCGGAGGTACTTCCCTCCCGCTTCCCGAATCTGCTTGTCAACGGTTCTGTCGGCATCGCCGTCGGCATGGCGACAAATGTTCCCCCGCATAATCTCGGCGAGGTTATAGACGGCACAATCTACCTCATGGAGCATCCCGAGGCGGATGTCCGCGAGCTGATGACATTTATCAAGGGTCCGGACTTTCCTACTTATGCGACCATACACGGCACGGCGGGCATTTACGAAGCCTATGCCACGGGCAGAGGCAAGATAACGGTTCGTGCGCGCGCCGAGGTTTTTGAGGACAAGCGCAGAATAGAAATATACGAAATCCCCTATCAGGTAAATAAATCCATGCTTGTGGAAAGCATTGCCAACCTTGTCAAGGACAAGCGCGTGGAGGGAATCACCGCCCTGCGCGACGAATCCGGCCGACACGGCATGAAGATTGTCATAGAATACCGTCGCGATGCAAACGGGCAGGTAATACTCAATCAGCTCTATAAATACACACAGCTTCAGGACACCTGCGCTGTCAATATGCTCGCGCTCGTGGACGGCGAGCCGAAGGTACTCGGGCTGAAAGAACTGCTCTCCGTTTATATCAGGCATCAGGAGGAGGTAGTTCGCCGCAGAACGCAGTTTGAACTGGAAAAGGCGACAAAGCGCGCTCACATACTTGAAGGACTGAAAATAGCCATAGAGAATATCGACGAGGTCATTGCGATCATCCGCGGTTCCAAGTCCATTCCCGATGCCAAGGAACAGCTGACGCTGCGTTTCGGTCTGGACGACGCGCAGACGCAGGCGATAGTAGAAATGCAGCTCGGCAAGCTCTCAAATCTCGAAACGGCCAAGATTGAGGACGAGCTGGACAGACTCTGTGCGCTTATAGAGGAGCTTCGCTCCATTCTCGCCGACGAAAGCAAGCTTATCGGCATCATCAAGGAAGAAATGCTCGATATCAAGGCGAAATTCGGCGACGAGCGCCGCACGAGAATAGAAGAAGCCGAGAATGAGATAGTGCTTGAAGATCTCATCGAGCGCCACAGCTGTGTTATCACGGCGACGCGCGGCGGCTACTTCAAGCGTATGCCCGCGCGCGAATATACGGCACAGCGCCGCGGCGGCAAGGGTATTATCGGCATGAAAACAAAGGATGAGGATGATGTTGTCGATGTAATGGTAGTCAACAGCCACTCGTTCTTGCTCATGTTTACAAACAAGGGCAAGGTTTTTGCCAAGAAAGCATATATGATACCCGAGGCGGGCAGAACAGCCAAGGGTACGAATATAGTCAATCTGCTTGAGCTGACCGAGGGCGAATTTGTCACCTCCGTTATCTCGATAGAGGGTTTTGGTGAGAACGAATACTTCGTCATGGTGACGAAATGCGGCGTTATCAAGCGTGCCAATGTGATGGATTTTGAATTCATGCGCCGCGGCGGCAAGATAGCCATGAATCTCGATGACGGCGATGAACTGCTCTATGTCCGCAAGACGGCGGGCGAAAGCGATATCATTATCGCCACGAGAGAGGGCAAAGCCGTCCGCTTCAATGAAAACGAAGCGCGCGTCATGGGCAGAACGGCACGCGGTGTCCGCGGAATACGCCTGCGCGGCGATGATTATGTTGTCGGCGCCGAGGTTATAGACGAGGGCAAGAAGCTTATCACGATAACCGAAAAGGGCTATGGCAAGAAGTCCGGTTTCGAGGGCTTCACGGCGCACAGCAGAGGAACAATGGGCGTTATATGCCATAAGATTTCGGAAAAGACGGGCTACCTTGCGGGTATCGCCGCCGTCTGCGATACGGATGACCTCATGATAATCACCGACGAGGGCGTTATCATCCGTACTCCCGCCGCCGATATCCCGACCTACGGCAATAATACCGCGGGAGTCATCGTGATGCGTCTCTCCGAGGGCGCGAGCGTAGTAAACTTCACGCTCGTTCATGCCGAGGAGGAAAAGAAAGCGGAGGAAGCTGCTCTCGAAGAGGAAGCGACCGAAGCGGCTGAAATAAAGTCGGCAGAGGAAGCCGAGGCGTCAGATGAAGAAGCAGAAGAAGCGGCAGAAACCGCTTCCGACGAGGATGAGATTTAAGCAGGATAAAGCATTCTCCCGTCCCGGAAACGCCGTTCAGAGGCAGCTTCGCCACCCTGAACCCTCCGCTGGTCACACAAAAGTACGATAAAAAGTCACTTCAAGGCTCTTGCGGAAAACCTATGGCGACCACCTACAAAATAAAAACAAAATCATTGACTACCGTTTGCGCAAGGCGCATTTCGGAGCGGCTGAATTTACATAAGGAGAAGAATAAATTATGGCAGTAGCAAAGAAAAAAACAGCGGCGGCAAGACCTGTTGCCGATGCGGACAAGAAAAAAGCACTCGAAACGGCTCTTGCCCAAATAGAAAAGGATTTCGGCAAGGGTACGATAATGAAGCTCGGCGAAAATACGCATATGCAGGTGGATTCCATCCCGACAGGCTCGCTCACGCTTGACCTTGCGCTCGGCATCGGCGGCATTCCGCGCGGCAGAATCATAGAGATTTTCGGACCCGAATCCTCCGGCAAAACAACCGTTGCTCTCCATGTGGTAGCCGAGGTGCAGAGAATGGGCGGCGAAGCGGCATTTATCGACGCCGAGCATGCGCTCGACCCTGTTTACGCCAAGGCGCTGGGCGTGGATATAGACAGTCTGCTTGTTTCTCAGCCGGACAGCGGCGAGCAGGCACTGGAAATAACAGAAGCGCTCGTGCGCTCGGGTGCAATTGACGTTATCGTAGTCGACAGCGTTGCCGCGCTCGTTCCTCAGCAGGAAATAGACGGCGTGATGGGCGCTTCCCATGTGGGACTTCAGGCGCGACTCATGTCGCAGGCGCTCCGCAAGCTTTCCGGCGCTATATCTAAAACGGGATGCGCCGTGATATTCATAAATCAGCTCCGTGAAAAGGTCAATGTAATGTACGGCAACCCCGAGACTACAACAGGCGGCAGAGCGCTGAAATTCTATGCCTCCGTGCGTATCGATGTCCGCAAGACCGAAAATCTCAAGCAGGGCAGCGAGGTTTACGGCAGCAGAGTAAAGTGCAAAGTCGTAAAAAATAAAGTCGCACCGCCTTTCAAGATAGCGGAATTTGACATTCTCTATGGCAAGGGCATATCGAAATCAAGTGAAATTCTCGATATCGGCACGGAACTGGGTATAATTGCCAAGAGCGGTTCATGGTTCAGCTATAACGGCGAGCGTATCGGTCAGGGCAAAGAAAATGCACGCAAGACCATAGAAGAAAACCGTGCGCTCATGGAAGAAATAGAAAAGAAAATCAAGGCACAGAGCGATGAGATAGAGATAGCCGAGGAAGCTTATTCTCTCGATGAGGAAGAGGATGAAGATGGCGATAACTTTGATATCAAACTGCTCGACGTGGAAGCCGACGAATAATGAAAGCTTGTATAGTGAAAATCTCTCCCGCCGCAGGGGGAGAAGAATTTGCGCTCACTATAGAAATAACCGATGAAAATGGACTGCGCCGCGAAAATTATTGTATAGCGGCGCAGTATTTCGGTGAGACGGCACTTCCCTCTCATATCGACGCACCGTATGCGGCAGATGCGGAACTGCTCTCGCAGATACGCTATCTTTCGCTTCGCACGGAAGCTGTCCGCGCAGGTCTGCGTCTGCTTGAATTTTCTTTCAATACGAAGAAAAATCTGCGTAGCAAACTGATACGCAAAGGCTTTCCGCCTGAGAGCGCGGATGAAGCAGTGGCTTTTTTTGCCGGGAACGGATATATAGATGAGGAGGGACAGGCGGAAATGCTTGCGCAGGAGCTTGCCGAGAAGAAAAAATACGGCAAAAACCGCATAAAGACAGAGCTTTTTGCCAAAGGCTTTGAGAGCGAGGTCATCCGTGAAACTCTCGAAAATGCCGACATAGATTTCCCACAGCACTGTGCCGAGAGAATAGAAATGATGGGCGGCAGGGAGCTTTTCGCCGAACCGAAAAGCAAGCAAAAAGCGATGGCGGCACTTCTCCGCTATGGCTATAGCTATGATGATGTGCGCGAGGCTCTGCGCAGGAGATGAACTCCGCTCCGCGCAACGCTTTCTCTGAATTTTTCGCTCACTATAAAGATACTTTTTCTTTTGTCGTACTTTTGCCTGACGAAAAGTATCAAAAGTCATTTAAGAGGGCTTTTCTCCCTCTTTGAAATCCACTCCCCTGTCTCGGCGACGCCGACACATACGCTCCGCGTATGAGTCCATTCCTATCGACGACCCGCAAGACAGACATTTTACCTGTTTCCCCATCCCACCACAACCGAAAAATCAAATCGCATATACAAACACAATAAAAGGACAGAAATAATGATACAGGAGTTTTTTGTTTCAGATGCAGATATAGCCGTTATCGGCGCGGGTCATGCCGGCATAGAAGCCGCACTTGCCGCCGCCCGACTCGGTTGCCGCACTCTGCTTTTCACAATTTCGCTCGATGCCGTGGGTAATATGCCGTGCAATCCCTCGATAGGCGGCACTGGCAAAGGTCAGCTCGTTTTTGAGATTGACGCGCTCGGCGGCGAAATGGGCAGAGCCGCGGACAAGGTTATGCTTCAGGATCGCATCCTCAATTCCAGCAAGGGCGCGGCGGTTCAGTCCAAACGCATTCAGGCAGACCGCCGTCTCTATCAGGACATCATGAAAAAAACGATAGAGCATACCGAAAATCTGCGCCTTATCCAAGGCGAAATCTGTGAAATACGCCGCGATGGCGAGGGTTTTGCTCTCGTGACGGCTGTCGGTGCCGTGTATAAAGCACGCGCGGCGGTCATTTCCTCGGGTACATATCTCGATTCCCGCGTGATAATCGGCGATTTCCGCCGGAGCTCGGGTCCCGACGGGATGCACGCGGCAACTCGTCTGACAGAAAGTCTGCGCGCGCTCGGCATAAGAATAATGCGCTTCAAAACCGGCACTCCGCCGAGAATCGATGCGCGAACAGTTGACCTTTCCGTGCTTGAAAAGCAGGACGGCGAGGAGATTCCGACGCCGTACAGCGCAGATACAAATATATCTGACTTATACGCGCGACCGAAACTCTCTTGCTATGTCGCGTATACAAACGAAAAAACTCATGATATTATCAGAAGCAATATTCACCGTTCACCGCTTTATTCCGGCGAGATAAAAGGCATCGGTCCGCGATACTGCCCGAGCATAGAGGATAAGGTCGTCCGTTTCCCCGACAAGATAAGACATCAGCTCTTCCTCGAACCGACGGGTTACGGCTCAAATGAGCTGTATCTGCAAGGGTTTTCGTCATCCATGCCCGCGGATGTTCAGCTCGAAATGCTCCATAGCATGGTCGGTTTCGAACACGCCGTAACCATGCGCAATGCCTACGCGATAGAATACGATTGCTCCGACCCGACACAGCTTTCCGCCGCACTGGAGTTTAAGGAAATCCCGAATCTCTACGGCGCGGGACAGTTCAACGGCACCTCAGGTTATGAGGAGGCGGCGGCGCAGGGACTTATCGCCGGCATGAATGCCGCACTCAAATTACAAGGCAAAAAACAGCTGATATTGACGCGCAACAGCTCATATATCGGTACTCTTATTGACGATTTAGTTGCAAAAGGCACAAACGAACCATACAGAATGATGACCTCACGCTCGGAATACCGCCTGCTTCTGCGGCAGGATAATGCCGATGTGCGCCTGACGAAAAAGGGGCATGACGCGGGGCTTGTCAGCGATGAGAGATACGTGCGCTTTCTCGCAAAACAGGAGCGCATCGCGGCGGAAAAGGCGCGCCTGCATGCCACTGTTTTCCCGCCGAACGAGAGGGTAAATTCCCTTTTGGAGTCGCTTGGCGAGCCGAAAATAGAAACAGGCGTTCGCGCAGATGAACTCCTCCGCCGACCGAGCATGACATATGCGACAGTGCTCTCGCTTATGGATGCGAAGAGCGACCCGCACCTCACGAGAGAGGAGATTCTGACGCTCGAAACGGACATAAAATACGAGGGCTACATTAAGAAGCAACTTGCCGAAGCGGCGCGTTTCGAAAAGCTGGAAAAGCGCCTCCTGCCTGAAGAAATCGATTATTCTGCCATTCGCGGAATCTCGCTTGAGGCGGCGCAGAAGCTTGCAAAATTCCGCCCGCACAGCATCGGCGCGGCAAGCCGGATAAGCGGCATTTCGCCTGCGGATATTTCGGTTTTGCTAATCTATCTCGATATCGTGAACCGCGAAAAAGGCGGACATGCGGAGGAGGCTGACGATGGAAAAGAGTGAGTTTTTCAGCATATACAAACAAATGTTCACAGAGAACGGACTGGAGAAATATGCCTCGGAAGAGGCGATGGAAAAGTTCTTTTCGCTTGCGCAAATCATGCGCGAGACCAATGAAAAAATGAACATCACGGCTATCACGGAGGAGCGCGAAATCATCGCGCGGCACTATATCGATTGCCTTTTTGCGGCAGAGCTTCTGCCTGCGGGGGCGAATGTGCTCGATGTGGGCAGCGGCGGTGGAATGCCGACGCTTCCGTTTGCCATCGTGCGTCCTGATATCGCCGTGACGGCACTTGATGCTACGGCAAAAAAGACGGCTTATATAGCCGAAACGGCGGCAAAGCTCGGTCTTTCCAATGTGAAAATCGTCACCGGAAGAGCCGAGGAGCTGGGCAGAGACGGCGCGTATCGCGAAAAATACGATGTGGTTTGTGCAAGAGCCGTGGCGGCACTGAATATTTTGCTTGAATGGTGCGTGCCGTTTGTCAAAAAAGGCGGGATTTTCATCGCGATGAAAGGCAAAAATGCGGAAGAGGAACTGAAAACTGCGCAAAATGCGGTAGAAAAGCTTGGAATTTCGCTCGCGCAGAAACAAAATATCACTTTGCATGAGAAAAACGGCACATCGAAGCGTGAGAATTTTATTTTTGCAAAGAATGAAAAAACGGCTATGCTTTATCCGAGGACGAATGCACAGATAAAGAAGAAACCGCTGTAAAAAGGAGTGAAATCCGGCATGGATTCCACTTCTTTTATTATATTTTTAAAATTGCGGAGTTTATCTTACAATTAAAGTTTCGCTCAAGCCTTTTGGGAGGCTTGCACGAGCCGCCGAAATAGGGCTTTCGCGCTCCGCAGAGCGCGAAAGCCCTATTTCGGCGTTTTCTTTTTGTAGCTTTTTCTTTTGCAAAAGCAGGCGCAAAAGAAAACTTACTTTAAGTATCTTTTTTCTTCCTATTTATATTATATCCCCCGCAAAAAAATTATTTTCGACCGACAGGCTTTGCGCAAATCCGCAAGGAAAATATGATATCATATAGCCGAGGTGGTTATTTTGGAAAAAGCAAAGCTGACGACGGAGCTGACTGACAGAATAACGGCACTGAGCGACGGAATGCACATGACCGAGGTCAAAATAATTGAAACAGCGGCGATTTGTCCGAATCCGTATGAATCGCCGAAAAAATTTTCACCCGCAGAGGTGCGTTTGCTTGCCGCTGAGCTACGGCAAAATGGTATGAGCAGTCCGCTTCTTATTCAGAATGTCGGAACGCAAGACACGCCGCTTTATCAGCTTATCTGCGGAGAAAAGCGGTTCCGAGCCGCTCTGATGGCAGATATGCTGACTGTTCCGTGTGCCGTTATCGAAAAAAACTCTGTCCCCGATGAAACATTGCATGATATTCCCCTGCCACGCAATTGTTTTGAGGAAGCGGATGTACTCTCCGACATAGTACAAAGAAAGCGTTATCCAAAGGGTGAGCTTGCCGCAAAACTCGGCATCAGTCCCGCGACGCTGGAAAACAAGCTCTGTCTTTGCTCCGTGACGCCTGAGAAGCGGCGGTTTCTCCTTTCCGCCGAGGCGTCTCCTCGTCATTGCATCCTTTTTTCAAAGCAAAACTCCGAGATGCAAAAAAAGATTCTCACGGAATTACAGAATGAAAAAGCGCGGGGTGAGCGCGCACAGGCGATAATCGAGCGTTTTTGTGCTGAAACGACGAAAAATCGCAAATTCGTGCTCCATGATACGCTTCCGTTTTTCAATACGGTCGAAAAAGCGGTGGCAACCATGCGAGGTGCGGGCATAAACATCGGATATGAACGCACAGAGAGACAAAATGATGTTCTGCTGTCAATTTCTGTCCCGCGCGCATCTCGCTGACACCTCCTCCAAATGTTCCCCGTGGAACATTCCGAAAGTTTTCTCCCTTATATTCCTCCATCAATTCCCAGAGCAATGCTCCCGATAGGCAAAATGTTCCACGAGGAACAAAAGCCTGCGGGAGTTTTGCTTTTTCCATTGACTTTGACGGCAAAAAATGATATACTTGAATCAGACGGAATTGAAAATCGGCGGATGATGTCCGGGTTTGCGGGCAATAATCCGATTAAGGGGTAAATTATGGCGAAAATAATAGCCTTTGCCAACCAAAAGGGCGGCGTGGGCAAGACAACCTCGGCGATAAATGTGGCGGCGGCGCTCGGGATGAAACGCAAGAACACATTGCTTGTCGATTTTGACCCGCAGGGCAACGGAACGAGCGGCGTCGGAATCCGCAAATCGCAGGTGAAAAATACGGTTTATGATGCGCTCGTGGGCAAAGTATCGCCGCGCGATTGCATAATCAAAACAAAATATAAGAATCTCTCGATAATGCCATCGGAACTTTCGTTGGCGGCGGCGGAACTGGAACTGGCAGATACGGAAAAGCGCGAAGCAAAGCTGAAAGCGGCACTCGACGCGGTGAAAAGCGAATATGACTATATCATCATCGACTGTCCGCCGTCACTCGGACTGCTTACGGTCAATGCACTCACGGCAAGCGACGGTGTGGTGATACCGATGCAATGCGAATATTTCTCGCTCGAGGGACTTTCACAGATAATGATGAGCATAAAGCAGGTGAAAAAGCTCTACAATCCGACGCTTGCCGTGACGGGAATACTCATCACGATGTATAACGGCAGACTGAATCTTTCCGTTCAGGTTGTAGACGAGCTGAAAAAGTATTATGCGGACAAACTTTTCAAGGCGACGATATCAAGAAGCGTGCGCCTGAGCGAAGCGCCGAGCTATGGCGCGCCGATACAGTATTATGACAAATATTCGCCCGGAAGCCTTGCATATGACGAGGTGGCAAGGGAACTGATGACGAGAATCTGAGGAGGAGAGAACAATGGCAGCGATGAAAAAAGGCGGACTCGGCAGAGGAATGGACACGATATTTTCCGATAACGAGAAGAAAAATGAGGAGACAACCGGCATAACGACTGTGCGCATAGCGCTTGTGGAACCGAAAGTCGGTCAGCCGAGAAAGAATTTTGACGCGGAAGAACTTCGGAATCTTGCGCTTTCCATAGCGCAGTATGGCATAATTCAGCCGATAACGGTACGCAAGGTGGGCGATATGTATCGCATTATCGCGGGCGAACGCCGTTGGAGAGCCGCAAGAATGGCGGGACTTTCCGAAATTCCGGTGGTGATAATGGATGCCGATGAGCAGAAATCGGCGGAAATGGCGCTTGTTGAGAACATTCAGAGACAAAATCTGAATCCGATAGAGGAAGCAGAGGCTATAGAAGCGTTGATGGACGAATTCGGACTGACGCAGGACGAGGCGTCAAAACGCATCGGCAGAAGCCGCAGCTCGGTGGCAAACCTGCTCCGACTGCTCGATTTGCCTGACAGCGTGCGCGAATATGTCGTTTCGGGCGCACTTTCCGCAGGTCATGCAAAGGCGATACTCGCACTCGAAAATAAAGACCGCACGGAAGAAGCGGCAAAGACTGTTATCGCGGCGGAAATGTCGGTTCGCGATACGGAAAAGCTCATCAAAAAGATGAATGCGGAGAAACAGAATGTCGATAAACCGGCACCCGCCGAGGGGATAAATTATACGCGCGAGCTTGAACGCAAGGTAGAAAAAGCGCTCGGCAGACGCGTCAAAATTAAGGAAAACGGCAAACTCAGCAGTATTTCGATAGGCTATACCGATTATGAAGACCTCGAAAAGGTGCTGCTTGCGCTTTGCGGCAAGGATTTCGTTGATTCTATTTAAAAAGGAGTATAGTTATGGATTGGCTTAAGGAAATCGACTTTGCCATGACGACCGACACGGGAAAAGTGACTTTCACATTCGTGCTTTTTGCAATGATATTCGGATTTATCATCTCGTGGATAGTGATTTATTGCAATAAGAAAATAATGGGCGCGTTTGCACGCTCGGTGATGAATGCGGGCGCGGTGGATGAGGAAAGCGCAAAAACTCTTGCCGAACTCGGGCAGGAGGATAATGTTTCCGCGGTGAAAGCAATGCGCCGTGGCGGCGTTCTCTCGAAGATGGTGACGGCAGTGGGCGCGGAACGCGATGAAAACGGCAGACTTGCCGTGGATGAAAACACGCGTTTTTATATCTCGGAGGAAGCAAAAGCGAGAGTTGTACGCCAGTACGGCGAAAAAGAGACGAAAATCTGGACATTACTGCTCGGAATTGTGGCAATTCTCGTGGTGGGAATACTGCTTTTCCTGTTTGTCAGCCCTGTAATCGACGCTCTCACAAAGAAATAAACAAAAAGTCCCGAAAAAGGGACTTTTTTGCTTATTTCTTCCTGAAAAAGCCATTTTTACGGAACAAAAAGTTTTCGCTCAACATAAAGTTTAGGTCAAGCCTTTGGGGAGGATTGCGGGTTCAAAGGGAGGAGCCATTGTCGCGCTCCGCAGAGCGCGAAATATCTTTGCGGCGGTTTTGTGACGCTCTCCGCGGCTTAAGCCGGCAGCGCGTGCCGGTTGAAGAAAAACAGAAAAACAGGACTCACAAATCCGAGAAAAATCTTCCTTTTTATTATATATAGGCAATGTTACAACTTTGTTACAGGCGGGTTACAGATATATTACAAAAGCGGAAAAAGCATTGACAAGAGGGACATATATGAATAAAATGGAAGCATACGAAAATAAACACGAGTAATGTTACAGCTTTGTTACAAAAGAAGAAAAAGTATTGCAATTTTCTTTCGCTTGTTGTAATATTACAATAGGTCGACAGGTCTGCTCTTCTCAGCGGACTTGCCCAAAAATATTCAGGAGGAATACTATGAAAAACTTCAAGAGAATTCTTGCACTTGTTCTTACACTGATGTTCATTGTAGGTTCATGTGCAAGTCTGTCTGCTTACTCCGGCACGAGCAAGTGGTATGGAAAAGCCGTTAACTGGATTGAATCCACAGGCATCGATACCATCGGTTCTACTGCCGACAAGGAAATAGACAGAAACACATTCGCTATGTGGATCGCAAAGATTGAGTCTACATTCGTAGATGACAAGCTTTGGGACGACAAAACCGATTCCACCTCTTTCGCTGACGTTACAGCCGGCGATCACTACTATGCAGCTATTGCATATGCAGAAGAGAGTGGTTTCATCCAGGGTGACGGCGACGGCAACTTCCGTCCCAACGACTCCATTTCATTCGCAGAAGCGTGTGCTATCATCACCCGTGTAATGGGCTATGATGAATTCTTCGAGTCATACTATGGCGCAGACCGCTCAAAGTATGCTACATACGATGAATGGTACAAGGCTAACTGGAAATACAACTACATCAGAGTTGCTGAGCTTCGTTGCAAGGCAATCGATGCTACTTTTGTTTCCAACGTCGGCAAGTATGTACCTGAGCACAAGCTCACAAAGGGTCAGGCAGCTTACCTGCTCTACACACTCGCTACAAACGGCGCAAACGTAAGACACAACGGTTACGACATGGGCTACAAGCTCGGCGCAACACTTCCTTCCATCAAGGTTACAGCAGTTGTCAAGACGCTTGCAAGAAAGCCGCTCAGCAGCAAGCAGCTTCAGGGTTGGATCTCCGGCGGTTACGGCGCTCCCGTTAACGCTCAGGTTACAAAGTCCCTCACATGGACTGCTTGGTCAAGATACTGGACAGAGCGCAACTATGACGTTAACAGCCAGGTTGTAACTCCTTACTCCAAGATTCTTGATACAACCAAGAATGTTGAGCTTCAGGTTTTCGATGGCGAAAACTTCACAAGCACAACAATCACACTCAGCGGTACTCAGTTCCAGAAGCTCGTAAGAGTTTCTCTCGGCAAGGCTGCTAATGTCGATGTAGCAAACGAAGAAGTATTCTACCTCTTCGACTATGTTCGTGAAGGCTCCGTTCTGAACCTCACAGTTTCCGGCAACACCGTAAAATCCCTTTCTATCGCAGATAATCATATTGTAGACACATACCGCGTTCTCGCCGGTACTACAAACCTTGATTACTACCTCAACGGTCTTGCCAACAGCTACGGCACAGCAAACAACAATGCAGCTCTTCCCACAGCTTACAATGCTGAAAAGGACGTAACATCATGGAGCGGCAATACCCTCACATTCCAGGGCACAGCTTACACACTCCGTGCAAAGGGCTCCAACTACTCGGGTAGCTCCAATGAAATCAAGGTATACGGCTATGAGAAGGTAGGCGTATCCAAGGTTGAAAGCGGCGTTACATACGACAAGTACTACACAATCGGTACAGGCGAAGTAGTTTGGGTTCAGCGTGGCACAACACCTGCCTCTAACCTCGGCAAGTGGCTCGAAAAGGGCAACCTCGTTCAGCTCACAGCTGCTGAAGCAAAGGCTCAGCTCATCAACGCCGCACAGGGCGAAGTTGAAGCTGTATTCTCCGATATGGACGGCGACGGCAAGTATGATGTTGCTGTTGTAACAAACTATGACGCATTCTTCATCGAGGATGATTGCGAAAACATCGTCGGTGGCGGTGCTGAAAACAAGCCGAACGGTGATCCTAACCACTATGCAAAGGGTGTTCCCAGCGCAGGTGCTGTTATCATCAACCAGACAGTCGGCAGCGACGGCGTATTCAACACAGACGCATGGACGCTTGACGCAAGCAAGCCTACAAACAAGGTTCAGCTTATCTTCAACGTATCCGATCGTCACGGCGCGTCCGGTATCCTTCTTAACCAGTGGTATCAGGGCTTCCGCGCTACACTTAACCTCGGTACAGGCGCTATCGACGTTCTCAGCTATGCAAGCGGCTACATCCAGGATGTTCTCGCAGAGGCTGACAACGGCTACTACACGGTATCTATCCCTGTAGCTAAGACAGACGCTGAAACAGGCGCTACAACCATCGAGTACAAGGTTGCATACCTGCCCGCTTTCGGTTATGTTCCCACATCTCAGACAGTTTCTTACAGCCTCTCGGGTGCTACTGCTAGCATCACAGTAGGCTCCAAGACATGGATGAGCTACGTTACAGATTTCTATAAGACAAACTTCGGTTATGCTTATAAGACTGCTGACGGCAAGAGCTATGTTTACACAGACGCTGCCGGCACAAACGAGTACACAAGTGCCAACCTCTACACTGCAGGCGATGCATTTGTATACGACGGCAAGGTTGTTACAGCTGCTGAAAAGGCAACTATACTTGCCAAGATTTCCTATGCTAAGACAACCGACGTAAACGACCTCTACTACAGCAAGACAACTGATACAGAGCTCGTTTCCGGCAAGACATACTACACATGGGACGGCGCTGCTTATGCAGCAGTTGCTACACCCGATGTGGCAGATATCGCTACTTACTATGAGTACGCAGTAAAGACATACTATGTATTTGCAGACGCTGAAACAAATACATATCAGGCAGTAGCAACTCCTGTTAAGGAAGACCTCAGCAAGTACTATGTGCTTGTTCAGGAATCCGCAGACGCCTTCACAGCTATCACGCTCAAGACACTCACAGGTGTTGAAGGCTTCACAACAGATACAGACGTTATCGAAGACCAGGGCTACTCTTGGGCAAGAATAATCCTTGATCCCAGCGATGCAGGTATCTACAAGGCAGCTGATGCAGAATCCGTTCGCGCAATGGTATCCGCATGGGTAAACAACAAGTACATCAACTATGTTCTTGATGCAAATGACAGAATCATCCTTGCTAAGTCCGCTGCTGCCGATAACGGCAGAGGCTTCGTAGTAAGCGTTGAGAAGTCCGCTGACAACAACACATACAAGGTAAACCTTGCTAAGACAGGCACATACAAGTCTGTAAACAATGTTTACTACTCCACAGCTTCTACATTTGCAGATGTAACAGGCATGATCAGCGCTGGTTACGGCTCTGATGCAATCAAGGCTAAGTATCTGGCTGATCCTAGAAACGGCAACGTCTGGTACATAACAGCCGGCTACGGCGGTCTCGCATCCGCTTCTTACTTCAATGAAACACAGCTTATGAACGGTCTGAAGAGCGCTCTCGGCAACAAGAATGCTACAACATTCGCAGCTGCTGCTCAGGGTATCATCTCCAGCTCCAACGTTCAGAACTACAGCGGTGCTACATCGCTCACAACATACAATGTAAGAGCTTCCGCTTCTACAATCTGGGATGTTGCAAACGCAGCTACATACCGTGCAATCTACGGCGGCAGCGTTGCTCACGACCTCACAATAGGCGACAAGGTTACAGCTCAGAACTTCTACTATGTCACAATGACAAAGGAAACAGGTTCCTACAGCGTAATGAGACTTTCCACAGGTGACACAGCACAGTCCAGCTCCGAAGCACGCGCATATCAGGTAATCTACCACTGGACTGAGTGGAGAGATCTCGATGGCGACGGCGTATACGAATGGACTGCACAGCCCACTCACGGTCTGTCCAATTCCTGGAGAAACAGAAACTACTACTGGAAAGTATCCGTTTCCGCTGGTGAAGCATCTGACCTTGCATGGCCGAACGCAGGCATCTCGGTAACGCTTGATTCCACAAAGACAGATCCTTTCTATGTAGCTATGGTATCCGCTTCTTCGCTCTTCGTAGAAGGCAAGACATACTACACCTACAATTCCGATAACGGAACATACTCCGTTGTTGCTAACCCTGCAGCTGCAGATATCGGAACATACTACGAGAAGGTTCTTAACAAGACTGTAGGTCTCACAGCTGCTGAAACAACAGCTGCTAAGAATATCGCTAAGTCCGCTATGGACGCATTCGTAGCTAAGTACTCCTATGTAGTAGTTACTACAGAGTCCAAGGGCTACAACCCCGAGTACATTACCAAGAGCTACAGCAGCGGCAAGTACACATTCGAGGTTGAGTTCACAACAGCTTCTCAGGTTACAACAGCAACAACTTACAAGCCGTATCCTGTAAAGGCTAACGACGGTCAGTATGTAATGGTTTACGATTCAGAAGGCGCTGTCGTTAAGGGCGACGCTCTCGTAGCAGAGAATATGACAAAGACAAGCGGCACAAAGACTATCGCAGGCACAACAAAGAACTGGGTATACTACTCATTCAATGGCGTGATCTACGCAGAACTTGAACCCGCTACAAGCTTCAGCTACATCAAGGCTGACGGCACAGTAAACTATGTTGCTTTCAACAATGCAAATGCAGCAGTTGAACTTGCAAACAAGAAGCTCTCCGCTTATCCGAAAGCAAATACTTCTTCCATGACAATGTTCAAGTCCATCAGAGCTATGGATAAGAACGAGTCCGGCTTCGTTCCCGGCTACTACATGGTAACTCTCGCAAGCGATCCTACCACAGAACTCAAGATTGCAGGCTCTACAAGCGTAACGGTTATGACGCCCAGCAATTCTGCAGGCAAGGTTGTCGGCAGCACAACAACATTCAAGAACTTCGTTGCTTCCGGCAGTGCTCTCTTTGCTACAAGAGTACAGATCGCAGTATCCGCTGACCTCAAGACTATCACCAATATCACAGTTATCGGTGAGTTCAAGGGTGAGCAGCCTGTAACACCTGATAGCAAGACAGGTACAATTGTATACGTTGGTTCCGACGCTACAACAGTACTCAATGCAGATGAAACAGGCACATCCTACATCGTAAAGACAGACAGATCCGCGTATGCCCTCGACGGCTCCGAATTCGGTCCTGTTTACTACGAGTATGATACAACAAGCTCGAGCTTCAAGGCAGAAGACCTTAAGTTCATCGTAACGCCCGGCTCATTCTACAAGGTTGACAAGAACGGTAAGATCCTTGCTAACCTCGGCAGCATGTTCGGTACGTCTACGGTTTCCAAGTCCAATGTCCTTGTTGGCACAACAACATACAGCTACACATATAACCTCGCTAAGTTCGAGAACAAGCTCGACAAGAACTTCTTCGGCACAGCGGTTATTACCAGCGTAACAGGCGGTAAGATCCTTGCTACAGTTGACGGTGAGAAGAATGTTGATATCACAGGCTGGAACGTTAAGTTCATCTACACAGACCTCGACGCTACAAAGCTTTACGTTGCTGAAGACAACACAAATGTAGGCGTAGCAGCATTCAACGAAATCGTTAGCGGTACTGAAGCTAAGTACAATGCAGCAGCTCTCGCTAAGAAGGTTTACGAAGCAGCAAGAGACGGCGGTGTTCTCTCCGCAGCTACAGTTGCTAAGTACAAAGAGGCTTATGAGACAGCAGTTGCTGATCTCGAGACAGCTAAGGAAGCTGCACTCGCTAAGATGAATGGTCAGTTCTGGAGTACATCCACCGTTGAGTCTTCCGCTATCAAGCGTTACCTTGACAGCGCTAAGTACACATACGGTATGGGCGACCCGACACTCACATTCACTTACCTGAACATCAACGATACATACTATGTAATCGTTCCTTCCTTCTCTAAATAATAGTATTCCTGAATAACTGAATACCGAAAGAGACCACCCTCGGGTGGTCTCTTTTTCCTGCTGTATCGGGATTTTTCCGCATCTTTCCAAAGCTTTCGTTTCGGGCGAAAACTTAAATTTCGGCGCGAAATTTCACAATCTTGAGTAAAATCGCATACAAAAAAGGCAGGGGAGATCCTGCCTTTTTGTATTATTCATTTTATTCATCGATTTCGGGTGCGAGATAATTTACTTCTCCCGAGAAAAGTCCGAGCATTCCGCGATAGATAAACTCCGCATTTTCATCGAAATGATATTTGAGTCTTTCCGCCTGCCGCCGCGTTTCAAAAACAAACGAAGTTTCCATATATGCGCATGTGGAATCCGCTATCTTGCAGACAAGGCGATAGCGCCCGTCGCCCGTTTCCTCTATATAAGAAGAGGGCTTGCTGCCTCTTCGCTTGAAGCTGAGCAACTGCACCGCACTGCGAAAGCTTTTCTCTCTTATCTGCGGCAAAAGCGTACTTTGGAGCGTGCGTGCGGCGATAATTCCCTCATGCGTTATATTGTAAAGCACACTCCTGCCGAAATGTATCTTATCGACAGCGCCTGCCTCCACAAGCTCACACAGACAATCCATAAAATCAAACTGATTTACAAATTCATCCTCCATTATGATGTCGTTGAGCGTGATGATATCTATCGGCTTGCCTATATTCATGAGAAGATAAAGTATAAAAATTTTAACATCGGTTTTTTCTTTGAGCTGTAATGCCATTTTTACACACCTCCCTCGGTATGTTTCTATTCTATCACAAAACGGATGAAAAGTACATAGCCGTGCGGAAAAATTTATATATATTTCATTTTTCTCTTGAAAGCGGCGACGGATTATGGTACAATCACTATGTATAAAATATATTTTGAAAGGTAATTCCTATATGAATAATCTTCATCTTATCTGTAATGCACATATTGACCCCGTATGGCTTTGGGAAATAGAGGAGGGAATAGCAGAAACGCTTTCCACTTTCCGCGTTGCCGCGGATTTCTGCGATGATTATGACGGGTTCATTTTCTGCCATAATGAAGCCATGCTTTATGAATGGGTAGAGGAAAACGACCCGCAGCTTTTCTCCCGTATACAGAAGCTTGTGGGCGAGGGCAAATGGCATATCATGGGCGGCTGGTATCTCCAGCCCGATTGCAATCTCCCCTCGGGCGAAAGCTTTGTCCGTCAGATCCTCGCGGGCAAATATTATTTCCTCGATAAATTCGGCGTAGAGCCGAAAACGGCAATAAATTTCGACGCTTTCGGTCATACGCGCGGTCTTGTCGAAATAATGAAAAAGGCAGGCTATGATTCATATATTTTCTGCCGTCCCGAACCGGATATGATAGACCTGCCCGCCGAGGATTTCGAATGGGTCGGTTTCTCCGGCTCAAAGATTGCCTGCCACCGCGCATATAATTCATATGAATCGCATCGCGGCGAGGCTGACGAAAAAATAAAGGGCTGGATGGAAAAGAACCGCGGCAAGTCCGTCGGCATGGTGCTCTGGGGTATCGGAAATCACGGCGGCGGTCCCTCCCGCATCGACTATGAAAAGATAGCCGAGCTTGCCGAAAAGGAAAAGGAATTTCATCTCATGCATTCCGTTCCCGAGGCATATTTTGCGGAGCTTGCCGAAAAAGAACCGGATCTTCCCGAATATTCGGGACTGATGAATCCCCGTTATACAGGCTGCTACACAACGCAGATGCGTATCAAAACGATACACAGAAAGCTTGAAAACGAGCTTTATATGACAGAGAAAATGGCGGCGCATGCTTTCATGGCAGGTGTGATGGATTATCCCGCAGACAAGATAAAGGTAGCCACAAAAGACCTTATGCTCATAGAATTTCATGATATTCTCCCAGGTTCCGCTATCGCCGCTGTCGAGGAATATTCGCTCGGCGTTGCGGGACACGGGCTCAAAGAACTGCGCGATATCAAGATTCGTGCATTCCTTGCGCTCTGCTCCGACAAGAAAAAGGCGGCAGACGGCGAAATCCCTGTTTTTGTCTACAATCCGCATCCTTTCGAGGTCAGAGAGACTGTTCAGGTTGAATATCAGCTTCCTGACCAGAATAAAAAGCCCGCGCTCTATGCGCTCCCTCATGTCTATGAAAACGGTGTGGAGATTTCCTCTCAGCGCGAGCATGAGGCTTCAAACTTCAATGTAGACTGGCGTATCCGCAGTGTCTTTGGCGCTACCCTTGCTCCCGGTCAGATGAAGCGCTTTGATATAAAGATTGAGCTTATCCCGACGCCTGCCGCACTCGCTCAGCCTGAGGGCGATACCTTCACCTTTGATAACGGCGAGATGCGCGTAGTGATAAATATGAATACAGGTCTTGTGGACAGTTACACGGCAAACGGCATAACGGGACTGTTTTCCGAGTCGCTCAAGCCACTTGCCATCAAGGATGATGAAAATTCATGGGCGCATAAGGAAAAGGCTTTCCGCGAGGTAAAGGGCGAATTTGCTCTCATGGAAGCAAAGGAAGCCGCCGATTTCTCGGGCATCATCAACGGTGAAACGCCGCGTGCCGTCCGCCTCATCGAGGATGGCGCCGTCCGCACGATAATCGAAGCGCTCTATAAATATCACGATTCATTCATATGCCGCAGATATATCCTGCCAAAGCACGGCACGGCGATAACGGTAAACGACAAGGTTTACTGGAATGAGAAGATGACGATGCTCAAGCTTTCGCTGAAAACCGAGAAATATGATACCTTCATTGGTCAGCAGGCATACGGCAGCGAAAAACTGATCACAAACGGAAACGAAATGGTCAGTCAGAAATGGAATATCCTATCGGGCGATAAAAATGCGATTTCCGTTATCAATTCCTCGACCTACGGCTCGGATTATCTCGATGGCGAATACCGCATCACAATGCTCCGCAGTCCCGGATATTCCGCGGGCAAGAGCGATTTTTCCGTGCGCAAGCCGTATATCATGGAGCAGGACAGATTTTCGCCTTTCATAGACCAGGGCGAGCATGATTATACATTTGTTATCTGCGCAGGCGAAAAGGCGGAGCGCTATGCAAAAATAGAGCGCGAAGCGATGGCACTCGCCGAGAAGCCGATGGCTCTCTCATTCTTCCCGATAGGCTGTGAAAAGGAAAAAGAGAATACTATTCCCGCTTTTGCAAAGCTTTCCGATGATGTCATCACGCTTGCCGTATTCAAAAAGGCAGAGAAGAGCGACGATTCTGTTATCCGTCTCTTCAATCCGACGGCAGAAGCGCGCAAAACAGTGCTGACTCTTCCCGCGATAGGCTTTGAAAAAGAGTTTACTCTCGGCGCATATGAATTCAAGACGGTGAAAATAAATCTCGCGACAAAGACCGTCATCGAAACAGACCTTACGGAGAGATAATTTATGCTGAAGTTGTTTAAGTGCGTTTTTGCCGCATATATGATAACCGTAGCATATGAAAAGCTTGGCGAGACGGAAAAAGCCCGCGAATATTATGATTTCGCGGCGAAAAACGGCGGAGATACATGCTTTGCTTCCGCGGCAAAAGAAAAGCTGAAATGAAAAAGAGGAGCCGAGGCATCGCCTCGGCTCTTTGCGTATGTCGGTGTGTCACGCGGAAAAAGGCAACACTGAGGGAAAAAGAAAAAAGCACTTCGCTTGAAGTGCTTTTGGTGATCCATCGGAGAGTCGAACTCCGGACACCATGATTAAAAGTCATGTGCTCTACCTTCTGAGCTAATGGATCGTATTCTTTTTCGTGCCTAAATATTATACCACAAAATTCGCATTTGTCAATACATTTGGCTGTAAAAAGCGTCACATTTTTTATTTTGTACCGTTTTTTGAAATATTATCCTTATTTTTTCCCTGTTTTTATTGATAAATCGGAGAAAAGGTAGTATAATTATATAAATAAAATCGGAAAATTTTTCCGACAGGGGGAGAATATGAAAGATATCCGCGAGATAAAATCGGGGAGCGACACCATTGTTATCAGGGAAGTGGAGTCGAGAGGCGACCTGCGCCGCTTTATCCGCTTTCCGGACAGACTCTATAAAGGAAACAGCAGCTACTGCCCGAGCCTCATGCTCGATGAAGAGGAAAATCTGAGATGGGATAAAAATCCCGCCTTTGAATATTGCGAGGCGCGATATTTCATGGCATACAAAAACGGCAAACCCGCCGGCAGAATTGCGGCGATACTCAATAAGCGCTTCAATGAGGTCTGGGGGCAGAAATGCATGCGCTTTTCCAGATATGATGTCATAGACGACACGGAGATTTCCCGCGCACTGCTTGCCGAGGTGGAAAACTGGGCAAAGGAATGCGGCATGGACAATGTTCAGGGTCCTATGGGCTTCTGCGACCTTGACCATCAGGGACTGCTTGTCGATGGTTTTGACGAGCGGGGACTTTTCATCACTACATATAATCACAAATATTATGCCGACCATCTTGACGCGCTCGGTTACGGCAAGCTTGTGGACTGGGTGGAGCGCGAGGTAAAGGTGCCGGATGAACTCGACCCGAGAATAGAGCGCATAGCGAAATATTCGCTGTGCCGCGACGGACTTCGCGTAGTCGAGATGAAAAAGACAAAAGAAGTCATACCTTATATCACAGGGATATTCGACCTGCTTTTCAATGCATACAAGCATCTCTACGGCGTCATCCCGCTTTCGGAGAAGCAGGTACAGCTCTATAAAAATCAGTTTATCTCCATGGTCAAGCCCGATTTTCTGCTTGTCGTCGTGGATAAAAACGATAAGCCGATATGCTTCGGCGTTATAATGCCGAGTATGCTCGGTGCCGTGCAGAAAGCAAAGGGAAGACTTTTTCCGTTCGGCTGGATACCGATGATTCATTATTTCACGCAGAAGCGTTTTGATGTGTTGGAAATGATGCTCATCGGCACCGCGCCCGAATATATGGGCAAGGCTGTGAATGCAAATCTTATCACGCATATGTTCCGCGGAGCGAAGAAATACGGTGTGAAATATGCCGAGACGGGACCTATGCTCGAGGATAACTATCAGATTCAGTCCATGTGGGAAAAGAATTTCGAGTCGCGCTGTCATAAGCGCCGCCGTTGCTATATAAAGAAGCTTTCGGAGCAGTCATAAATCGGATTTTCATATTGTCTGCGGCAGCTTTTCCGCTGCGGCACGGTCCGAAGTCTGAAAAATACAGGAGAAAGAAAAACAAATGAGAATAGTAATAAAAGTAGGAACATCGACGCTTGCATACAGCACAGGCATGCTGAATATACGCCGCGTGGAGGAGCTTTGCCGCGCAATGAGCGACCTGAAAAATGCGGGAAACGAGGTCATCCTCGTTTCCTCGGGTGCCATTGCCATGGGAGTCGGCAAGCTGGGACTGAAAACGCGCCCGACGGATATCCCATCCAAGCAGGCGGCGGCGGCTGTCGGTCAGTGCGAGCTGATGTATACTTACGACAAGCTTTTCGGCGAATACAACCACACCGTGGCGCAGATACTGCTGACAAAAGAGGACGTTAAGAACGAAACGCGCCGCGAAAACTTCAAAAATACCATGTTCCGCCTGCTTGAGCTCGGTGCGCTTCCCGTTATAAACGAGAACGATACTGTTGCCACAGACGAAATAGTGATAGGCGATAACGATACGCTCGGCGCGATAGTCGCGGCGAATATCGGCGCCGATCTGCTCGTTCTGCTCTCGGATATCGACGGGCTTTATACGGGCGACCCGAGAAAAAATCCCGATGCTAAACTTATCCCCGTCATAGAGGAGCTGACGCCCGAGGTCATGGCTCTGGGCGAGGGCAAAGGTTCCGAGTTGGGCACAGGCGGCATGAAAACCAAGCTCCACGCCGCCGAGATAGCGACGGGCGCGGGCATTGATATGATAATAGCAAACGGCGCAAATCCCGCCGCACTCTATAATATAGCGGACGGCAAGGAGCTCGGCACGCGTTTTCTGGGAAAGAGGAAATAAACTTATGACAACGGCTGAAATACTGAAAAATGCCAAAGCGGCAAAGGCGGCGCTCGCCGCGCTTTCCGCAGAGGAGAAAAACAAGGCTCTCTTTGCCATGGCGGACGCGCTGATTGAGGATAAAGACGCAATACTCGCGGCAAACGCCTCCGATATGAAAAAGGCGGAGGCAGAGGGATGCTTTTCCCGCGTGATGCTCGACAGACTTGCGCTGAACGAGGAGAGAATCACCGCGATGGCGGAGGGCATACGCGCTGTCGCCGCATTGGAAGATCCCGTCGGCGTGCTTCTCTCGCATACCGTGCGTCCGAACGGACTTGAAATAGACAAGGTTTCCGTTCCGCTCGGCGTCATCGCGATAATCTACGAAAGCCGCCCGAATGTCACCTCTGACGCCGCGGCTCTCTGCCTCAAGAGCGGCAATGTCTGCATTCTGCGCGGAGGAAAGGAAGCATATGCTTCATCCCATGCCATAGCTTCGGCTATGCGCCGCGGACTTGCCGAGTGCGCTCTCCCGATGGATTTTGTGAATATCATCGACGATACGGGCAGAGGAAGCGCCGAGGAGCTGATGCTCGCGCGCGGCTATGTCGATCTGCTCATCCCGCGCGGCGGCGCAGGGCTTATCCGCGCCTGCGTGGAAAAAGCGATAGTTCCCTGCATAGAGACGGGAACAGGCATATGCCATATTTATGTTGACAAAAGCGCCGATTTCGATAAGGCGCTGAAAATAATCGAAAACGCAAAGACAAGCCGTCCCTCCGTATGCAATGCGGCGGAGGTCTGCCTTGTGCATAGGGATATAGCGGCGCAGTTTCTGCCGGAGCTGAAAAAGGTGCTTGTCGATAAGCGCAGGGAAGAGGGTCTTGTGCCTGTGGAACTGAGGCTCGATTCCCGCGCCGCCGCGATAATAGACGGCACGCCTGCGGGTGGGCGCGATTTCGATACGGAATTTCTCGATTATATCATGGCTGTCGGCGTCGTCGATGATGTACGCATGGCGGCGGAGCATATAGCGCATCATTCCACAGCACACAGTGAGGCGATAGTCGCCGAGGACAGCGCGGCGCAGGAGACTTTTGCCTCACTTGTCGACAGCGCGGCGGTATATATCAATGCGTCCACGCGCTTTACCGACGGAGGAGAGTTCGGACTCGGATGCGAGATGGGCATTTCCACGCAGAAACTGCACGCGAGAGGTCCCATGGGACTTCGCGAGCTGACCTCATACAAGTATATAATCAGAGGCGACGGAAATATCCGCTGAAAGCAAAAAGGAGACTAAAATGAAATATAAATTCGGTTTCATCGGTACAGGAAATATGGGCGGCGCACTCGCCCGCGCTATCGCGGAAAAGACGGAACCCGAGGAGATGCTCCTCGCAAACAGAACGGTGGAAAAGGCTCGGATTCTGGCGGAGGAGCTGGGTTGCGATTACGGCGTCAATGCCGATGTGGCAGGCGGATGCAGATATATTTTTCTCGGAGTGAAGCCGCAGGGCATGGCGGTGCTTGCCGAGGATATTTCGCCTGTGCTTGCCGCACGCGGGGACAGATTTATCCTCGTCACCATGGCGGCGGGACTCTCTACGGAGAGGATTTCCGCGCTTTTCGGCGGGAATATTCCGGTTATCCGCATTATGCCGAATACGCCCGTCGCGATAGGCGAGGGTATGATTCTCTGCACGGCAAATTCGCTCGTCACCGGGGCGGAGCTTGCCGAATTTGCCGAGGCGCTGGAATATGCGGGAATCTGCGATATGATTTCCGAGGAAAATATAGACGCGGCGAGCGTTATATCCGGTTGCGGACCGGCTTTCATGTTCATGTTTGTCAGCGCATTTGAAGAGGCGGGCAGGGCGCTCGGGCTTGACGGCGAAAAGGCGCGGCTCTATGCGGAGCAGACCATGCTCGGCGCGGCGGGACTGGCTCTTTCTTCAAAGGAAACTCCCGATGAGCTTAAGATAAAGGTCTGCAGTCCCGGCGGGACAACGATAGAGGGAGTCCGCAGCTTTGAGCAGAATGAGCTTTCGCGCATCGTGCTTGAGGCGGCGCAGGCTTCATACAGGCGCACGCTTGAGCTTGCGGGGAAATAAATAAAAACGGGAGCTTCCCGAAAATGCCGAGCGGCATTTCCGGAGGTTCCTTTCTTTTTTGAAAGTGCCGTATAAATGTCCGTATAAATTTACATTCTAATATCAATATCAAATTAAAAACTATTGAAAAATTCATGATTTTATGGTATGATGTAATTTAAGAAAGTATACACAAAAAGGACGGTGCTTTTCACTGTGGAAAAGAAAACACGAAGCGGATTTTTCCGTTATGTTCCGATATGGGCGCTTGTATTTTTCGCGCTCGGCGCAGTGGCTCTTGCCATTGAACTGCTTGCGAAAAAGAGCGTGTCGCTTTCCGATTTTATAAACGATACCTCGGGCGTCGCCATCCGCGCGATTCTCGCCGTGCCGACGAGCATCATCCCGTTTTCCCTCGCGGAATTTCTCATCATAGCTTCGCCGCTTCTTGTGGCATTGATTATATTTCTCATCGTGCGTGCCGCGAGAAAATCGTCGGCTCGGGCGATACGCTTTGCCGTGGGTTTTGTTTCATGCGCCGCGCTTGTATATGCCGTTTTCATCTTCGGTTACGGCACGGGATATTACGGCACGACGATAGATAAGAAAATGGAGCTGGATAAAAAAGAGGTTTCCGCCGAGGAACTCTACGAGACGGGAAGAAAACTTGTCATCGGCGCGAAAAAAGAGCTGGAAAATATCGATTTCGCGCATGACGGCGGCTCATATATGCCGTACACATATTTTGAGATGAATAAAAAGCTCAATGCCGCATATAAGACCACCTGCGGGAAATATCCCTTTTTGCAGGAACTCTATACAAATACAAAGCCCGTCATGTTCAGCGAGAAAATGACATATACGCATCTCTCGGGCGTTTATTGCTTCTTCACGGGCGAGGCGAATGTGAATACAAATTATCCCGATTATATCGTCGCCACCTCGGCGGCGCACGAAATGGCGCATCAGCGCGGAATTGCCCGCGAGGATGAGGCGAATTTCGCGGCGTTTCTCGTCTGCATCAACAGCGATGACCCCTATCTGCGCTACAGCGGATATGTCGATGTTCTGCTCTCGGTGCTGAACAGCCTTGCTTCCGCGGACAAGACTCTTCATGCGCAGCTCTGGGCGACGGTGCCGCAGGAGATTCGTTCGGAATACGCGGCATACAGCGCGTTTTTTGAGAAATATCGCGAAAATAAGGTTGCCGATACCACGGAAAAGATAAACAACACATATATTGAAGACCACGGTCAGCCCGCAGGAACAAAAAGCTATGGACTAGTGGTAGACCTGACCGTCGCATACTACAAGGCAGAGGCGGCAAAGGCGCAGGCGGCAGAGTGAAAATTGCGGAGCAGTCGCCGCGGAAACGAAAGGAGAGGGAAAGCATGGCAGAGAAAAAGCCGGTAAAAAGAATACTTTCGGCATTGCTTCTTTCGGCATTGCTGTGCACCTGCCTTTTTGCCGTGGGCGACAGCGCGCCGAAATCGCTGAATTTCGCCATTGTTGCCGACAGCGCCGCGATAAAGGGATGCGCCGCCGGAACATCCGTGCTGGACAGCTATTTTGCCATGGCGAAAAAATACAGCGTGCGTCCCGTCGTTTTTATCAAAGCGGACGGGCTTGAATACGATTCCGACCTTGTTTTTGCGCTTTCCAAACTGAAAGTGCAGGGCTATGAGATATATCCCGCCGCGGAAAATCCCGAGGCGGCATATAAATTCCGTGATTTCGTGCGCCATGTGGCAAAGCACGGCGTGCCGTTTGTTCTCACGGCAAATGCGGATGCGGAATTTGAAAATTTTGAGAAGATACATTGCAAAACGGCGGCACGCTTCTATGAGGAGATTGTTTCGTCCGTGTATTCGGGCGAAAAGGGTTGTACGGCATTGATTCTTTCGGGCGAAAGCCTCTATGCGGCGGAGCTGATGCTCACTAACAGTAAGGCGAGCGGCACCGTCCCCGCAGATATATACACACTCGTGAAGCTGAATGCGCAGGAGTAATATTAAAGTTTTCGTGCACCCAATTAAAGTTTTCGCCCGCCTTTTTCAAAAGGCGGCACGAGCCGCCGGTGGAGGCGGTCGCGCTCCGCAGAGTGCGAAAGCTTGTATGGCACTTCTTTTTGATAGCTTTTTCTTCGTGCCTGCTCACGCGAAGAAAAAGCGGGAATAGACACATATGCGAAGCATGTGTGCCTCCGCCGCCGAGACAGGGCAAGTGCTCTCTTGAAGGACTTTTGGTACTTTTCGTCACTGAAAAGTACAACAAAACAAAACCACAATAAAGCAAACCACTACATAAAAAATCAATCCCACACACAATTCATAAACACAACAAAGGAGGAACTCCTATGGCGGAAAACGCAAGAAAGAAAAGAATCCTCATTGTCGAGGATGAAAAGCGGATTTCTCAGCTTCTCGAGGTCAATCTGATGATGGCGGGCTACGAATGCGAAACGGCAGGCGACGGCGAGCTGGGACTCCGGCGCGCTCTGGAGGGTGACTTCGACCTGATACTGCTCGACCTCATGCTCCCGAAAAGAGACGGTTTTTCCGTTTGCCGCGAGGTGCGCAAAACGCTTGCCACACCGATAATCATGGTCACGGCAAAGGAAGACGAGATAGACAAGGTCATGGGACTTGACCTCGGCGCCGATGACTATGTGACAAAGCCCTTTTCCATCAAGGTTCTGCTGGCGAGAATCAAGGCAAATATCCGCCGCAGCTCGGGCGAATTTGTCGATGTGAAAAAGACGGACGAGGGCGAAAAGGATGCGGACAAAATAGTTATCCGCGAGCTTGTGATAGACAATAAAAACTTCACCGTAAAAAAAGGCGACCGCGAGATAGAACTTTCCAATAAAGAATATGAGGTGCTTCTTTTCCTTGCGCGCAATGCGGGACAGATTTTTACAAGAGAAGAACTGCTCAATAAAGTATGGGGCTATGACGGCTTTCTCGGCGACCTGCGCACGGTGGATGTCACGATGTCGCGCCTGCGCTCGAAAATAGAGGATGTTCCCGCCGAGCCGGAATATATTCTCACAAAAAGAACAAAGGGGTATTACATACCCAACTGACGGGAGAAGCAAATGTATAAGAATCTGCATTTCAAGATAATTCTTATCCTTGCCATATTTACGATAACGCTCATGTCTGTCATCGGTGCGGTGCTTATCGGCAGTGCCTTTAATTTTTACAGCAACGATTTCATGACGCAGATGGAGCAGGCTTTTGATGCAAACGGAAATCTCGTTTCCGAGCTTCGCTCGGCTTTTGATTTAAGCGACTATGCAGCGAGACAAAACGAGATACTCAAAGCCTATTCGGGTGTGCTCGGAATAGATAAATACAGAGACTACTTTATCCTTGATACAAACGGCGATTTCCTTTTCGGCTCCGTGACGGACAGCACGGAGGCGATGGAAAAAACGCCGAATATCATTTCCGCTATGTCGGGAAAAACAGGTGCGCAGAAGCATATGCGGACAAGCTATATAGATTATGCGACGAGAATAGAGAGCGGCGACGGGAAAAATGCCGTCATCATCTGCGTCAAGGACAGTCAGGAGGATGTGCGCTCGCTCTCCGTGATGATTTTCCGCATCACGGTGCAGGCGATGTTCTTCGGAATGCTGGCGGCTATCGTGCTGTCATTCTTCCTTGCCAAGGCGATAGCGGAGCCGATACGCACGCTCACTGTCGGCGCACAGAGAATAGCCGATGGCGAATTTGACAAATCCGTCGATGTAAAGGCAAACGACGAGATAGGTGCGCTCTCCGAGACATTCAACTATATGAAGGATGTGCTCAAGGGAACGCTGGACGAGATTTCTGGCGAGCGCAGGAAATTCGAAACGCTCTTCCTCTATCTCAACGACGCCGTTATAGCCTTTGACAGCTTCGGTTCGCTCATGCATATCAACAAAATGGCAAAGAAGCTCTTCCATTTCGTTACGCCCGAGGGAGAACGCTTCCTTGAATTTTTCAATTTCACGCAGATGGTGCGTATGCTGAATATAGATTACCGCAGGATAGCCGACGAATATAAGGCGAGCGGCAATTACAGCATGCACGATGTCATATATGACGGCAAGGCGCTCGATATCATGTTTGCCGATTTCCGCTATACCGAGGCTAATACCGAGAGCCACGGTATCATGTGCGTTATCCATGATATCACAGAGCGATATGAGCTTGACAAATCCCGCAGGGAATTTGTAGCCGATGTTTCGCATGAGCTGCGCACGCCGATACAGTGCATACGCGGCGCGGCGGAGACTGTGCTGGAGTGTCCGACGCTCCCCGCCGAGATGCGCGATGATTTCCTTCGCATGGCGATAGACGAATGCGACAGAATGACGAGAATCGTAGGCGACCTGCTCGTACTTTCCCGCCTTGATAACCGCCGCACGCAGTGGAAGATAGAGACCTTTTCCGTTGACGAATTTCTCTCCCGCATGCATGATATCATGGCGGGCGAAGCGGCGTCTCGCGGGCATACGCTCGTTTTCGATTGCGAGCCGAATATTCCGCCTGTCACCGCCGATAAGGAAAAACTCCAGCAGGCGCTGATAAATGTCATTTCAAATTCCGTGAAATATACGAAAAACGGCGGCAGGATTGAGGTTTCGGCAAAAGCCGAGCAAAACGGCGTGCTGATAAATGTCCGCGATAACGGTATGGGCATTCCCGCAGAGGATATCCCGCGGCTTTTCGAGCGATTCTACCGTGTGGAAAAGGCGAGAACAAGCGATGCGGGCGGCACGGGACTCGGTCTTGCCATCACAAAAGAGATAGTCGATGCCCACGGCGGGCAGATATGGGTAGAGAGCGAGCCCGGCAAAGGCACCTCGACATGGATACGCATTCCCTATGAATGCCGCCTTGCCGATGGCGAGAACGGCAAATCCGAGTAAACTTCGCCATGATAAGAACGCAAAGGAGATGAGCGCATGAAGCTGAAAGAACTGATCAAGACAGTTGCCGTCTGCATACTGACGGTGTCGCTCACATGCCTTTGCGTCGTGTATATGCTGCTCTATCAGCAGTCGGACAGCGCTGCTTTCACGCGCGACGATTATCTCAAGATAGAGAGAGAAAATACGCAGTACAGCTACACGGAGCATTACAGGGCTTCCTTTGTCATTCCCGAAGAGATAGTGCTCGCCTGCGAGGGCGACGGCAAATATCTGCTCATGGCGGAGGAGGGTGCCGCAGCTGCGGCGGACGAAATCTCGGGAAAATATTTTTCGGAGCTTTTTTCCGTGAGCGCGAGCTCAAAAACGCTCTCACCGCAGGAGGGCAGAGCGCTTTTTGCCCGCCTTTGCAATACGGAAACATATATCTATATGAAATATCATACAGAGCTTCCGCGCTCGGTGATATACAAGCTTTCCGATACTTCCCGCATGAGCGAGAAGATAAGCTCGGAGGGCATATATGAGCTTTTCATCTTTGCTGTGGCGCCCTATCTGCCGGTGACCTCGGCGGAGATGGGACTTGACGCCTACGGCGCATATCTCTGCGCCGTCACGCGCGACCTTTCGGGGGTATACAGGGTCTATTACTGCGTAAATAAGCCCGATATCGGAGACGAACTCGTCTTTAACAAAAAAATATTTTCGGCATATAGTGACTATGAAAAAATAACCGATTTCGACTTCCTTTCCACGACCGACCTTTATCATGGCATGGGCGTTTCAGGGGAGCGGAATATCGGCACGGTGCTTGTTTTCAGGAACAGTCTCCCGCTCTCGCGCATGAAGCGCTATTCCGGCTATGACAATCTGCTCGCCGAGGAAAATACGGAGCGCCTGCTCCGCGCTTTCTCCATGAATGCGGGCAAGATATCTTTCCATACGGACGAAAACGGCACATATACCTATTATGAAGAAGGAAAAACCCTCTCTCTCTCGGCGGACGGAGAATGCCTTTTCGCCGTCACCTCGCGGGAATATGCGCCGAGCCTTGCCTTTTCGGGCGCGGATGCCGAGCCGCTCGATTATATCGGGGCAACGGCAAGCTTCCTCTCGTCGCTTCCGCTTTTCTCCGATAATATACTTATGCCGGATGTTTCGATCACTCTCTCCGAGGTCACCCTCGGAAAGGGCTATGCGCGCATTTCCTACGGCTTTCTCTATAATAATGTCCCCGTCATCATAAACGGGCGCAATATCGCCGCTTCCTTTGAGATATATGACGGCGCCGTGACGGAATGCCGACTGGAATTTATCACGCTTTCGGGCTGGGGAGAGGCGATTGCCCTCTCGGAAAACAGGCTCGATATCATGACACTGCTCATCTCCTCCGCGGGAGATTTCGATATTTCGGCGGCATATGCGTTCGACGATGAAAATTTCGCCGCGGGCATATGGTTTTCGCGTTTTGCCGCCGAAAAGAGAGAGGAGGCGGGAGAATGAAATGGAAAAATCTCAAGAGCTTTGCCATAGCCGTGCTTCTCGTGCTTAATGTGATTTTCGGCATACTTGTGTATATACGCTATACGGATGAAAACTACTATGACAAAGAGCTTATCGAAAATATGACAACCCTGCTCTCCGAGAGCGATATCGTGCTCGCGGGGAATGCGCTCTCGGATAAAATAGTCAAGCTGAATACTCTCGTGGGTACGGTTTCCGCCGCAAAAACGGCGGATGCTCTCGCTCTGATGAGCGGAGCTTCGCCCGAGAGCGGGGGAGAGTCACTCGTCTGCCGCTCGGGAAACGCCGTATATTCTCATGACGGGAAAAATACCTTCTCTTACAGGAGAAGCGATATTTCCGAGCCGGATGCCACAGGCGCCGTTTCCGTTGCGAATGCCGGTGAAGAAGGAAAACGCGCGGCGGACGCCGTATGGAATTTTCTCTCGCTTGACAAAATCTTCACGGGAGACGGGAAATACAAAAGCAAACTCATCTGCCGTGACATACGCTACAGCCTCTCGGGCGGCTTCTTTGCGGCGGAACTTGCGCTCTGTATAGGAGGGCTTGAGACAGACAATATCCTCACCGCTTATCTGCGCGACGGTGTTCCGCTCATGATAGAGGGAAGCCTGCCGCTCTCGGCGCCGGAGAGCGCCATGGCGGTTCAGGAGATAGGTGTGCTCACGGTGCTCCTCGACGAAAAGGCGTATGTCGATACGCTCACCGTGAAAAAAACGCGCATATTATCGCAGATTTCTTATTCATATATCACATGGTTTGATATGAACGGCAAATTTTATTTTACGCCGATATGTGAACTTTGCTATGAGAGCGGAGAGATTTCCCGCTATGATATGATAACGGGAGAACGCCTCTGATACCGCATGAGGCGAAAATTTCTTGGAAAGGTTATTTTGCAATGGAGAAAATCGTTATAGACGGCGGAAACGCACTGCACGGAAGAATAGAGGTCAGCGGCATGAAAAATGCCGCCGTGCCGATAATATTTGCCTGCGTTGCCGTGGGTGATGTCTGCATCATCGAAAATCTTCCTCATATAAGCGATGTGGAAACATCACTTGAAATACTTTCGTCGATAGGCGTGCGTGTGCGCTATCTTGCCGAAAACAGCGTGGAGATAGATGCGCGCGACGCTTCGCCCGCTTCCGCTCCCTGCGACCTCGTGAAGAAAATGCGCGGCTCGTATTATCTCATCGGAGCTATGCTCGGGCGCTTCGGAAGCGTTATGGTTGGTCTTCCGGGGGGATGTGATCTCGGCGCGCGCCCGATAGACCAGCATATCAAGGCTTTTGAGGCGCTGGGTGCGGAGGTTACCGTAGACGGCGGCTTTATCGATGCGCAGACCAAAAACGGCATAACGGGCGCGGGCATTTATTTTGACTGCGTGACCGTCGGCGGCACGATAAATACTCTCCTTGCCGCCGTGCGCGCCAAAGGAACCACCGTCATTGAAAATGCGGCAAGAGAGCCGCATATCGTCGATGTGGCAAACTTTCTCAACTACTGCGGCGCGAATATCACCGGAGCGGGCACGGATACGATAAAGATAAAAGGCACGGATGACCTGCGCGGTTGCACATATGCCATCATCCCCGATATGATAGAGGCAGGCACATTTATGATAGCGGCGGCGGCGACGCGCGGCAGGCTGTATATCAATAATGTTATCCCCAAGCATCTCGATGCCATCTCGGCAAAACTTGTGGAAATGGGCGTTTCCGTCGAGGAATTTGACGATGCAGTGCTTGTTTCGCACAAGGGAGAGCTTTCTCCCGTGACGATAAAAACCATCCCGTATCCAGGTTTCCCGACGGATATGAACCCGCAGGCGGCGGTTCTTCTCTGCCTTGCAAACGGCACGAGCCGATTGCATGAGACGATATATGAAAACCGATTCCGTTATGTCGAGGAGCTGAAGCGCATGGGCGCGAATATCAAGGTGGAAAAGAGCATCGCCACGATAACGGGCATCGACCATCTTGAGGCTTCCACCGTGCGTGCCGTGGACCTTCGCGCAGGCGTTGCCATGGTTATAGCGGGACTTGCCGCACGCGGCAGGACGGAAATAGACGATATCTATCATATAGAGCGCGGATATGACAATATAACAAGCAAATTCAAGGCTGTCGGCGCAAATATACATAAGGTCGTGATGCCCGACCCGTTCGTTACCATCTGAAAAAAAGAAGAAGGACTGCAAAAATGAGGGAAATAAGCGTATTTGATATTATCGGACCTGTAATGATAGGTCCCTCCAGCTCGCATACGGCAGGTGCGCTTCGCATAGCGCAGACGGCACGCAAAATAGCGGGCGGCAATGTAAAGGCGGTTACTTTCCGTCTCTACGGCTCTTTTGCCAAAACTTATTCGGGACACGGCACCGACCGCGCACTCGTGGCGGGTATGCTCGGCTTCGATACGGGCGACTACCGCATAAGGGATTCATTTAAACTGGCAAGTGAAGCGGGGCTTGATTTCCGTTTCGATATCTGCGAAGAAAATATGCCCGAACTGCATCCAAATACCGTTGACATCACGATGACGGGCGAAAACGGCGAGGTGACAAGCGTGCGCGGCTGTTCCGTCGGCGGCGGCAATATCAAAATAGTGATGATAAATTCCGTCGCGATAGAGTTTACGGGAGAATACAATGCGCTTTTTATTTCGCAATACGATAAGCCGGGCGTACTTGCCGATATCTGCCTTGTGCTTGAGGAAAAGGAGATAAATGTCGCATATATGCGCGTTTATCGCGAGGAAAAGGGTACGAATGCTTATTCTGTCATAGAAATAGACGGCTCGGCGGATGAGAGCGTTATCGAAAAGCTGCGGCGGCTCAATAATATCCGCTCGGTAAAATACCTTACGGCGGAGGCGGAAAAATGAATTTTATCAATGCAAAAACGCTGATTGCAATATGTGAGAGCGAAAATATAAAGATTTCCGAGGCGATGCTCCGGCGCGAGGCGGAAATTTCGGGCGATAGCCGCGAAAATATCATCGTGCGGATGAAACATTCGCTTGATGTGATGCGCGAAAGCGTTGCCGAGGCGGGAAATAACAAGAGAAAAATGCTCGGCGGTTTCATCGGTGGAGAAAGCGCCGCCATGCTCCGCCGCATAAAGGAAAAAGGCTCTGTGGCAGGGCTTTCTTCGCTTGCTTCGGCTTATGCCATGGGCGTGCTCGAGGTCAATGCTTCGATGGGCAGGATAGTCGCAGCGCCGACGGCGGGTGCTTCGGGCGTACTTCCGGGGATACTTGTCGCTTCGGCGGAAATATACGGTTTTTCCGATGAAGAACTTACGGCGGCACTCTTCAATGCGGGCGCGATAGGATATATCACGGCGAGAAATGCGAGCATTTCGGGCGCAGAGGGCGGCTGTCAGGCAGAGGTGGGAACAGCTTCGGCTATGGCGGCATCGACACTCTGCGAGCTTTTCGGCGGCACGCCGAGGGAATGTCTCTCCGCCGCGGGCGATGCGATAGCAAATATTCTCGGGCTTGTCTGCGACCCTATCTGCGGGCTTGTGGAAGCACCTTGCCAGAAAAGAAACGCCATGGGCGTTTCAAACGCGGTGATATGCGCCGAGATTGCGCTTGCCACAGGCGGCAAAACGCTCGTGCCTTTTGATGAGGTGACAGAGGCGATGCTCAGCGTAGGGAAGAGTATACCGTATCAGCTCCGTGAAACTGCGCTCGGCGGCATGGCGGCGGCGAAAAGCGTGAGGGATCGCAAGCCCAAATGCGCGGGGTGTGAAAGGGAATGCTGAAAAAGTGAAAATGATTATATTTTTATTTTGTCTATCGGCTATATTGAGGTTTTTATTTTGTAGGAGCCCTCGACCTCTCAAGCCTCCTCAAAGGCTTGCACGAAACTTTAATTAGCGGCGAAAACTTTAATTGAAAGCAAAAACAAAAGCGTTGCTTTTTTGAAAAGGCAACGCTTTCACTATTATTGTTTCTGTTCTTCTGCGTATTTTTTCGGGCTCAGTCCCGTTTCTTTTTTGAAAATATAACTGAAATGCGAAAGGTTATTGAAGCCTGTCAGACGGCAGGTATCATCGACGGAAAATCCGTTGCAGAGATATTCTTTTGCCTTCATTATTCGGCATTGCCGCACATATTTCATCGGCGTACAGCCGACAATATCCGAAAAAAGTTTGCAGAAATGATTTTTCGAGACGAACATTTTTGCGCTGATGCTCTCAAGCGTCAAATCCTCGCCGAGATTTTCATGGATATACCGCATAGCCGTATATGCGCGTCGATAATCCGCATGACGGCGCGGTATATCTATCGGATAATGCGCAAAAAACATTTTATTCAGATATATCAAAAGCTCGCATACAGCGCATCTTCTGAGCAGATCAGAACCGTAATCCGTCAGGCAGTCGCTATATTCTATTGTCTTATCCATATATTCGCGCACGCGCTTTGCCTCGGAAACGGAAAGCGGCAGATACGCCGTCTCCGGCGTAGTGCGCGAAAAGAAGCAACGAAGCAGATCCGTTTGTTCCGTGCATAGCTTTTCGATACATTCCGGAGCAAAATACATTACATATCTTTCATACGGAAGGTCGGCAGGGCAACGCACGCGATGCAAATCCATATCATTGAAAATGAGCAGACTTCCCGCTTTCGGCTCGATAGTCAGATTATCTATCTGACATTCCGCACCGGGCGTGAGGATGAAGGTTATCTCAAAAACCTTGTGAATATGGAAATTTCCGGTTTTGCCGTTTTCGCTTCTTGCGTGCCAGATTCTGAAATCATCTTCAAAATCTTCACTGTACTGTCTTAAAATTTCGTCCTTTTCCGCCAAGGCACATTCCTCCTCCCTGCATATTTTTAACCGAAAAGCGTACAGCCTATGCTTTTGAAATGGGCTATTTTTTTATCTATTTCGGCTTCGTCTATTTTAAATTCCGCGGCGAGGCACTTTTTGCAGAGAAATTCCTCCGCGTCGCGATAAACAAGTCTGCGGTATATTGCCATCTCATCGCATGAGAGATGCGCGCCGCACTTTTTGCATTCCGCCATTATTTTACTTTGACAAGTTTTGCGGTGAATACGCGGCAATCCTGCGCGGGAACACGAGCCTCGAAATATTCCTTGGCTATGCCGAGTTTTTCTCCTGTGAAGCTGTCTGTCACATCAAAGCCGTAGCCGCAAAGCGGGTCGAGACCTATCTCATAATAAGGAAGCATGATATCCTTATCGGATTCATAAGGATTGAAGAAACCTATTGCAAATTCACCCGCCGTAAGATGACGGAAGCAGATTATGTTTTCGGGAGCGCCTCTGTTATCGCGGACAAACATCGGCGGGCGGGATTCTTCATCCTGATTTATGCGGATAAGCTCCTTGTTGAGGAGCAGGCTTTTTATCTCGGGCGACATATTGCGTATATCGCAACCTATGATGAGCGGCGACATAAACATACACCAGAGTGCGAAATGATAGCGATACTGCCCGAGTGTGCAACCCTCGCCGGGACTGATATTGCCCTTGCCGGAGAGACCGCATACGAGCATATCTATATCATTGAAGCAGCCTGTGCCGGAATAGCCGAGATTTGGCATCTGGCTCTCGGAGAGCTTGCGTATGGATGGGAAATTATCAAAAATATCGCCTGTGGAGCGGTACATATGCGCGCCCACGCTTCTTGCCCATGTCCATACCTGTGAGTTACCCCAGTTGCACATGGAGAAGAGAATCTCTCTGCCGCTTGCCTTGAGCGCGAGCGACATTCTGTTATATGAAAGCTGGCTCTGCATCGAGGGATGATAGCAGTTATCGTATTTGAGCAGGTCAACGCCTACCTCGGCAAAATATTTCGCATCTTCAAATTCATGACCGAAGCTGCCGGGATAACCTGCGCAGGTCATAACACCGCAGCAGGTATACATGCCGAATTTGAGTCCTTTTGAGTGAACATAATCGGCAACATATTTCATCCCATGCGGGAATTTGACGCGGTCGGCTACGAGATTGCCGTTTTCATCGCGCTTCTTTTCCGACCAGCAGTCGTCTATTGTGAGATATTCGTAGCCGGCGTCAAGAAGCCCTGTATCAACCATGGCATCTGCCATCTGCATTATCATTTCTTCATTGATATCTTTTGTGAATGTATTCCATGAGTTCCAGCCCATAGGCGGTGTTTTTGCGAGCATCGATTTCATCCTCCGTAAAGGTAATATTGTTATCTCGATTATACCTGTTTTTTCGCCGATTGTCAACATAAAGCGGCTAAAAAGGGCAAAAAAATACCCGCCGATCCGTGTACGCCAGAATTAAGTCCCTGCGTAAGCAAGGGCGGTACTCGTCCGAAAGCTTTGCGCTCCCAGCGTCCGTTATAATCGTGTCAAAAGCAGGAAAATAACGGGAGGTCTGCATCCCGACATCCGGTATTGAGTTCCAAGTGTAAGGTGTAGGTTTAATTAAAGCATATCACGCGATAAGCAGGCATTATGACGCGTTTTCCCGAAGCGCGGGAAAGGCGTATTTTTTGTTTGCATGGGATTTTTGCGAAAAATCGTAAAAGGGGTTTTTCTTCTCACGCTTTTGAGTGACCAAAAGCGCGGCAAAAGTCATTTAAGAGGATTTTCCATCCTCTTAAAAATCTTCTTCCGCGTGCACGAGTTAGCCGCACAAGCCATGCGTGGCAAGTGCATGCGGCAAAGGGCATACAATAAAGTCGGTAGTTTTGTATCCTCCGCAGTCTCATACTACCACGCGTGCGAACATAGCGCACGAGAAAACCGAGCAGATTCGTGCACGCATTGTCTGCACGCCCGCATATAAAAGATGGGCGGGCGTGGGTGGAGCATGTGCGCTGACGGGATGGAGAGATATTTTTTATTTTGGGTGTTTGCTGTACTCCGACTTTATCTTGTAGGGGTCGGCGTCTTCGACGACACGTCACAAAACTATGAAGTTACACTCCCTATTATATGTCCTTGTGTGCGCGATTATTCGTCGTCGGAATCATCGTCGTAGTCGATTTCCGAGAAAAGTTCATCCTCAAAAACATCGGCGATACGGTCAAATTCATCATCGTCATCCACCGTGACGAGGATTTCATCTCCGTTTTCATCCTCTTCTATTTTAAGTATCACATATTCTCCGTCCTCGTTGTCCTCAAGCGGGAGAAGCGCATAATATGTCACGCCGTCCAGCTCTCTGATGCCGAGAACCGAGAAATTTATTTCTTTTCCGTCCTCATCGGTGAGGGTTATGGTTTCATCTCCGTAGAGTTCATCTGCCATGGTAAAATCCTTTCCGGCTTGTATTTGACGGTGCACGCGCCGAGGCGCACCGACCCTTCTGTATTTATATTTTACAGCAAATCCGCAAAAAAGTCAATACGCAGAGCTTATTTTGCGGGATTTATGTATTTCCAGTAGCTTTTCATATAGATAGCTCCCGAAATGACGGTCATTACGCTCATCATCGCCATCAGCACATATTGGAAAATAAGCAGAATCAACGCGCCGACAGAACCATCCGCAAGATTGAAAAGAGGCATGGCAAGCGAAAGAATGATGAAGAACATCTGCGAAACGGTTTTCACCTTGCCGTAGATATTCGCGGGAACGACAACGCCGCATCCCGCCGTTACGAGTCGCATGCTTGTGACGGCAAGCTCGCGGAAAATGACGATTACCGTTGAGATAAGCAAAAGCTTGCCGAAAATGTCGTTATCCGCAAGGAAGCAGAGCGATATCAGCGCAGAAAGCACGAGAATCTTATCCGCAAGCGGGTCGAGAAACTTGCCGAAATCCGTTATCAGCCCGTATTTTCGCGCTATTTTGCCATCGGCAAAATCCGTCACCGAAGCGATGATGAATACAAGGAGCGCCGCAAGCCTGTTCCATGCGAAAGCCGATGATGGCTCTATCAGCATGAAAGCGATGAAAAACGGTACGAGAATTATTCTTATTACGGTTAGTCTGTTCGGTAGATTCATTTTTTCCTCCGCGGTTTTGCCGCTTTTTCTTTATGCTGATATTTTATCATCTGCTCGGCAATATTTCAAGTGCTTTATGTGAATTTTTACCTCTTTTTATTTTACGAGGATTTCCATCTGCGTTTCTTTGACAAACATCCCCATTTTTTCGTAAAATGCGCGTGCGCTGTCGTTGCCTTCCCATACATTGAGCGTGAGGTCATAGCAGCCCTGCTCCTTCGCATATGCGAGCGCATAATCAAAAAGTTTTGTTCCGATATGCGCGCCGCGGCAACTCTCGTCTATGCAGAGGTCGTCGATAAAGAGCGTTTTGAAATCGTGCATATTCGTCGAAAAGGGCTGACGCTTCATCTGGCAGAAAACATAGCCGCGCACAGCGTCATTTTCGTCTGCCGCGACGAAAACGGGCGTTTTCTCGTTCGCGAGAATGCCGCAAAGCTCCTCCCCGGTATATTTTGTGCTTCCCGAGATAAAAATATCGGGTCTTATTTTCGCATGAAGTTCGAGAACCTCCGAGAGAAGCTCCGTCAGCTTCGGTATATCACGCGTTTCCGCTTTTCTTACTGTTATTTCCATTTTTTTCGCCTTCTTTACTTAACTTCCGCCGAACCGATAAGGTCATAATCGACGGTATTTTCTATTTTCACATCTACAAATTCGCCCGGGTGAATGCGTCTCTTGCCGAGTTTATTTTTGAAATAAATTTTCGTATCGATATCGGGCGCGTCGCCGTATCCTCTGCCGTAATAAATCTCGGCTACGGGGTCGTATGCCTCGCAGAGAACCTTCAGCGTTTTGCCTATCATCTTTTTGTTCTTCTCGTCCACGACTTCAAGCTGGGTGCGCATGATGATATCGTATCTGTCCTGCTTGGTCTGCTCGTCTGTTTGGTCGGGCATATCGTAGGCGGGAGTATCCTCCTCGCGCGAATATGTAAAGGCTCCGAGGCGGTCGAATTTCGTATTCTTCACAAATTCGCAAAGCTCTGAGAAATCCGCTTCCGTCTCGCCCGGGAAGCCGACTATGACAGTCGTTCTGATGCAGGCATCGGGAACGGCTTCGCGCAGGCGGGCTATCGTATTTTCTATCATCTTGCGGTCGCCGTGCCTGTTCATACGGGAAAGCACGCTGTCGCTGATATGCTGTATCGGCAGGTCGATGTATTTTACCACGCGGGGATTATCGCGGATTTCCGCTATCAGTTCATCCGTTATCTTGTCGGGGTAGCAATAGAGCAGGCGAATCCACGGGATATCCGTTTCCTCCGTGATGCGGTGAACAAGCTTGGAAAGCTTGTATTCGCCATAGAGGTCAAGCCCGTAGCGCGAGGTATCCTGCGCTATGATGTTCAGCTCCTTTACTCCGAGCGCCTCCATTTCCTTTGCTTCGGCGATGATATCCTCCATCTGGCGGCTGCGGAAACCGCCGCGGATAAGAGGGATTGCGCAGTAGGTACAGCGGTTGTCACAGCCCTCGGCTACCTTAAGATATGCCGTATATTCGGGCGTTGTTACTATTCTGTCGCCGCCGAGCGGAGATTTTTCCTTATCGCCGAAAGCGGAGAATTTTTCTCCCGCGGCAACGGCGTCGACAGCCTTGACTATATCGGAGATACTGCCTACTCCGAGTACGGCGTCCACCTCGGGCATCTCCTCGAAAATCTGCTTGCCGTAGCGCTGGGCAAGGCAACCTGTGACTACTATGCCGCGGAGCTTGCCATGCTGCTTGAGCCATGCGATATCGAGAATGCTGTCTATGGATTCCTGCTTTGCGCTCTCGATGAAAGCGCAGGTATTTACTATCACTATATCGGCTTCCGTCTCCTCGGAAGTTATCTCATAGTCCGCTTTGGCAATGGAGGAAAGCATGACCTCCGTGTCGAGCAGGTTTTTCGAGCATCCGAGCGAGGCGAAACCGACTTTTATATTCTTCTTTTCCATTTTGCGCCTCAATTCATTTTGTAGGTTGTTCCCGTCGGGCTGTCAATTAGCGTGACGCCCATCGCGGCAAGCTCGTTTCTTATAGCGTCAGCCTTAGCGTAATCTTTCTGCTTTTTTGCCCCGGCGCGTTCGGCTATTTTATCGAGGATGAAGCCGTGATTCTCGGGGAAAATCTCGTCCTCTTTCTCTTCGGGCTTTGCCAGGTCGAGCGAAAGCACGCGGTCATAATCCTCGATTAACGCAAGCTTCGTCGCGTCGTTTGTATCGAGCTTGAGCGCGTCGTAAACGGCGGTCAGTCCGAGCGATGTATTCAGGTCATAGCTCATCTTATCGATGAAATCCGCTTTCGCCGCGTCAAAAACAGCTTTGTCCACCTCGCCGTCTCTTCCAAGCGACAAAACTCTCTTGCGCAGCTTCGTATATGCGGCGCTTGCATTGTCAAGCGCTTCGTAGCTGAATGTGAGCGGCTTGCGGTAATGCGACTGCAGGCAGAAAAGCCTGTATGCGAGCGGATTGTAGCCCTTGCTCTCCAGCAGAGAGACGGTGAGAAATTCGCCCTTGGATTTGCTCATCTTGCCCGTTTCGTCATTGAGGTGCTGAACATGGAACCAGTAGTTGCACCATTTGTGACCGAAGTATGCCTCGCTCTGCGCTATTTCGTTTGTATGATGCGGGAATATATTGTCCACGCCGCCGCAGTGGATATCGAGATATTCGCCGAGATATTTTGCCGAGATGCCCGAGCATTCGATATGCCAGCCCGGATAGCCCAAACCCCACGGGCTCTCCCATTTCAGCTCCTGCGAATCGAATTTCGATTTTGTAAACCACAGCACGAAATCGCTCTTGTTCTTTTTGTTTGTGTCCTCGTCCACATCGTCGCGCACGCCTACTTTAAGTTCCTCATTGCTGTGACCGGAGAGGGCATAGTAATCGTTTGCCTTTGATGTGTCGAAGTAAACATTTCCCTCGGCAAGATACGCATAGCCCTTGTCAAGCAGGGTCTGCACCATGCCGATGAAGGTATCGACGCAGCTTGTCGCGGGGACGACAATCTCCGGCTTCTTTATATTCAGTTTGTCGCAGTCGGAGAAAAATGCGTCGGTATAATATTTTGCGATTTCAAGCACGGTCTTGTGCTCGCGCTTTGCGCCCTTGAGCATTTTGTCCTCGCCTGTGTCGCCGTCGCTTGAGAGGTGACCGACATCGGTGATGTTCATGGCGCGCTTTACATCATAGCCGTAGTAGCCGAGAAATTTCTCGAGCACATCTTCCATGATATATGTGCGCAGATTGCCTATATGCGCGAAGTGATAGACTGTGGGTCCGCAGGTGTACATGCGGACGGTATTTCCCTCATGCGGGATAAATTCCTCTATCTGCTTTGTCAGTGTATTATAGAGCTTCATGGTAAAAATTTTCCTTCCTGTTTCTATTTTTGCAAAGAAAACAAAACGCCCCTGCCGGCATATTGCCGACAGAGGCGAAAAATCGCGGTTCCACTCTGCTTTTGTAGCTCATTTTCCCTTAACGCGGGAAACGGATGCGTTTTTGCCGCATCGGCTCGCAGGCGCAGCCGCCGGAGGAATATGCCGCGGAGCTTTCAGCCTGCGACTCCGCTCTCTTTTATCCGCATATCCGAAACCGGCATTTTCCTGTTCATCGCCGTGATTTGTTGTGTTTTATTTATGCACTTATGCGCGGGGACCTGCGTTTACGATGTTCTCGGGCATATCCGCGTACTTCTTGAAGTTCTCGTGGAATTTCTCTGCGAGAGTCTTCGCGGAAGCTTCGTATGCCGCCTTGTCTGTCCATACATTCTTGGGATCGAGAATCTCTGCGGGTACATTCGGGCAGGTCTTGGGAACATATACATTGAAGATGGGATCAAGTGTGTACTCCACGTCGTTGAGTTCGCCTGCGAGAGCAGCGGAAACCATAGCGCGCGTATATTTGAGCTTCATTCTCGGAACATCGCCCGCCTTGCCGCCGCACCAGCCCGTATTTACAAGGAATACGTTAGCGCCTGTTTCTTTCAGCTTCTCGCCGAGCATTGTAGCGTAAACGCTCGGATTGAGAGGGAAGAAAGGAGCGCCGAAGAGCGTGGAGAATGTTGTCACAGGCTCTGTGATGCCGCGCTCTGTGCCTGCAAGCTTGGAGGTATAACCGGAAACGAAGTGGTACATAGCCATATCGTTGTCAAGCTTTGCGATGGGAGGGAGAACGCCGAAAGCATCTGCTGTGAGGAAAATGATTGTCTTGGGCTGACCGCCTACGCCGGGAATAGCGGCATTGGGGATATAGTTTATCGGATAGCCTGCGCGTGTGTTCTCTGTGAGAGAACCGTCGTCATAATCGGGCTTGCCGTTTTCATCGATGATAACATTCTCGAGAAGAGAACCGAATTTGATGGCGTTGTAGATTTCCGGCTCATGCTCTTCCTTGAGGTTGATGCACTTTGCGTAGCAACCGCCCTCGATATTGAAGATACCATCTGCCGACCAGCCGTGCTCGTCATCACCGATGAGCTTTCTTGCGGGGTCTGCGGAAAGCGTTGTCTTACCTGTTCCGGAGAGACCGAAGAATACGGCGGAATCACCTGCTTCGCCGATATTTGCGGAGCAGTGCATGGAGAGAAGACCCTGCTTGGGAAGAACATAGTTCATAACGGAGAATACGCTCTTCTTTATTTCGCCGGAATACTGGCTTCCCGCGATAAGAACAAGATGAGCCTCATAGTCGATGGCGATGAGCGCCTCGCTGTGAGTACCGTCAACCTCGGGGATGCACTTGAAGCCCGGAGCCGCGATTATTTCAAAATCGGGCGTGTATGTTTCAAGCTCTTCCTCTGTGGGACGGATAAGAAGCTGATGAATGAAGAGATTCTGGGAAGCAAGCTCGTTTACTATACGGAATTTCTTCGTATACTTGGGATCTGCGCCTGCAAAACCATCGAATACATAGAGTTCCTTATTCTGGAGATATGCGAGCATTTTTGCCTTGATGGCATCGAATTTTTCTTTGGATATGGGTCTGTTTATCTTGCCCCAGTAGATATCGTCGTGTACTGCGGGAGTATCAACGATGAATTTGTCTTCGGGGGAACGACCTGTGTATTTACCTGTCTTAACGACAAGTGCGCCTGTATCGGAAAGAACACCCTCGCCGTTTGCAAGAGCCTTTTCCGTAAGAGTTGCGGGACTGAGATTGCGATAAACCTTGCCGTCGCCTGCTATTCCGAGTTCAATGGGTTTGATTTCTCTCATAATAAATTCCTCCTCGGCGGGTTGTCATTTTGCAAAAAACCAAATTTCCGCCTTATAATTACGATTCGATTATATCACACAAAATCGGAATTGTAAATAGCTTTAATGTAAAAAATCAAGAAAGTTAACATAGCGTTCATACGCAAGGGCGGCGATGGCGATTCTGCACGGGATTGGCTGTAACCGCACAACAGCTCGTGCCGAGACAGGGTAAGCCTACCTCTACAGGATAAAAGCCAAGCGTAGCCATCACCCAAAAAATATGCACTTTGTCCTGTCAGCGCACTTACTTAGCCCACGATGCCCCGTCTCGGCGACGCCAACACACATGCTCCGCATATGTGTCAATCCCCGTCTCGGCGACGCCTTCCCCAAAAGGCGGGCGAAAACTTTTTTATGGTGAGCTAAAATTTTTAAAAGGCGGATTAAAAGGCAGATAAAAAAGCCGATGTCATTCGGCTTTTTTTGCATATGCTTTTTTGAGAATCAATCGTGCGGCTTCCGTCGCGGCAAAAGAAATATAAAATCCTACCGTTATATCCGAGAGAAAATGCGCACCGATAAAAATACGGCTTATTGCCATCGCTACGGTGCATATTCCTATCACAACATATGAAGTCACGACGGTTTTTCTGCTTTTGCCTGTCGCCGCAAGCCATAGCGGAAAGGCGAAAATTATCGCCATATTTGCCGTATGTCCCGATGGAAACGAATTATATCCCGAGAAGAAATCAATCTTATGCCACGGCATGAAGCGCGATATGTCTTCTCCGAAATCGCGGAAGCGGATTCTGCCCCAGAGCATTTTCATAAACTGCACCGTGATAAGCACGGCAAGAGCGGCAAAAAACGTCACAAGCGCGGGAACAAAAAGCTCCGCGAGAGTTTTTTCGGGGATTATTGCCGTCAGGCGCGTTATGACAAGCGCAAGCGACGCGGGTATCATAATGCACGATATGAGAAATGCCGCGCGGTATTCTTCAAAGGGCTTCAGCGTCGCGCGGACGCAATAGAGCATGAGTATGTATTCGAGGGCAAAGCCCGAGAGCCGCCATGCAAGTGAGCGGTATTTTTCTGTCCTTGCCGAGAGAGACCTCACTATTATCGCCGCGGCAAAAGAACCGAAAACCGGTCCCGGCCATTCTCCGATAACCTGCAACGCATAGCTTACTATGCGAAGCTCCGCCGAGTTTTCTCTCGCGTTTACCGCCGCTATGGAAATATCAAGGTCATATGCCGTAGCGATACACATGAGTATCACGGAAACGGCACCCATCGCGCAAAGCGGGAAAAAACCGCTTTTTAGAAGTTTTTTCATTTTGTTTTTATTTCCGCTTTCGCAAGGGCTGCGGCACCGACTATAGCCGCGTCGTTTCCGAGTGCCGCTATGCGAAGGTCGGTGACAAGCGTATGTGTCGCGGAATAAACCTCTTTTTTCGTTTTTTCTATAATCGGTTTCATGAGATAATCTCTCTCATTTGAAACACCGCCGCCGATAAGAAATACTTCCGGCTGGAAAATATTGATGAAGTTTGCTATGGCGCAGGCGAGATATGATGTGTATTCATCCACAACCTCCGCACCCGCCTTATCGCCGGCACGCATCGCGTCAAAAGCCGTTCTGCCGCCCGCATTTTCTATATTTCCGTCGCAGAGGCTCCACATGAGGCTGTCATGACAAGCCTCCATTTTTTCCTTTGTAATATTGACAAGCGCCGTCGCCGAGCAGTATGCTTCGACGCAGCCCTTTCTGCCGCAGGAACACTGTCTGCCGCCCATAACCATGACGGTATGACCCAGCTCCGCTCCGCCGAAAGCACAGCCTGTGAGCACCTTGCCGTCAAGTATAACGCCGCCGCCGACGCCTGTACCGAGCGTTATCATAACGGAGGAAGCAGTGCCTTTTGCGGCACCGCCGACAGCTTCACCGAGCGCTGCCACATTTGCATCGTTGCCGATGGCAATCTTCTTCTCCGGAATGCCGGAGAAGCGTGAAAACATTTCTCTCATCGGAAAATCGCGGAAGCGGATATTGTTTGCGTATTCCACTATGCCGGTCGCACCGTTGACCGTTCCGGGAATGGCAATGCCGACGCACGAGATATCGGAGAGCGAAATGCCGATCTTGCCGCAAAGGTCTTTGCAATGCTCCGCCATATCGGCGGCTATTTCCTCGGGCGGACGCTTTGCCAGCGTCGGGCGCGAACCTTTTATCAGAATATTATAATTTTCGTCAACTATTCCTGCGGCGATATTTGTACCGCCAAGGTCAATGCCGAGCGTATATTTCATAAGAAATCCCCCTTGAAACGACACTTTTTTGTACTTGCCGTTTTCATTTTTGATTATACAATCAAATTCGTCTCATGTCAAGCGGTTTTGCACATTTTTTGCAAAGGACAGCAGGAACGCTTTGCCAACCGTACTTGGCAAAGGTCTTGTCGCCCGTGCTTTGCGATGGAGGGGGGAGGTTTTTGTGCGTGGTCAGATGGTGTAATATAATAGGAAAGGGATTTTTATGATTCGGGGGAAAACAGTGGTCTCCCGCAAAGAAACATAAAAAGCTTTTCTTCTTCTTCTTCTTCTTCTTCTTGTACTTTTCCGTGACGAAAAGTAACAAAAGTCATCAAAGAGCGCGTTCCTCTCTCTTTGAAATCTCTCCCCCTCATCTCGTATGCGCGACGGCGTTTCCCGAGATTCGCGCGGCGAAATTACTGCCCGCCGAAACGGCGAGGGAAAGCAGATACCAGAAGAACGAATAAAGCAGGCACACCTGCCCGAGAATCTGAAATTTCATTTCCGAATAGTCCCATATATCGAGATGCAGACCGATATTGACTATACAACCGACGGCAAACTCCACGGCGGTTATGCACAGCATGCAGACAAAAGCACGCATAAAAATGCTGTGCCGCCGCATTTTTATATTCACAAGATGCATTGCAAGAAAGCAAATTCCACCGCAAAGCACCATGCTCCAGTGCGTTCTGCCGCGCCATAGCACCTCAATAAGCCCATAGCCGAAACCGCCGAAAAGAAACATCACCATGCTCTTGCCGAAATGTCCGATTTCCCTGTCAAAACGCGCATACGGCGCCGGAAAACGAAATTTTCTGCCCGTTCTTTTCATCTTCCCTCACCTGCCTTTTGCGCATTTTCGGTGCGCTTCTCCTTTGCCTGCGAACGCAGGAAAGCAATCGCTTCGCGCAGTCCCCCGACCTCGTCGATAAGTCCCAGTTCCGCCGCGCGCGCTCCGTCTATCACCGTGCCCATATCAGTGGAAAGCTCGTCCGTATTCATGAGCAGGCGCGTGAGTATACCGCGCTCGATGCGGGAATGCGAAACGATGAAATTCGTCACCCGCTCCTGCATACGTGAAAGATTTTCGAAAGCCTGCGGCACGCCGAGCACCGTGCCGTTTATGCGGACGGGATGAAGTGTCATCGTCGCGCTCGGCACGACAAACGACCTCCTGCACGAAACCGCGATAGGCACGCCTATCGAATGTCCGCCGCCGAGCACAAGAGAAGCCGTCGGCTTGCTCATTCCCGAGAGAAGCTCGGCTATGGCAAGTCCCGCCTCCACATCGCCGCCCACGGTATTTATCAGCACGAGCAGACCGTCCACCGCCTCGCTCTCCTCGACGGCAACGAGCAGCGGCAATATATGCTCGTATTTTGTCGCTTTGCCGCCGCCTGTCAATTCATAATGACCCTCAATCTGTCCGATTATCGTTATGCAATGCAGCGTAAAATCGCCGTTTTTCGTCACAACCGAACCTCTTTCTTCTATCTTTTCTTCGCTCGTGGCTTCTTTTGCCTCTTTTTTGTCCTCAGACATGAATTTCCCCTCGCTTTTTTCATTGATTTTGCTTTGATTATTCCCAAGTATGGCGCCGCTTTTCAGAAAAAAGAACAATTCTTGCGATTTTTACAAAAAAATTTGATTTTAGTCATTTACTTTTGCCGTAAATTGTTTTATAATATATAGGTAAATTGCCCGCAAAACGGGTGAGAACCTAAATTCAGCGTCACACGGACGCGGAAAGGATAAATTCTATGGAAAACAAAATTTTGGTTGAAACCTCGGCAAGACATGTTCATCTTACAACAGAGGCTGTGGAGGCGCTTTTCGGCAAAGGCTATAAACTCACTGTGAAGAAACCGCTCAGTCAGCCCGGTCAGTATGCCTGCGAGGAGAGAGTAACCGTTGCAGGTCCCAAGAAGGAGATTGCAAATGTTATCATCCTCGGGCCGGAAAGAAAAGCTTGCCAGGTAGAGGTATCTCTCACGGATGCCAGAACCCTCGGCGTTTCCGCGCCTGTTCGTGAATCGGGTGATATTGCAGGCTCTGCCGGCTGCAAGCTCGTAGGCCCCGCAGGAGAATATGAAATAAGCGAAGGCGTTATTGCCGCAAAGCGTCATATTCATCTCACTCCTGAAACTGCCGCCGATCTCGGCGTTGCTGACAAGGAAATCGTAAGCGTTGCTCTCGATACCGAGCGCAGTCTCGTTTTCGGTGATGTTGTAATCCGCGTAAGCGACAAGTTTGCTCCCGCTATGCACATCGATACCGATGAATCGAATGCCGCCTGCGCATTCGGCACATGCTACGGCAAGATAGTAAAATAAGAAAATCAAAACAAGGAGAATAAACAAATGGAAGACAAGAATATTGTATATTCAACGGAAGTAGATTCCATGTGCTGTGTAGCCAAAGGTCCCGACCACGGTCCCGCGCCCCTTCCCGAAGAGGGCAAATGGATTCAGGCTAAGCAGATCACCGATATTTCCGGCTATACTCACGGCGTGGGCTGGTGCGCACCTCAGCAGGGTGCCTGCAAGCTCTCGCTCAATGTCAAAAACGGCGTTATCGAAGAGGCTCTCGTAGAGACTGTAGGTTGCTCGGGTATGACTCATTCCGCCGCTATGGCAGCTGAAATCCTCCCCGGCAAGACAATACTTGAGGCTCTCAATACAGACCTTGTATGCGACGCCATCAATACTGCTATGAGAGAGCTTTTCCTCCAGATAGTATACGGACGCACACAGTCCGCTTTTTCTGAGGGAGGTCTCGTAGTCGGCGCAGGTATGGAAGACCTCGGCAAGGGCGCACGCTCCATGGTTGGTACCATGTACGGCACAAAGGCAAAGGGCGTTCGTTATCTCGAGATGACGGAAGGCTACTGCACAAGAATGGCTCTCGATGAGGACAATCAGGTTATCGGCTATGAGTTCGTTTCTCTCGGCAAGATGACAGACTTCATCAAGAAAGGCATGGAGCCTAATGAAGCATATGAAAAGTCCAAGGGCACCTACGGCAGATTTGCCGAAGCTGCCAAGTATATCGACCCGAGAAAAGAGTAAGGAGGCGGAGCAAGATGGCATTATTTGAAGGATATGAGAGAAGAGTTGATAAAATCAACGGTGTTCTCGCAAATTACGGTATCAAATCTATCGAGGAATGCAAGGAAATCACACTTGCCGCAGGCATAGATTGCGATAAAATAGTAAGAGAAACTCAGCCTATCTGTTTTGAAAACGCTATATGGGCTTACACTGTAGGCGCCGCTATCGCTATCAAGACAGGTTGCAAAAAGGCAGCTGACGCTTCCGCCGCTATCGGCATCGGACTCCAGGCTTTCTGTATTCCCGGTTCCGTTGCGGAAAACCGCAAGGTCGGTCTCGGTCACGGCAATCTCGGCAAAATGCTTCTTTCCGAGGAAACGGAATGCTTCTGCTTCCTCGCAGGTCATGAATCCTTTGCCGCGGCGGAGGGTGCTATCAAGATAGCTCTCAATGCAAACAAGGTTCGCGTAAAGCCCCTGCGCGTTATACTCAACGGTCTCGGCAAGGATGCCGCTTTCATCATTTCGAGAATCAACGGCTTTACCTATGTAAAGACAGAGTTTGACCCTTATACGGAAACAGTAAAGGTTGTTTCCGAAACAGCTTATTCCAAGGGACCCCGCGCGGCTGTAAAGTGCTATGGCGCAGACAATGTTCCCGAGGGCGTTGCTATAATGAAGCTTGAGAATGTCGGCGTTTCCATCACAGGTAACTCCACAAACCCGACTCGTTTCCAGCATCCCGTTGCCGGCACATATAAGAAATGGTGCGTAGAAAACGGCAAGAAGTATTTCTCCGTTGCTTCCGGCGGCGGTACGGGCAGAACGCTTCATCCCGACAATATGGCAGCAGGTCCTTCCAGCTACGGTATGACGGATACAATGGGCAGAATGCACAGCGACGCTCAGTTCGCAGGTTCTTCCTCTGTTCCCGCACATGTTGAAATGATGGGACTTATCGGTATGGGCAACAACCCGATGGTCGGTGCTACCGTTGCGGTTGCCGTTGCTGTCGAAGAAAGCTTCAAATAAAACCACGTTTTTCTTCAACCGTACTTTTCTTTGAAAAGAAAAGTAGGCAAAAGAAACTTTAGTATTTGGTGCGCTGAAGTTTGATAAAGCGAACGCTTTAGTATTTGGTGCGCTGAAGTTATAAAGGCGAAAATATAAGGCGGGAAATCCTCGGATTTCCTGCCTTGATTTTTTATGATATACTATTTTATTTCCTGCTCCATATTATCGAAAACAGGCGAAGTGAAAAAATCGACAACCGAAATATCAAGCCCATCACAGATTTTTTTCACAGTTGCCACGGTAACGCTGTGATTTCTTCCGCTTATTATGTTGTTGAGAGTGGATTGCGTTATTCCGCAAATTGTCGATAGCTTATTTATTGTAATATTGCGCTCATTGCACAGCTCAATTATTCTGTTTTTTACAGCATCTCCTATTTGCACCGATTTATCTCCGCCTTAATACTTATCTATAATATATAATATCCTATTTTTTTCAAAAAAATTAACTCTTTTGAGTTGACTTTTGGAAGATTATGTTGTAAAATAGTATTGCCATTGAAAAATGAGTATTATTTTAAAGGAAGGTTCGAAAATGACAGTCATCGAAAAATATGAATCATCGGTAATCAGAAGAGCATGCTATATGGTAAACACATCCAATATAAGCGCAGAAGAATTACTGAATAGTTTTTATTTCACAGAAGGTCTTTCATTCGACAAATGGTATGAATCACACAGTGATAATAGCAGTTGGATTCTGTCCTCGTTTTACAAATTGTGCAAAATTTTCCCCGAAACAAAAAGCTTCTGCGATAAATACGAAATGGACAATTTTATTATTCCTGCCTGTAATGTGCTCAACGAAGCCATAGATGCAACAAACAGCAGTATCGACAATTATCTCAACACAGACTTTATTGTGAATAAGGGCTTCTCTTATGAACAAGCCCAAGAGTACCTGAAAGATACAAACAATCGCAATACACTAATAAAACCTTTGAGAAGTTCATTGGAGACCACCTTCAAGCTCAATGATATTTACTTCAACGCTTCACTGTTGTGGTCTAGTTCCAAAGAAAGATATCGTCATGCTACGCCCGATGACATAAAATATACAGGTGAGCGTACATACAATGCAGAAGATACCTTCCACATCAGTGATATATCCGCTACGACTTTTTCCGAATATCAGTATTTGATAGCACTCGAAATAATACTTCGTGCCATAAAAACGGAAGATAATGCACTCCAGAAAGCCATTAGGTCGGCAGAGCTTTTGCACCTTTCTCCCCCCGAAAACGAAAACGGTCTGCCGGGATCAAACTGGAATATTCTTGAAACAGTCATCGATGCAAACCCCGCATTAGAAGACGATATAATTGCAGTGATACATTACTGTGCGTCCAATGAAAATTCCAATATCAAAAGCAGTTGGATTTTCGAGTGTCCGTTCTTTGCGACCGAAGACGCAGAAAAAGAAGAACAGTCTCTTTTTTATAATACCGCAAAAAAATGCATGTCACAATATTTTCAAGCGGTTGCAGCCTATGTTTCGTGCGTGCAAGAGCGTACTTTGAGTATTACACTAAAAGCGCTCGGCGATGATGTGAAAGCAAAGCCGTTGTGCGTTGCAGAAAGGATGGATGCATTTTTCTTATCACCATCATATTTTGAAGATGAACGCGGTCAGCTTTTTATTTCCGATTTTATAAAAGTAATGCGAGATGATGATTGGGTCGATACCGCAGGTATGGAAAAATATCTCAATAAAAAAGCAGTAAAAAAGCCAAACAATTACCATGCAAACACAAACGCAGGCAATAACCACGCCGGAAAAATCGAAAAAAGAAAATGGGTCGCATTTTTGCTTTGTTTGTTCTTGGGATGTTTCGGTGCGCATAAATTTTATGAAGGAAAAAATGTAATTGGAGTATTATATCTACTTACTTGTGGAGTACTCGGCATAGGTGTTATAATCGATCTTCTGCTACTTCTTCGGAAAACAGATCCATATTATGTATAAAAATATATAATGGAAAAACTTTGAAAGGAGAAAAAAACTTATGGGAAAATGCTATGAATGCAAATATTACAGGATTGCAGACAGAAAATGCGGATATAAAGGATATTCCGTATATCCGGACAAGGAATGCGTAGCAGCAGAATTTCAGAGAGACAGAGTGGAATGTTGCGGAAACTGCAAATATTTCCGCGTGGAATCAAAAGTCTGTGTGCAAAATGGGAAAAGCAAGCATCCTTATGACCGTTGCGATACATATAAATATTCCCGTGCATAAATATCACATTATACTTCAAAAAAAACGACAAAAATATAAGGCAGGAAATCCGAGGATTTCCTGCCTTGATTTTTTATTTGTAAAAAGAGCAATTTGCACCAAACTAAAGTATACACCGCTTCATCCCGTCAGCGCACAAACCAAACCCACGATGCTCCGTCTCGGCGATGCCGGGACGGAGTCAAAGAGTACCTCTTTTTGACCTTTTCGTTCTTTTCGGGCAAGCGAAAATAACACTGTAAGCAAGCATCTTCAATTTCTCAATTCAACAGCAGCAGAGCGAAGCTGAAATAGAGGACATACAGCATCCACAGAGCAAAGGCAAATATCGCGTAGGCGGCGATGCGGTTGATTTTCAGCGCAATGGAGAAAAGCGCGGCGCAGGCAAGCATTATGATAAGCACAAGGAGCGTGCCGAGCAGAAATTCCGTTGCCGTAAACATAACGGGAATCCATACATATACAAGTATCAGTGCGCAGGCAAAAAGCACTGCCGAGCGTGTTTTCTGATTGGCAAAGCAGCCTGCCGGGGTTGATATGATTATCGCCTGTGATATGGCAAAAAGCGCTACCTCTATTCCGAAGAAAAAACACATGAAAAACGGCGAAAACGCGCATTCCGGAAAGATTATTTCATCGCAGGCATCGCCGTCCACGCCGCCTATGGCAAAGATAATGCCGAGCGTGACCGCCACGGCGGCAAATATTATTACAAGAGTTGTATTTATGCAGGAAAGCTCACGGCGCACGCGCCGCTTTGCATCGAGAAAGTCTGTATTCATCTCATTCACCTCACAGTCTGTAATCATATTTGATTATATTCGCGCAGGCGAAAAAATATGAATAGCAGCCGACACACATGCGGCAAAGCAAAAAGGAGCCGCGGCTCCCTTTTTACCGTATTTATCAGAATACTACGGTCAGTATCATCTTGAAGCGTTCCTTGCCGCGCACAGCATGGGGATGATGCGCGGGCATGACGATACTCTCACCCTTGTGAAGCTCATAATCCTTGCCGTCTATCGTGATAAGACCCACGCCGTCAAGGCAGGTGACAAAAGCATCGCCGCCCGACTCATGCGTGCTTATCTCTTCGCCTTTTTCAAAGGAAAAAAGCGTTATGCTTACGGCACTGTTCTGCGCGAGCGTCTTGCTGATTATCTGCCCGTCGCTGTAGGGAAGCTCGTTTTCAAGCGTGATTACCTTTGCTTTTTCGATATTCTTGATAAGCATTTTCTTCTGAATTTTTACAACCTTTTTTTCTTCCATTTTCAATCATTCCTCTCCAAACAGATTATATTGCATAACAACGACTTTATATCCGCCGATGTTATATACCTTTACAAAGGGAAGCTCATAGTCTACATATTCCTCCACAAGCGAAAATTCATAGTCGGAAAGAAGAATGAAATACTCGCTTATGTCCGGCTGGTCGTCAAACCATGTGTATTCCGACTGATATTCATACTTCTTAAATGCTCCGTCGGCTATCTGAATATTGCGTACCTTTACCTTGGAATCCGAAAGTACCGTTATCGCCTGAGATCTCCAGAAATCCGCATAGCCGTATCTGAGATTCAGCTCTTCGAGCTTTTCCGCCACTCTGTGCAGGTCGTTGTCTCTGCCGTAATCGGCAGGCATTTTTGCCATCTGACATGCGGAGGCTATGGGCGCAAGGCAGAGCAGGCAGAGCGAAAGCACGGCAAAGCGCTTCGATACGAGAGCAAATCCCTGCGGCTTTATCAGCTCGCATACCGTGACTGCGGAGGCGAGCACGGCTGTTCCGAGCATGGGAGTGAGGCGCCAGTTTGCACTGTTCAGCCTGCCGAAAATGTAGCCGAAAAGTATCAGCGTGCTTTGCACGAAATGCGCGAGAAGCACAAGCTTCGCGCCGCGCGATTCTATCTTTTTATAGAGACAGGCGCCGATTATCGGCAATATGAGAACGAATATTCCTGTGAAAATTCTTATCAGATTTCCTATAGCTTCAACGCTGACGAAGTCGTCGCCGTCCTTTACGGAAACGCCGATAAGCGAGAACCATTCGCCTCCGAATTTGAGGAAATTATCTTTCCATGCGGTCATTCCCGAGTAGCAGGAATAAGCGTTGGCATAACCCGCCTGAACATCGCCGGAAAGAATCTTCAGGAGCAGAAGTCCCGCTATTGTGGAAGCGAGGAAAACCGCGACGAGCGTGAGCATATTGCTCCACCTCGTGCGCATGAGAGACTTTTCTTCCGTTTCGGCAAAAATGCGCTCCAGTATCAGCGCACCGACGACGGGCAGAATATAAGTCACCACCGACTGCAGTCCGTTTGTCGCCGTCAGAGCGGAAAAGACGAAAAGCCCCGCTATAAGCACGATATCCTTTACTCTGTGCGCTTTATCGGCAAAGAGCAGGCGGTCGCACGGCGTTTTGTTTACGAGATAAAGCCCGAAAGCAAGGAAAAGCAGACCGAGGCTGTAATATATGATATGTCCCCACATTATCTCGCGGAGCTTGTCGCTTCCGGAGAGAATCATCGTCACGGCAAAAATGATAAACGAAGTTTTTGCGAGATTATAGCCTAGCGAGCGGGCGAGCGCATAGAGCGAGAGGAAGAAAAGCACGGCAAAAAGCACCATGCCGATATTATGCGTAGTCATCGAAACGCCGAATATCGGGATAAACGGAAGCATGAGCAGATTTCCGCCGAAAGGAAGAAGCGCCGCATACTTGAAATTATCGCTTATCAGCTTGCCGGAATCATATGTCGCCTGCGCCCAGAGGATTGTATCCGTGCAGTCGGAATGGAAATATCCCTCGGCAGGTCCGAGAATATAATAAACCACAACCGCAAACGAAAGCAAAATCAGCAGCAGAGGAAGCGCTATTGAGACTATCCTGCATATCTTCCTTTTGTCGAGGGGAAAACGCGGTTTTTCTTCTTTTATTTCGATATCATTTTCCATTTTCAGATTTCTCCTCGTGATATTCTTTTTCCGTATTCACTCCCCAGACATCCGCCTTGGAGGTTTTGCCTGCGGCAACGGCACGGACAGCTTCTATCGCTGTCATGATGGAGTGATCCATATTGTTATAGCGATGCTGACCGTTTCTGCCGAGGCACCAGAGATTTTCTATGCCGTCGAGATATTCGCGCACCTGCCCGAAATGATTGTATGATCCGAAATATGCGGGATAAGCCTTTTTCACGCGGATGCGCACGCTGTCCAGCACATCTTCTTTATCGATAACGCCTATTTTTGCAAGCTCGTCCGTAGCAAAAGCGATGAAATCATTGTCGCTCATATTCCAGTATTCGTCACCCTCGTTGCAGAAATATTCGAGCCCTATCCAGAAGGTGTTTTCAAAATCCTCAACCATATACGGCGACCAGTTATTGAAAATCTGGAGTCTGCCGAGCTTGACCTCGCGCTCCTGAATGTAAATCCAGCAGTCGGGGACGATATCGCCGACTGTCTTGAATTTTGTCTTGTTCTTTATCTTCAGCTTGTTTACGAGAAGTCCCACTGTCATGAAATCACGATAAGGCAGGTTCAGCGCGATATCGCGTACATCCTCGGGAACAACGCTTCCCATTCCCGAAACAAGATCTTTTATCGGCATTGTAGAGAAGAAAACATCGCCCGTATAGGTTTTTTCGCCGTCTTTTTCCATGGCTGTGACGCTCTTTATATCATGCCCGTCGGTATCTATTTTCATAACGCGGGAATTGAGAATTATTTCGCCGCCGAGCGCACGGATTTCATCAGCCATTTCTTCATAGAGCTGACCGGGACCCTTTTTCGGATAGGAAAATTCCTCTATGAGCGAGGTTTCCACCTTGCCGTCTTTCTTCTTGAAAGGCTTTGCAAGCGCAGACCATACCGCTTTCATGAGCGAAAGCCCCTTTACACGCTGTGCGCCCCAGTCGGCGGGAATCTCCGAGGGATTGACGCCCCAGAGCTTTTCCGTATAATCCTCAAAAAACATCTCGTAGAGAGGCTTGCCGAAGCGGTTGATATAGAAATTGCGCAGCGAATCTTCTTTCTTCTTGAAAATGCTCGACCATACATAGCCGAAGCCCGCTTTCATCGTTCTGCCGAAGCCCATGTTTTTGAAAGTTTCCGCCTTCATGGAGATGGGATAATCGAAGAATTTATGCAGGTAATATATGCGGGAAACTCTGCGGCGGCGGAGCATGACCTTGTCTGTCTTTTGCGGGTCGGGTCCGCCCATGGCAAGCGACTTTTCGTTTCCGAGTAAGATATCATCCTTTGAGGGTGCGCCCTGCATCGGCATGAAATGCTCCCAGAGCTCGTTTACTTCGTCTATCTTTGTGAAGAAGCGGTGTCCGCCGATGTCCATGCGGTTGCCGCCGTACTGCGCGGTGCGCGAAATGCCGCCGATAAATTCGCTCTCTTCAAGGATTATCGGCTTGATATCGGTTTCCGTGAGAAGCTTGTAGGCGGCTGTCAGTCCCGCGGGACCCGCACCGATGATAACGGCTGTTTTCTTTTCCATGATTTCATCTTCCTTTCGGGATTTTTGTTTTTTATCTTTCTATCGTGATTGCGTTTGGAGTGCGAAAAGCTCTTTGTCGTACTTTTCGATGACGAAAAGTAGTGAAAGTAACTTTTCATTTATCGTACTTTTGAGTGACCAAAAGTACCAAAAGTCATCTAAGGACTTTCCCTCCTTAGAAAACCTCCCTGCATCTTCCCTCCCTGCTCTCTTCAAACAATCATCGCCCTCCGGTGCGAACATAGCGAGTGAACCGTCCAACCGTAGCATAGCCAACAGGTTCGAAACGCTTAAGCGCCGACTCGGATTCACTGCTGTGCCATGTCAGGCTACGTCGAACCTCGCGGGTCGAAGTAATGGTGCGTGGCGCGGTTTACCGCGACGGATGAGGTGTTTGTAAAGCTTATATCTTTATCCCGTCATCGCACTTATTAGATTCACGATGCCCTGTCTCGGCGACGCAAACACACGCGCTTTGCGCATGTGTTAATTCCCCTGTCTCGGCGACGCCAACACACACGCTCCGCGTATGTGTTAATTCCCCCTGTACACGAGCAATTTTCTTCCTATATAGTTCCATATGAGGACGATGCCCTTGACGATGCAGTTGACGAGCAGATACCAGAAGCCCGCGCGCCCTGTTATGTTCGTTCCGGCCCACATGAGAAGCACGGTCAGCCCATATCCGACAGCGCCGACGAGCGTATAGAGCAGGAAGCCTTTCCATCCGCCGTCTCTTTTATGCTGCTCCGCTGAGGTGAAAACAAATATTCTCGAGAGTATAAAATTCACGGCGAGACCCGCGAAAAAGCCTGCCGTAGTCGCAATGATAAGCGCGGAAACATTTTCGCTTCCGCCGAAAACAACCTCTTTGAAAAGCGCCAGCACACCCATATCGACAAGCGCCGCGATGCCGCCGACTATAGCATAACGAAGAAATTCAAAGAGATTTTTATTTGATTTTTTACTCATTTTCATATAACCTCAAATCGCCGTTTTTTGGCAGATTTTATAAATCAAGTATACCATATTTTCCCCTTGATTTCAATAGTAAACAAAAATAATTAACATCTTGCTTATAAAAAAGGAAAAGAGCGGTAAAAATACTATCGGTACCCGCAGTAAGCGGAAATTTTTCGAAAGGAAGACAAAATAATGAAGAAAATCAACATTTTACTGACAGTTTTTATGCTTCTCGCTTTCATGTGCCTGTCGCTCTCCGCCGCCGATTTGATTTCTCCCGCAATCGCCGTGATGCAGAGTGAAACGCGCATGATAAAAACCTGCATAGGAGAAAATGCGGCGCATTTCTCCGCCTTTGATTTTGACAGCGTGCTCGGCACGCAGGCGGGGTCTGCTGTGATAACACAGCTTCCCGCACCCGAGACGGGCACGCTCAAACTCGGCGAAGCCGATGTTCTGCCCGACCAGATAATCACGCGCGAACAGTTTGACTTGCTCACTTTTGTACCCGGCGGCAATGAGGAAGCGACATTTCGTTTCCGCCTTGCCGACAGCGGCTATGAAAGCTCGTTTGTCTGCTCGATAGTGCCGATGGAAAAGCTGAATTTTGCTCCTGTGGCAAAGGCGGATGAAATAGCGGGAAAAGAAAACATCGCTGTTTTCGCTTCGCTTGCCGCAAGCGACCCGGATGAGGACGAGGTGACTTTTCATATCACCAGAAATGCGCGCCACGGCAATGTGACATTGCTCGACCGCAAAACGGGTAAAATCAAATATACACCCGATGAAAATTTCAGCGGCAAGGATAAATTCACATTTGTCGCCGTAGATAAATACGGTAATGAGTCCGCTCCCGCCACCGTTAAAATAAAGGTGGAAAAGAACAGACTCGATATTGAATATGCGGATATGCAGGGCGAGGATGCACATATGGCGGCTGTTATCCTCGCGGAAAACGATATCCTCACAGGGGAAAAACTCGGCGATGAAATGACTTTTTTTCCCGAAAAGGAGATAAGCCGAGCCGATTTTCTGATAATGGCGATGCGGGCTTCCGATATAGATAAGGGCGGCAGCACTGTTGCAAGCAAATTTGAGGATGACGCGTCTTTCACGGGATATCAGCGCAGATATATCGCAAAAGCGCAGGAAATGAAGCTCGTCTATGGCTTTGATACCGAAAGCGGCGCCGTATTCAGACCGAACGAAAGTATCACTCTCGCTCATGCGGCGACGATTGTAGGCAGAATAGCCGGACTTGAAAATTACAGCGTTGATGATGCCGTTTGCGTTTTTGCCGGTGAGAAATCGGAGATAACGCAGGAGGGAATGGATGCGCTTGCTTCCGTCGGCGTTTTTGCCGAGGCTTCGGCAGAAAAGAACCTTACCCGCGCGGAAGCCGCAAAGCTTCTTCTCTATATGCTCGAGAGTAAATAACGCGCATGCCTCTCTTTTTCACGGCAGTCGTGCGCTTTCCGCTCTCTGTATAATGTATATAGAAAAAATACGCACTTCGCAGAAAAATAATCTGAAAAAATCCCGTCATGCGATTTTGGCATGATGGGATTTTGATTTTGGTGCGGTTTCGCGCTCTATATTAAAGTTTTCGCCCGCCGAACAAAGTTTCGCTCAAGCCTTTTCAAAGGCTTGCAAGGTCAAGGGCATGCGCCCTTGTCGCGCTCCGCAGAGCGCGAAATCTCCTATCGGCGTTTTCTTTTTTGTTAGCTTTTTCTTTTGCGGCGGCGATGGCAGAAGAAAAAGCGAAAAGAGCATCTGATTTTTTCTTTTGGCTGTTGACGGGACTTTAATTTTTGTTTTTATGTTTCTTTTCGTGTCAGCATCGCCGAGAGGATACACGAAGAGGAAGAAAACAAATTGTGCCGTATTTGCCGACCATCAAAAAAGGGCTTTGAAAGCCCCTTTTCTACTTATTAACTCAGCTTATGAAAAATTGAATGTGATATCGCCGCAGTTTTTGAAGATGGAATCAACCTGATCCTTGAAAGCTGCAGGAATTGTAACATTTTTCAGTCCTGTGCAACCCGAGAAAGCGCAGGGCTCAATTTCGGTAACGCTCGCAGGGATGGTTATCGAAACAAGCGATGAGCAGTTTGCAAAGGAATATGCACCGATAGACTTGAGCGTGGAGGGCAGAGTGATATCGGAAAGCTTGGAGCATTTCCAGAAAGCATGAGCCTCGATTGTTTCAAGACCTTCGGCTATAGTAACCTTTTCGAGATTCGGGAAGTTTGTAAATACCTTCTGAGAAACGATTCTTGCGGAGGAAGGAATGATAACTTCCTTGATGCCGGAAGCATCGTTCTTTACGAGAGTCGCATAGAAGCCGACCATTGTGACAGGATATTTCTTGCCGCTGTAAACATATTCAGCAGGGATATCAAGCGTAGCCTCGGCATTCTTCCATTCCTGAACGGCAACGCCTGTGATACTGCCGTTATCATCCTTGAGCAGACGGGCATAGAACTTGTAATCAAGGCTGTCTACAATATCCGTGTTTTCGAATGTCATTGTGATGGGGAGAGTATCTGTTGTGCTTTCTGTTGTTTCCTCTGCCTCGGATGTTCCGGAATTTGCAGATGTGGAAGCGCTTGTCGTTGTGGAAACGGTGCCGGGAGTAGGATCATTTCCGCAGGAGGAAAGAACAGCCGCCGATGCACAGAGCGCACCTATAATAAGGCAAAGTGAAATTATCTTTTTCATAGTGAATTATCCTTTCGAATAAAAGTGTTTAACTCTACATATCATAAACTATATCATAAATTTTGCGATTTGTCAATCACCTTGCGAAAATTGCAAAAAAGTTTGAATTTTGTTCAAAATCCGTTTATCGACAGAAAAGGGGAGAAAAATCATGGCTTTTCGTGAAAAAGCGGGAAAATTCGGAATGTATATTCTCTATGCGGCAGGCGGCGCGGCGGCGCTTTTTTTGCTTTTGCGCTATCTTCTTCCCGCATTCGCGCCGTTTGTTTTGTCGTTTATCCTTGCGCTTATTTTACAGAAACCGGTGAATTTTCTTGAGAAAAAATGCCGCGTGCCGCGTGCGCTTTCTTCCGCTCTGCTCGTGCTTTTCCTGCTCGGATTGCTCTGCTGGGGGATAGCGGCACTGCTCGGTGCGCTTATCCGCGAGAGCGCGGAATTTATCTCGGAGCTGACTTCGGGCAGCGCAGATTACCTTGCGGAAATCTCCGCGCTTGCCGATAAGATAGGCGGCGCAACTGACCGCGTGATAGGCGATATTTTCCCCGCCGCAGAGGGCGAGGTCGATACGGCGGGCATGATGCGCTCCCTCTTTCTCTCGGCACTTTCCACCGCCGCGACAACTGTTTCGCGCTGGGTGGCGCATACGGTTTCCGCCATGCCGCGTGCGCTCGTCTTTTTCCTTGCGCTTGTATTCTCCGGTATTTATTTTTGCGCCGATTATCCGAAAATACGCGCCTTTGTCGCAGAGAAGCTCTCGGGCAGGCTGAAAAAATATTCCCTGCATATACGAAAAGAGGGAATTGTCGCGGCGGTAGGCTATGCGAAATCATATTTTGCCATATTTCTGATGACTTTTTCGGAACTGCTCTTCGGATTTGTCATCATGAGGCAGAAATATGCGCCAATGCTCGCTTTTGTTATAGCGATAGTCGATATCCTGCCGGTGCTCGGCGTCGGAACGGTGCTTCTGCCGTGGACGGCGGGACTTCTGCTCGCGGGAAACGCCGCAAAGGCACTGGAGATAGGTGTAATCTATCTCGTGATAACGATAGTGCGGCAGATAGCCGAGCCGAGAATCGTCGGCTCCGTGACAGGGCTTCATCCCGCGCTCACGCTGATGTGCATGTATTCGGGGCTTCGGCTTGCGGGCGCGGCGGGTATGATAGCTTTTCCGATTGCCGCGGCGCTGGCGATGAAGCTTTCGCAGGCATTTTCGCGCGAGGGCGAAGCGGAAAAGGGAGAAGCAACATGAAAAAGAATCGCACTCCCGTGAAATTCCGCCTTCATCCCTTTGCGCTATTCGGCTTTGCCGTGTCGCTTGCCGCCATGCCCGCGCCCTGCTTCGCCGCGCTTGCCGTTTCCACCGTGCTTCATGAATGCGGACATCTCACGGCGGCGGCACTGTTCGGAAGAGCGCCGTGCGGGATAACCGTACTCCCGATGGGCATCTCCATAGATTACGGCGCGGCAGGCTCATATCGCGATATCTGCCTCGTGGCGCTCGCGGGTCCTTTTCTCAATCTGCTTACGGCGGCGATGGCATGCGCGCTCCCGCTTTCGTCGGATTTTGCCGCATATGCCGTGCTTTTTTCGCTTTCGCTTGCCGCGATGAATCTCATCCCGCTTTCGTTTTTCGATGGCGGCTCGGCACTCGGCGCCGTGCTTGCCGTGCGCTTCGGTATATCGGCGGCGGACAATACGGCGCGTGTGCTCGATGCCGTTATCCTCGGATTTTTCTTTCTTATCGCCGTCTACATATTTTTTTACAGCGCGGAGAATGCTTCGCTCCTGATACTTTTCGCTTATCTTTTTGCCGTGATGATAATGAAGCGCGACAGCTCGCTTACGCGATAAATTCACGGAAAAGATAAAAAAGAGAGTAGATTTTTTCACGCTTTTGTGTTATACTGAAAAAAATACCCGCGAAAGGAAGTTGATTATAATGAAAAAGGTTACTATAGAAATGGAAAACGGCGGCGTGATGACGCTTGAACTTTATGAGGACAAAGCGCCCGTCACAACGGAAAATTTCATAAAGCTGGCAAAGGAAGGCTTTTATGACGGGCTTATCTTTCATCGCGTCATCAAGGGCTTTATGATTCAGGGCGGCGACCCGACAGGCACAGGCATGGGCGGTCCCGGATATCAGATAAAGGGCGAATTTGCTTCAAACGGCGTGAAGAACGACCTGCGTCATACGCGCGGCGTTATCTCCATGGCGCGCTCAATGATGCCTGATTCCGCAGGCTCGCAGTTTTTCATCATGCATGAGGATGCGCCGCATCTCGACGGGCAGTATGCCGCTTTCGGCAAGATGACAGACGGCTTTGATGTACTTGACGCGATAGCGACTGTTGCAACAGACAGAAGCGACCGTCCGAGAGAGGAGCAGAAGATAAAGCATATCACCGTGGCGGAGGAATGAGCATGAGCGAGAGGACAGACAGGATAAATGAGCTTGCGAGAAAGCAGAAAACCGTCGGTCTTACTCCCGAGGAGGAAGCCGAGCAGAAGAAACTCCGCGAGGAATTTCGCGCCGCTTTCCGCGCAAATTTTCAGAAACAGCTCGATAATACTTATATCGAAACGCCCGACGGCGAAAAGCACAAGCTCAAAAAGGAAGACGCAAAATAATGTGAAAACGACCGCATTCCGCGGTCGCTTTTCTCTTTTGCACACATTAAGATTTTTGCCGTATAGTAAAATTTTCGCCTGCCTTTTGGGGAAGGCGACCCCGTTCAGAGGTGGCTTCGCCACCATGAACCATCCTCTTCGTCACTGAAAAGTACGATAAAAAAGTATTTTCATGTTTTTTCAAAAATCCCTTTTGCCTGTGCAAAGGGATTTTTTGCGTGCGTGCGAATTCATGAATAAAAGCTCCCCCAAGCGAGGAAAAATATACTACAGGAAAAAGGAGGATGATTTCATGAATAAAATAAAGGCGGTCATACTTGCGGGCGGTGCAGGGACGCGACTCTCTCCCATCACCGCCGCAATGCCGAAACCGCTTGTTCCCATCATGGGTAAGCCTGCCGTGGCAAGGACGCTTGCGCTACTGCGCAGAAACGGCATTACAAGCGCACTTATAACACTCGGCTATATGGCTGACAATATGGAAAAATACTTTTCGGAGCATGGCGCAGAGGGTGTTTCTCTGCGGATTTTCCGCGAAAATACACCGCTCGGCACGGCGGGCGCACTTCCTGCCATAGCCGATGAACTCGATGATACTTTTATCGTAATAAGCGCCGATGCCGTATGCGATTTCAACCTTTCGGCGGCAATGGATTTTCACCGCGCAAAAGGAGCCGCCGCGACTCTTCTCGTAACAAAAAACAACGCGCCGACGGAGTTCGGCTGCGTCAGCTACGGGCATGACGGACTGATAACGCATTTCACGGAAAAGCCGGCATGGCGCTATGTGACCGACAATAAGATAAATACGGGAATATATATTCTTGAAAAAAACATTATTTCCATGATTTCCGCAGGTGCGGCGACGGATTTTTCGCGCGACATTTTCCCGCGGATTCTCGGAAAAATCTATGCTTATGAGGCAAAGGGCTACTGGCGCGATATCGGAAGCCTCGACCGATATTATGCCTGCAACCGCGACGCGCTCTGCGGCAAAATCGGCGGCATCGACGGCTCGGCTTATTATATCGGCGAAAAAACGCATATCGCCGACAGTGCCGCGATTACCGACGGCACCGTGATAGGCTCGGGTTGCCGCATAGGCGAGCGCGCCGTGATAAACAAAGCCATACTCATGGACGGCGTGACTGTCGAAGCGGGTGCAATGATAGAATATGCGATAATCTGCGGCGGAGCTTTTATAGGCGCGGGGGCAAAAATAAACCGCGGCTGCGTCATAGGAGAGGACACCGTGATAAAAGAGGGAACCGTCGTTCCCGCAAAAACAAAATTGCCTCGAGCAAGCATATTGAGTAAGGAGAATATAATAATGGATGAAAAGATTTTTTCTGCGGACAGTGATAAGATTTTCACGGAATCGGGCATAGCGGGAAGTATACATTCGGATATAAGCCCGCGATTCTGCACGGCATACGGTGCGGCGCTGGGCAGATATTTCGGCGACCGCGGCGTATTTTGCAGTGACGGAAGCGCCGAGGCGAGACTTGCTTATCGCTTTATTATGGGCGGCGCACAGGCGGCGGGCGCTACCGTCACCGACTGCGGCGAGGGCTTTCTTTCCCTGCTTTCATTTGCCGCTTCATCGGGCGGATTTGATTTCGGCGTGTATGCAAAGCATCTCGGCGATGGCTATTGCAGGATTTATGTCTGCGATAAATTCGGCACGCTTATCGGAATGAAAAATTCGCGTGCTCTCATGCGCGAGATGGCTTCTTCAGATTTCGGTGTGACGGTCGGCGCATATCTTGCCGCCGATTACCGCGACAAATATGCGGCTTTTCTCTTGGCAAGCTGCAAAACGCTCAAGGGAATGAAAATAACCGTTCCCGATACGGTGGCAATGCGCTTTTTTGCTATGGCGGCGGGCAGGCTCGGCGCTTCCGTCGGCTTCGGCATAAAAAACGAGATAGTGCGCGGGCGGATTTTTGTCGATATGGATGACGATATGGGTTTTGAGATAGCATATGCTTCGCCCGACGGCGCATATGCGCTTATCGACAGGTGGCATGCCGTGGCGGCACTCATGCAGAATGACATCGCAAGTGGCGAAAAGAATATTTATCTGCCATCGGATGCGCCGCGTCCGCTTTTTGATATGGCGGAAAGACTTGGCGCTCATGCGGAGAAATATGCGGATTTTCTGCATGGGGAAAATGACAGCGAAAACGACCGTATGCGCGCCGCGGGACAGCTCTGGCAGGATGATATGCTGCTCGCACTCTCTTATCTTTCGCTTGCCGATGAAAATATGATTTTACAGGGGCTTCGCGAGGATGAGAACTTTTCAGTGACGGAAGAAAGCTATGACTGCGGAGACGAAAGCGCGGCGGAGATAATCGCTTCGCTCTGCGAACACGGAGCGGGGCGCAAAAGCGGCACGGTCACATTGAGCTATGACAGCGGCACGGCATATGTGCGCGCGGCGGGCGAGCATGAACTTATTCTGCGTGCCGAGGCGGAAACGGAAAACGCCGCTCACCTCACGATGGAATATACGAAAAACGGTATCCGCGAGGTGATAAAGGTGAAATGAGGCGCCGCCTCGTTTCACCTTTGACAGTACTCGATTAAAGGTTAGGTAGAGTATTTTATTAAAGTTTTCGTCCGCTTTTTTTGTGGGGGGGAAGGAGGTGCCATCAAAAGCGCGGAGTATGAACGCTCTCTTTGATGACTTTTGGTACTTTTTGTCACGGAAAAGTATGATAAGAGGAAAAGTTGCATTATGCATTTTGCGGGTTATCGTTGTGATTAAACAATGTGAAGCGTTGCTCGCATCGCCGAGACAGGTTAAGCCGACCTCCACCGCACAAAATTACGCGAAAATAAAAAATTTTTCAAAAAAACTTGATATGTTCATAATTCTGTGGTAAAATCAAAATAAAGATGCGGTTTACCGTACCTCTTGATTGTAAGTAATTTGATTTTATATATATTTATCAATGTGAATTTCAGCGAGTCGGGGCAGAAGTTTGCATAGGCGCATTGTCGCCTGAAAAATATTTTAATCTTTTCCGTGTATGGCGTATCGGGGCAATGACTCGGAAAAGAGGGCGAAATATCCGCACATCGCGGCATATACCATATATTTTCGCCTACATATTGTAATCAGATTATTTTTTCCGTGCTGTCCGCATGGCTTTTTTCGGTGCATATTTTTGCACCCGCCTTGGATAAAGCATGGAAAACCGTTTGTTTCCCGCTCACTTTGCTTTTCTTGCAAAGGAGAACGGGTTTTTCGGCATATTCACTATTATGAAAGTATGAAAGGAAGGATAAGAATGCCATATAACAGAAATCGCGGCAAAGGTGCCGCAGGCGGCGACGCCATAGACAGAATCATAAATTCCGTTACATCACACCGCGCAAAATCGCCGATATCGATAGATGCGCTTACTCCCGATATAAAGCTTCCCCCGAGAACGGAGGAAAGCACATTTTCTTCAGATTCCGTATCGGAGCCTGCAATAAACGCGGGCAAAAAGCCGCAGAAGAGAAAGAAACAGAAGCAGAAAACACAATCTGCCGAAAAGGTGCGAAGCGAGCCGAAAGCGGAGCAGGAGCCCACAGCGGCAGAAGCTGCCGGAAAGAAGAAAAAGCGGAATCCGAAGCAGAATCAAAATCAAAGTCAGAATCAGCCCAAAAACGAAGCGCCTGCGGCAGTTTCGGTGCCAAAGGCGCCCTCGAGAAGAAAGGCGGGAAAAAGCTCGCCCGACTTCATTACGGCGGCTATGGCACCTGCCGTTTCCACTCCCGTCAATCTCGGCGCGAGAAACACGGAGCGCAGAACCGCACCGAAAGGCAAGCTGAAAAAGCTCCGCATTATTCCGCTCGGCGGACTCGGCGAAATAGGCAAAAACATTACCGCGCTCGAATACAGCGACAATATTCTCATAGTGGATTGCGGTATCGGATTCCCCGATGACGATATGCTCGGCGTAGACCTCGTGGTGCCGGATTTCACTTATCTTGTCAATAATAAAGAGAAAATAAGAGGCGTTGTCATAACGCACGGTCATGAGGACCATGTCGGCGCGGTTCCGTATCTGCTCCAGAAGATAAATGTGCCTGTTTATGCCACGCGTCTTACGCTCGGCATACTTGAACGCAAATTGCAGGAGCATTCGCTTGATTTTGTTCCGCAGCTCAACTGCGTCAATGCCGGAGAAAAGATAAATCTCGGCGTTTTCGAGGTGGAATTTATCCGCGTGAACCATTCCATCGCCGACGCTGTATGCCTTGCGATAAGAACGCCTGTCGGTATCGTCGTTCATTCGGGCGACTTCAAGATAGATACTACGCCGATAGACGGCGAAATGACCGACCTCACAAGACTTGGCGAGATAGGTCGCGAGGGCGTTACGCTTCTCATGTGTGAATCGACGAATGTCGAACGTCCCGGATTCACTCCCTCGGAAAAGAAAGTCGGGCATTCGCTCGTACGCTTCTTTGAGGAATACAAGGATAAAAGAATCGTCATCTCCACTTTTTCCTCAAATGTTCACCGTGTTCAGCAGATAATAGATATCGCGGCGCGCTACGGCAGAAAAGTTGCGATAACGGGCAGAAGCATGCTTTATGTTATCGGCGCGGCTATCAAGCTCGGCTATATGAATGTGCCTGCCGGAGTGCTTGTCGATATTTCGACGATAAAGAATTATCCGCCGGAGAAAATGACCGTGGTTTCCACGGGAAGTCAGGGCGAGCCTATGTCGGCGCTTTATCGCATGGCTTATAATATGCATGATAAAGTGGATCTCGGTCCGCATGATGTTGTCATCATCAGCGCGTCGGCTATCCCGGGCAACGAAAAGCTTGTCGGCAATATCATAAATGAACTCTATCGCAAGGGTGTGCGCGTGCTTTCCGATTCCGTTGCAGAGGTGCATGTTTCGGGTCACGCCTGCCAGGAGGAAATAAAGATAATGCACGCGCTGACAAAGCCGAAATATTTCATGCCGATACACGGAGAGGCGCGTCATCTCTATCTGCATAAGGAGCTTGCCGAATATATGGGCATGACGGCGGATCACATTTTCGTTTCCGAGATAGGCAAGGTGCTTGAAATAGGCACAGACGGCGCGAAATTCAACGGTACGGTACCCGCGGGTATTGTTATGATAGACGGTTCGGGCGTCGGCGATGTGGGAAATATCGTGCTTCGCGACAGACGGCTTCTCTCGCAGGACGGCATCATAGTTGTCTGCATACCGATAGATATGGAAAATAATGACCTGGCGGCACGTCCTGAGGTTGTTTCCCGCGGGTTTGTCTATGTCAAGGAATCCGAGGAGCTGCTTGACCGCCTGAAGGAAATCGCCGAGGATGCCGTGCGCGAAAGTCTCGCGGCGCATCATCGCGACTATAGCTCGATAAAAAACAAGGTCAAGGATGACCTCGGAAAATACATTTATTCGCAGACGAAGCGCAAGCCTATGGTTCTTCCGATAATCGTATAATAACGGGGATGCTAAAAAAGTGCAGACCGAAAAAGTGAAGAGAGTGTGTTACTTTTTTGAGGCAAAAGACATTCATGAAAGTTTAAATTTTTTAAAAATATCGGTATAATGAAGGCAGGAAATCCGCGCGCGGATTTCCTGCGTTTTATTGTATTCACTTTTTCTCTCGCCGAAATCCGTCTCTGCCGTACAGATGTACGGCGACGAAACGGATATTCGACGACTCTGCGCATTTTTATCTGTCCCCTACGAGGATGCTGAAAAAGAGCAGACCGAAAGCGGGTAATCGTTTAATCCGACCTGTAAGATACATAAGATACTTACTCTTTGTCTTTTTGATTTCTTTTTATCTGAAATGAACATCTTCGCTTTCGCGTAATGACCTTTTTCGACAGACTGAGAAAGGAATTCGTTCGGATTCTTTTCTTTCACAAATTACCGTATTCTTTTATTTTCTCGGCAAGGTTTCCGGCGTTACAGGAAGCATTCAGAAAGCCCGAGCTTCCTATGACAAACATATCCGCGCCCGCTGCCTTGAGTCTGACGAGATTTTCGGCGCTGACATTTCCGTCCGTTTCGAGCGGCATCTCGGGATAGCCGGCCGAAATGAAAAGCTGTCTTGCGCGCGCCACTTTATCTATCATCGGTTCTATCAGCTTCTGTCCCGCAAATCCGGGATTTATCGTCATGAGAAGAAACCCCGCGGCAAGCGGAATCACTTCTTCTATTGCCGCAAGCGGCGTTGCGGGATTTATCGCAACATACGGGAGCCCGCCTGCTTCACGGATTCTGTCCATGGCGCGGCAGAGATGAGCCGTACTTTCCGCATGAACGGAAACGATATCGCCCTCTCTTATCGGAAACCATTTTATTTTGTCCTCGGGCTTGTCTATCATCAGATGAATATCAAGCGGAAGCGGCGAAATCTCATGGAGATATCGGCAATAATCCGTGCCGAGAGTGAAATTCGGCACAAAAGAGCCGTCCATTATATCTATATGCAGACCGGCAACGTCGCTTTCTTCGAAAATTTTGCAGAATCTGTGCGTATCGTCGGGCTTGACGCACATCATTGATGGATAAAGATTGTTCATTGCTTCTTTTTTATTCTCCTTTTCTCTTTTATTGCCGACGCCGCACGGAAATACATTCCGACAAGCGTATCCATGAGGAATATGGCAAGCGCTATCGAGCCTGCGATAAGCATGGTCTGCGAAAGCGCGGCACTTGCCCCCGAATCACGCAGGATAAGCAGGTGCGCTGTTCTGTAAATCATAAATCCCGGCACGAGCGGCAATATGCCGCCGAGCAGAAACGAGGTAACCGGCGCTTTCAGGACTCTCGCGAGAATCTGCGCGATAAGGTCAACGGCAAGAATCGGTATGAAATTTGCCCAGAAAACGCCCGCAGTTGTATATAATTTAAATGCAACATATATTGCCCAGCAAATCATTGCATTTGCGGCACAGGGAACAATATGCTTTTTGGGAATGGCAAATATAATGCCGAATCCCATCATGGATATGAATACGAAAATGCATTGCAGAAAATTCAGCTCACCGGCATCAAAATTGATACCGGAGGTGAAATCCAGCCTTGACCCGATGAAGATACCGGCACCTACGCCGATGGCTATGGAGGCGGCGGTAAGGCTTGCCTCTATGGCGCGGGAGGCGGCGGAAAGATAGTCGCCGCAGAGCATATCGCGTATAGCATTTGTTATCGCAACGCCCGGGACAAGCGGCATGATACAGCCGGAGATCACGGCGGAGGTCAGCAGTGCGCCGATGTGCGGAAGATAGCTTTGAAAGATAAAAGCGATTGCTATCGCCGATATTGTGACGGTCAATGCGCAGAGCGTATCGGCGATGATATCCTTACCGATAAGAGAACGCAGAAAATAATTCACGAGAGCGAGGAAGAATCCACAGACAAGTCCTGCACCGAAATCGAGCATTCCCCCGCCGAATGCGACAGCCATGCCCGCGCAGGCAAACATTGTGCCGATAATCTTCAGCCACATGGGATAGAGAACCTCTTTCGAGATGGAGGCAAGCCGCTTTTCAGCTTCGTCGAGGTCAATTTTCGCCGAGCAGAAATCGCGCGAGATTTCGTTTGCCGCACAGACCCTGTTCATGTTTTTGCCGCCGTCGAGCGTTCTTTTCGTTATGGAAATGGAGCAGACCTTCGGCTCCGAAAGCGTGAGCATGACGCCCGTCGGCAAAACGAACGCGGAATAAACTGAAAAGCCTGCCGTGGCAAGGATTCTCGTCATCGTGTCCTCCACGCGGTGCGTTTCGGCGCCGCTGCGGAGCATCAGCTCTCCTATATCTACTGCAAAATCCGCCAGCCGGCGGTAATATTCGGTATCAATAGTGTCCATAGTATCTCCGAATCTGTTTGTGTAAAAAATGCGGATTTTCTGCGGCAGAGAAGCGCCGCAATTTACCGTAAATATAATTTTATCACAAAATATTCAAAATGTCCATACTATTTTTCGGAGATTTGGCGGATAATGCGGCTTTTTTTCGAAGCGCTTTTTCCGATATTGTTAATAATATTAAAATATAATATAAAAATTTCTCTTAACCTATGGAAAAAAAGGAAAAGGTATGATATAATTACACTGGGTTATAATAGAATCCCGAAAAATTACTTCCCGCACCCGAGAGGGACGGAAATTTATATAGCATATCCCGAAAGGTGGGATTTCCCATGACAAAAACAACAGAAACAGTTAAAAAATATACCCTGCCGTGTATCGCGATGCGCGATACCGTCGCTTTCCCCGAAGTGCCGATAACGCTCGAGGTGGCGCGGCAGATAACAAAACGTGCATGCGACGCCGCAATGAAAGCGGACGGAAACATTTTCCTTGTATGCCAGAAAGACCCGACGACGGATTCTCCCGAATCCGAGCGCGATTTTTATGCTACGGGCGTGGTGGCAAACATCCGTCAGCTAATCAAGGGTGCGCCGAACGGCTCTTTCAGCGTGATAGCCGAGCCGAAAGCGCGCGCCGAGTTGCTTTCTTTCTCAAAGGATAAATACATCACCTGCGAAGTGCTGGAGAAGAAGATTTTTCTCGAGGACGGAGGCGGCGTGCGTGCCGAAGCGCTGATGCGCGATATCAAGGGACAGGTAAATGCCCTGATGAAACAGCTGCCGCGCTTTTCCCGTGAACTCTGGCTTATTGTCAGCTCGATAAAAAGCGCGAGTCTGCTCTGCGATTTTGTTTCGGCAAATCTAGTGGAAAATATCGAGGATAAGCAGGAGCTTCTTTCGGAATACGACCCCATGCGCAGAATGGAGCTTCTCCTGCTCATACTGGAGCATGAGCGCGCCGTGCTTGCCGAGGAGGACGGAATCAACCGCAAGGTGAAAGAGCGCATAGACCGCTCGCAGAGAGAATATTTCCTGCGCGAACAGCTCAAAGTCATCCATGAAGAGCTGGGCGAGGGCGGCGACGATGACGAGGATATAGAGGGCTACTACAAAAAGCTTGACTCGGGAAGATATCCGAAAGAGGTTGCCGACAAGCTGAAAAAAGAGATACGCAAGCTGCAACGCACTCCCGTCGGCTCGGCTGACGGCGCGGTACTCCGCGGTCATATAGAGACCTGTCTTGAGATTCCTTTCGGCATAAAGACGCATGACCGCACGGATATCTCCGCCGTTCAGAAGATTCTCGATGCCGACCATGACGGACTGGAAAAGGTCAAGGAGCACATAGTCGAATACCTTGCCGCGCTGAAGCTGAATCCCGAGCTGAAAAATCAGATAATCTGCCTTGTCGGTCCTCCCGGGACGGGCAAGACATCTATAGCTTCCTCAATAGCGCGCGCCATGAACAGGCGTTTCGTGCGCGTTTCGCTCGGCGGCATACGCGATGAATCCGATATCCGCGGCCACAGAAAAACATATGTCGGATCTATGCCCGGCAGAATAATAACCGGGCTTATCAATGCGAAAAGCTCAAATCCGCTGATGCTCCTTGATGAGATAGACAAGATGGCGAGCGACAGCCGCGGAGACCCCGCCTCGGCTATGCTCGAGGTGCTGGACGGCGAGCAGAATAAAAACTTCCGCGACCATTTTGTGGAGATGCCCGTCGATCTCTCGGATTGCCTTTTCATCGCGACGGCAAATTCGCTGGACGGCATACCGCTCCCGCTTATCGACAGAATGGAGATAATCGAGCTTCGCGCATATACGCGCGACGAAAAGCTCTCGATAGCAAAGCACCATCTCATTCCCAAACAGGCAAAGCGCCACGGGCTGAACGGCAGAAACTTCCGCATAGACGATGCTGCGCTCGGGCTGATGATAGACGAATATACCCGCGAGGCGGGCGTGCGTTCGCTGGAGCGCAGAATTGCCCGCTGCGCCCGCAAGGCGGCAAAGACGGTCTCCCTCGGAGAGGCGAAGAGCGTGCGCGTGACGGCGGCGAACCTTGCCGATTTCATAGGAAATCAGAAGATGCCGCGCGAGAAAATTCCGGATTATGACGAGGTAGGCGTTGTCAACGGCATGGCTTATACCGAGACGGGCGGAGATCTCCTCAAGGTCGAAGTACTCTCTTTCGACGGCTCAGGCAAGGTGGAAATCACGGGCTATCTCGGCGATGTGATGCGCGAATCCGTGCATACGGCAATAAGCTATATCCGCAGTCGCGCCGCGAGACTTGGTATAGATAAGGATTTCTATAAGAATAAAGATATACATATTCATTTCCCCGAGGGCGCGGTACCCAAGGACGGACCCTCCGCGGGTATCACGATAGCGACGGCTCTGGCAAGCGAGCTTACCGGCATTCCCGCGCGCCGCGATATCTCGATGACAGGCGAAATCACGCTTCACGGCAGAGTGCTTGCCATAGGCGGACTCCGCGAAAAGACGATGGCGGCTTATCTCGCGGGCGTGCGCACGATACTTATACCCAAGGAAAACGAGACGGATATGGAAGAGATAGCTCAGGCGGTGCGCGATAATGTGATGATTATCCCCGTTTCGAGTGCCGATGAGGTACTGCGCATCGCGCTCGCGGAAGACCCGTTTGACCGCGAGGAAAGCGAAGCTTCCTCCGCCGAAGCGGAGCGCAAAAAGGAGATTATCCCGATAAATACGGCGCACAATCCCGAGATGAGCTGTTCCGTTCGGTAAGGCGGCTTTCACTAAAAAAAGACAAAAAGGAGCGCACGATGGCTATAAATACGCAGAATGTCTGCCTGAAAATGACGGCGGGCAGAAAGGACCAGTTCCCGCGGGACGCGCTCCCGCAGATAGCGCTTTCGGGGCGCTCCAATGTGGGTAAAAGCTCTCTTATAAATACCGTTCTCGGCAGAAAAAGCCTTGCACGCACAAGCGCGGAGCCCGGCAAGACGATAACGGTGAATTTCTATGAAATAGATAAGAAATTTTATATCGTTGACCTCCCGGGCTACGGCTATGCCCGCCGCAGCGCCGAGGAGCAGAAGAAATGGTCGGCACTGACAAACGCCTATGTATCGGAGGAAAAGCCCGATATGATAGTCCAGCTCATAGACCTGAAGGTAGGTCCCACCAAGGACGACTACATGATGCTCGACTGGCTTGCGACAAGCGGCATACCTTATATCATCGTGGCGACAAAGGCGGATAAGCCGAATAAGACGGACAAGGCGGCAAATCTCGCCGCGCTCTCTTCTCATCCCTATCTTGCTCCACCATATGCGCCCGAGAAGATAGCGGTCATTCCTTTTTCCTCACATACGGGAGAGGGGAAGAACGAGCTGCTTTCCGTTTTCGAGAGCGTAATCAAAAAATAATTTGTCAGAGGATGAATAATGGATAGAATTTTAGTTTGGCTCCGTCAGTTTCTTGTGGCGATGCCTGCCGTTCTGCTTTCGCTTTCTTTTCATGAATTTGCGCACGGCTTCGTTTCGTGGAAGCTCGGCGACCCCACGGCGCGGAATTTCGGCAGACTCACATTAAACCCGATCAAGCATATCGACCCGCTCGGCTTTATCTGCATGGCGCTCTTTCATTTCGGCTGGGCAAAGCCCGTGCCGGTAAATGCGCGCTACTATAAAAAGCCGCGCGTCGGCATGGCGCTGACCGCCGCGGCGGGACCCGCCATGAATCTGCTTCTCGGATTCTTCGGTATGGCTATATTAAAGCTGCTCTGCCTGATTCCGACAAAAACCGCCTTCATGGTGAATTTCATGAGCATTGCGCTCGATATGGCATGGTATTTCTGCCTGCTCAATGTCGGTCTGGCTATATTCAATCTCATCCCGATACCGCCGCTGGACGGCTCGCGCATTGCGTTTATCTTCCTGCCGTCGAAATGGTATTTCGGCATCATGAGATATGAGCAGTATATCTATATCGGCTTTGTCATTCTCCTTTTTCTCGGCGTTTTCGATAAGACCATCGGCTGGCTTGATACGCAGTTTCTGCTCGGCTTTGACGCTTTCTGGAAACTGATATTCGGATTTTAATAAACAGGATTTATTTTAATGGAACAGCTTGTTTTCAAGACGGAAATATACGAAGGTCCGCTCGATTTGCTTCTGGACATCATAGCCAAAAACAAAATGAGCATCTTCGATATAAAAATATCGCTCATTTTCGAGCAGTATATGGCATATCTTCGCGAAATGCAGGAAATGAATATGGAGATAGCCGGCGAATTTATCACGGAGGCAAGTCGCCTCATGCTGATAAAGAGCCGTATGCTCCTGCCCAAGCCCGAGGAAGAAGACCCGCGCAAGGAGCTTGTAGTCCGACTCATGGAATATAAGCTTGTGAAAGCCGCGGCGACATGGCTTCACGAGAGGGAAGAGGAATTCGGCGGCAGATTTCAGAAGGATACGGACGAGATAAAGCCAGATAAGCGCATCCTGACAGAAATGGACAGTGCCGTACTTGAGGCGGCGATGAAAAAGGTACTCGCGCGCATTGCGGAATACGAGCAGGCGGAGAGAGAAAAGCCGAATGCCATCGCGCCGCTCATAAAACGGAAGCAGGTTTCCGTTGCGGGAAGGGTAATGCATATACTGCGCGTGATGGCGCGGCGCAAAACGGCGCATATAGACGAAATTTTTGACGAGGTGACGAGCCGCAGTGAACTTGCGGCGACATTTTACGGACTGCTCGAGCTTATCAAGGTCGGCAGAATTATTCCCGAACGCACGGCGGATGACGAAACGGGCGAAAATGTCATACTTCGGCTCAATACGGAAAGAATAAAGAATGAAGAAAAGGAGGAGAAAGCATGACGGAAGAGAATACGGCATCCGGCATAAACGAGGGCGTCGGGTTTGACATGGATGAAAAGGTGCTTTCCTCCGATGAAATAAAGCGAATAGCCGAGGCGGCGCTTTTCGCGGCGGGATATCCGCTCACTTTTGAAAAGCTCAGCGAGGTCATGGGCATTTCGCAGGAGAGAGTGCGCGAGGTTATCACGGAATATAAAAAGGAATACGACAGCGACCCGATGCGCGGCATTCAGCTGCTGATACTGGGCAATGCCTGCCAGCTTGTGACAAAAGAGGTCTATGCCGACTATGTCAAGGCGGCGCTCGGCGTGCGCGACGGCGGCAATCTTTCGAAAGCCTCACTTGAAACTCTCGCGATAATCGCATACAATCAGCCTGCCACGCGTTCATATGTGGAGCAGGTGCGCGGAGTGGACAGCAGCTATTCCATCGGAGTGCTTCTCGAGCACGAGCTGATAGAAGAAAAGGGACGGCTCGATGTCCCGGGCAGGCCGCGGCTTTACGGCACTACAGAGGCGTTTTTGCGGACATTCGGGCTTTCTTCGCCCGAGGAGCTTCCTCCGCTTGAAAACAATGTCCCGAATCCCATGGAGGAGATACCGATGATAGACGGACTCGAGGAGGTTCTCTCCGATAAATCCGAGGCGGGCGAAACGACACCGGACGAAGATTCCTCTGCTGAAGCCGCCGCGAAAAACGCACCTGCGGGTGAAAAACCATGAAAGCGGCGATAATAATTTCGGCAATAGTTCTGTTTTTCGTCGCGCTAGGCATGATGCCGATATCGGTAAAGGTCGCGGCGGCGGGAAAAGGCAAGGATTTTCGCGCGGCGGTGCGCATCTGCATATTGCATATTCCCGCATATACGCTGTCATTTGGCGGCGGGAAAGCGGAAAAAACCGCCGAGCCTGCGGCAGAGCAGAAGCCGAAAAAGCAAAAGAAACAGAAGCTGGAAAAAACGGCAAAGCCCGAAAAAAAGGAGAAGCAGAGCATAGGGGATATCGTCGCGCTTGTTAAGCTTCTCATTGAAATAGCAAAAAAGGTGCTTGCAAAAACATGGCGCTATATCAGGATAAAGATAGAGCGCTATGATATCACCGTCGGCACGGATGACGCGGCAAAAACAGCGCTTATCTACGGCGGCGTATCGCAGGCTACATCTTATCTTTTTACCCTGCTGGACGAAACGGCGCATTTCCGCGTGAAGAGAAAAGCCCCCGTGAATGTGGGCGTGGATTTCCTTGCCGCGGAGACAAAGGCAAATGTGCAGATGGATTTCTGCCTGCGCCTCCGGCATATACTCTCGATAGGGCTCGAAGCGGGGATAATTTATCTTCGCGGCATAAAAAAGAGCGGGAAACCCAAAGGCAATAATAAAAAGGAAAATAAAATCGAAAAAACAAACGAAAACGAAAATGCAGGAAAGGCGGAATAAACCAATGGAAGAAAACAAAATCAGTTCTCTCATCTCGTCATCTCTGGAGGGCATACGCGACCTCGTCGATGCCAATACGATAATCGGCACGCCTATAGAGGCTGGAAGCGCGGTTATCATCCCCGTATCAAAGATATCGGTCGGCTTTGCCGGCGGCGGCAACGATTATGCGGGCAAGCATTGCAAGGATGGGCAGAATAATTTCGGAGGCGGCGGCGGAACAGGCGTCACAGTCACACCTGTGGGCTTTCTTGTCGTCGGCGAGGGCGGCAGAGTCGAAATGGTCAATGTAAATAATCCCACAGGAGGAAACGACCTCGGTTCATCTATAGAAAACATCATAAGCAAGACCCCCGACCTCATAGAAAAAATCAAGGGTATCTTCAAGAAGAAGGCTAAAAAAGAAGAGGAAAAAGCCGCCGAGGGCGAGGACTTCAAGGAAGAGACGCAGGAAGAGAAGAAAGACTGATTTTTTCTTTCTCACGCTTTTCACAAATGAAAAGTACGCTTGTGCAAAAGAAAAAAAACATTTACCTTTCCCGTGCGGTAAAAGTGAATAAATTCTCCCGTTTCTCCATATTGCTAAAGAAAAAAGCATGGAGAAACTATGAAGAAAATTATATCGATATTTCTCACCGCGCTGATGCTCATGGCGGGCGGAGCGACCTGCCTCTCGGCGGCGCCCGACGATTCGGCTAAAAGTTGCCTGCTCATGACGCTCGACGGCGAGATAATATATGCACATGATGAAAATGTCCGTCGCGGCATGGCAAGCACGACAAAGATAATGACTGCGCTCATTGCACTCGAAAACTGCCCTACGGAGCGGCTCGTTTCCGTTGCACCTGCGGCAGTGAATGTGGAGGGCTCGTCTGTTTACCTCTATGCCGGTGAAAAGATAACGATGGAAAATCTGCTTTTTGCGCTGATGCTCCAGAGCGCAAACGATGCCGCGGCTGCTATCGCCATAGAAGTGGCGGGAAGCATTGAGGCTTTCGCCGAGATGATGAACAGGCGCGCCGAGGAAATGGGACTGCACGATACGCATTTTGCTAATCCGCACGGGCTCGACAACAGCGAGCATTACACTACGGCAAAGGAACTGGCGATAATCGCCGCAGAAGCGCTGAAAAATCCGCGTTTCGCCGAAATTGTATCGACGGCGAAAAAGGCGATACCACTGCATGACGGCACGGCGACGCGCCTGCTCGTAAATCACAACCGCTTGCTCCGCACATACGATGATGTCATCGGCGTAAAGACGGGCTTTACAAAAAAATGCGGCAGGACGCTCGTCTCTGCGGCACAGCGCGACGGAGTGACGCTCATCTGCGTTACGCTCTGCGACGGAAGCGACTGGCATGACCACAGGGAACTGCTTGATTACGGTTTTTCCCTCTACGAAAGCGAAAAGATAGCTTCGGCAGAGGAATTTCGCATAGAAATTCCCGTTTGCGGCGGCGAAAAGGGAACTGTTTGCTGCGGTATTTCCGAGGATATCATTGCCACGCTGAAAAAAAGCCACGGCGAGATAAAAACTTCTATAAAAACCCCGCGTTTTCTCTATGCGGGCATATGCGAGGGCGAAAAGACGGGCGAAGTCGAATTTATCTGCGGCGGCAAGGTGATAGCAAGAGCGGATATAGTCGCGAGGGAGAGCATCGCAAAAGCCGCGGTAAAGAAGAGGCGATTCCTTTTCTGAAATCGGAAATATAAGAAAAATACACTATACAGAGGCAAAACATTGGAAGAAATGAGACTGCAAAAATTCCTCTCGGCGCAGGGAATAATGTCCCGCCGCGCCGCCGAGGAGGAAATCGCCGCCGGCAGAGTAAAGGTCAACGGCGAGATTGCCGATATCGGCACCAAAATAGACCCCGAGAGGGACAGGATAGAATACAGAGGAAAGGTTATCTTGGGCGGTGATAAACGAAAGGTTTATCTCATGCTCAATAAGCCGCGCGGATATCTCACCGCCATGAGCGATGACCGCGGCAGACCATGCGTTTCCGGGCTTGTTTCGGATGTCGGCGTGCGCGTTTATCCCATCGGCAGACTTGACCTCGAGAGCGAGGGACTTCTGCTTTTCACAAATGACGGCGATTTTGCAAACAAACTGATGCATCCGCGCTATCATAAGCCGAAAACTTATCATGTGAAGCTTGCGGGCGAGATAGAACCGGAAAAGGTACAGCGCCTTTCCGAGCCGATGGATATCGACGGATATATGACAAAGTCCGCAGAGGTTTCTCTGATAACGAGGAAAAAGGAATATTCCGTAGTTGCGATAACTCTTTTTGAAGGGCGCAACAGACAGATACGCAAAATGTGTGAAAAATTATCGCTCCATGTGCTTTCTCTGCGTAGGGTGAGCATAGGCGAGGTGAAGCTCGGCGACCTGCGCCCGGGCAAATGGCGTTATCTTACAAAATCGCAGGTGCAAATGCTGAAAAAGGAGGCGAAGTCCGATGTTTGAGGTAAAACCCATCGAGAGCAAGGAGCGGCAGAAAGCAATATGTGCGCAGTGCGGCGTGCCTTATCGTGATGATTGCTTTGCCTATTCTGCAATAGAGGGGGACAGACTGCTCGGCATATGCCAGTTTAAAATAAAGGATGATATCGGCTATATGTATGAGCTGAAATGTCCCGAGGGAGTCGATGATGAAGAGGTGCTTTTCATCATGGGACGCGCGGCACTGAATTTCATTGACCTTTGCGGCGCGCACGATGCCGAGAAATGCATCGATGACAAAATGGCGAGAAAAATAGGTTTTGTCGAGAAGAACGGCAAGCTGAAAATGAATCTCCGCGGCGTTTTTGACGGGCATCATCACGGCAAAAATGCGGAAAAAGAGAAGTGACGGGAGTCGGATTTATAAAAAAGCTTCATATTTAACATAAAAATCACAAAAAACATATTCGGAGGACATAAATATCAATGATAATACAGTTAGAAGAAGCGAAAAGCAGACTTCTCGCACTTGAAGGCGATGTAAAGGAGCTCGGCGATTCGCTGAAAATAGAAAGACTGCGCGAGCAGGCAAAAACACTCGAGGCGCAGACACTTGCCGAGAATTTCTGGAATGACCAGGCAACATCCGGCAAGGTGCTTCAGGAGCTGAAGCGCACAAAAGACAAAATAGAAGCTTATGAAAAGCTTTGCGCTACCGTTTCCGATGCGCTCGTGCTTGCCGAAATGGGAATAGAGGAAAATGACGAGAGCGTCTGTGACGAGGTGCTTGCCGAGGTTAAGAAAATAGAAGCCGATGAGGAGCGTATGCGTATAGACGCATTGCTCTCGGGAGAATATGACAGAAACAATGCCATTCTTTCCTTCCATCCCGGCGCGGGCGGCACAGAGGCGCAGGACTGGGCGCTCATGCTCTACAGAATGTATACGCGTTACGGCGAGAAGCACGGCTTCAATGTCAAGCTCATAGACTGGCTCGACGGAGAAGAAGCGGGCATCAAGAGCGCGACTATCCTCGTAGAGGGAACGAATGCTTACGGTTATCTCAAGAGTGAACACGGAGTTCACAGACTTGTGCGCGTTTCGCCTTTTGACGCGTCGGGCAGACGCCATACATCCTTTGCTTCGGTGGAAGTAATGCCCGAGCTTGATGACGATGTCAATATCGAACTCAAGGATGAGGATCTTGAAATAACGGCACACCGTTCGAGCGGCGCAGGCGGTCAGCATATCAATAAGACCGACTCGGCGATAAGAATCGTGCATAAGCCGACAGGTATAGTTGTCGGTTGCCAGACAGAACGCAGCCAGCTTCAGAATAAGGAAACGGCGCTGAAAATGCTGAAAAGCAAGCTCGCCGAGATAAAGCAGCGTGAAAATCTCGACAAGATAGAGGACATCAAGGGCGAAAAGACAAATATCGAATGGGGCGCACAGATCCGTTCCTATGTATTCATGCCGTATACGCTTGTCAAGGATAACAGAACAGGCTATGAGGACGGCAATATCACCGCCGTAATGGATGGCGAAATAGACGGTTTTATCAATGCATATCTTAAGAGCAAGGTATAAAAAACAAAAAATATTATATAAGGAGGACATGAAAAATGTTCAAAAAAACCAAACTTTATGTAGGCGTTGCTCTCGTAGTAAACGCGGTCACCTCACTCATCACATTCATCATTCTTCTTTCCAAGAAGAAAAGCTCCGCCGGCGCTTTTCTTGCAGTTTCCGCTATGAGCGGTGCGGCAGGCGCTTATCTGCTCTATGACTGCAAGGATGACGTCAACTTCTGCGATTGCGATTTCAATTTTGATGATGACCTTGATGATTGCGATGGCGAATGTGACGAGTGCGATTGCGACGATTGCGAAGCAAAGGACGACGATATGAACCTCGAAGGCGATCTCTTCTCTCGTGAGGATGAGGAATAATCTCTATCGGGAATGAAAAAAGGCAGGACTTGTCCTGCCTTTTTTCATATCTTACGCAATTTTGCGTATGTCGCCATGAGTTTCTTTGTGCCGACGCGGTCAAAAGCTATCTCATAGAGCGTATCCGCGCCCATTTCTCGCACGGAAAGCACTGTACCCTCGCCGAAAACGGCATGCGCGACTCTTGCTCCGACAGAGAAAACATCCGTCTGTTTCGTCTTGCCGACATTGCCGATAGCGCTCGGCTTTGAGAAAAGCTCGGCGGAAATCTGCGGTTTTCTCTTTGCTTGATAAGTCGGCTGCTCATATGTCTGCTTCTGCGCGCGCGAATCTTCCTTGTAGCGCTCGTCGATTTCCTTGATAAAGCGTGACGGCGGATTGTATTGCGTTCTGCCGTAGAGAAGGCGCTCGCGCGTATGTATCATGAAGAGTCGCGTCTTTGCTCTCGTTATCGCAACATAGGCAAGGCGGCGTTCCTCCTCCAGTTCGGTTTCATCTATCGCCGACTGCTGACCCGGGAAAAGACCCTCCTCCATGCCGGGGAGGAATACTATCGGAAATTCCAGTCCCTTTGCGCTGTGCACTGTCATCAGCGTGACTGCATCCGCTTCGCTGTCATAATTATCGACATCGGCGACGAGCGCAATTTCCTCAAGGAAGCCCGAAAGACTGATTTCGTCTTCCTCATGCGATTCTTCGTATTCAACTATATTCGAAATGAATTCATCCACATTCTGGCGTCTGTCCGGCTCCTCTCCGTGCGCTTCGGCGGCAAGAAGCATATCGCGATAGCCAGAGAGATTCACCGCGTTTTCGGCAAGCTCATGGAGCGGAATTTTTCCCGCCATATCGCGCAGGTCGTTTATCAGGCGGCAGAAAGCATCGAGTTTTGGCGCCGATTTTGAGACGGAAGGATATTCTGCCGCATGTTCCATCACGGAAAAGAGACTTTTTCTTTCCGTTTCGGCGATGAGCGAAAGCGCATCGACTGTGATATCGCCTATTTTGCGTTTCGGCTCGTTGACAATGCGCTTCAGACGCAGGTCGTCATCGGGATTGTTTATCACCTGAAGATATGCGAGAACATCTTTTATTTCTTTTCTGTCATAGAATCTGCTTCCGCAGAGTACACGATACGGTATGCCGCTTCGCATGAGCGTATTTTCTATATTGTTCGACTGCGCATTTGTGCGATAGAGCACGGCAAAATCGCCGTATTTGCGCTTTTCACGCACGATAAGCTCCATTATCTTATTGACAATGAATTTGCCCTCATCATTCTGCGTCTGTACTTCTTTTACATAAACCTTATCGCCCTCGCCCGCGTCGCACCAGAGTTCCTTGCCGCGCCTGCCGAAATTATTGCGTATCACGGAGTTTGCCGCGCCGAGAATATTCTCGGTGGAACGGTAATTCTGCTCGAGTTTGATTATCTTGGCATTCGGTATCTTGTCGTCAAAATGGAGGATATTGTCTATCGTCGCGCCGCGGAATTTATATATGCTCTGGTCGTCGTCGCCGACTGCCATTATGTTGTTATATCCGCCGCCGACAAGCCGCGTCAGCTCAAACTGCGCGGGGTTCGTATCCTGAAATTCATCGACGAGGACATATTCAAATTTTCTCCTGTAATATTCGAGCACATCGGGATTTTCGCGGAGCAGCTTCACTGTGAGCATGATTATATCGTCGAAATCCATGGCATTGGCTTCTGCAAGTCTTCCCTGATAGAGAGTATAGAGCGATGAAATCTGCTGCAGACGATAATCCATGCCCGCCTCCGCATCAAAGCCATGAACATCCGTCAGCTTGCCCTTGGCGCGGCTGATATAAGCGAGCGCTGTTTTCGGCGGGATGCTCTTTTCATCAATGCCGAGCTGATTTATACATTCCGACATCAGTTTTTTCTGGTCGTCGGCGTCATATATCGTAAAGGAAGAGGAAAAGCCGAGCTTTGCGCAGTGCGAGCGCAGAATGCGCAGGCACATCGAATGAAATGTACCGCACCAGATATCCTTTGCCGCTTCGCCGATGAGTGCGGAAAGGCGCGTTTTCATCTCGTTTGCCGCTTTGTTTGTAAACGTTATCGCGAGCAGATTCCACGGAGCGCAGAGCGGCGTGGCAAAGCCGGCGAGCATTTCATCGGACGGCATTTCATCCGACTCTGCGGCGCTCTCGAGTGCTTCCAGCTCCTCCTCCGAGAGGGAAGACGGCACGAGCGGACAGAAGTATGCATTGCCATAGCGGAGAATGAAAGCTATCCTGTGTACAAGCACGGTAGTTTTGCCTGTGCCGGCACCCGCCAGCACGAGGAGCGCACCGTCTGTCGTATATGCGGCTTCGCGCTGTTTTTTATTGAGAAATGAATATTTTTTATCAAAAAGCGCCCGCTTTGCCTTTATATATCTTTCTTCCATGTTGTTTTTCAGCATTTTTTCTTCTTCCTTGCTTTTTTCTTTATTTTAAGTATACCATAAATTACGTCGCGAATCAACATAAAAAGAAAAAACCGTCGGATTTTTTGCCGACGATTTTATATGTTTTGCTTTCATGCCTCGGATTTTTCCGCCTCGGCGATTTTCGCTTCTGTGTATGACGTGACATCGTCGCGTTCTATGCCGAGCGCATATGCAAACTCATCATAGAACACTTTTTTGCGAAGACAATCTCCTTGACTATGCCTTTTCTGCTTTGTTAAGTGCATATATCAGGAAAATTCGGAAAAGCTTGCAAGCTCGCGCAAGCCCTTGACATCGGTAATTTCAATGCATCCTCTGGTTTTTCGGATCAGATTGTTATCGCTCATTCTTTTGAGAGTTTTTGTAACCTGCTCGCGACTTGTTCCTATATATCGCGAAATATAGTCGTGAGTCTGGTAAATGCGCTTGCTTTTGCAGTGGTCATATTCGGCAGTAAGAAATACGGCAAGGCGTTGTTCCAGCCCGTCAAACATAATTCTCTGCACGGAGTCCATAGTCTGAGAAAAGCGGCGGGCTATCACCTCATAGGCAAAGTTGCGGAAATAAATATTGTTTTCCAAAAGTTGATTCAGAACGGTCATATTGACTACGAGAACCTTACAGCGGCTATCGGCAGAAAGAAATACCCGAAATGTAATCTGCTTGAACAGGCTCAAGGCGGAAAACACACAAATATTTGGACTGGAAAACGAGAAAAGAGTGATTTCTCTGCCGTCGGGCGATAAGAGAAAAGCGCGGATTTTTCCTTCCTGCAGTGCCATGAGACCGAAGTCCTCATCTGCATTGGCGTAAAGAATGTGCTGGTTCTTATCGAAAAAACGGATATAAGCATTATTGCGAACAAGAGCTTTTTCTGCCTCGGTAAGATACTCCCAAAACGGGAGGCTGCATAAAGATTCTGTCTGACTGTTCATGAGGAAGCACTCCTTTCTATGTGTGCGTATTTTGTACTATATCATAAAAATATGGGTGTCACAGTGATATAATCACATATAAATATACAAAAAAGCACCTAAATATAGTGATATTATCACAGACTTCAATATCAAAAGCGGTATAATATAAAAATGACACTTGAAAATGATGCTTTCAGCGGCAGTGTTTTACGGATAAACAAATTGCGGTTTTCGGGCGGATGCGGGCATATTTCCGATATGAATTTTCTGTCCGTTCAACAAACGGGCGCAAAAGGCTTTTAAGAGCTTTTTCCGATACGCCGATACGCGCAAGAAATATAATGCAACTCGGAAGAAAGGATGAAAACGAATGGGCAAATATAAACAGAACGGAAGAATCGGCTCGTTTCTTTCGGTGAACAACGGAACAGTTGAAGGATGCATTGCCGATATTTCATTTTCCTGCAAAAATGACGGTGCAGGCTTTGTTTATGAAAATAATGCGCAGATTCTCAGCTCGGCATCCGTGAGATGCATCAAAGGAAAAAACGCCAAGGGCTTTTATGTTCGGAACAGCGGCACAATCGCCGCATCGGGATATATAGCAGGCAAGGGCGCGCATAAAATCGGCGAGTACGGCAGCGAGGAATATACATTCGGCAACAGTGAGCAATACATTTCGGCAGATATCTCGACTGAAGATATCCGTCTGATACTGGGGCTTGACAGCATATGGAAGGGCGCGGAAGGCGGCTTTGTTCCGGATATGGCGGCAAACCGAAAAGAGCTTCCGGCATCAGGCGGTCCCATCATCCGCATCGAAACGGCGGACGATCTGAAAAATATGGCAGAAGCGGTCAATTCGGGAGATAAGACCGCCGCGGGCGCGCACTATGTCCTTATGGGCAATATCAATATGAAGGGCGCGAAGCTGGATCCTATAGGGGATTCCGAAAGCTATCCCTTTTCGGGAACTTTCGACGGAAACGGATATACGATAAGTAATTTTACAATCGACTGTCACGGCGGAGAATACGGAGGCTTTTTCGGACTCGCAAAAAATGCGAATGTCGCAAATCTTGCGCTCGACTACATATTAAAAGGAAAGGGCGCCGTGAACGTCGGAGGAATGGCGGGCAGTATCATCGGCGGAAGCTTTGAAAACTGTCAGGTCAGAATCGCAATGTCGCCGGGCAAATGTTCGGGCGGCTTCTGCGGAAAAAATGCGGGTGTGATCCGGAGCTGCTACGCCGGCGGCAAAATCGCGCTTCCCGCGTCGGTTCTGCCATGGCTGATTCCGAGCGCGGCAATTCTTCTCGTTCTGCTCACAGTCGGAACCGTGATGTTTGTTCAGAAGATAACGGGAAATGTTCCTTTCAAGCCGGAGATTATCGATCCGAATCAGGTGCCGGTGACAAAACCCGATCATCAGGAGGATCCGCCTCCCGCGGGAACAAACCGCATCAGTCTGGAACTGAATCACGAGGTTTACGTCAGCGCGACCACGATGGTGGGACAGATGGATTATGTCAATCCGCACAGAAGCACACAGGATGTGGTGATACGGCTCTGTATCAGCGACGCGGAGCTGAAAAAGGCGGGCTACGATCTTGTCGCCTGCAAGGTGAGAACTCAGAAAGAGCTGAACGCCGAGGGATATGACCCTGAAAAGAGCTTTACCGTGCTTTACAGCTCACAGCGGCTTCAGATCGGCTACAAGC
>CAVESF010000005.1:0-96623 GCA_963618495.1 Acutalibacteraceae bacterium
AGGCAGGAAATCCGCGCGCGGATTTCCTGCGTTTTTATTATATTTCACTTTTTCTTTTTTTCTGTACTTTTGAGTGACCAAAAGTACCAAAAGTTATTTAAGAGTGCTTTCTCCCCCACTGTCTCGGCACTGCTACGGATTCCCTCTTTAAATTTCCCTGTACACCTTGAAAAAGTGCAGAGATTGTGTTATACTTATCTAAATACTTTGACCTCCGCGCAAAAAAATCGGATTTTTTAATAAAACCGGTGAGAAAAGCGGCTGTGTCAAACGACTAATGAGTGAACGGCGAGTTCACGGAACGGAGCAGGCTATGGATAACGGCGCAGAAAGCTACCGCAGATTTCTTGATGGCGACCGCGGCGCCTTTGACGATCTCGTGAACGAGTACCACGACAATCTCATATTTTTCATTTACGGCTCGGTCAAAAACATAACCGTAGCCGAAGATATCGCGGCAGATGTTTTCATGGAGCTTATTGTGCATAAGCACAGGTATAATTTCAAAAGCTCTTTCAAAACATATCTTTATTCCATTGCACGGCACAAAAGCATAGATTATATCAGACGTGAGAGTCGATATCCGACCTTGGAAGATGATATATCAGAGCTTGACCTGCCGGATGTAAAAACACTGGAAGACTCCGTTATAGAAAACGAGCGTCAGGCGGCGGTGCATGACGCCATGAAAAAACTGAATGAAGATTATCGCACGGTTCTGCATCTTACATATTTTGAAAATGTCGCTCCCGACGACATATGCAGAATAATGAAGAAAAACAAAAAGCAAATAGCAAATTTATTATACCGAGCCAAAGAAGCACTTTCTGCAGTGCTTTTGAAGGGAGGGATTTTTGAGAATGAAAACGAATAAGGAATTTGGCGAATATGTATTTGAAAAAGCCGAAAAATACAAGGCGAAAAGAGTCGCAACGATAAAAAGAGTCGGCTCCGGCATTGCAGGCTGCCTTGCCCTTGCTATAGCAGTCACATTGATAGGCGTAACCGGAATTTTTGATGCGGGCGGATCTGATAAATCGGACGGAATGATTCCCGTGGCGCAGATGTACAGTGTTGATGGCTCTGCTTCTCCGCGGAGCGAAACAAACCGTTCCGCTGTAACAGCAATAAGCGAGGATGTTTTTTCAGACAAAACGGAAAAGGAAATATACAGTGGCGGACTTTACTTTTATATAAAAACATACAATGCGCTCAAAAACGAATATACGCTGATTCGCAGTGCAGATGATTTTTCAAAATATTCGGCTTTCATTTCAAATATGAAAGAGGGCGGGGAAGAAACTCTCGCGGCTATATCGGAGGCGGTGAAAAAAGCTGATTTTTCCGAATGCGATATGATAATTCTCCGCATAAGCGAGTCAAGCTCCGGAAACAGGAGAAGGCTTTCCTACAGGGGCGCGTCCGATGGCGCATATATCTTCTCTATGAGAATGGCGGCGCAGACCATGGATTGCGCCATGTCGACGGATTACTATGTTATCTTTGTGCCGAAAGAAAATGCGGACAGGATAACTGTGCATTTCGCAGACTGAACGGACTAAAAAACAGAAGCTCATTCGGGCGCGCCCGAATGAGCTTTTTCATCTTCATTATTTAAGCCTTTTATCCGACCTGCCGGAGAGAAAGGTACCGAGGCTCTGAAAAACCTGAACCATAATGATAAGCAGTATCACCGCTATAATGATAACGGGATAATTGTATCTGTTATAGCCGTACATTATTGCGATATTGCCGAGACCGCCGCCGCCTATCGCGCCGCTCATCGCCGTATAACCGAGTATGGTTGTGACGGCTATGGTAGCATTGGATATGAGCGAAGGCACGCTCTCGGGAATCATTACCTTTGTTATTATCTGAAAAGGTGTTGCGCCCATGCTCTGCGCAGCCTCTATGATATTCGGATTGACCTCGCGCAGACTGCTCTCCACAAGTCTTGCGACAAAGGGAAAAGCCGCTATCACGAGCGGAACTATCGAGGCGACAGAGCCTATTGTGGTGCCGACGATAAGCCTTGTCAGCGGGAATACGACAACGATAAGGATAATGAACGGGACAGAACGCAGAAGATTGACGATAACATTGAGTATCTTCATGAGAGGGCGGGGAAGCGGAAGCACACCGCCTTTGTCTCCGCATACGAGAAGTACGCCGAGCGGCAGACCGATGACGAAAGCAAAAAGCGTTGCCACGACGGTGACATAAAAGGTTTCCCATATGGCAAAAGGAATATCGTGCCTGAGTATATCGAGCGCGGCATTCAGCTTCTCGGGAGAAAACATATTGCCCATGCTCACACCTCCTCTACGGTGACATTTTCTATGGCACCGAGATAGTCATTCACTATCTTTGTATGCTCTGCACCGCCGGGAACACCTATCAGCATGGAGCCGTAGGTTTTATCATCTATCGTTCTTGTGGCGGCGGAAACTATATTGACAAGCACATTCTTTTCCTGTGCCATTTTGGCAATCCATGGCGTGCTTGCGGCACCTGCTCCGTTGAAAATTATACGCATACGCGTCTCATGCAGAGGATTTGACACGCTGTCGTCGGCGCCGTTCGGAAAAACGAGACGCCGTGCCGCCGCGGATTTCGGACTTGCGAAAACCGTGCCGACAGCGCCGCTTTCGACTACCTCGCCGTTATCGAGTATCGCGACATGAGAGCATATCTCTTCGACGACGCTCATCTGATGCGTTATAACTATAACGGTGATTCCGAGACGCTTGTTTATCTCGCGGATAAGCCCGAGTATGGAATGTGTCGTATTCGGGTCGAGCGCACTTGTCGCTTCGTCGCAGAGGAGAACTTTTGGATTTGTGGCAAGCGCACGCGCGATGGCGATTCGCTGCTGCTGACCGCCGGAAAGCTGCGCGGGATAAGCCTTTGCCTTATCGGGAAGCCCTACCGTATCGAGAAGCTCATGCGCGCGCTTCACTGCCTCGTGCTTCGGCACGCCCGCAAGCTCCATTGGAAAGCAGATATTTTTGAGGCAATTCTTCTGCATGAGCAGATTGAAGCCCTGAAAAATCATCGTTATGCTTCTTCTTGCGTCGCGCAGCTCTGCAGGAGAGAGCGCTGTCATATCCACGCCGTCTATCACGACTCTGCCCTCTGTGGGACGTTCAAGCAGATTTATACAGCGCACGAGCGTGCTTTTGCCTGCGCCGCTCATGCCTATGATACCATATATATCGCCATCCTCTATCGTGAGATTTATGCCGTGCAGGGCGGCAACTCTGCCGCCTGCACCGTCAAAAGTCTTGCTTAAATTTTCAATCTGTATCATTATGTGAATTTTCCTTTTTGAGGATTATTTCTTTATATCGTCGAGAGTGGTGTGATTTTCGGAGTAAATGCCCATCGGCTCTACATGGATTGCGGAAACGGAAACGATATGCGTGCCGTTTTCCTTATTGAAGTTATCGAGATAAGGCGCATGCTGGAAATAGTTAGCGTCGCATTCGCCGCTTTCAACTACCGTATTGGGAACGACATAGTCGGAGAGAACCTTTATTTCGAGAGTGATGTTCTTCTCGGCGAGAATCTTTTTTACTTCTTCGAGGATCTCTGCATGAGGTGTGGGGGAAGCGGCAACGCTTATCTTTGTGCCTGCGAGTGCGGCATAGTCGACTGTGGCGTCATAGCCGTCTGTGGGATTGTCAACGGTGCTGACAACATTTCCGCCGAACTTCTCTGTGATGAAGTCCTTTACCTGCTTGCTCTCGAGCGCGGCGACGAGTGCCTTTATTTCGGGCTTGTTTTCATTGCCTTCCTTGACGGCAAGTATATTGGAATATGCGGAGTAGGAGCCTTCGATGGCAACGGAATCCTTGGAGGGATTGAGTCCTGCGGAGATAGCGTAATTTGAGTTGATGACTGCATAGTCAACATCGCGCAGGATGTTGGGCAGCTGAGCGGCTTCTATTTCGCTGAACTTGACATTGTAGGGATTTTCTGCGATATCCTTGACTGTGGCTGTGATGCCGGCGCCATCTTTGAGCTTGATTATGCCGTTTGCTTCGAGAACCTTGAGAGCTCTTGCTTCGTTCGTCGGGTCATTGGGGATAGCTATTGTTATTGTTTTCTTTCCGCATGCGGAAAAAGCGAGGAGCGCCGCCGTGAAGAGCGCAAGTATAATTACGGCTGAAATAATTCTTTTCATTTTGGTGATTCCTTTCATGTTTGTTTATTTATGTGTTTGATTTTGACTTTGATTTTGATTTTGATTTTGGGTGTTACTGTAAAGGATATGCCTTTCGGCACATTCGCTTCGAATGAAAATTGGCTTTTGTGAGATTTTTGATGAAATTTTTCATAGCCTGCTCCTTATCTGAAATAAAATAACCGGAAAGCTCCGATAAGCTTCCCGGCTTGAAAACAAATTTAAAATTTCTTTTGCTTTCACTCTGCGAGCTGAGAATTATCGGAAAAAGACACGGAAAAACTGCACATACGCATGCGCATGCACATCATCATGGACATCATAGCCGTTGTCTTTTTCATGGTGTTTCTCCTTTTTCCAGAGTGAACTGCCCGATGGAACAGATTGTGGCTATTCTATCACAGTTTTTTGCGCTTGTCAATAGGCTTTCGAAAATTTATCCGCAAAATTTCGAATAAAACAAAATTTTGCGGCGAAATGGCAACTTTTCAATAATATATTTTTAAATCTTGCATTTTTGTGACAAAATTTTCGGCAATCCTCATGTTTTCCGCACGCCTGCGGAGCTCGCGGCGGAATATAAATGTAAATTTCATCGGAATTTATCTTTTTTTACTTGAAAAATGCGCTCGGCGGTGGTATACTGTATTCTGGATAAAAATGGGGCATATTTTTTTGCCCGCCAAAGAAAGGAAAGGTATCTTTTATGAACTACAACAAGAAAACTATTGAAGATATTGATGTTGCAGGCAAAAAAGTTCTCGTGCGCTGCGATTTCAATGTTCCTCAGAAGGATGGCGTCATCACGAGCGACAAGAGAATAGTCGAGGCTCTCCCCACTATCAAATACCTTATGGAAAAGGGCGCTTATGTTATCCTCTGCTCTCATATGGGCAAGCCGCATAACATTTTCACAGAGGGCTTCTCTCTCAATAAGAAGGAAAAGAAAGCTATAGAAGAGCTTCCCGCAGAGGAGCAGGCTGAAGCTAAAGCAAAGGCTCTGAAGAAGGCTCTCGGCGATAAGGAGAAATTCTCCCTTAAGATAGTTGCCGATAAGCTTAATGAATATCTCGGCGGCAAGGTTGCATTTGCTTCCGATATCATCGGCGACGATGCAAAGGCTAAAATAACCGCTATGAAAGCAGGCGAATGCGTTCTTCTCGAGAATGTCCGCTTCGATGCACGCGAGGAAAAGAACGACCCCGAATTTGCAAAGGAACTTGCTTCTCTCGCAGATGTTTATGTAAACGATGCATTCGGTACGGCTCACCGCGCTCATGCTTCCACAGCAGGCGTTGCGGCTTATCTTCCCGCTGTATGCGGCTACCTTATCCGAAAAGAAATCAGCGTTATGGGCAAGGCTCTCGACAATCCCGAGCGTCCTTTCGTTGCTATTCTCGGCGGCGCAAAGGTTTCCGATAAGCTCAATGTTATCAATAACCTCCTCACAAAGGTTGATACGCTCATCATCGGCGGCGGTATGGCTTATACTTTCCTTGCCTCAAAGGGCTATGGCGTAGGCAAGTCCTTGCTTGATGAATCCAAGATAGACTACTGCCGCGATATGATGGCAAAGGCAGAGAAAGCAGGCGTAAAGCTTCTTCTCCCGATTGATACCGTCATCGCCGCAGATTTTCCGAATCCGATAGACGCTCCCATCTCTGTCACAACAGTTGACGCGGATAAGATTCCCGCAGATATGGAAGGCATGGATATCGGCGAAAAGACACGCGCACTCTTTGCAGATGCCGTGAAGAACGCAAAGACTGTTGTATGGAACGGACCTATGGGTGTTTTCGAGAACCCCACACTTGCCGCAGGTACAATAGCAGTGGCACAGGCTCTTGCGGATTCCGACGCTACGACGATAGTCGGCGGCGGCGACAGCGCGGCTGCATGTGAGCAGCTCGGCTTTGCTTCCAGAATAACTCATATTTCCACCGGCGGCGGTGCAAGCCTTGAATTCCTCGAGGGTCTCGAGCTTCCCGGCATTGCCTGCCTCCAGAATAAGTAATCCGCGAAAGGAAGTATAAAACAATGAATAAGGCTAAAAGAAGTGCTATAATCGCGGGCAACTGGAAAATGAATATGACTCCCGCGGAAACTACCGATTTCATGAAAGCTCTCGCTCCCAAGGTTGCCGATGTAAAGGAAGCAAAGGTTGTGCTTTGCGTTCCGTTTGTTGATATCGCGGCGGCTGTAGAAGCTACAAAGGGTACAAATATCGAGATAGGCGCAGAAAATGTCCATATGGAAGAAAAAGGCGCTTATACAGGCGAAATCTCCGGCAAGATGCTTGCTTCCTGCGGTGTTAAATATGTTATCGTAGGTCACAGCGAGCGCAGACAGTATTTCGGCGAAACCGATGCTACGGTAAACGGCAGAGCAAAAGCAGGTCTTGCAAACGGACTCAAGGTTATCGTTTGCGTAGGCGAAACGCTCACCGAGCGCGAGCAGGGCGTTACATTTGAGACGGTAGCCCGCCAGACAAAGATTGCTCTCCTTGGAATCTCCGCAGAAGATATGAAGAATATCATCATCGCATATGAGCCTGTCTGGGCTATCGGCACGGGCAAGACAGCTACGGCAGAGCAGGCAGAAGAGGTTTGCGCTTATATCCGCGGTGTTGTCGCTTCGCTCTACGGTACGGATGTCGCAGAGGCTACCACTGTTCAGTATGGCGGTAGCATGAACGCAAAGAATGCCGCAGAGCTTCTCGCTATGGAAAATATCGACGGCGGACTCATCGGCGGCGCATCGCTCAAGCCCGATGATTTCACGGTAATCGTAAAAGCGGCTGACTGATTTCGGCTGAACAGAGAATATGTAAAGAAAAATGGGGCTGAGTCAAAAGCATTTAATTAAGCAGAGACTCGGCCTCTATTTTGTGCTATAATTATCGCAAATGTTGACCGCGATACTGGTCAAAAGTCGAAAAAAGAAGAATGTATGAAAATTTGTTGTGTTACGGGACATCGACCATATAAATTTCCTTTTGATTATATGGACAGGGACGGAGAAGCGTACAGAAAATATGCAGACAGGCTTTATCTCGCGGTAAAGGAGCTTGCTCTCAATGGCTACGGGCTTTTTCTCTCGGGGATGGCGGACGGCGCGCGGACAGCGATTTCTTTTTCGCGGTTATGCGGGCAAAAGGAAAGCTTGGCGAGCGCGGAGAGGCAATAGCTTTCGAGGAGGTTTTCCCTTATCCGAATAAAAAATCCGGGATATTCGAAATGGAATATCCCGGGATAAAAACTACGGTGTTTTCGCCGTGCTTTAACAGGTCGTGCTATCAGCGGCGAAACGAATATATGGTTGATAAATCCGACCTTGTGCTTGCCGTATGGAACGGCGAGAGGGCGGGCGGAACATGGAATACTATGGCGTATGCGGAAAAGACGGGAAAGCCGGTGAGATACATAATGCTCTGAAAAAGCAAATAAAAAACGGCTCGGCGAGTCGTTTTTTATTTGTCCAGTTCGCGGCGCAGAATCTGACGCACGCGGGTATAAACGGAATCGCCGCTTTCCTTTTCGGCGCCGTGCATGAGAAAGGTTGTCCCATATAGCAGGGCTTTAACAAGCATGGCTATCTCGGCGGCGGATTCTCTGCTCTCGCCTTTTTGCAGGCGATAATTTATGATGCGGTTCTCAATCCCCTCCGTCATCAGCCGCTTCTCCTCGGTCTGCTCGGCTGTGGCGTCGATATCGCCGAGCATTATCACTGCGAGAAACTGCGGATTTGCATTGAGAAAGAGGATGAATGTCAGGCAGACCTCGGTTATCTTTTCGAGATCATCCTCGTGCGCGGCGCAGACGGCTTTTTCCATCAGCTCCCACTGGGCGCGGATATAGCGAAGCATCTCGAGGATGAAATTGTCCTTATTTTCAAAATAGCTGTACGGCGTGGCGCAGGAGATATTACAGCTTGCCGCCACTCTGCGCATGGAAAATCCCGTTATTCCGTTTCGGCTGATTTCCGCTATTCCGGAAAGGATTATGCGCTCGCGAAGCGTTTTCAGTGCCGCCGTGTCCTTCATTTTTGTGCCTCCGTACAGTTTTTATTTATGCTATTATAACACAAAATCAGCCGTTTTTCAAGCGGTTTTCACTAAAATAGGGCGGAAAAGCTATATTTTGGTGCTGTTTTTCACAAAATACGGAGAAAAACCGATTTTTTTCGCATAAAGCATTGACATTTCGGCGGAAAAGAGGTAAAATACAGATAAATTAACACTGATAAATTATGGAGAACTGAAATGGACAAGCTGACGGAAGCGAGAAAGATAATAAACTCGGTCGATGCCGAGATGGCAAAGCTTTTCTGTCGCAGGATGGCGGCGGTGAAGGATGTGCTCGAATACAAGCGCGAGCATGGGCTTCCTGTGCTGGACACGGCGAGGGAAAATGCGGTGATGGAGGCAAATTCCGCGCTCATCGACGATGAGGTGCTGAAAGAATATTATGTCAGCTTCATCCGCTCGACTATGGCTGTTTCGCGCGAATATCAGCGCAGCCTGCTCTCCGGTATACGCGCGGCATACTGCGGTGTGGAGGGCGCCTTTGCCCAGATAGCGGCAAAGCATATCTATGCGGAATGCGAGGCGAAATCCTATCCGAGCTTTGCCGCGGCATATGCGGCGGTCGAAGCGGGCGAGTGCGAGGTTGCCGTTCTCCCGATAGAGAACAGCAGTGCGGGCGAGGTCGGGCAGGTCGTAGACCTTATTTTCGCGGGCAATCTCTATATAAACGGCATATACGAGCTTGCCGTGGAGCAGAATCTGATGGCACTCCCCGGGACAATGCTCTCCGATATAAAAACGGTTCTCAGCCATCCGCAGGCGCTGATGCAGTGCGCGCCTTTTCTTGATGAAAAGGGCATGCAGACAAGGGCTTTTGAAAATACCGCGGCGGCGGCAAAATTCGTTTCCGAGAGCGGCGACCGCACTATCGCCGCGATAGCGAGCGACGAAACGGCGAACCTCTACGGGCTGGAAATAATCGAGCGCGATATAAATTCCGAGCGGAGCAATACGACGCGTTTCGCCGCCGTTTCAAGAGTGAGAAATGACAAGCAGAGCTTCCCGAGCGGGCAGGGGTGCGTACTCATGTTCGCAGTGAAAAATGAGGCAGGCGCACTTGCCGATGCCATCAATGCGATAGGCAGGCACGGCTTCAATATGCGCTCCATACACAGCAGACCGCAGAAGGACACGATGTGGCAGTATTATTTCTACGCTGAGCTTGAAGGCGATATCAACGGCGAAAACGGCAGAGCGATGCTTGACGAGCTTGAGAGCAGATGCGACAGGCTCAAGCTTGCGGGCACATTCGGTCTGCATATGAAAATATAGGAGGCGGGAATATGATTCTCAATGTCAAAACATCGGCGGGCGGCTACGATATAATCTGCGAGCGCAGTGCGCTCTCTCATATAGGCGGTTTCCTGTCTCTTTCGCGCAAGGTACTCATCGTTACTGACGAGGGCGTACCCGCGCAGTATGCCGAAAGCGTTGCCAAAGCCTGCGGCGAGCCGCATCTCGTGACGCTCGCGTGCGGAGAGGGAAGCAAGAGCATAGCTTCATTTGAGACGCTCTGCCGCACGATGCTCCTGCATGAATTTACGCGCGGCGATGCCGTGGTAGCTGTCGGCGGCGGCGTGGTCGGAGATCTTGCCGGCTTTGTCGCATCGGCATATATGCGCGGCGTGGATTTCTACAATATACCGACAACGCTTCTCTCACAGGTGGATTCATCAATCGGCGGCAAGACTGCTGTCAACCTCGCGGGGGTGAAAAATGCCGTGGGCGCCTTTTATCAGCCGAAGCGCGTGGTTATAGATTCCGATACTCTCGATACGCTCGATGAGCGGCTTTTTGCGGAGGGGCTTGCGGAATCGATAAAAATGGCGTGCATTTTTGATGGGGAACTGCTCGATTTCATTTCAGCCTGCGCCGAAAACGGCACGGTGCACAAAAATATAGACAGGATAATCACGGAATCGCTGAAAATAAAGAAAGCCGTGGTTGAGGCGGACGAAAAGGAAAGCTCGCTTCGCCGCACGCTGAATTTCGGTCACACGGTCGGACATGCCATTGAGAGCCGCCTCGGTTGGCTTCATGGCGAATGCGTGGCGGCGGGAATGCTCGTTTTCTCCTCTCCCGAGGTGAGGGCAAAGCTCGTGCCGCTGCTCGAAAAAGCGGGGCTTCCCACTCATGCCGATATCTCGGCGGAGGATACGGAAGCACTCGTTTCACATGATAAAAAAGCGGCAGGCGACGGGATAGTCTGCGTCTGCTGCGACAAGGTCGGCACATACGATATGCGCAGATATACGGCGCACGAAATAGCGGAGATGACGGAAAAGATATTCGGTGAGGGGGTGCGGACATGAAAAATACATTCGGCGACAGCCTTGCCGTAACGATATTCGGCGAGAGCCACGGCGCGGCGATAGGCGCCGTACTCGACGGGCTTGCTTCCGGCATTCCCGTGGATGAGGAACTCATTGCGCGCAGGCTCTCTCAGAGGCGTTCGAGCGGCGAGATTTCGACGGCGAGAAGAGAAGCGGACAGCTTCCGCATAATAAGCGGCGTTTACGGCGGGAAAACCACCGGCACACCGCTCTGCATAGAGATAGAAAACAGCGATACGAGAAGCGCGGATTACGCGAATATCGAGACGCTGGCAAGACCCGGGCATGCCGACTATACAGCGCAGATGCGATATCACGGATATCAGGATAAACGCGGCGGCGGGCATTTCTCGGGGAGAATAACGGCGGCGGCCGTTGCCGCGGGGGCTATAGTCGAGCGTGCGCTTGCGGACAGGGGGATAGCCGCGGCAACGCATATTCTCACGCTCGGCGGCGCTGGCGACATGGGCTTTTCATCCGACCCGACGGCAGAGATAGCGACGCTTCGCGAGGCGGCTTTCCCGACGATTTCATCCGATGCGGGCGAACTCATGCGCGGCGAGATACTTGCGGCAAGAGAACGGCGGGACAGCATCGGCGGCAAGACGGAAACGGCTGTTGTCGGTCTTCCGGCGGGCGTAGGCGAGCCTTTATTTGATACAGCGGAGGGACTTATTTCCCATGCGATATTTGCCATTCCCGCGATAAAGGGAATCGAATTCGGCGCGGGCTTTGACCTCTGCCGCATGAACGGAAGCGAAGCTAACGACGCTTTTTACTCCGAAAACGGAAATGTATATACGAAAACAAATATGAACGGCGGAATCAACGGCGGCATAACAAACGGAATGCCTATAGTTTTTTCCTGCGCCGTGAAACCTACTCCGAGCATAGCCCGCGAGCAGGACACCGTAAATTACATTACTGGAGAGGAAGCGAAGCTGACTGTACACGGTCGCCATGACCCATGCATAGTCCACCGCGCCTGCCCTGTGATAAGCGCGATGACGGAGCTTGTGCTCTATGATATGCTCTCCTGCCGATACGGCACGGAATACTTTGCATATTGAGGTAAAAATATGAGAGTTACGATAAAAAAGGGAACTGCGCACGGCACGGTCGCCGCGCCTCCCTCAAAAAGCATGGCGCATCGCCTGCTGATATGCGCGGGGCTTTGCCGCGGCAAAAGCGTGATACGAGGCGTGGAAGGCTCGCAGGATGTGCTTGCCACGCTTGATTGCCTGCGTGCGATAGGAGCAAAATGCGAGTTTGCGGGCGATACAGCCACCGTATACGGCACGGATTTTGCGGAGAGCGGGGAACGCACTCTGAACTGCCGCGAGAGCGGAAGCACGCTCCGCTTTTTCATTCCGATATGCATGCTTTTCTCGGGCAAAACGCGCCTATGCGGAAGCGAAGCACTGCTTTCCCGTCCGCTCGACGTATACAAAAGCATCTGCCGCACGGCGAGGCTTCCATATAAGCAGGGAGCGGATTTTGTTGAGGTCGGCGGCAGGCTCGCTTCGGGAAACTTCAAGATTCCCGGAAATATCAGCAGTCAGTTTATAAGCGGACTTCTCTTTGCGCTTCCGCTTCTTTCCGGCGACAGCCTGATAACGATAGCACCGCCGATAGAGAGCCGTTCATATATAGAACTTACGCTCGGCGCGCTGAAAAAATTCGGCGTGGAAGCCTACTGGAAAAACGAAAGAACGCTTTTTGTCGCAGGCGGGCAGAGCTATAAATGCGCCGATGTGACGGTGGAAGCGGACTATTCGAATGCGGCTTTCTTCTCCGTGCTCAACAGTCTCGGCTCGGATGTGACCGTCACGGGGCTTGATCCCGAGAGCGGGCAGGGCGACAAGGCATATGAGAAATTTTTCCCGATGCTGGAGCGCGGCACGCCCTCGATAAATATTTCCGATTGTCCAGATCTTGGTCCCGTGCTGTTTGCGCTCGCCGCGGCAAAGCACGGCGGCGTTTTCACGGGGACGCACAGGCTGAAGATAAAAGAGAGCGACCGCGGCGCGGCGATGGCGGGCGAGCTTGCCAAATTCGGCGTCTGCGTGACCGTTGGCGATGACGATATCGTGGTCTATCCCGCAAAATTTCATGCGCCCGACGCACCGCTCGAATCGCACAATGACCACAGGATAGTGATGGCACTGTGCGCCCTGCTGACGCTTTTCGGAGGCAGCATAAACGGAGCGCAGGCGGTGAACAAAAGCTTTCCCGATTATTTCGATAAGCTTGCCGCACTTGGCATAGAGGTGGAAAAAGATGATGTTTGATAAAAACAAAAGAATACTGATAATAGGTCTTGGTCTGATGGGCGGCAGCTATGCGAAAGCGCTTTCGAAAAAGGGTTATCACATAGAGGCGCTCACGCTCGAGCAGAAGGATATAGATTATGCGCTCATGTGCGGCATGATAGAGCGCGGCTATACGGAGCCAAGCGAAGAGAGCGTATCTCATGCGGATATAGTAATCTTCGCACTCTATCCGCACATCTTCCTCGACTGGGTGAAAAATTACGGTCATCTGATTAAAAAGGGCGCTATAGTTACCGACCTGACGGGCGTTAAAAGCGGAATCGTGCGCCCTGTGCAGGAGATGCTGCCGCAGGCGGAATTTATCTCGGCGCACCCGATGGCGGGCAGAGAACTCTACGGCGTCGAGCACAGCGACGATACTGTTTTTGCGGGAGCGAACTACATTGTGGTGCCGACGGAAAAAAATACGCCCGAGGCGATAGAATTCTGCAAGGCATTCGGACGCGAACTCGGCTTTTCCCGCATAACGGAGCTCTGCGAGCACGAGCATGACGAGATGATAGCTTTTCTCTCTCAGCTCACTCACTGCATTGCCGTATCGCTGATGACCTGCCGCGATAAATGCGAACATTTTGTGGATTATACGGGCGACTCTTTCCGCGACCTGACGCGAATAGCGAAGATTAACGACGGAATGTGGAGCGAACTTTTCCTCATGAACAAGGAAGAGCTCTCCGAGCAGATGCGGCTCTTTGAGGATGAATTTCACAGGATGCGCGAGCTGCTAGAGGCGGACGACCGAGATGGACTGCGCGATATGATGCGCCGTTCCACCGCAAGAAGAAAGCTTTTTGATAAGAAATAAATTGAAAAAATTCAAATAAAGAGGTATACGATTATGAATATGGAATTTTTGAGAAAACTGCCGATACCGAAGGAGATAAAGGAACAGTTCCCCGTTTCTCCGGAGCTGGCGGCAAAAAAAGAAGCAAATGATGAGGCGATAAAAGCCGTATTTTCCGGCGAGAGCGATAAATTTATCCTTGTGATAGGTCCATGCTCGGCGGACAGAGAGGATGCCGTGCTTGATTATATCAGCCGCCTGCGCACCGTACAGGATAAGGTTGCCGATAAGATAGTTATCATCCCGAGAATCTATACGGGCAAGCCGAGAACGACAGGTGACGGCTACAAGGGTCTGCTTCATCAGCCCGATTCAAATGCCACTCCCGACCTGCTCAAGGGGGTTATCGCTATGCGTGAGATTCACATGAGAGCGCTTGCCGAGACAGGCTTTTCCTGCGCGGATGAGATGCTTTATCCCGAAAATCACCGCTATCTCTCCGACCTGCTCTCATATGTCGCCGTGGGTGCGCGTTCCGTCGAGGATCAGCACCACCGCCTCACCGCGAGCGGACTCGATATCCCCGTCGGCATGAAAAACCCGACGAGCGGCGATATTTCCGTTATGATGAATTCGATAACGGCGGCACAGCATTCGCATTCTTTCATCTATCGCGGATGGGAGGTTGTCAGCAAGGGCAATCCTTATGCGCATGCGATCCTGCGCGGCTATGTGAATAAGCACGGTCAGTCCATGCCGAACTATCATTATGAGGATCTTATCTTCCTTGCGGATACCTATGCGGAGAAGAATCTCAAGAATCCTGCCGTCATCATCGATACAAACCATGCGAACTCGGGAAAGAAATATAACGAGCAGATTCGTATTTCCAAGGAAGTGCTGAACAGTTGCAATTATAATCCGAGCGTGCGCAAACTTGTGAAAGGTCTCATGATAGAGAGCTATCTTGAGGATGGCGCGCAGAAGATAGGCGAAAATATCTACGGTAAGTCTATAACCGACCCCTGCATCGGCTGGGAAAAGACAGAGCGACTCATCTATGATATCGCCGATATGCTGAAATAACAGAAGGGGGAATCCGCGTGGATTCCCTTTACTTTTCGCATCCGGAAAAAATTTTCACTTTTTTTCTGCGAAAGGCGTGATTATTTCTATATACCTAATGAAAGCGCAAAACACTTTTCAAAAGGAGATTAATCATATGAAAAAATTTTTATCGCTTATGCTTGTCGCTGTCATGTTGATAAGCCTTATCGCCTGCGGAAAGCAGAATGAAAACACGGGCGGCACTACGGAAAGCACCGCGCCCGAGACCACTTCCGAGCGCACTCTGCCGGAGATAACGACAGGTGCCGCCGAGACAACCACGGAAACGGAAAGCACCACCGAAACAACATCGGCGGAATGGAAATACAGGGAAGTCCCCTATGCGGAAGAGTCATATTACAAGCTGTTTTTAAACGGCAAGGAAATTTCTGGCTATAAGATACTTATCTATCAGACATCCGAATCTATATATCCGGAGCATTCCATCATAGCCGATGGCGAAGCCATATTTGCAACCAAGCATATGCTCGATCACGATGACGAGATACCCACCTATGAATACAAGGCAGGTGATAAATTTGAGATAGAGAGCGTTGGCAACAGCAGAATGAGATTTTATGCCATATATGATATCGAGGGCAATAAGCTCGAATATGACGGCAAGGACAGATTTTATCCGATAGAAAATATAGATACGCTCGGCGCGGGAACATATTATCTCGGTTTTTCCATAGTGGAGGAGAGCAATGAGCATCTTTTCGAGGGTTCGGAATATTATGACGGGATATACTATGTCAGGACAGAGAGTTATCTCTATATCAAAATAACGATAGAATAAGATTGCTCTTACTTCAATTGACTGTATTAAAATAAGGCATCAGTATTTTACGTCTTTATCTTGCTACGTATTGCTGATGCTCCTTTTTAACACCCTCTTCAGTTCTTTGGGTACAAAAATAAATTCTTTTTGAGATTCTCATAGCATGAGTATGGCACGGCGAGATTGCCTTTTCCCTTACCGACGGCAATATCGGGCTTTGCCGCGCCGTGAAAATCACTGCCGCCGCTCGGCAAAATCTCAAGCTCACGGCAGAGGGTGAGCATATATGCCGTATCTTCCTCAGAATAAGTCGAATAATATGCTTCTGCGCCGTCGATTCCGCATTCCTTTGCGGCGAGGAGAATTTCTCTTGCCCGCGCGCGATTGACATGATAAAGCGGATGCGCCCAGACGGCGACGCCGCCCCACTCGTGAATCTTGCCTACTGTGCGGAGAAAATCAAGTCTCGGCGCATGAACATAATATTTCTGTCCCTCGTCGAGATATTTTGCAAAAGCTTCGGAAACGGACGCCACATAGCCTTTTGCCTGCAGAAGCGCACCGATATTTGCGCGGTTTCTGTTTCTGTTCGGAAAGCGTTTCACAAATTCACCGTAGCTGATGTCAAATCCATCGGCGGCAAGGCGCTCTATCATCTTTTTATTTGCCGATTCCTTGGCGATATTGCGCTCCACCACATATTCCGATACATCATCGAAAATCTCGTGCGCGAGAAAAAGCCCGAGCAGATGCAGCTCCGTGCCCTCATAATCGGTTGTCAGTTCCGCTCCGCAGACGGCATCTATCGGTTTGCCCTCTGCGGCAGACAGAAAGCGCGCACAGCCATCGACGGTATTGTGGTCGGTAAGCGCCACTGCGGAGAGCCCTGCCGAGAGCGCAAGCTCTATCAGTTCCTCGGGCGTGCAGGAGCCGTCCGAAAAGACGGAATGCATATGCAAATCGCAAAATTTCTCTTGCATGATAAACCTCTTTTTTTAAAAAGCATTTTTCTTTTTCATATTGAAAAGTATCGGCTTTTATGATACAATATAAAAACAAAACATTATGGGGGGATATTCCCCTTATAATTATACCTCATGTTAAAGTGAAAATCAAGAAAAAAACGCAGAAAGAGGTTTCTATATGAAAATATGTGCAAAATGGATTTGTTCTCCCAAAGAGGCAAATGTTGTGGATTTCTACAAGAAGATAGCGCTCTCCGGCAAGGTAAAGAAAGCGACGCTTGGCGCTTCCGCGATAGGACTTTATCTTGTCCGTATCGGCGGCAAGCGCATCACGGATTCCGTATTGAATCCGGGCTGGACATCATATCATGTCCGCACGCAGTATCAGACATATGATGTGACGGAATTTCTCGGCGGCAAGAGCGCGGAAATTTCCGTTACGGCGGCAGAGGGCTGGGCTGTCGGCGACCTCACATGGCAGGACAGACGCCATGTTTTCTCCGATACGGTCAGCGTCATTGCATGGCTTGATATGGAATATGCCGATGGCAGAGAAGAGCATTTTGCAACAGACGATACATGGGGCGTGCGCACCTCGAAGATACTTTATTCCGAGATATATCACGGCGAGACGATAGACACTACGGCAAAAATAAAGCAGCTCGGCACGGCGAAGCTCAGCCGCGTGAAAACAAAGCTTATCCCGCAGGTGGGCGAGCTTATTCACGAGCATGAACGCATAGCTGCAATGAAATTCATCCTCACACCGAAGGGCGAGAGGATAATAGATTTCGGTCAGAATATGACTGGCTATGTTGAAGTTCGCATCAAGGGCGAGCGCGGCGGCAGAATAGTTATGACTCATGCCGAGGTGCTCGATACCGAGGGCAATTTCTATAATGAAAATCTGCGCTCCGCAAGAAGCAGAAACGAATATATCCTCTCGGGCGAAGACGATGTTTTCAAGCCGACATTCTCATTCCAGGGCTTCCGCTATATCCGCCTCGACGAATATCCTTTTGAAACGGTAGACCTCAGCTCTTTCACGGCTGTTGCGGTTTATTCCGATATAGAGCGCACGGGCTTCTTCTCCTGCGGAAATGCCAAGGTAAATCAGCTCTATCACAATGTTCTCTGGGGTCAGAGAAGCAATTATCTCGACATTCCCACCGACTGTCCGCAGAGAGATGAGCGTCTCGGATGGACGGGCGACGCGCAGGTTTTCTGCCGCGCAGGCGTATATAATTTCGGCGTACACGATTTCTTCCGCAAGTGGCTCGGCGATATGGCGGCAGAGCAGTCGCTTCGCAATGACGGCGGTATTCCGATAGTTATTCCCGACGCGCTTCAGAAAGGCGCCGTATGCTCCGCATGGGGCGATGCCGCATGCATTATCCCGTGGGAGGTTTACCTTGCTTATGGCGACAGGAAGATGCTCGCCGAGGAATTTCCCATGATGAAAAAATGGGTTGAATACATCCGCCATGCGGGCACTATCGAAGCACTATGGACAGACAGATGGCACTATGGCGACTGGCTCGCAATGGACGGCGTTGACGGCAAGGAAACGGGTGCTACGCAGAAAGACCTTATCGCCTCCGCGTATTATGCGCGCGTGACGGAAATCCTCGTCAAGGCGGGCAAGCTGCTCGGCAAGGATGTGAGCGAATATGAAGCGCTCCACAGCCGCATACTCGATGCTTTCCATGAGAATTTCATCGAAAACGGACTGCCCTGCATGTCCAAGCACGTTTCTCTGCGCGATGCAAAGAACAGAGAAGAGCAGGTAGTTATCAAGCCGATAACGCAGACGACGCTCGCGATGATACTGCATTTCCATCTCTATCGCGGCGAAGAAGAGAGAAAGAGCATGGCGGACTGCCTTGCAAAGATAATCCATGAAAACGGCGACAGAATGAATACAGGCTTCGTCGGCACGCCTTATCTGCTCCATGCGCTCTCCGAAAACGGATATACAGACCTCGCATATACTCTCCTGCTTCAGGAGAAGATGCCCTCATGGCTCTATTCCGTAAATCACGGCGCGACGACGATGTGGGAGCGCTGGAACTGCATCAAGGAGGACGGCACTTTCAGCAGCGTCAGCATGACTTCCTTTAACCACTATGCATACGGTGCCGTTGCCGACTGGCTTTACGGTGTATGCGCAGGCGTAAATTCGCTCCCTGACGGCGCAGGCTACAAGCATATTTCGCTTTCTCCGAAGCCCTCAAAGGAACTCGGGTTTGTAAACTGCAGAATCAAGACCGTTTCGGGCGAGGTTGTTTCAAACTGGTATTATTCCGGCGAATTTATCCATTATGAGTTTACCGTTCCCGCGGGCACCGTGGCGGAGCTCACGCTTCCCGACGGCAGAAAAGAAACTCTTTGCGGCGGCGAATATATTTTCACTACCAAGGCATAAAAAATCAAGGTGAAAGCGGCATTTGTCGCTTTCACCTATTGAAAAGGAAAAACATTCCGAATGAATTTAGATATAACAAGATACAATATCAGGGCAAAGATACGGAATCCCGCGCGGATTGCCGTGGTTGCCGATCTGCATAACGGCAGATGGCAGGAGATTTTTGCCGAGATAAAGAAAAACGGATGCGATATCATCGTTATCCCCGGCGACCTCACGGAGGGGATGCGTGCCTGTGAAAACGGGCTTGCTTTCCTGCGTGCGGCATCGTCATTTGCGCCGACATTTTATTCGATAGGAAATCATGAGACAGGGAGCCGCGAGCGGTATCTCCCGCTTGCGCGCAAGACGGGCGCCGTGGTGCTGGACAATGCATATGTGCGCTGGCATGATATAAATATCGGCGGTCTGACGACGGGTTTCGATGCGCGTCAGAGCTTCCTCTCGAAAACGCCGGCACCGAATCTGCACTGGCTCTCCATCTTCAATGCGCTCGGCGGCTATAAGTTGCTCCTCTGCCATCATCCGGAATATTATCCGCGGTATATCAGAAGCACGGGCATCGATCTGACGATATCGGGTCATGCGCACGGCGGACAGTGGCGCATCGGCGGCAAAAGCATTTTTGCGCCAGGGCAGGGATTTTTCCCGAAATACGCACAGGGTCTGCATGAAAAGCGCCTTTGCGTAAGCCGTGGGCTTGCAAACAACGCGGCTTTTCCGCGGCTTGGCAATAATCCCGAGCTTGTTTTCATCACGCTTGTCCCCGAGGAGAATCTGCACAGGTGAGGTAAATAAGAGAAAAGAGGCACGCGGTGCCTCTTTTTTGTCGGAATTTTATTTTGATGTGGCTTATTTGCCATTCTCTTCGCTTATATATTCCGCGAGAGCGATCACGGGGTCGTCGCTGTCGAGCCAGTAGTCGGGCGCGAGCCCTTTGCCCTCCTCAAAACCGTCCATATTGAAAACCTTATATCCCATGCAGAAAAGAATATTTGAATTCGGCAGGTGATAACCGAGGATATCACCGAACTGCCCGCAACCGCATGTTGCACTACCCACGGAAACGGAATTTTTCACCGACCTTGCATACATGACAGCCGATTCACCCGAAGAAGCGACATCCTTATTTTGCAGAAGCCAGAGTCTGCCGCCGAATTTTGAGGCGGTCGGGTCATTCCCCGTAAGCAAGTGAATTTTATAGCTCTTTTCATGAACGCTTTCCCGATTATCGCCCGCGAGCGGAGAGGAAAGTTCGGCACATGCCATTTCCCAGTTGGCATAGCCGCTCAGCGCATTGACAAACTTCTCGGGAAATCTGCTGTCGCCGCCGGTGTTTCCGAGCACCGACCAGATGAGATTTTTCACGTTCTTGTATTTTTCTCCCATATCGGAAAATTCGCACTCTTTCTCGCCCGGCAGACCGTATGTTGTCTGATATACCGCGGGAATTCCTGAAATTTCCCTGTCATAGAGATATCTGTCTTTCGGATTGTATAAATCCGTTTTGCATCTGTGGAGCGGAATCTCTTTGCCGCCGAGAGTGAGAGCATCGACGGGATTTTCGCTGCAAATGCCGAAGAGAAAACGCTCGCGCCCATCATGTGCAGGAAGAGTGCGGAAGAGATTTTCCGCTATTTCCGCCATATCAAATTCTTTGCCGATAAGCGCATCGCAACCGGAGATTACCCAGAGGCACCCATCGTGCTTTTCAAGAAGCAAATCCGAAAAATACGCAATGAAGCAGTGCTTCATATTCAGATTTTTTTCTCCGATAAAAGAGAAATGAGTATCGTTTATGTGAGGGTAAAGCATTCCGAATATTGTTTCTTTCAGTCCGTCGGTCGATATTCCCTCTGCGGGAATTTTTGCAATGATATCCGCTTTCAGCTTCTCAAAATCGACCTTATCGCTGTAATAATCATATCCCGCATATGCGTATTTTAAAATGTCAAAGAAAATTTCGACATCACCCGACGCGGCATCGTGCGGAATATTCGGTACAGACGGGTACTTTTCGCACCGAGACTGCTTATCCATGTAAAATAAAGATGTGTAATCACAGAAAGGCTTCAGCTTTGCCTCAAGTGCCGCATCCATTTTTGCGGGGTTATAACTGCAATAGTATTTTTCAAATTCCGTTGCTTTCATTTCTTGCCTCCGAAATGTTCTTTGATATGAATATATCATGCGTGGCGGTTGAAATCAACAGAGCAAAGGTTGAAAAAGCGGATGTTCTGTCAACCGATGGTTGAGCCGCTTATGTATGCACCCTGTCTATCGTCACGACGGCGGTTTTGCCTGTATCTTCAAGTATGCCTTTTCGGATAGAAGCCTTGATATCGTCGTCCGAATCCTTTATATCAAAGGGGACGGCGGCATCGAAAATGACATTTGTATGCGTAGGTCCCTTGACCATGCGGAAATCATGGATGGTGATGCGCGGGTCTATCTCATGAACGCGCATCTGCGCTTCGGCTTTTGCCGCGTTCACCTCTTCGCTTCCGACAGTTATCGGGTCCATATGAATGACTGCATCGCAACCGAGCTCATGAGAGAGTTCCTTTTCTATATTGTCGATAGCGTCATGCGCCTCGATGAGATTATCCTTGTCGCTGACTTCGGCATGGAGCGAAATCATTCTTCTGCCGGGACCATAATCGTGCACTATCAGGTCATGTACACCGAGCACGGCGGGAGAGCTTTTCGCTATGCGGATTATCTTATCCGTAAATTCCTTGTCGGGTGCCTGCCCGAGCAGCGGCTGGATTGTTTCTATGGCGGAGCGGATGCCCGCGACAAGGATTATCGCCGAGAGCGCAAGACCGCAATACGCATCTATCTCAAGCGATGTGAAATGCGAAATCAGCATACATACAAGCACGGCGAGCGTTGAAAAGCTGTCGCAAAGGCTGTCTACCGCGGCAACTCTCACCGCATCGGAATTTATCTTTTTGCCGACGGCGCGGTTATAGAGAGTCATATAGAGCTTCACCGCCACGGAAGCGGCTAGGATAATCACCGTGAGAGAGCTGAATTCCGTTTCTTTCGGCGTGACGATTCGCTCTACCGAGGTGATGGCTAGTTCAAAGCCCATCAGCGTCACGGCGATTGAGACGAGAAGCCCCGAGATATATTCTATCCTGCCGTGTCCGAAAGGATGCGTATTGTCCGGCTTCTGCTCGGCAAGGCGAAAGCCTATCAGCGTTATCAGAGAGGATCCGGCGTCGCTTAAGTTATTGAAAGCATCTGCCGTGACGGAAATCGCACCCGACGCTATGCCTGCTGCCAGTTTGCCAGCGAAAAGCAGAATATTTAAAAATATGCCGACGATGCCGCAGAGCATGCCGTATGCCGAGCGCACACGCGGATTTTCCGTATTTTCTCTGTCCTTTATAAAGAGTCGCGAGAGCAGTTTTATCATGGAAATCACCTCTGTATGAATGAATATACAAAATTCCGCCGCTGGATAGCGGGCGGAATTTTTTCTTGTCCTTTGTTGCTCAGTTTGAATAAACTTCTCTTTTCAGAATTCCGATTACGGGAAGATTTCTGTATTTCTCGTCATAATCGAGACCGAAGCCGACGACAAATTCATCGGGAATAATTCTGCCGACATAATCCGCATCGAAATCGACTTCGCGGCGCGACGGCTTGTCAAGCAGGGTGCATGTGCGGACGGATTTCGCTCCGCGCTCTTTCATATATCCCGTGAGATTCGAGAGAGTTCTGCCGCTGTCTATTATATCCTCGACTATGAGAACATCGCACTGATTGAGGTCGCTCCTGATGAGATCGAGCAGAACCTTTATCTGACCGCTGGTCTTTGTCCCGCTTCCGTAGGACGAGACTTTCATGAAATCTATCTCGCAGGGAATGGTTATCTTGCCGAGAAGCGCGCCCATAAAGGGAAGTGCGCCCTTGAGCGTGCCTACTATGAGCAGGCGCTTGTCCGCGTAATCCTCGGAAATCTTTGCGCCGAGCTTGGCGACTGTGTCTTTTATCTCTTCTTCGCTGAGAAGCACGGAGCTGATATCATCCATCATATTGTATTTCTCTGACATTTTTTCTCTCCCAAATTGCTTTATTTTTCAAAATAGTATATATAAACCGAAGGGCTTTCGCCTTTCAGTGCGTCGCACATATCAAAGCCCGGATACCATATCACCTCGCCCGAGGCGCATATCACGGGTCGTTTCTTTCTCTCGGAAAGTGAAAGCTCTGTGCGCAGCTTTTTGATTTTTCTTGTGATTTTTCCCGCGCGGTAGCTGTCTGATGACTGCGCTGTCCTTGCCGAGAGCACTGCGCCATCATCAAGGCAGAATGCCTTTGCAAAGTACACGGGATAGTCTCCGTATCGCGCCTCTGCCGGAGCGTCCGGCTCGCGCGAAACGAAAATGAGCGAGTCGCCGAAGCGGTTTTCACCGAAAACGAGTGGCATATCAAGGGCTTCCAACCGCGTGGCTTCTTCGAGTTCGGCTCTCGTCATGAAAGCGATGCACTCACCTGTCACCACGGCAAAAATACCGCAGGGAAGCTCGGTTTTCGCTCCCGTGCCGCCGCTCATGATGTCGCCGACGGCGCGTATATGCAGGCTGTCGATATCTCCGCCGCCCGCCGCGCGGTACATCCGCGCGAGTACCCTTGTGCGCACCGCTTCATGCAGTGAAGCGAGCGCCGCTATCGGCGCTGCGCGCCTGTCGACAAGCGAGGCGAAAAATCTTTCCGCTCCTCCCTCGATAAAATCGTTGTCCCGCGAGAGCAGGGTGCAGAGATTGCCGAGAGAGTCCTCCACCGCGGGATTTATGCGGCGCAGGCGCGGAAGTATCTCATGCCTGATAAAATTTCTTGTATAGTGCGTATCCGAATTTGTCGCGTCGGTGACATAATCTATGCTGTTTTCGCGGCAGTATTCTTCCGTTTCCGCTCTCGTGCATGAAAGAAACGGGCGGATTATCGTGAAAATCCCGCAGGGACGCGACGCGGGAATCCCGCAGGCACCCTTGAGTCCGCTTCCGCGCACGATATTGAATATCAGCGTTTCGGCGTTGTCCGTTTCCGTATGGGCGAGGGCGATATATTTCGCTCCGCGCCGCGCGGCACAGTCCGTGAGCACCCTGTAGCGCTCGTTTCGCGCCGTTTCCTCGACGGCGACGCCGCCGGATATTTCCGATATATTTATATGCACGGCTTCAAAGGTTATGCCGTGCGCCGAGCAGAAATCGCGGCAGAAGCGCTCGTCACGCTCCGCATCGTCCCCTCTCAGCATATGGTTTACATGGAGTGCCGTTATGCGACTGCAAAGGCGCATATCCACGGCGAGAAAATGAAGCAGAGCCGTGCTGTCCGCGCCGCCTGAGAAGCCGACGACAATCCCGTCGGAAGCGCCGATATCAAGCGGCACGCCGAGCTCAGCGAGCATTCTCCGTCCTTTTTCCGAAAGGCGGCTCATCTGTGTCACGGCTCCTCTCTCTCCTCGATAGAGGTGAATCTCGAATATCTGCCGTCGAAGCCGAGCTTGACATTTGCCGTGGAACCGTGGCGGTTCTTGGCGACAAGACATTCCGCCTGCGAGGTGCCCGCGCTGTCCACGCCGCCGACGGCATCCTTGCCCTCGGGTGCATTTGCATAATATTCGTTTCTGTAAAGGAACATTACTATATCCGCATCCTGTTCAATTGCACCGGAGTCACGCAGGTCGGAAAGCATGGGTCGCTTGTCTGTTCTGCTCTCGGGTCCGCGGGAAAGCTGAGCGCAGCATATGCAGGGGACGCCGAGGTCTTTTGCGAGAAGCTTCAGCCCGCGCGAGATATCGCCTACCTCGAGCACTCGGCTGTCGCTTCGCCTGTCGCTCTGCATGAGCTGGAGGTAGTCGACTACCACGAGTCCGAGATTCTTCACGCGGCGGAGCTTCGCTTTCATTCCCGTGACGGTTATTGCACTGGATGGGTCTATGAGAATATCGCATTCATAGAGTTTGGAGGTGGCATAGGCAATCTTCTGCCAGTCCTGCTCGGAGATTTTGCCGGAACGCAGAGCATAGCTGTCCACACCCGCTTCGCTCGAGAGCATACGGGAGGCGAGTTGCTCCGCCGACATTTCAAGGCTGAAAACGCATACGGTTTTCTTCTGCTTGATGGCGACATTTGTCGCTATATTCATGGCAAAGGTGGTTTTACCCATACCCGGTCGTGCGCCGATGAGAATAAGGTCGCCCTTGCCCATACCGACGATGACATTGTCGATGGAGGAAAAGCCCGTCGGCGTTCCCGAAACGGCGGCGGGGTCTGTCCTTATAGCCTCAAGCCTGTCGTATGTCATGCCGAGCGCGTCGCGGATATGAACGAAATTCTGCGTTTCGTTTCCCTGCGCCACATCGAAAATCTTCTGCTCGGCATCGTCGAGGATATAGCGCACCTCGCCGTGCGCGGCATAGGCATTTTCCGTTATCGCTTCGGAAGCCGTTATCAGCTTGCGCAGGATGCTTTTGTCCTTGACAATCTGCGCATAATCCTTGATATTTGACGCGGTGGGAACAACCTCCGCTATCACGCGCAGGTATCGCTTTATTTCATCCTCGGTGTATACGCCACGGGAAACGAGCATATCGATGAGCGTGATGAGGTTTATATCCCTGTTCTTGACGAAGAGCTCCTGCATCGCCGCAAAAATCTCGCGATGCTCGCCGATATAGAAATCGTCGCCCGTCATGATAGAGCCGATATCATTGAATTTTTCGGGGTCTATGAGTATAGCTCCGAGTACGGATTGCTCCGCCTCCAGCGCAAAGGGGACTGTTCTTCCTGCTTCTGCCATAACTTAATCCTTCATGAGTGAATTTTTACTTTTGCGGATTATTTCTCCGCTACAACAACATTTATCTTGCCCGAGATATCGCCGTAGAGCTTGACCTCGAGGCTGTATGTACCGAAAGCCTTTATCGGCTCGGGAATGTCTATCTTTCTCTTATCGACTTCGATGCCCGCCTGCTCGAGAAGCTTCTCGGCTATCTCCTTTGATGTGACGGAACCGTAAGTTTTGCCGTCCGCGCCTGCCTGCGCCGTTATCTTGACCATTATGCCCTCAAGCTTTGCGGCTGTTGCGCGCGCGGCGTCCTTTTCAAGCTCAATCTTGTGAAGTCTTGCTTCTTCCTTGCCTTTCATTTCGTTCATGAGCTTTGCATCGGCTTCTGCGGCGAGCTTTTTCGGGAAGAGAAAGTTTTTCGCATATCCGTCCAATACCTTTATTATATCGCCCTTTTTTCCCTGTCCTTTTACATCGGCTAAAAGCACTACTTTCATTTGCATATACCTCTCATTTCATGGATTTATATATTATAATACCACAGCTTTTTCCGCAAGTCAACATAATTTGCCGAAAAAGAGAAACGCCGAAAAATTTTTTTGAAAAATCTATTGACAAAAGCAAAAATGCGTGATATAATGCAGAAAAATCAAACCTGCGAAGAAGAAGAGTAGTCGATAGGCGATTCTCAAAGCGAGCTGTGGGCGGTGAGAGCACGGCAGAGGAGTTTTTGGCGAATGGGCTTCCGAGGGCGGACGAAAGCCGAAAGGCAAGTAGCAATCGACGGGGTGCGCTTCCGTTACCATAGCGCCGCGTATATTTGTACGCGATAAAGAGGAAGTATTTTTATATTTCCATTCGGGTGGCACCGCGGATATGTTTATTCGTCCCGAGTATCGAGAGATACTCGGGACTTTTTGTTTTTTTTGCAAAGGAGAAAAGATTATGTTTGTATTATCCCTGCGATGGCGTGATTTGAATCTGAATCGGAATCACATAATAAAACAAAAATCTGAAAGGAATCAAAAATCATGAAAAAAGTCGTTTCTTTAATAATTTCCGTAGCGCTTATCGCTATGTCGATCCTCGCTTTCTCCTCCTGCGGAGAAAAGACAAAACCCACCATAGGCATCATCCAGTTCGGCTCGCATGAGTCGCTTGTAAACTGCTACGAAGGCATCATCCTCGGTCTGCGCGACAGCGGTATAGACCTCAACGATTATAATGTAGAGCTTCTCAACAGCAATTTCGACCCGAACGTTTCCCAGTCGCAGGCAAAAACGCTTGTAAATAAGGGCGCCAAGGTCATCATCGCGATAGCAACTCCCTCTGCGGTAGCCGCCGCAAACGCTGCCGACGGTGCTGTACCGGTAGTTTACTGCGCAGTCACCGACGGCGCCACAATGGCAAATTATGAAAATGTGACAGGCTCTTCCGATATCCCGAATGCCGAGAAACAGCTTGAAGTGGTAATGGCATATATGGGCAAAACCGATTCGCTCAAGATAGGCGTTCTCTATTCCACAGAGGAGTCAAGCTCCCCTCTTCAGGTGGCAAACCTCAAAAAAGCGGCAGCGGATGTAGACAGCATGAATGTCACAATAGTCGACAAAGCCGTAGCCGATATCAACACTATCGATACAGCAGTAAACAGCCTCATTGACGGCGGCATCGACTGCTTTGTAAATCTGCTCGACAATACAATCGTCGGCAAGCTCGAATCCAATATTCTTCCGATAACCATGGAGAAGAAGATACCTGTTTTCGGCTCCGAGGTTGAACAGGTAAAGAAGGGCTGTGTCGCAAGCTCCTCCATAGACTACAAGAACGATGTAGGCATGGCGGCAGGCAAGGCGGCGGCAGAGGTTCTCGGCGGAAAGAGCGCTTCCGATATTCCTCCCGTGGCAGTGACAAACCCGCAGGTTTACATCAACAGCGCCGCCTGCGAAGAGCTCGGACTCAAGCTGCCCGAAAACACTCTCGGTGCAATCGATGTTTCCACTCACTGACCTGAAAGGATAAACAAAAATGCTTTTTCTGGGAACCACAATAGACGGACTGCAAATGGGTCTGTGCTTTGCGATAATCGCGCTCGGCTTATATCTTTCATATTCGATACTGGATTTTCCCGACCTATCGGTTGACGGCACATTTCCGCTCGGCGGAGTCTGCGCGACGATATTTATGCTCCGCCTCGGATTGAATCCGATAATCGCCACTCTGCTCGCATTTTTTGTGGGCATGGCGGCAGGTGCCGTTACGGGACTGCTTCATGTGAAATTCCGTATATCGAAGCTTCTCTCCGGCATCATCGTGATGACGGCATTGCTCTCCGTCAACCTCGCGCTGACAAAGCTGCTCACCGGCACGGGATATACCACGACGATTTTCTCCTATAAGAGCAAAGGGCTTGCGGGGATGTTCGGCGGAAAAGCCGTGAAAATCTTCGGCGAGAGCGCGGGAGCAAAGGATATGGCGACGATAATCATTCTGCTTCTTGCCGTTATTTTCTGCAAGGTGCTTATAGACCTTTTCAAGCAGACAAAGATGGGCTATATGCTCGGAGCGACAGGCGGAAGCGAACGCCTTGTCACTTATCTGGGAAAAGACCCGGGGATGTATAAAATACTCGGCATCTCTCTTGCAAACGGGTTCGTTTCCATGGGAGGCGCGCTTTATTCCCAGCTTTATATGCAGTATGACAATAACTCTGGCAGCGGCAAGGTTGTGCTTGCACTTGCTTCGGTCATCATAGGCATGGCGGTATTCTCCAATATCAGATTCATACAGAAAACGACAGCCGTCGTGCTCGGCGCGTTGATTTATTCGCTCTGCCTGAATTATCTCGTGCTTGTGGACAGAGACGGAATATATCTGAAACTCATGAACGCCGTGCTTTTCGCGCTGATACTCATTTTCAATGATAAAATATCGTCGTTGCTCTCAAAAAAGCAGATGAAGGCAGGTGAAAAAAATGCTTGAGCTTATCGGGATAAACAAGACTTTCAACCGAGGAACGGTCAATGAAGCAAGGCTTTTCGAGGACTTTTCGCTCTCTGTGAAAACCGGTGAATTTGTCTCTGTAGTCGGTTCAAACGGCTCTGGCAAGACGACACTGCTCAACCTCATCAGCGGAAGTATCCCTGTCGATTCGGGCAAGGTGATACTTGACGGCGTCGATATGACAAAGCTGCCGGAATACAAGCGGGCGAAGAAAATAGGCAGAGTTTTTCAGTACCCTGCCATCGGCACCGTGCCGTATATGACGATAACGGAAAATCTTTTTCTCGCCGCAAACAAAGGCAAGCCGTATAATCTTTCATTTGCCGTAGACAGAAAGAAAAAGGAATATTTCCGCGAAATCCTGCATACGCTCGGGCTCGGACTTGAAGACAAGACGGAAATCCCCGTCGGGCTTCTCTCGGGCGGACAGCGTCAGGCGCTTTCGCTTATCATGAGTACGCTCACGCCGGTGGATTTGCTTCTGCTCGATGAACACACGGCGGCGCTCGACCCGAAAACGGCGGAAACGATAATGCTTCTCACGGACAAGATAGTACGCGATAAGAAACTGACCGCCATCATGATAACGCATAATCTACGTTATGCCATAGAATACGGCAACCGCCTTATCATGATGCATGAGGGTAAGGCGATAATCGACAAATCCGAAAGCGAAAAGGCACAGACGGAAACGGCGGATATCCTCGGTGTTTTCAATGAAATAAGCCTGTAATGCGGTAATTAAATCAAAAAATCGGCAGGGAAGCCTGCCGATTTTTTTATGAAACCGTGCCGCCGCGGATTTTCTTGTTTATCTCGAAAATCTCCATTTTACCCTCGATATACGGCATATACATTTCAAGCGCGTCCGGACACGAAACGCCGTCGCATCCCGAGCATCCCGCGCAGTCTCCGCCGCCGAGCGACTTGCGGACTATCGCTTCGCGCTCCTGCCGAGTTGTGTTTTTGATTAGATATCTTTCTCTTGAATCCATAAAAATCGCCTCCCGTAAAAAGTATGCTTTGCGGAAGGCGTTTTTATGCGTTTTTTCAGAAAAGCTCGGGATGGCTTGCTATGCGGTCGGCTTCCGTGAGCTTCCTTGCCACGCGGCATGGATTGCCGTAAGCGAGAGAGCCTGCGGGAATCGATTTGGTAACGACGGAACCTGCGCCGATAACGGAACCTGCACCGATTGTAACTCCGGGAAGCACCGTGACGCTGCCGCCGAGCCAGCAGTTATCCTCTATGGTGACGGGCGCGCTGTATTCAAAACCCGTATTTCTGTCCTCATGGCAGAGCGGATGAAGAGGTGTGAGTACAGAGCAGTTCGGACCGATGAAAACATTATCGCCTATAGTGACGCGGTTTTCATCGAGAACGCAGAAATTAAAATTTGCATATGAATTTTTGCCCATGGAGATATGCGTACCGAAATCAAATTGAATAGGTCCCTGAAGATATACGCCATCGGCATGGTCGGGCATCAGCAGGCGGAGGATTTCCTCGCGCTTTTCCGTTTCGCTCTCGGGTATCGTATTGTATTTCTGACATAATTCATGTGCACGTCTGCGGGCTTCGGGCATTCCTTCGGTAAAAGGGTCATACATTTTGCCCGAAAACATCTTTTCTGTTTCCGTCATGATTTTTCTCCTGTGTTTTTTTTGTTTTCAATATACCATATTCCGCGGCGATTTTCAATAGTATATGCTGTTTTTCGGCAAAAAATGACGACAAAGACATATTGACTAAACGCGCGACTTGTGATATACTTATCATAAGCCGATTCATGATGCGGGAGGTGATTTCATGCCGGAAAAGAATATCAAGGTTATAGCGCAGAACAGAAAGGCGCGCCATGATTTTTTTGTGGACGACACTTATGAAGCGGGCATTGCTCTTTTCGGCACGGAGGTGAAATCGCTTCGCGCGGGCGCTGTCAATTTAAAGGATTCCTATTGCTATATCAAAGATGGCGAGATATTTTCCACAGGCGTGCATATCAGCCCATATGAAAAAGGTAATATTTTCAATCGCGACCCTCTTCGCGAAAGAAAACTGCTCATGCACAAGCGTGAGATTCTCAAACTAAGTATGCTTGTGGGCAAGCAGGGCTATACTCTTGTTCCGCTTTCGCTTTATTTCTCGGGAAAGAATGTGAAAATGGAGCTTGGCTTATGCCGAGGCAAGAAATTATACGACAAGCGCGAAACGGAGGCAAAAAAGCAGGCGGCAAGAGAGATTGACCGATATGAAAGAGAGAGCAGAAAATAAAAAACTCTCCCATATGGGGTCGTAAAGGTTTCGACGGGAATTTTGCAGTACGGTAAGCGAGCGGAGATAGCGGCAACTCCTTAAACAACCGCAAATCTAAATATAAACGCTAACAATAATAAAGTAGCAATGGCTGCCTAACGGCAGTGCCGCGGCTCTTTAGCCGCCCGTCACTCCCTTGAGTATCACGGCTTGGGACTTGGCGTCATGCAGTGATGAACGCGAACGGAGATTTTTCCTGTTGTATCCGTCGTGAATAAAACAGATACTTCTCATATAGCCTGACTGACGGCGATATGAGGAGGAAATTTAAAAGACAGTCTGCGCTCGGAGAAAGCTGTATGAATAGGTTTTCGGACAGGGGTTCGACTCCCCTCGGCTCCACCAAAAAGAAAAATCCGCATATGCGGATTTTTCTTTTTACTTATTACTTTTTCACTCTTCACTCTTCACTCTTACTTTTTACTTAATTTCATACCCTTTTTGTTATCCACGAAAGGATATCGTGATAAACCGTATCGCGGCAGATTTCGTTGAGTATCTCATGGCGCGCGCCCTCATAGAGCTTTATTGTGAGGTCGCGCACACCTGCTTTTTTGAGCGTTTCGTATATTTTGGTAACGCCCGCGCCATAGTCGCCGACAGGGTCCATCGAGCCGGATACAAGGAATATCGGTATACCCGATATCGCCATATGACGGAACCAATCGCGCGAGTTTGCATTCTTGTTGAGCGTCATAAGGTCGCGCATTGCCGAAACGGTGAACTTGAATGTGCAATACTTGTCATCGGCGTATTTCGCTATCTTTTCCTTGTCGCGCGTCAGCCAGTCGTAGGGCGTTTCACCCTCAATTTTTTTGCCGAATGAGCCGAATGCCATATCGTCTACCTTTTTTGATATGTATCTCTCGCCCTTTGCGGCGGCAATAGCCGTAGTGAGCGCGATGCCCGCCTCTGCTGCGGGATTTTTTGCGCCTGTACCCATGATTATCAGCGCATTATATGAATAAGGATGATAAAAAGCCGTGAGTCGCGCGATGAACGAACCCATGCTGTGCCCGAGCAGAACCATGCGCAGTGCCGGATATTCCGCCTTTATCGCGGATCCGACCGTGAAAACATCTTCAACCATGATGCGCCAGCCATCCTTTGAGGCAATGAAGCCGAGCTCGTCATCTCCGCGCACGGTTTTTCCGTGACCGAGATGGTCATGCGCGACGCAGACAAAACCGTTTTCCGCGATGAAGCCCATGAAGTCATCATATCTCTCTATATGCTCGGTCATGCCGTGGCTTATCTGGAGAATGCCTTTTTTCTCTCCGTTTGGAATATATATCTTTACATTGAGCGAATGAATCTTATCGCCGCTCGGGATTTTTCTGTATTCTATGGTATAGTTCATTTTATTCCTCCTCAGATGCCTTTTTCGAGCAGATATGCGCGGAGTACAGCCGCCTGCGTTTTGGAATCGGGGATTTTGCCTTCCATTATATCATGCACAAGCTCCTCGAGCGGAACCTCGCAGAGATTGAGAAATTCGTCGTCATCGAGCTTGCGCTCCGCATATTTCAAATCCTTTGCCACATACATATGTATTATTTCATCGGAATAAGCGCAGGTTGGTATCAGCTCGCCGAGATAAATGAGCTTGCCCGCCGTGATTCCTGTTTCCTCGAGAAGCTCGCGGCGTACTGCTTCCTCCGGCGGTTCGCTCTTGGAATTGAGCTTGCCTGCGGGGATTTCCGTCATTACTCTTGCCACAGGGTAGCGGTACTGATATTCTATTATCACTTTACCGTCGTCTGTTATCGGGACAACGCATGCCGCGCCGACATGGCGGATATATTCACGCTTTGATTTGTCGCCGTTGGGAAGCTCTATATCGTCGCTGTAAACATCGAGAAGCCTGCCGCGGAATACCGAGGTGGAGCTTATTTGCTTCTCTACGAGGTCTGTGTTTTCAAACTGTTCCATTTTTATTTCTCCTTGTAATAAAGCATGCAGTGGCAGTAGCCCTCGAAATCCGGGTCGGCTATCTGCTCGCGAAATTCCTTGCACATACATTTGTTATCTTCCGTATGCGCTATTCTGCAGGGGCAATAGCCGCCTGTGCGGCGCAGTCCCTCGCGGATATTCTCCACTATTTCCTTGTTTTCGTTGAGACGCACTTTTCCCATATGCCGCCTCTTATGATTCCGAGATAAGCTCCGCAAGCTCTTCTTTTGCGCGGTAGCCGACGGATTTGTTTACAATTTCGCCGCCACGGAAGAAGAGAAGCGTCGGGATGCTCACGATGCCGTATTCTGCGGCAAGCTCGCCCTGCTCATCCACATTCACCTTGCCGAATTTTACCCTGGGATATTCCTCTGCCAGCTCATCGATGACAGGAGAGAGCATTTTGCAGGGCATACACCACGATGCCCAGAAATCGACAATGCAGAGTCCGTCATGCGAGAGTATTTCTTTTTCAAAATTGCTTTTTGTCAGTTCCATCTTTTTTTCGTCCTTTCTTTTGACAGATTGTTTTCATCTACAGTATATAATATATTTTCCCATTTTTCAAGGGTTATATGAGGTAAAATTGTTATCGCTTTGTAAAAATTTGTCCAGTCGCGCCGCCGCCTTTATCGTATTTTCGCGTGTGGCGAATGCTGTCAGGCGAAAATAGCCCTCTCCGGGTGTACCGAAGCCGGAGCCCGGCGTGCCGACTACACCTGCATGCAGGAGCGCGTCAAAAAATCCGCGCGAATCGCCGCACCGAAGCCAGAGATAAGGCGAATTTCTGCCGCCTGAGAAATATATTCCATGGCGGCGGAACACATCTGCGATGATTGTGGCATTTTCCATATAGTAATCGATATTGGCACGCAGCAGCGGCTTGCATTCATCGGAAAGCGCCGCTTCGGCGCCGCGCTGGATTATATACGAAACGCCGTTGAATTTCATATTCTGTCTGCGCGACCAGAGAGCGCGCACCTCGGCGCCGCCTATGCGAAGTTCGCGCGGTATGGCGCACCATGAGCATCGCACGCCGGTCATCCCCGCGGCTTTGGAGAAACTGCCTATTTCGACAGCACAGTGTTTCGCTTCGGGAATCTCGAAAATGCTGTGCGGAAGGTCATCGCGTATATATGCCTCATAGGCGCAGTCGAAAATGATGAGCGAGCCGCTTTCGCGGGCAAAATCGACCCATGCGGAAAGTCCTGTCCTGTCATATGCCGCGCCTGTCGGGTTTGAGGGGGAGCAGACGGAGATGAGACAGCCGCCGAGCGGGAAATCTTTCGGCGGGAGAGGGAGAAATCCGTTTTCGCGCGTGGCGGGGAGCGAAACGATCCTTTTGCCGCGCAGCAGACAGCTTTCGCCAAAAACGGGATATGCGGGCGAGAGCCATATGGCGCAGGAAAAATCGAAAAGCTCATGAACTGCGGCAAGGTCGCTTTTTGCTCCGTCTGAGATGAAAATTTCATCCTGCGAGAGCGCGACGCCGAAATCAGCATACCGCGCCGCTATCTTCTTGCGAAGGAAAGGATAACCTCCGTCCGGCGGATAACCGCGAAAGCCGCAGTGTGTGCTCATATCGAGCGCCGCTTCCGCCATGGCGCGCGATATGGGATAGGGAAGAGGGAGCGTCACATCGCCTATGCCGAGGCTTATTACATCCGATTCGGGATGCTCTTTTTTATATTCCGCCAGCCGCCGCGCCACCTCGGCGAAAATATAATTTTCGGGAATGCGCATGAAATTTTCATTTTCCGAAATCAAGGCTTATCCTCCGTATCGTAAAATGTGCCGTCAAAGACTGTTTCCGCCGTGCCCGAGAGCAGAATGCGAAAATTCTTTTTTACCGTGGCTTCAAAGTCACCGCCGCGCGTATGGATTTTTATCGGCGTATCATATGGGAGCAGGCTGTGATGAACGGCGGCGGCGGCAGAAGCGCACGCTCCCGTGCCGCAGGCGAGCGTTTCACCCGTGCCGCGTTCCCATACGCGCATATATATTTCGCCTCCCGCAACGCGGGCAAATTCCGCATTCACGCCCTCGGGAAAGAGCGGGTGATGAGCGAGTGCCGCGCCGATTCCCGCGAGATCGGTTTTTTCGGGGTCATCGGTGAAAAAGACGGCGTGCGGATTTCCCATGGAAATGCATGTGGCGCGGCAACTGCCGCCGAGCAGACCGCCGACTGTGATATAGCCATCGCGGTCGGGCGCGGCAAGCACGGGAACATCGGCGGCGAGAAACGAGGCTCGCCCCATATCGGCAAGTGCGCCGACAAATCTGCCGCTCTTAAGCTTAAGCCAAAGCCGCCGTATGCCGGAAGCCGTTTCGATTACGAGCGCGGTTTTCCCAGTGTATCCGCGCTCATAGAGAAATCTGCCGATGCACCGCAGAGCATTGCCGCACATTTTGCCCTCGCTTCCGTCGGCATTGAACATGCGCATGCGAACATCAGCCTCGGAGGAGGGAAGTATCAGCACTATTCCGTCCGCTCCGATGCCGAAATGCGGAGGCGACATCTGCCGCGCAAGCTCGGCGGGATTTTTTATTTCAGTTTCGCCGCTCATGCAATCTATGAATATGTAATCGTTTCCCGCACCGTGCATTTTTGTAAAAGGAATTGCCATTTTCGTCCCCTCCGCGTTATTTTTCTCGGTGTATTATATGAAAACAGCGGATTTTTGTGAAAACGGAGCGGAGAAATGAGCCTGCACGCCATGGAGCTTTCAGACGGTCGCGGAAATTAAGCAATGCGTGTCCATTTCCCTGTCTCGGCGACGCCAACCAACGCACTGCGTGCATTGGTCCATTCCCCTGTCTCGGCGACGCCGACACACATGCTCCGCAGATGTGTCCATTACCCATCGGAGAAAGCTTATAAAAAGTATTTTGTCCGCAACTAAAAATATCCTCACACGGAATGTGCGAGGATATTTTATGTATGGGGGATTATATAAAAAAGCATGTTGCTTTTTAAGAATATTTGAGGAGCGGAGGACATTTTTTCCTCCTCTATTCAACATCATCAAAATGCATTTCGTAAATACCGGAATAAGGATTTTCTATCCCGTAGTAATCGCATACAGCGCAGTGTACTTCATAGTAATATTTGGCAATATTTTCTCTTTCTACAGTCATTGCGAATCGTGTGTTTGGTGCCTTTTCAAACATGGCGATAAATTCCGGCAAGCCGCTTTCTCTATTTCTTATTATTGTAACTCCGCGCTCTTCGAGAAATTTGACGAGTTCCTCCTGACTGAGAGACGAAAGCAGTATCTTTCCCTTTGGCAGGTTGTCCGCGGTTATACTACGTGGCTTTTCTTTTTCGCCGCAAGCGGAAAGCATAAGCACCGCCATGGCAATGACCAAGAGCAAAGCTAAAAATCTTCTTTTATTCATATAAATACCTCCTTGTAAAAATCTAAAAAAGCGCATAAACCGACCATTGCAGTCCGGCTTATGCGCATACATGAATAATTTTTATCTGTCCTCTCGAAGACCCGAGGACATATTGCGCCTGCATGTGCCGTAAGCGGGACTGCAAATAAGAAAATCTGCGCATAATGTTGCCTCCTGTCAGATGTATATTGAGCGTTTGTTAACCTGTAATCATATTATACCATATTTTGTGCAAAATAACAATGGCAAATTCGCACAAAATTATGAACATTCGGCAAGTATTTGCAAAAATCGGCGTGATTATTTAAGGCGGGATGTCAGGCACATGTCTGTCGGGAGTGTATTCATGTAATTTGTGATGCATGGAATGACGATTTTTATTAGTTATCTGATGTGCTATATATGCGGTTGTATGTGACTTCTCCGTTTATATCATACTCTGTTACTTCTATAACCTGTTCGCCGCTATCATCATATTTGGTTATTGTTTTTATGTTTTCATTTTCGTAGTATGTTATAAGAACCGTCCGCTGTTCCATGGACTTTTTTCCGGGATATTCAAGTGTTCTCACAAGCTTTCCGTTCTCATCATAAAGGCTTTCTTTTATTTTATAGCCGCTTTCATTGTATTCGTTCGAACTGGAGACAGTGCCGTTATTATTATAATATACAGTTCTTTTTGCACGACCGTTTTCGTGATATGCCTCCGTCACGGATTTTATGTAGGCAGATTCGGATTCTCTTCTTATGCGTTTCCAGTTTTCGGAGTAATAATCAATAATTACGGTCTTGTTTTCATTGTATGTAATGTGCTGTGTTACCGTGCGTTTTTCTTCATCATAGCTGAATTCTATATAATTTATTTCACCGTTTTTGAAATATATGTTGTTTTGGATTATTCGCCCATTTTTGTCATAGGCAAGAATTTGTTTGTCAAAGTCGCTATTTATGCCGGCTTCGATTGTGAGATATTCTTTTTCGTATTTTATCTCTGTCAGATTGCCTCTTTTGTCGTATGTGCAGGTTCTTGTCAGTATCTCATCTGGGCGTGTGGAACGGATTTCCGAAATCGTTCCGTCTTTGTTATATTTTATATCATAGCGGTAATATACCTCGCCATCCGCTTTTGTATATACAAGACTTACGAGATTACCGTCGGAATTATATTCGGATTTCATTTTCCGCGAATTCTCAAGTTCTTTTTCATATACTCCCTCCGTTCCTTTTTCAAAACTTCCCAGAGGGATATAGGAATCGGCTACGGCGTATATTCCTGTCCTGCTCGTCGTTTCCTCAGTTTTGCCGCACGATACGGCGAAGATGACCGCGAGCATCACAATTGCCGCGAGAAAGAGCGAAAAGATTTTTTTCATATTGAGTTCTCCTTTTTACAAAATTACTGTTTATTTATATCTTATTTTACCGTATTTTGTATAAAAAGTCAATAGGTGTTTTCGTGCGGCAAAAAAAGAACCCGAGCGGGTTCTCTCTTTCTCTTATTTTTTCGGCACCACTATCATATTTCCCGTGGCGTAATCTCCCGTGATGCCGTTGGCGCGGCGGATGGCATCCTCTGTCGTATTGTATTTCTTGGCGATGCCCCAAAGCTTTTCATCTTTCGCGGGATAATATATCACCACAGCCGAATGCTCGGGCGCATATACCGGTTTATCCTTATAGACGGTGCTCTGCGTGACGGCGAGCGTATCATATTCGTTGAATGTGACATATGCTATCGCTATCTCGAGGTCTGTGGCTATCTTTTCGCTGTCGGCACGGCTTGCGGCAAATATCACGGCGCTTGTGACGGCATATGTGAAATTATCTGCGGTCTTGCCCGCGTCAGCTTCGGCGCGGAGCGGAACGGTATAATTCTTTCCCATGAATAGTCCGTCGCCGTTTGTCAGTATAACGGAAACCTCGGCTTTGCCCGTGAATATCAGCTTGCCCGAGTCTTTTGTCACGCTCTCGATGGAAGCGGAGGCGACTGTCGATACCGCAGCGGAAAATTCCGCATCGCTGTTCTGCTCGGTGCTGTTCACGGAGAAATTGAAAGTCTGCGCCTTTGCCACATTGCGGAAAGAAAGGGAAGAATATTCATTGCCGTTTTCATAGTCGAGCGAATAGATATCCTTTACCACATTGCTTTCTTCATTATAGTAGCAGTCGGCGAAAATATCATAATCGAAATCTATCTCGATAATGCGGCTCTCGCCGAGGCTGTTTTCCTGCGGGCGATACTCAAGCTTTGTTATCTCGGCTCTGCCGAGACAGAAAACGGGAGATTCGTCCGTTTCTGCGGGGATATCGCCGTATATCGGAATCTTGCGGACAAGCGAAGCATAGAGCATGCCGCCGTTTTCTGCGGCTTCCTCCTCGTTTTCCGCGGGCTTTTTATAGGAATAGAGAATGTTGACTATTACATCGCCTTTATATGAGAGCCCGTTTTCGTCCGGGCGCATCTCATAGACATATGTATCCGTATCGACGGAGATTATCTCCGATACGGGCGGCATGCCGGACGGAATCTCTATATCCTCGCTCACGGAATTTCCGCGAACCTCAAAGCTCTCCTGCGTTTCACCTTCGATGCTCTCATAGAGATACTGCATATTCGCGCGCTCCTCGGGCGTCAGCTTGCCCGCAAAGGCAGGCTCGGTGCATTTTTCGCAATATATCGCGGCGCAGATGCTGATTTTCGCCTTGGCGGTGAGCTTGCGCGGTCCCTGCAGGCGGCAGGTCACATTTTCAGCCGCGGCATCGAAATCGAGCAGACAGCCGTCCTCATAGCCCGATACCGGCATACTGCCCGACACGGGCGATTCAAAAGAGGCGCATCTCATCTCGCCCTGCGCCGTAGCATAGAGAATGCTGTAAAGTATGCTTCCGTCATATTCGAGCGTATCGCCGTTTACATATCTGTTCATGCCGATAAGGCGCGCATCCACGCGCAGAAGCTTGTTTACATCGGGAAGATAATCTGGCAGGTCGTATTTCTCGGTATTTTCCTTTTCTGAGCATCCGTCAAAAACCTTTGTCATCACGCAAAATTTTTCGTCCTTATTGCCGTTTTGCATATTCATATCGTTACTCGCTTTCTCGGCAAGGCTTATGAGGAAAAACCGCCCTTGCCGCAGACGGTTATTATATTATCGCTTCATTATATGCGGGGATGCGGCACCTTATGACTGCTGCGTCAGAAGCAGGAATTTTTCAGCCGCGCCTCTATTTTCCCGAGCGCGGATTTCTCTATGCGGGAAACATACGAGCGCGATATCTTCAGCCTTTGCGCCACCTCGCGCTGTGTTATCGCGGGCTTGCCGGAAAGACCGTATCGCAGGATGATGATGGCACGCTCGCGCTCGTCGAGTTCGTTTGCGATTATGCGCAGAGCCTTGGTTCCCGTTATCTTCGCGTCGAGGTCCTCGGCTATATTGTCGTCTATTTTGATGATATCGATATATGTGAGCGGGTTGCCGTCCTTATCGGTATCTATCGGGTCATTGATATAGACCTCGCCCGAGGTCTTTTTCTGCGAGCGGAAATGCATGAGTATCTCATTTTGCAGGCATTTGCCCGCATATGTGGCAAAACGCGCGCCGTTTTCGGGATTGAATGAATCTATCGCCTTTATGAGTCCTATCGTGCCTATGGAGATTAAATCCTCCTGATTCTGCGCCGCAGTGTAATATTTTTTCACAATGTGTGCGACAAGGCGCATATTGTGCTCTATGAGCATATCGCGCGCATACCGCTCGCCGTTTTTCATGCGGCGAAAGCAGTCCGCTTCCTCCTCGGGGGAGAGTGGCGGCGGGAAATTCTGCGTATACGATACACGCAGAAAAAGCTTTGCTATGCCTGAAAAAAACGCTATTATCCAACCGAACATATCATCTGTCCTCCATGTGAAAAGTCATTCTTTTTAAAAGATATATTCGCGCATGTGCGAAAATATTGCATATTTTTATTGATATTCAGAAGAAAATGTGATAATATAAAAAAGTAATAATTTTTCATGAGAGAGTTGATATGCATAACAGGTTTTACAGGTGTGCTGTGATTGATATAGGTGCAAACAGCGTGCGGATGAATGTATACGATATAAATACGGAGAGCAGAGCATATTCCATCGCGGCATCGGCACGCAATATGCTCGGACTTGCGGCGCTCGTTTCGGATGGGAAAATAACCGTGAGCGGTACTGAAATGCTGATGCAGACGCTCTCGGGCTTTCGAGAGAAAGCAAAAGATTACGGTTGCCGCCGCGTTATGGCTTTTGCCACGGCAGGGCTTCGCGCCGTGTCAAACGGTATCGCCATAGCCGACCGCATCAGGAGCGAACTCGGCATAGAGATATCGGTGATAACAGGCGAAAAAGAGGCGCGCTATGATTTTGCCGCCATGCTTGGCAGATTCGGCGACGCTATAGCAAGCCGCGGCGTTGTTCTTGATATGGGCGGCGGGAGCACGGAGATGATAGCCTTTGAAAACAAGGAGATAAAGGCGCTCTCCAGCATGAAGATAGGCTCGCTTGCCCTCTATCGCAATTATGTACGGCAGAAAAAAAGCCCCCCGTTTCCGACGAGAGCGGAATCGTGGAGCATTATCAGATATACGCGCATGGTCATCGGTTCCAAGAAAGAGTTCCGCGGATTCGGCGGAACGGCTTATCTCACGGGCGGAACGGCGCGCACCATAGCAAAACTGCATAAGGCGGTTTTCGGTGGAGCCGGCGTGACAGACGGCTACAGCTTTCCCGCCGCCGATATGCCGATACTCAAAAAGAGCATGATAGCCGATATGAAAAACGGCGGCAAGCTGCTTTCCGCCATCGCGGGAGACAGGCTCAATTCCATCATGCCGGGGATTCTTGCTTATACCGAGATTTTCGCGTTTCTTCGCGTGGATACCATAGTATCATGCGGGAGTGGCGCGAGAGACGGCTTCTTACTCGAATTCATCGATGAGAATTTCACGAAAAAATCTCCAGTATCTTGAATTTTATCTTATATTTCGGGTTTTCGCTTTCGCTCAGAATCTTTATCTGGTCGGAAGTGAAGCCTGTTTTTTTCAGCTCTTTTTCCGCGCTTGCCGCGCCCGTACACAGCTGCGGGAAAAGCACGCCCCACCAGTTGTGTCCGACGGCTTCTCCTATCATTATGCGCAGGGAGGTGTATTCGCCTGCGGGAAGCGTGATGTTTTCAAAGGTTCTCTCGGGATATGCCTCGCGCGAGACCGTGACGGAAACGGGATATTCGCATCCGTTTGAGAGCAGATAATTTTCAGCCGTTTCGCGGACGGCATCAAGCGTAGCCGAGAGAAAAAGCTCGGCTTCTTTTGCGTTTTTTGCCTGATTTGAAGCGTCGGCGAGCAGAGGCAGAACGGCATCGCGCACACCCTCTTTCAGGCGCTGGTCCTCTTCGCTGTCGGAGGCGGCGATGATATGCAGGCGGACGATATCGTCATATATTTTCATATCGTTTTCTGTCGGCATAAACGAGCAGAGCAGGCAGACCGCAAGCACGAGTGAGGTGAAGATTACGAGATAACGCATTTTTTATTTTCTCCTTTGATTTAAGAAAAATTTCCTTGTGAGTGTATTATGCGCACTCATGCGGAGCAATATTCGCAAAAAGTGAATTTGATGGAAAAATTTTCCTAGTTCGCACTATAGGCGCGCTCTGCATATTATGAGGTATCGGTGGCATATAATTTTATTCGTATGCTCCCGAAAAAGACAAAAAGAGGAGAATAATAAAAATGACAGCAAAATATATATCCGTGATAGGCGGCGATATGCGGCATGCGGCGTTCGCGAGAGTGCTTGCAAAGAGAGGCTTTGATGTCCGCTTCTATGGGATAGATATATATAAAGGCGATTTCGGCGGCGCGAAAAAATGCGCTTCCGCAGAGGAGGCGCTGACAGGCGCGGATATCGTTATACTGCCGCTTCCCGCAGGATCCGGCGGCATATACATAAATGCGCCGTTTGCCGACGGGGAGATAACCATAGACGAGGTGGCGGAGAAAATGCCTGCGGGCGCACTGCTTCTCGGCGGCATGATACCGCAGGAATTTCTTCTCCGCATAGGAGGGAGGAAGATAAGGTGCATCGACTACTATGAACGCGAGGAGCTGACTGTCATGAACGCGATACCGACAGCCGAGGGTGCTATCGCTATCGCCATGGATGAACTGCCGATAACGCTTCACGGAATGAGAGCGGCGGTGATGGGATTCGGCAGGGTGGCGAATATTCTTTCGCATAAGCTGGCGGCACTCGGCGTTTCGGTCACGGTATTCGCGCGAAAAAGCCATGCGAGAGCATGGGCGAGGGCTTACGGCTACGACACTGAGGATTTCAATGTGCTCGGCGCACATATCGCGGAATACGACTGCGTTTTCAATACCGTGCCGGGAGTTGTGATAGACAGCGTAGTGCTCGGGAAAATGCGCCGCGATACGCTGATAATCGACCTTGCTTCCAAGCCGGGCGGAGTTGATTACATCCGCGCACGCGAATGCGGAATAAAAGCGATACTGGCGCTTTCGCTCCCGGGCAGAGTCGCGCCCGATACCGCAGGCGGTTATATCGCCGATACGGTAATGAATATTATAAGGGAAACCGAAAACGGAGGGGAAACATGATAGGATATTGCTTCTGCGGTTCTTTTTGCACCGTGGGAAAATCCATAGGCATACTGCGCTCGCTTGCTGCCGAGGGAAATGATATACTGCCCGTGATGAGCGATAATGTATATGAAACCGATACGCGCTTCGGCAGAGCGGAGGATATAAGAAAAACCGTTTCCGAAATATGCGGAAAGGAAATAATCCATACCATAGCTGATGCCGAGCCGATAGGACCGAAAACGGTGCTTGATATGCTAGTGATAGCGCCCTGCACGGGAAATACTCTCTCCAAAATGGCGGCGGGCATAACCGACACGCCCGTCACCATGGCGGCAAAGGCACAGCTTCGTTCAAACCGTCCCGTCGTGATAGCGCTTGCAACAAACGACGCGCTCTCGGCAAATCTGAAGAATATAGGGACGCTTCTTTCGCGCAAAAATATCTATTTTGTGCCGATGTTTCAGGATGACCCCGAGAAAAAGCCGAGTTCGCTTGTGTGCGATTTCTCGCGGCTGAAGGAAACAATGGTAGCCGCCTTTGCCGGAAGGCAGATTCAGCCTGTATTTTTGCAGGGGTAAGAGAAAGTCAAAGGGAAGCGGTGCGGCTTCCCTTTGGTTTTACCTTATCTCAACCCTGCCGACATGCACAAATCCGTCGGCGCTTTGCCGCTCCTCTTTCATCGCGAAGTAAACGGGGCGGTCATCCTCAAAAAGCCCGAGAGAAAGTGAATATTCGCCTGCGTCTCCCACGGGGATAAATCCGATATCCGCCTTTGTTTCTCTTCCCGCAAGCCATGCGGTATTGCCCGAATCCGCCTCATAGATGCGCTCATATCCGCTTTTTACCAGCTTTATTTTCAGCTTATACGGGAAATACGCGCGCGCAAATCCGCGGTTTTCGACATAGAGCGAAAGCGTATTTTCTCTTCCGCGCTCAAGCAAAGGAAGCCCGCCATCGCTTTTTTCAAAGCCTATGCCCGAGAGAAAATAGAAATAACCGAGCCTGTTTGCCGCGTATTCCGTCAGATACGGATTATCGGCAAACCAGACGCGCGGATATCCGTGAAAACCGGCAAAAGTCGCGCCCGTCTCGCGCATAGCCTCGAGAAACGGAAGTCCCGCGCGGAAATTATGCGGTTTTATCATGTGATAATGCTCGAGTTCGAGCGTTATCGGCGCGTTTTCCGCTATCGGCGCGAACATCCATGGCGAGCGCAGAGTATCATATCTGCTTCCTTTGCCGCAGTAGCACGAAACGCAGACGGAATCGTCATCCAGTCCCATTTTGTGCTCTATGGCATATTTCCATATGCGCATATTTTCTTCTGCACCGCGCTCCCAGCAGGAATTTATCATATCGTCATTGAGCATGAGGATGGTTTTCGGAAAATATTTCTCATGCAGTTTGATATGCTCTATTATCGCATCGGCACCGTATTTTATATTGGTGCCGCCTGCCGTATGTCCCTCGCCCCATGTGCCGAAAGAACCGACATCCACGGTTTCTATATACTTTTTGCCGGCAAATTTCCTGCCTGCCTCCGCGAGAAAACGCTCTAGATAGAAGAGATAAACAGGGTCTGTATAATCCGGCTCCAGCCTGCCGCACGGCACGCGATAGCAATGCGCGCCTTTTTCGAAAACGAAGCGCGGCGTGGCAAACCGGATGCTGTCATAGCCCTCATATGTACAGATGCGCAGGGCAAAATTAAATCCGCGTGCGCCCCATTTTTCTATTACGGAATCGATATACGACCAATCGAAAATGCCGTCCTCACGCTCTATATCGCCCCAGTCAAAGCGCAGATAGAGGTGATTCATGCAGGGAAAATCGGCGAGCGCGTCGTTTTCGTCGCAGTCTGCGCGATATTCGCCGCGGGGAAAACCGTTGTCTATATAGTGCCAGTACCAGCCCTTGTGCGGGTTTTTCAGGACTTTAGCATCGTCGGCAAAGAGACGCAGGTCAATGAAATTTTCTATATCGCGCGGCGGGATATATCGGCAGGGCTGTATAGCCGTATTCGCAAGCGAGATGAAATATTCTTCATTTGGAAATTCGGGTTTCATACTTGTTCTCCTTTCGTTTCACCTGCGGGCATGCTGAGAAACTCTGCTACGGCGCGGTTGAAATCCTGCGGATTTTTCTTTGCGATGAAGTGATTTCCGCGGATTATTTTAAGTTCGCTTCCCGGTATGCTGTCGGCAATGAGGCGCGTGTGCGCGGGCTTTATCATGTCGCGGTTTCCCGCGATGACGAGGGTTTTTGCTTTTATTTTCGAAAGCTCCTCTGCGGAGAAAACCGGCTCGTTTACCATGAGCGAGAGAAGCTCGGCATTTTTTGCGGCATTGGGATGTTTCTTTGCCGCGCGCGATGCCATTTTATAGCCGATTTCTATCGGTATCTGATAAATGCGCTTCACTCCGCGCGGATTCATATTCGCTCCGTTCAGGATGAGACTTTCCACATATTCGGGATAGGCGAGTGCGAAAGCGAGGGCGATATTTCCGCCATCGGAAAAGCCGAGGATATGCGCCTTTTTCATGCCTTGCTCATCCATGAAATCATGCAGGTCGCGGGCAAACTGCACTATGGTAAAAGGCGCATTTCCGCGCGGACTCCCGCCCTGACCTCTCGTATCGGGAGCTATCACGCGGAAATATCTGCAAAAATATTCTTTCTGAAAATGAAAGTATTCGCCGCTTTCGCCGTTTCCGTGCAGGAGAATGAGCGGAAAACCCGCGCCTGTCTCGGTATAGTGAAGCTTTATATCCATTTGCTCCTCCGCATTGCTTTTTTATCTAATGATACCATCTTGTCGAGGCAAAGTCAAGATGCAAAAAGAAAAAGCACCGGAACGCACTTCAAATGCGCTTTGATGCTTTTTCGAAAAGGGAATTTATTCCACTGTCACGGATTTGGCGAGATTGCGCGGGTGGTCTACGTCGCAACCGCGCAGGGTAGCCGTTTCATATGCGAGTATCTGCGAGAAAACGACGGTGGCAAGCGGCGAGAAATATTCCGATATCTCGGGAAGCATGAATATTTTCTCACCATATGACATAGGCTCGGGGAAATCCCTGCCGCATACGAGCACGGAATATCCGCCTCTTGCGCGAACCTCACGGATATTGCCCGTCATCTTGTCATAGTATCTGCCGCTCGTGGCAAGAGCTATCACGGGAGTACCCTCTTCAACGAGTGAGAGCGTGCCGTGCTTCAACTCGCCTGCGGCATATGATTCACTGTGGATATACGATATCTCTTTCAGCTTGAGTGAGCATTCGTGTCCCGCATGGTAATCGGGACCTCTGCCTATGAAATATATATCCTCATGCGTATATATGCTTTTTGCTATATTGCGGATTTCGTCCTGCCTTGATATGATATCCGCTATTGCTTCGGGTGCGCCGTGAGCGATATCATGGCAGAATTTCCGCGCGAAATCCTCGTCCGCCTTGCCGCGGACAAGCGCAAGCTTTATCGCTATCATGCAGAGCAGGGCGACCTGAGTTGTATAGCCTTTTGTCGTGGCAACGGCTATCTCGGGTCCCGCGCCCGTATACATGACATAGTCGGATTCGCGTGCCGCCGCACTGCCGACGGCATTGACTATAGAGGCGGTGATCAGTCCGTTTGCTTTTGCGAGACGAAGCCCCGCGAGCGTATCCGCCGTTTCGCCTGACTGCGATATCGGCAGGGCGAGCGTCCTGCCAACCGTGGCAGGCGGGTCGTATCTGTATTCAGACGCGGTATTTACCGTGACGGGAATCCCCGCGAGCTTTTCTATCAGGCTTCTGCCGACAAAGCCGGCATGGGTCGCCGAGCCGCAACCGATTATCTGGATGCTGTCAATGCTCTTCCAGAGTTCATCGCCGATGCCGTCAGCAGAGAAATCGGGAAGTCCCGCTTCGCTTATTCTGCGCATACATACGCGGCGCACGGCGTCCGGCTCCTCGTGTATTTCTTTCAGCATGAAGTAGTCGTAGCCGTCCTTTTTCGCCGCGCCGACATCGAGGTCAAAGTGCTCTGTTTTTGCCTTTGTCATCGTGCCGTCCCCTGAAACGGAATATATTCCTTCCGCCGTGGTGCAGAAAAGCTCGCCCTCCTCGGGACGGACTATCTCTCTGCTGTGCGGCAGTATCGCGGGAATATCCGATGCCGTATAGCTGCCGTCTTCAGCGGCGGCGAGAATCAGCGGATTATCCTTGCGTATAGCCCATATTTTATCGGGAATATCGGAAAACATCACGGCTATCGCATATGAGCCGCGCAGGAGCGAGCAGGCGCTGTAGATAGCTTTTGCCGCGTCATGCGTCTTGACATATTCGCGGTCTATGAGATGAGCTATGCATTCCGTATCGGTTTCGCTTACGAAGCTGTAGCCGCTTTCCTCGAGAGTACGGCGGATATCAAGACAGTTATCTATGATGCCGTTATGAACCACAGTGACATGATGCGAGCTGTGAGGGTGGGCATTGGCCTCTGTCGGCGCGCCGTGAGTTGCCCAGCGCGTATGACCTATGCCGCTTTTTCCGCTCAGTCCCGCCGCGTTTGCCTTTGCTTCCAGTTCGCTTACTCTGCCGCCGCATTTGACGGAAATTATGCTTCCGTCATCAGCTCTTATTGCAAGTCCCGCAGAATCATAACCGCGGTATTCGAGGGCGTGAAGCCCTTCAATGATGATTTTTTCGGCATCGTTTTTGCCGATGTAGCCTATTATTCCGCACATTATCTTTTTTCCTCCCTATCAGAAATTTTTCTTATCACTGTTTCATGCGAAGATTTTACTATGCAACCGCCGGGTATGACGCCGCGCACTGATGTGAGCGGGTAGACGGAGCTTTCCCTGCCTATCACCGTGCCGGGATTGAGTACGCTGCCGCAACCGATGTCCGCGCCGTCGCCGAGCATCGCGCCGAATTTGCGCAGTCCCGTTTCGTATGTTTCATCGCCCTTGACGGCGACATTGCTTTTGTCGGATTTCAGATTTGAGCATATCGCGCCTGCACCCATGTGCGCACGGTTTCCGAGTACGGAATCGCCGACATAGTTATAATGCGGCACCTGCACGTGCGAGAGCAGAATGCAGTTTTTCAACTCGCTTGAATTGCCGATAACGCAGTTTTCGCCTGTTATCACATTGCCGCGGATATATGCGCCTGGTCTTATTTCGCATCCGTGACCTATCACGGCGGGCGGCTCGATGACGGCACTCTCGTGTATCTTCACATCCATGCCGACGAGTACTCCTGCCTTCATCTCGGTAAAGCCCTCAATGCCATCGGAAACAAGCCTTTTCGCAAGCTCCTTTATCTCGGGGAGCATCTGCCATGGATACTCGTGAGAGGAGAAAAAATCGCGCAGATAAGGCACATCGCAGGAGAAAAGCTCCGCGGTTTTTACGCATTTATTCACAGCAGTATCCTCTCTTTCGTATCACCTCAAGCAGACGCGCGGTGTACTTTTCACATAGTTCCTCGCTCTCGCATTCGAGCATAATGCGGACAACAGGCTCTGTTCCGCTGGCGCGCAGGAGCGCTCTGCCGTTGCCGTTTATCTCCTTGTTTATCGCGTCAAATTCCGCCTTTACCTCCGGGTCGGAAAGAGCCTGCTCTTTGCTTGTCACGCGGACGCTTTTCACCGTCTGCGGATAGAGCTTCACAGGATCGGCAAGCTTGGAGAGCGGCAGTTTTCTGTCACGCATTTCCTCTGTCAGCATTATCGCCGTCAATAGCCCATCGCCTGTGGTGGCGTATTTCTGCAGTATGATATGTCCCGATTGCTCACCGCCGAGCTTGTAGCCGTTTTTCTGCATACATTCGTAAACGAACCTGTCGCCGACGGCGGTCAGCTCATATTTTATGCCCGCGCTCTCAAATGCCTTGAAAAGTCCCGAATTTGACATCACCGTGGCGACTACCGTATCGCCGTCGAGCGTGCCGCGGGCTTTCAGGCGCGTGCCGAGTATGTAGAGTATGCAGTCGCCGTCGACTATTCTGCCGTTTTCATCCACGGCAATACATCTGTCCGCATCGCCGTCGAAAGCAAAGCCTGCGTCAAGCCTGTTTTCGCGCACAAATTCTATCAGATTTTCGATATGCGTAGAGCCGCAGTCCTTGTTTACATTGAGTCCGTCGGGCGAGGCGCCGATAACATATGTTTTTGCGCCGAGCGCATCAAAAACAGCCTTCGCTATCATCCATGAGGCGCCGTTTGCGCAGTCGAGCCCTATGCGCAGATTCTTATATGAATGCGAGGCGACGGATATGAGATAGCCGACATATCTGTTTCTGCCAGCGACATAGTCCACTATACTGCCCATGCCGTCGCGATGAGCAAAGGGAATATCGTCGCCGTCGATGCCGAGCTTCTTTATATTGCCGTCGAGATATGCCTCCACAAATTCCGTGGTGGCATTGTCCATCTTTTCACCGTAGCGGTTTATCAGCTTTATGCCGTTGTCATAGTAGGGATTGTGCGAGGCTGTTATCATTATGCCGCAGTCAAATTCGTCCGTGCGCGTAACATAGGAAACGCTCGGCGTAGTCGTCACATGAAGTATATACGCATCTGCACCAGAGGATGTGATTCCCGAGGCTATGGCGTATTCAAGCGTATAGCTGGAGCGGCGCGTATCTTTGCCTATGAGTATGCGCGGACGGTAATTTGGCATATGAAAGCCCGAGAGCGGGGAAGAATAGTACCAGCCGAGAAAGCGGCCTACCTTATATGCCTGATCCGAGGTGAGAGTAACATTGGCTTCGCCGCGGAAGCCGTCGGTGCCGAAATATTTGTTTTTTGCGCCTGTTTCGTTTATGGCGGATTTTTTGCCCGCCACATCGCCGAAGAGTGAAACATCATCGCGCAGGAGCGCATCCGCCGTCACGCGGAAAAGACTGCAGAGCGTGAGCACATTGTCTATCTGCGGGAGCGACTGATTTATCTCCCATTTCGATACAGACTGTCTGGAAACCGAAAGCTTCTCCGCGAGCTGCTCCTGCGAAATGTGAGCGGCTACACGCAGATTTGCTATTTTTTCGCCTATTGTCATCATTTTCCCTTTCTTTGATTTCAGCCACCACGAAAACGTACACACCGCGCAAAATAAAATAATAAAAAACTAAATAACTGCTGACAAGAAAAATGCACTGTTTTCGCGGCAACTGTTTATTTTTTGAATTGCGTAATAACATTATATACAATTTTTTCGGTATTTGCTACCAAGAGCACATGGAATTTTTCGCAACCATAGGGTGCGAAAATAAAAAATCACGTCTTGTGAATTTTTTTGTTTTTGCAAAAATTATTTTGTACAGATATATTATAGCGCAAACTGCGGGAAAAGTCTATAGCTTTGCGCAAAAAAAGCGCACAAAAGTTGCGAAAAGCGTTGAAGGGCAAAAAAGCGAAGCCCTGCGGCTCCGCCTTTCATCGTATTATTCTTTAAATTTTATTTTCCTGCCCGAACCTTATCGGTGAGTGCATGGATTCTGTTTATGGGGTTGAGAAGCTCGGAAATCGAGCGGTCTCTGTTGAGCGAATCTATGATATAGGAAACATACTTGCACATATTTACTTCCGTATACCAAGGACGGTTGATTATTTCATCGGGGCGATAATTGAGATTTGTGGTGAAGATTCTGTCTATCTTGCCTGCCTCGTATGCCGCGTCAAACTTCGCGCAACCGTTGCAGAAAAGACCGAAGGTAGAGAATACAAATACTCTGCGCGCACCCTTTTCCTTGAGCTGCTCGGCGATATCGAGCACGGATTCGCCGCTGGAAATCATATCGTCAACTATGATGATATCCTTGCCCTCTACGGAATTTCCGAGAAATTCGTGAGCCTCTATCGGGTTCATGCCGTTGATGATGACCTTGTAGTTTCTGCGCTTGTAGAACATGCCGAGCTCGACATTGAGCACGCTGGAAAAGTACATCGCGCGACCCATTGCGCCCTCGTCGGGAGCAACAATCATCGTCGTCTGCGGATCAAAACTGATATCGGGATATTCTCTTGAGAGCGCCTTGAGCATCTGATAGGAGGAGCGGACATCGTCGAAGCCGTTTCTCGGAATGGCATTCTGCACTCTCGGGTCATGAGCATCAAAGGTGATGATGTTTGTCGCGCCCATGTATACTATCTCTTGGAGAGCGACGGCGCAGTCGAGCGATTCTCTTGCCGTTCTTCTGTGCTGTCTGCCCTCGTAGAGCATAGGCATGATGACGGATATACGGCGCGCCTTGCCGCCGATGGCGCAGATGATACGCTTCAGATCCTGAAAATGGTCGTCCGGACTCATTGGAACCTGCATGCCGTACATATTGTACTTCACGCTGTAGTTGAAAGGGTCTACGAAAATGTAGGTATCGTGACCTCGCATTGTTTCATGGATTATACCTTTTGCCTCGCCTGTGCCGAAGCGGGGGCAATCCGCATCGACGAGAAATGTTTCTCTTTCCTCATCTTTTCTCCACTGCTTGAGATACCAGTCTACATTGGAAAGAAATTTCTCCGTTCCTTTCATTCCAACAATGCTGAGTTCGCCGAAATATTCGCTGTTCATAAGTCCTTACCGTACCCTTCCTTGATTTATAAATTTGTTTTTCTGTACTTTGCAAAAACGAATTAAAGGTTGAAAGCTACCTCTATTTCCTTCACTTCCTCGTCGTTTATCTTTACGACTTCACCGCCGATAGCGGCTGTTTCGACCAGCGATTTTGCGCTGTACTCCATAACCTCGAGTCTGTCGAAAGCATTGAGGAGGGAAGTGCCTGCGGCGATAATGCAGTCATTTTCGATTATCACCACGGGATTCTTTATCGAGATTTCCGCAGCAAGCATATCGGGCTGCATGAATGATGAGCCGAAAGGATATTTGCGCACGGTCTTGAGTGCTATATAGCTTTCCGGAATGAGTCTCGCGTCAAATTCCGCATCCGTGACTGCGAAAGCCATGATGTGCGGCGGATGAGCGATGATTACGGATTTGATATCGGGGTCTCTCTCATAAAGCTTTGCATGAAGCAGAGCCGAACGGGAGGGCTTCTTGCCTGCCTCGCGCATGCCGTTCTTTACACGAACGAGGTCTTCGGGTTCAAGATATTTTCTGTCCTTGGCATAAGGCGTGATGATGAATGAGCCGTCGGAGAGCTTGCAGGAGAATGTACCCTGGTCGCTTGTGAAGAGCTGATTGCCGTATGCGCGGTGAATAAGGTCGCACATCTCGCGGCGAACCTGTCTCTCCTCGCTGGAATACTCTGTCTGGATGAACTCATCCATCTTCGGCATGGTTTTCTGCTTGTAAATCTGCATATATTTGTCGGAGATGCCGTGAGTCTTGCGTCCGAGAGTTCTTGCGTTGATCTGGATTCTTGCGCAGTAGTCGAGCGTTTCAAAGCTCATGAAAGCGGAGAAGAGGCTCTTTGCGCCGATAACAACACCGTGGTTTTCAAGCATGACAGTGTTTATGCCGCGCTCAAATTCAGCCGCAATATTGTCGCCCAGCGTCTTGCTTCCGGGGAGAGCGTACTTTGCCATGGAAACTTCGCCGCAGAGTATTTCCGCATTTGGAACGAGCGAAGTATCGGGAATCTGACGCACTATGCTGAAAGCCACGAGTGCCGGCGGATGCGCATGAAGCACAGCGTGCAGGTCGGGGCGCTTCTTGTAGATAGCGCAGTGGAAAGGATATTCCACAGAGGGGCGATGAATGCCGACTATAGTGCCGTCGGGCTTTATCTGCATGATATCCTCGCGGCGGAGGTTGCCCTTGTCTATGCCGCTGGGGCTTATCCAGACCGTGCCGTCGGAATCACAGATTGAGAGGTTGCCGCCGGATGTCGTTGTCATGCCGTAGTAATAAATACGGTTCATAATCATGACTATCTGGTCAGCAGGATGCAACATATCAAAATTCATTTTCCTGTCCTTTTCCCGGCGGCTCTGAAATTTTCCCTTGCGCTGCCGCCGAAGCGTATATATTTACTCTTTCGAGTGAGAATCAAACCGTAACGGTAACCTTTTTCAGCGTTTTTGAGGCGTCGGGGTCAATGCCGCGCGTCTCTGCAAGCTTGCAGGCAAAAAGCTGAAATACAACTGCCGCCGCAAATACATTCAGTACATCCGGCGCGATACCGTCCTCCGAAACGGAAGGAACCTTCAATACGGTAACCGTGTCGTCATCGCAGTATTTGTCGCTGTCGGTAACTATGATGATATCCGTGCCGAGAGCCTTGAGTCTGCCGATTATCATATCGGCATCGCCGATGACGGGACCGTCAAGCGCGACGACGAAAGCAGGATCGCCGGCATGGAGCTGTGCTATCGGTCCGTGCTGGAAATCCGAGATGGCATATCCGCGCATTTTTATATTGTTTGTTTCAAGTATTTTAAGTGCGCCTTCAAGTGCGATCGGATAAGCAAAACCGCGACCGAGAGTGACGGCGGAGGTCATGCCGGTATATTTTTTCATGAGCACTGAGAGCGTCTCGGGCATATAGGTGAGAAGCTCGTCAACGGCGGGAGCGACTTTGGCAAGACCCGCTTTCAGCGCAGAGCTTCCCGAAACCTCTGCGGCAAGCAGAGCGAGCAGCATCATCTGGGAGGTAAAAGTCTTTGTGGCGGCGATGCTTGCTTCATCTCCGGCATTGCAGAAGAGAGCATAGTCAACGCTTCCCGCAAGGTGCGAACCCTCGACATTCGTAATTCCTGCCGTGAGCGCACCGCTTTTCTTTGCGTCGGCAATGACGGAGATAACATCCTCTGCCGCGCCGGACTGCGATATGCCGATAACGAGCGAATCTCTGTAGTCTACGCAGGCGCCGTATTTTGAGATAACCGACGGCGTGGCAAGACCGCAGGGGATGCCTGCTGCGAGCGCAAAAAGATACTGCGCATATGTTGCCGCGTGGTCGCTCGTGCCTCTTGCCGCAAAATAAATCTTGCGGATGCTTCTTTCTTTCATCGCAGAAGCGAGAGCCGCTATCGTGCTGCCGTTTTTATCGGCAAGCCCCGCGAGAACAGCGGGCTGTTCTCTTATCTCTTTTTCAAGATTCATCATGATTTTCTACTCCCGATAATACGCCGTGGCGCATCTGTGCATATGCACAAGGTAAAACTATATTCTTACATTTACAGTATAATATTTATTATCCTCCATGTCAATGGGAAATCTGCACAAAATTAAAGATTCCGACATATTTTTTGTGTACTTTGTGGGTTTTGAAACCGAATGTTTGTAAAAAGAGACTAAAAATATTGCCGCCACGGGATTGTGACGGCAATATGCGTGTTTTCATGCTTTCGGGTTATTTGATTCTTGTGCAGTTGAGCACCGCAATCAGCGTCACGCCGACATCGGCGAGCACAGCAAGCTCCATTATCGGATTCCAGATGAGGCAGATAAGCATGATAAGCGTTTTTACGCCGAGAGAGAATGCGATATTTTCTTTGACAATCTTTCTCGTTTTTTTCGCTATCTTCACTGCTCTCGGAACATTTTCGATATCATCGTTTACAAGGACGATATCAGCCGCTTTAGCCGAGAGAGCCGCGCCGCCCTTGCCCATGGCAAAGCCGACATCGCTGCGGATGATAACGGGCGAATCGTTGAGTCCGTCGCCGACATAGGCAACGCTTCCTTTTTTGCTGTTTTCCTCGTATATCTTCTCAAATCTGTCAAGCTTATCCTGCGGGAGAAGCTCTGCGGAATATTCGGTTATGCCGACCTTTTCTGCAAGGCGGCGGACAGCCGCGCCTTTGTCGCCGCTGAGTATCTCGAGATGAGAAGCGCCGAGCGAGCGGAGTTCGGATATGGCTTTTGCCGCATTTTCCTTGGGAGTGTCGGAGAATGTGATGGCGCCGATATATTTGCCGTTTGCCGCACCGTAGATGCAGGTTTCGGATTCTTTTTCAAAGGCGATATCGGGATATTCCTCATGGAGATATCTTGCCGAGCCGAAGATGGCGCGGACATTGCCGGATGGCGTTTTCAGCGTGGCTTCCGTACCCTTGCCTGCCGTTTCATGGCTTTCTTCGGCTTTGTAGCCTGTTACACCTGCCATATCGGAGCAGAATGCGGACGCAAGCGGATGAGACGAACGGGAGAGTGCGCCGAGCGCCACTCTGATAAATTCGTCGCGGTCAATCTGCGACTTGATTTCTTCTGTCTTTATCTTTGCTTCCGTGAGCGTGCCTGTCTTGTCAAAAGCTATGGCGCAGATTCTTGCGGCATTGTCAACAGCCTCGCCGCCTTTATACATGATACCTTCCTTGGCACCGACGCCTATTGAGGTGAAATATGCAAGCGGAATTGAAAGCACGAGTGCGCAGGGACAGGAGACAACGAGTATGGTAAGCGCTTTCTTCAGCCATTCGGCAACATTTCCGCTGACAGCGGCACCGAGTATGAAGATGACGAGTGCCAGACCCATCATGGCTGGAGTATATATCTTCGCAAAACTGCGGATGAATTTTTCATTCTTTGATTTGCGCTTGCCCGCTTCGGTGACGGCATCGGCAAGTTTGGAAGCAACACTCTCACCGTATGGCTTTGTGACTGTCATTTCCACAGCGCCGTCAATGCAGATATATCCCGAGCTTACGGCATCGCCCTCTCCCGCCCACACGGGAAGGCTCTCGCCTGTGATACCGGAGGTATCAAAGTTTGCGCCGCCGGAGGAAATAACGCCGTCCAGCGAAACTTTTTCGCCCGCATGGAGCGATACGCGCGCGCCTTCGGCGACATCGTCGGGGTCTTTTTCTGCCCATCCGCCGTTTTCATAGACGCGGACCGTCTTTTCCGACATATCGAGCATGAGGGATATTTTCTTTTTGGAATTGTCAAATGCAAGGTCTGAGAGATATTCGCCGAGCGAATAGAGAAACATAACCGCCGCCGCCTCGTAAAATTCACCGAGACAGAGCGCACCTATTGTGGCGACAGCCATCAGCGTATTTTCCGTAAAGAAACTTCCGTGGATGAAGTCTTTTATCATGCTTATGATAATCGGAATGCCGTAATATGCGTAAACGACAATGGAAGCGACTATCCATACAGCGGGATGCAGGTTTTGCATCATTATGCCGTGCGCGAGGAGAAAGGCAAATATCATTATCACGCCGGCAACGGCAAAGAAAACTATATCCTTTTTGCTGTGTTCCTCTTCTTCGCCGTCATCGTCGTCGCCGTGGCAACCGCAGCCGCCTATCTCGTAGCCGCCGTGTTCATGCTCGTCTTCATCGTGGCAGCAACAACAGCCGCAACCGCTCTTGCGCTTGTGATGGTGGTGATGCTCGTGTTCATGCTCATGTTCGTGGTCATGGTGATGTTCATGCTCGTGGTCGTGGTCATGATGATGCTCGTGCTCGTCATGCCCGCAGGCATCGCAGGAGCATTTCAGTTCTTTTTCTTCGTTTTCCATGATTATTTTCCCTCCCTTATGTGTGCAATGGCAAGCTCCAGAAGAAGCTTTACATGGTCATCCGCGAGAGAATATGTCATATTCTGCCCCGAGCGCGTCTGGCGTATTATATTTGAGCGGCGAAGCACCGCAAGCTGATGTGAAACAGCCGATTGGCTCATTTCCGTTTTCTCGGCGATATGCTTCACGCAATGTGCGCCCGAAAGAAGAACGAAGAGAATCTTTATGCGTGAGCTGTCCGAAAAAAGCTTGTAGAAATCGGCAAGCTCGAAATATTCTTCTTCTGTCGAGTGCATTATGGTGTCCTGAAACATAGGTATGCCTCCTTTTGTGAAGATATGAATATATGTTCATATATCTTATATCACAACCATCGGATTTTGTCAAGTGCTTTTTTGAAAAAATGAAAATTTTTGTCCCTGAAAATACGAAAAACAAAACTTACCTCATTTTTCTTATTTCTATGGACTTTTCGGGAAAAAGGTGGTATTATATAAATAATGAAACAAAAATGAAACAAAAACGGAGGACAAAGCTTTGCAAAAACGCAGAACTTCCTTTTATATTTATCTTGCGGTGCTTGCCGTGCTGACGCTTGCGCTTTCCGCCTACAGGAGCGTGGCGCTCATGCGCTCGCTTTCGGAATGCGATTCCGTAAAGGTCTTTTCCGAGGGCTTTTATACCTCGCATACCGTCTATAAAATCTCTATTCCCGTATTCGTCGTGATTTCGGCGCTCGCGCTGATTTTCGCAAAAGGGAAGAAAACCGTTACATTCTCTCCCACCGAGGGAAAGGGCGGCAGAACAGCGGCGCTGATCTGCGGCATCGGTTTTGCCGTTTGCGGTGCGCTGACACTTATCAGCTTTATTCCCGAGATAGGCGCGGGCGGATTCGGTCTTCTCAATTTCGCGCGGCTTATCTGCGTACTTCTGATGATTCCCTGCGCGATATATTTCATAAATATATATGCGGGCTTCCTCGGAGAGGGAAAAGCATGGATTTTCGCTCTTTCGCTCCCCGTCTGGGCGACGTTGATGATAGTGACGGAATATTTCGATACATGTTTTGCTTTCAATAATCCGCTCCGCGTCTCGGGAAATGTCGCGTTTGCCTCGGTGATACTATTCATGCTCTTTGAAGCAAGAGCAAACCTTGCTTATCCCTGCGGCAAATTTTATATGGCGATACTTGCCGCCCTGCCTTGCATGGTGGCTATCCATATCATTCCTGTACTTGCCGCTCTGCCAAGTATACTCGGCAGCGGACTCGAATTTTTCTCTTTCGAACTGCTTTCGGATATCGTATTTCTGCCGATTCTGGTTTACATGGTGGCAAGGAGTGTTTCATCTGTGCGGAAGATTGCCGAAAAATAATCGAAAAAAATTTTCAAAAAACTATTGACAAATCGCGTTTTTGTCTATATAATAACTGCATAATACAGCAAGGGCGCTGTGGCATATGCCATAGCGCCCCTTTTTTTGTTTAAATTTCAATCTAAGGAGAATATTATCATGAAGGTTTCTGAAGTTTACGGTTCTATGGTTTTCGGAGACAGCGTTATGCGCGAGCGACTTCCCAAGGAGGTCTACAAGCGTCTGCGCAAGACTATAGACGATGGCAAAAGCCTCGATCCCGAGATAGCGGGAGTTGTGGCAAACGCGATGAAAGACTGGGCTATCTCGCTCGGCGCGACGCATTTTACGCATTGGTTCCAGCCGATGACAGGCGTCACGGCAGAGAAGCATGACAGCTTCATTTCGCTTTCGCCCTCGGGCATAATAATGGAATTTTCGGGCAAGGAGCTCATCAAGGGCGAATCCGACGCTTCCAGCTTCCCGAACGGCGGTATCCGCGCCACATTCGAGGCGAGAGGCTACACGGCATGGGACGCGACTTCATATGCTTTCGTAAAGGATAAAACGCTCTATATTCCTACGGCTTTCTGCTCCTACGGCGGCGAAGCGCTCGACAAGAAAACACCGCTTCTGCGTTCTATGGAGACGATAAACAAACATGCGATGCGCATAATGAAGCTCTTCGGAAACGCGGATGTGAAGCGCGTTTATACGACGGTCGGCGCGGAGCAGGAATATTTTCTCATAGACAAGGCTCTCTTCGACGCGAGAAAGGATCTTTCCTTCACGGGACGCACGCTTTTCGGCGCAAAGCCGCCGAAAGGGCAGGAGATGGAGGACCACTACTACGGTTGTATCAAGCCGCGCGTAAAGGAATTTATGGATGAGCTTGACGAGGAACTCTGGAAACTCGGCATCCCCGCAAAAACAGAGCATAACGAGGTCGCGCCCTCTCAGCATGAGGCTGCCGTTGTCTATACCACGACAAACACCGCGACGGACAATAACCAGCTCATGATGGAGATGATGAAAAAGATTGCTCCCAGACACGGGCTTGCCTGCCTGCTCCATGAGAAGCCTTTCGCGGGCGTAAACGGAAGCGGCAAGCACAATAACTGGTCTATCGCCACAGACACGGGCGTAAACCTGCTTGAGCCTGGCGAAACGCCTTATGAAAACGCGCAGTTCCTGCTTTTCCTCTGCGCCGTTATCCGCGCTGTCGATAAGCATCAGGATTTGCTCCGCATCAGCGTTTCGAGCGCGGGCAATGACCACCGTCTCGGCGCAAACGAGGCTCCGCCCGCGGTTATTTCCATGTTCCTCGGCGACGAGCTGACAGAGGTTCTCGAGGCGGTAAAGACAGATGCGGGCTACTCCAAAAAGGAAGCCGACATCATGCGTATCGGCGTTCATACCCTGCCGAAATTCCCGCGCGATATGACAGACAGAAACCGCACCTCGCCTTTTGCTTTCACGGGCAATAAGTTTGAGTTCCGTATGCCCGGCTCATCGCTTTCCATCGCCGATGTGAATACCGTGCTAAATACGATAGTTGCCGAGTCGCTCGACGATTTCGCCACGGCACTCGAAAATACGGATGATTTCGAGGGACTGCTCCATACGCTCATTCAGGATACGATAAAAGAGCATGGCAATATCATTTTTAATGGCAACAACTATTCCGCCGACTGGCTCGAGGAAGCAAAGCACCGTGGACTTCTCAACCTGCCGTCCACACCCGATGCGCTGAAATATTTTGTTTCCGATACGAATAAGGCTCTCTTTGAGAAATATCGCGTTCTCTCGGGAACAGAGCTTGTCGCCCGCCATGAGATACTGCTCGAAAACTACTGCAAAACGATAAATATCGAAGCGTTGACCATGCTTGAGATGGTGAAGAAAGACATCATTCCCGCGATAAGCGAATATACAGGCTCGCTCGCTTCATCCGCGCTTGCAAAGAGAAGCGCATGCGAGGGAATCTCGACGGAAGCCGAGGAGAGCATCATCCGCAAGCTCGGCGCACTGCTCAATTCCGTCTACAGCAAGACAGAGGCGCTTTCCGCCGCCACTATTGAGATGAAAACCGCGGCAGGCACAGAGGAAGCCGCAGACTTTGCGAGAAGCACCGTATTTGTGGCAATGCAGGAGCTTCGTGCCGTTGTCGATGAGGCGGAGACGCTCGTCGGCTCCGAATACTGGCCGCTTCCTACATACAGCGAGATGCTTTTCAGCGTCTGATAACGGAATGCTTTACCGATATCCACCCGCCTCGGGTGGATATTTGATATTTGCCGCAATTTTGTGCGCTTATTTCAGTCGAAAGATTGCGGTTTGCCTCTCTTTTTGCCGAAAGTATTGACAGCGCAGAAAAAACATGGTAAACTTAATAAAAAGCTTTAAGAAGCAAGAGGGGGATATATTATGAAAAGAAGCATTAAGACAGCACTTGTGCTGTTACTTCTTTTGTCATGCATCGCAGCATTTGCTTCCTGCGGGATTATTCAGACATATGAAAATATTACCGTGCAGGGCGAGATTTATTCTTTCGGCAAGCAGACGGTTATGCTGAACAGCATTCTGCCGGAGGGCGGTGTCGCCGCTAAATTCAAGAAGAGCATTTCCGCTTCGGATATAGAATTTTCCGATGCGCTTGAGGGAAAGGTTATCGACAAGGTTACTTTTATCGATGAATACAATGTCGAACTTGAGCTTTCCGGAAAAACAAAGGAAAACGGCGGGGACGGCGTTTTCGGCACGGTGACCGTGCTTACAAGCGGACTTGAAAGCGGTGGCAAATCCACCTGCCATATAGAACTGAAAGGTCCCTCTGTGGTGACGGAATCAGCGTATTCAAACAGCTTTACGGCGCGCGACCTCACACTCTATAATGTCTCATCCACGATATCGCTTCCCATGGGCGAATTTACGGACAAAGCCGATGCCGAGCATATACGACTTGCCGACCCGAGTCTGGGCAGGCTGGAAATAAAGCTGGAGGACGGCAAGCTGACTCTCAGCGTCATCAACTGCCTCTCGGCAGAGCCATCCGTCATCATCGCGCCCGAGGCTACGACAATAGGATTGGAATTTTCCGTATGCATCGGCGTATACGATGTGTATTCTTATTAAATAAAGATGAAAAAACGGTTCTATAATAAAAGTCGGGGAACCCCGACTTTTATTATAGAACCAAAAAATCGCCGTTCGCTTCCGCGGGCGGCGATTTTCATTATGCTGATTATTCTTTTGTTGTTACCATGAGTCCGTTCTCGTCCGCAGTAAGGCAGAACTGTGTGCCGGGTGCGGGATTGTCGGCGATAAGCTTTCTTGCGATAATCGTTTCGGCTTCGGACTGGATAAATCTCTTTATCGGGCGTGCGCCGTAGATAGGACTGTATGCCGTATCTATGATATAATTCTTTGCGCTCTCGTCTATGGTAAGTCTGATATGCCTGTCGGCAAGTCTCTTTTTGAGGTCCTTGAAGAGAAGCTCTACTATCTTGCCGATATCATCCTTTGTCAGCGGCTTGTAGAATACTATTTCATCAAGCCTGTTGAGAAATTCCGGACGGAATGTGCGGCGGAGCAGAGCATTTACTCCCTCGCGAGCCTGCTCGTTTATTTCGCCGTCATCGCCGATGCCGTCAAGGATGATATCCGAACCGAGATTGGATGTCATGATGATAACGGTATTTTTGAAATCTACCGTTCTGCCCTTGCTGTCCGTAACTCTGCCGTCGTCAAGTACCTGAAGCAGTACATTAAAAACATCGGGATGAGCTTTTTCAACTTCATCGAAAAGAATTACGCTGTAAGGACGGCGGCGGACCGCCTCGGTGAGCTGACCGCCCTCATCATAGCCGACATAGCCGGGAGGCGCTCCGATAAGACGCGATACGGAGTATTTCTCCATATATTCGCTCATGTCGATTCTTATCATATTGTGCTCGTCATCAAAAAGCGCTTCCGCAAGAGCCTTTGCAAGCTCTGTTTTGCCGACGCCCGTAGGACCGAGGAAGAGAAATGAACCGATAGGTCTGCGTGGGTCTTTTATGCCGGCACGCGAACGCAGGATAGCATCCGCAACCTTTGAAACGGCGGCATCCTGACCTATCACGCGGTGATGGAGTATATCGTCGAGATGAAGCAGCTTGTCGCGCTCGCCCTCCATAAGCTTGGATACGGGAACGCCGCTCCAGCGGGAAACTATCTTCGCTATTTCTTCTTCACCGACGGAATTGCGCAGGAGCGTATTGCCCTCGTCATTCTGTTCATTCTTCTCGGCTTCTTCAAGCTCTTTCTGGAGTCCGGGAAGCTTGCCGTATTTGAGCTCTGCAGCTTTTTGCAGGTCGTACATATTCTGTGCGCGTTCGATTTCGGCATTTGTAGCCTCTATCTGCTCACGCAGTTTTGCAACCTTGTCGATGCCTTCCTTTTCGCTTTCCCATTTAGCTTTGCCCTCGGAGAATGTGGCACGAAGCTTCGAAAGTTCTTCCTGTATCTCATGCAGATGCTCTGCCGAGAGTTGGTCAGTTTCTTTCTTCAGCGCGGCTTCTTCTATTTCAAGCTGCATTATCTTGCGGGAAATTTCATCCAGCTCTGTCGGCATGGAATTCATTTCAGTCTTTATCATAGCGCAGGCTTCATCAACGAGGTCAATTGCCTTATCGGGGAGGAAACGGTCGGAAATATATCTGTTGGAAAGCACGGCGGCGCTTATGAGTGCGCTGTCGTGAATCTTCACGCCGTGGTATACCTCATAGCGTTCTTTCAGACCACGGAGAATGGAAATCGTATCTTCTACGGTAGGTTCCGCTACCATGACAGGCTGAAAACGACGCTCGAGAGCGGGGTCTGTTTCGATATATTTGCGGTATTCATTGAGCGTGGTAGCACCGATGCAATGGAGTTCACCGCGTGCAAGCATAGGCTTTAAGAGGTTGCCCGCGTCCATTGCGCCGTCGGTTTTGCCTGCGCCGACTATCGTATGAAGCTCATCTATAAAGAGGATTATTTTGCCCTCTGCCGCCTTGACTTCTTCGAGAACGGCTTTCAGACGCTCTTCAAATTCGCCGCGGAATTTTGCGCCCGCGATGAGCGCACCCATATCCAGCGAGAAGATTTCACGGTTTTTCAGATTCTCGGGGACATCGCCGCGTACTATACGGATGGCAAGTCCCTCGGCAATAGCTGTTTTACCTACGCCGGGTTCACCGATAAGACAAGGATTGTTCTTTGTCTTACGCGAAAGTATACGGATGACATTTCTTATTTCGTCATCTCTGCCTATCACGGGGTCGAGCTTCTGTGCGCGGGCAAGAGCCACGAGGTCCTGACCGTATTTCTTGAGGACGTCGTATTTGCCCTCGGGATTATCCGTATCAACGCGGACATTTCCGCGGATTTCGCGCAGTGCGGAGCAGAATTTTTCGCGCTCGATGCCGTAGTCGCGGAAGAGCTTTTTTATAAATTCGCTCGGCTTGTCCATCATGCCGAGTATGATATGCTCGACGGAAACATAACTGTCGTTCATCGCGTCGGCTTCCTTTTCGGCTTCGGCAAGAGCGGAGGCGAGCGTGGAATCCATATAGAGATTATCGCCGCCGCCCGTTACCTTGGGCATGGAAGCTATTTTCTTTTCAATCTCACTTATCATGCGCGAGGTGTCGGCGCCGCATTTTGCGAAAAGATTCGGGATAACGCCTTCCTTCTGCGAAACGAGAGCATAGAGCAGATGCTCCTCGGTGAGATTCTGATTTGCATTTGAGAGCGCTTCATTCTGCGCTGCCTGCAATGCTTCTATACTTTTCTGAGTGAATTTTTGCATGTTCATAAAAACACCTTCTTTACTTTACGGTTATGCGGGAAACGGAAATCAACTGCGGACAAAGCTGTCCGCATATATTTTGCGGACGGCGGCTTTGGCATCCTCAACATTGTCGATTCGGCGGAAATATTCTTTCATCGCCTTGTCAAAAACCTTGATGTAATCCGAAATTATTTTATCTGCGGGGATCCCGTCTTCTCTCTTGTAATAAATTTTACGGAAAAATCTGTCGCGTTCTATTTTGTATTCGATATCGCCGAGATATTCTTTTTCAGCCTCTACCCATGCGCGGTAAAAGCCCTGAACGCCCGCGATAAGCGATTCGTTCTGCGTGCGCATGGAAACGCGAAACTCGCCTATGCCCTCGTCGCCTGCGGTCTTATACAGCTGAACACTGTAGCGCACTGTGGGATTGTATTTATACGCGAGTGCCGAACGCAGATTCAGCATCGTATCGGACGGAGGCGCAAGTATCTGAAATTCATCGCCTACGCAGAGAATGTTTTCGATACTCTTGAAAATCTCGCCGAGACGCATTTCCGGCGTCTTGTATGAGACATAGTTTGCAAGAATACGGTTTATCATTCCCGAGCGGCTTGTGCCGTTTTTATATGCGAGCAGATCTATCGCATCGACTATTTCGTCCGAGAGGACGAGGGAATATACACTTTTTTTCATAATCAGCCTCCTGTTTTGTCATATCTTTTCCGTTTACGCGGATATTATACCACGACTTTTATAATTTGTCAAGCGTTTTATATAAAATAATTTACGAAATTCATAAAAATTTTTGCGAGGTTGCGAGCGAGAGACCACAAGTCTCCCGCGAAGAAATATTAAAGAAACTTTTCCTTTATCGCGCTTTTCACTGACGAAAAGCGCGATAAAAGTCATTTAAGAGGGCTTTCCTCCCTCTTAAAAAACACCCTCTGCGTGCACGAGTTAGTCGCGCGAGCCATGCGTGGCGAGTGCGTGCAGCACAGGACAAAGCAAAAATCGGCGGTTTTGCGCTCCCCGCAATCTCAATCATACCACGCGTGCGAACATATCACACGAAAGAGCCGAGCAGATTCGTGCACGCATTGTCTGCACGCCCGCTGAAAGTGCATGGCGGGCGTGGATAATGTGAGTGCGCTGACGGATGAGGTGTTACTACATATATTACCAAAACAAACCCCAAATCTTGCTATGTTCGCACCCGGACACGCACCAAAATCTCAACCGCGAGGTTCGCCATAGCCTGACATGGCACAGCAGCAAATCCGAGTCGGCGCTTGAGCGTTTCGAGCCTGTAGCCGTGGTTATGCTGTAGTCGGACGGTAGTGGCACTTTGTTCGCACTGGTCGCCGCGAGGCGACGGAAGAAGATTTTTAAGAGGATGGAAAATCCTCTCAAATGACTTTTGGTACTTTTGGTCATGCAAAAGTACGATAAAGGAAAGGTTTCTTTATGTTTCTTTGCGTCCACCGCAACGGCGGCGGTGCGGAAATGCGCAAAAAAGAAGCAAGATAGACGAAAGTGGGGGGGGTGAAACTTCCGTTTTCTCTTGCTTCCTGCCGGGGAAACGAATTATATGCCGCCTATTTGCGGTACTTTTCGCACAGTTCGCGCGTGTATGCTACCGTGCGGTTCAGCTTTGCGATATCTGCTGTGCCGTCGCCCGCGAGTACGGGGGATTCCACCGCTATCGCCGGCAGATAATCCGGCATCGCGGCGAAAAGGTCATCAAAATCTATCGCGCCCTCTCCGGGATGGAGGATGGGATGTATCATTTCTCCGCCGAAATCGCTTATGTGCATATGACATACATTTTTCCAATGCGGAGAGGCGAAAATCTTCTTATATTCATTATGGAAACCGCCGAAGCGCGTATCGAAAATGAACTTTGCTTCGGGATAATATGCGGCTATCCTGTTCCACATGAAGAGTGGTGTGCCGTATACGCAGGGGATGTTTTCTATTGTGAGGAGAATGCCGTACTGCGCCGCTATATCATAGAAAAGAGGGATTAGCGGCAGATTTTTGTCTATATGATAATCCGAGAGCCTGCCGCCCCAGAAATGCAGTACGGCGAGCCGCGCACCGAGTCTTGCTGCCGCATCCATATCGCGACGATATGTTTCGAGTGCCTCTCTTGCGCATTTTTCCGTGCCTGCGGAGAGCAGAACTCCGATATTTTTTTCCAGATGGACTGTTTCGGGAAGAAAGCCCGAAGCGAGCAGAAAATCGCATACGGCGGGAAGATGCTCGCTCCAGTCCTCGAGGAGCATCAGTTCAAAACCGTCGCAGACGGCATTCTCCGCTATCCGCGGAATGAGACGGTAATCCCTGCCGTTTGCTCTGCCGATAAATGTGCCTGTGGAGGCAAGTATTTCCGGCAATCTTGCATTATTCATAATATCTTACGCTTGCAATGACCTTTCCGAGAATATATACATTTTTTACGATGATGGGCTTCATCGTGTGATTTTCCGGCTGGAGACGGAAAATGCCGTTTTCACGGTAGAATGTTTTCACCGTGGCTTCATCATCGAGCAGTACGACGGCGATATCGCCGTTTTCGACATAGCTTGTTCTGCTGACGATGACGCAGTCGCCGTTCATGATGCCTGCTTCTATCATGCTTTCGCCCTTGATGCGCAGGGCAAAAAGCTCGTCGCCGAGAGCTGTTCCCGTAGGGCAGAAATCAATATAGCCCTCGCAGTTTTCGACGGCGAGGATAGGCATGCCCGCGGCGACCTGACCGAGTATCGGTATCTTCCTTGCCGCCGGCTCATCCTGCTTATCGCGCGTGCGGATGGTGCGGCTCTTTCCCTGTTCCTTTATAATATATCCCTTTTTCTCGAGCCTCTCGAGATACGAATGCACTGTCGATGTGCTTTTTATGCCGACGGCGGCTTTGATATCGCGCACCGAAGGGGCATAGCCGACTTTTTCTATGGTGCTGCTGATGTAATTATATACAGCCTGCTCCAGCGGAGTGAGCTTTTCCATAATTCGCTTTTCCTTTCGATTTTCATAATCATCCGCATATATTCTATCACACTTTTTTAAAAATGTCAAACCTTTGTTCGCATTTTCTTAAAAAATTTTGTCAAAATCGAAAGTATGTTCATAAAATATCAGGAGAGCAAAGCAAAACAGGAGGTTTTTATGGATTATTGCAAAGAGGTCGGCTACGGCGAGATGATGACGGAGACGGAAAAGCTGAAAAGCGAAGGCGGCGCGGAGGTTTTCTCCATAGGAAAAAGCGTGCGCGGCAGGGAGATACCTTGCCTTTCGCTTGGAAACGGCGGGAAAAGCGTGCTTTTTGTCGGTGTGCACCACGGCATGGAGAGAATAACGGCGGCGTTCGCGCTGAAATTTGCCCGCGATATCGCCGAGGGAAGCATATGGGGAGACGGAACGGCAAAGGTTCTCTCGAGTCGGCGTGTATATATCATCCCGATGCTCAATCCCGACGGCGCGGAGATAGCTCTCGGGCGCACGGATGAAAACGAGCGTTATATGCTTTCGCGGATGCGAGGCGGTGATGAACTCGCACATTGGCAGGCGAATGCACGCGGGATAGACCTGAATCATAATTACAATGCGGGTTTTGACCTTTGCCGCGAGGAGGAGCGGCGCATGGGCATTTTCACGGCGGGAAGCACGCGCTACGGCGGAAAATATGCCGAGAGCGAGTCGGAAACGCATGCGCTATGCGATTTCACGCGGAGCATATCGGCGGGACTGCGCGCCGCCGTCGCTCTGCATACGCAGGGTGAGGAGATTTATTACGATTACTGCGGAAATGTCCCCGATGGCGGGGAGGCACTCGCCCAAATCATAGCGGAGAAGAGCGGCTATGCTCTCGCAAAGCCCGACGCCATCGCTTCGCACGGCGGCTACAAGGACTGGGTGATAGAACGCTTCGGCATACCCGCTTTCACTCTGGAGTGCGGGCTCGGGGAAAATCCACTGCCGCCGACGGATTTTCCCGCCATATACGGCAGACTTGCGCCGACTTTTGCCGAGATTGTAACTTTTTAGAAAAAACGCTTGAAATAAATGAAAAATGAAGCTATAATATAATCGGACAAAAAGCGGCGGTATATTTGCGCGGATTTGCGCGCGGAAAAATAAGAACCGGCGGGCAGACGCCGCCGATTTCGGGTGAAAATATTGAGGAAAGCGACCGCATTTCCTGCCGCTGTCAGAGTATGCCGAGATACTGCTTTAACATGCTGTTGAGCAGTTCGTCCCTGTCTATTTTGCAGATGAGACTGCGGGCATTCTTATAGTTGGTTATATATGTCGGGTCTTCCGAAAGGATATAGCCGACTATCTGATTTATCGGATTATAGCCCTTTTCGCTGAGAGCATCGTATACGGCCTGCAAAATATAGCGGTTTTCCAGCTCCCCTTCAATCTCGGGAGTAAAGGTTACGGTTTTATCGTTGTCTCTGTCCATATCGCGGTATGCTCCTTTTCTCAGAAATTATCGCGATGCGCGCGGCATCAAAATATATTACTTATATTTTACATTAAAAATCCGCATTTTTCAATAACTTTGCAAAAAATAAATAAAATTTTACATAACTTTTTTCGGAGGACGCTATGGAAACAAGACTGAGCAAAATAACAAAGGAAGAAATTTTCGAAAAGGAGACTGCGCTTCATGACAGGATAGAGGCGCTCCGGGCGGAATACTACGCTAAATTCCGCGAGCATGGGTACATCATATCATGTGTATTCGAGCGTTGCACGGACGAGACGGATTATAAGACTGACAGTCTTGAGGAGCCCGCGGAATATGTCTGCGGCTATAACTGCCGTGCTTCCGTTATAGTAAAGCGCCCGAAAACAGCCGAGGAAAAGGCGGAGGATGATGAAAAAGCCATCGAGATAGCCGAAGCGCAGAAGCTCGGCGAGGGCGAAACCTGCACTATGCAGGAGATACGCGACGACGCCGCTTTTGACGCCGACAATAAGGCTGTCGCCATAACGCAGATAATGATAACCCGCATTTACAAGGCTTTCTGGATAGACAAGATTATAATATGCGACGATATTTCTCCTCTTTCCGATGACCTTGAAGAATTTTTCGTAAGACTTTCGGGTGAGACTATAGAATAAACCACAGAGGAAAATAAAATTGATTAAAAACGAGCTGAAGCCGACAGAGCTGAAAACGGCTGATTTCAACTATTATCTGCCCGAGGAGCTGATAGCGCAGCACCCGAGCGAAAAGCGCGACGAAGCGCGTCTTATGGTACTCGACAGGGAAAAGCAGACCATAGAGCATCGCATATTCCGCGATATCACGGAATATCTGCATGCGGGCGATGTGCTTGTGATAAACGATTCCAAGGTTATTCCCGCGCGCATCTACGGCGAAAAGATAAACGAAAACGGCGGCGAGGGAGCAAAAGCGGAATTTGTGCTCCTGCGTCAGAAGAATCTCGATACATGGGAAACGCTCGTGCGCCCCGGCAGACGCCTGCGTGAGGGAATGCGCGTTTCGTTTGGCGGTGGCAAGCTTATCGCGCATATCGACGAGATTGTCGATGACGGAAACCGCATAGTGACATTTGAATACGATAAAAGCGGCGGGCAGAATCTCTATTCCATACTCGATGAGATAGGCAAAATGCCCCTGCCGCCTTATATCAAGGAGGCACTGCGCGACAAGAGCAGATACCAGACGGTGTACGCAAGAGAAGAGGGAAGCGCCGCCGCTCCTACGGCGGGACTGCATTTTACGACGGAGCTTCTCGACAGGATAAAGGCGATGGGCGTGGAGATAGCTCCCGTTATGCTCCATATAGGACTCGGCACATTCCGCCCCGTGAAAGTCGAGAGCATAACCGACCATCATATGCATACGGAATTTTTCAGCATAACGGAGGAAAGCGCGGAGAAGATAAACAGCGCGAGAGCAAACGGCGGCAGGATAGTCGCCGTAGGAACGACCTCATGCCGCGTGCTCGAGAGCGCCTCGGACGAGAGCGGCACAGTGCATGCCACCGAGGACGATACGGGAATTTTCATCTATCCCGGGTATAAATTCAAGGCGGTGGACGCGCTGATAACGAACTTCCACCTGCCGGAAAGCACGCTCCTCATGCTTGTTTCGGCGCTTGCCGGCAAGGATTATATCATGCGCGCCTATAAGGAAGCCGTGGATAAGGAATACAAGTTTTTCTCTTTCGGCGATGCAATGCTGATTCAGTAAAATAACATCGACGGCGGATATTGAAATCTGCGCCGCAATGACGCGGATTTTCGGAAGATAATACATTTCGGAGATACATCTCTGACTCTGCGAAGAAGAACGGAGCGACAATGAAAGAAATCATAGCTGTGGCGGGACCGACGGCGAGCGGCAAGAGCGCGCTTGCCCTCGCGATATGCGAAAAATACGGCGGAGAGCTTGTTTCCGTCGATTCCATGCAGGTTTACCGCGGCATGGATATCGGCACGGCAAAGCCCGATGAGGGCGAGCGGGCAAGAGTGCCGCATCATATGATAGACATCTGCTCGCCCGAGGAATCTTTCTCGGCGGCGGATTTTGCCGTGCGCGCACACGAAGCCATAGCGGAGATAAAGAGCCGCAGTGCGCTTCCTGTGCTCTGCGGCGGAACTGGACTCTATATGGACACGGTGATAGACCGCCTGCCTTTTTCCGAGAGCGAGAGCAATCCCGCGCTTCGTGAGGAACTGCATGGGATTGCGGACGAACGCGGTGCGCATGAACTCTGGCTTATGCTTGAAAAGCTCGACCCGCAGGCGGCATCGGGCATACATGAAAACAATATCAAGCGCGTCATCCGTGCGATAGAGATATGCAAAAGCGGCATGACAAAAACCGAAAGCGATGCTAAGGCAAAGGCGGCGGCAAACCCATATGATGCGCTGATAATCGTGCTCGGTGCGCGCGACCGCGAGACACTCTATGAGAGGATAAACCGCCGCGTCGACAAAATGCTCGAGATGGGACTTGCCGATGAGACAAGGCGACTCTATGAGAGCGGCTGTCTTACTACAAACGCCACAGCCACCTGCGCCATAGGCTACAAGGAGCTTTTACCTTGGATTCGCGGCGAGAAAACGCTTGACGAATGCGCCGAAGAGCTGAAGCGAGCCACGCGGCGATATGCAAAGCGCCAGCTCACTTGGTTTTCCGCTTCCGAGCGGGCAAACCGATTTTATATAGACGATTACGCGGACGAAAACGAACTTGCAAAGGCAGTTTTTGCGCTTATTGACAGAAGCTGAAGCGGTTCGCACGCTAAAAATACGAAAGCAAATACACGATTGAAACCAAAAACCAAAAGGAGTGATATGATGGGCAGAATAGCAAAATATGCGGCATCGGCGTGCGCCTGCCTGCTTTTCACGGTCTATGTGCTGTATCATATTCTCTCGGGCTTCGGCGGCGGTGTGAAGCTTTTCACCGTGCAGAAGGACACCTTCTCCGAGACGGTTTCGGAGGCGGGCTATATCTTCCGCGATGCGGAAACGCTCTATTCGGGAAACGTCGGCACGCGCAGCTATGTCTACGAAAACGGCGCCAAGGTCGCCGCGGGAAGCACCGTGGCAAAAATATTCGTCTCTTCCAATGACGAAGCGACAAGACAGCTCGATATCATAAACGAAAATATCAGAATATATACCGAGGCGGCGGTACGCGCTGGCGAAAGCTCCGCAAAGGTCGATGAGGAGATAGAGCGACTGCATGAGCGGATTGCCGCCGAGAGCGCCTCGGGCGATGTCACCGCAATGAAAAAATATGCGCATGAGCTTGCCGTGATGACAAGCAAGCGCGCACTGCTGACAAACGGCATTTCCGACTATAAATCCGAGATAGCGATACTTGAGAGCCGAAAGGCACTCATAGAAAACAGTCTCGGACACGGCTATACGCCGATAACGGCGGTGCGTTCGGGATACTATTACCATCTCTCGGACGGGCTCGATTCGGCTTTCGGCACGGAAGCCGTAATGAACCTGACGGCGGAGGGTTTCGATTCGCTAGGGAGGCTCACGGCTTCCTCTGCAAATACGGCGGGCGCGCTCGTCTATTCGCCGAAATGGTACTTTGCGCTGAAAACGGAAAGCGAGGTTGCCGCGGGACTTTCGGCAGATAAAACCTACGCCTGCCGTTTCACCGACAATACGCATACGGATTCGCTTACGATGAAGCTCGAGCGAAAGGAACGGAGCGCAGACGGGCACTCGTATCTGCTCGTACTCTCATGTTCGCTTCTGCCGGAGGATTTCGACTTCACGAGAAAGCAGAATATCGTCATCACCGCGAAAACATATGAGGGCTACAAGATACCGTCATCGAGCGTGCGCATTTCCCGCGATACTGGAAAGCCTTATGTCTATATTTTCAAAAAAGGCTTTGCCGCCGTGCGCGAGGTGACTCCTGTTTTCGAAAAGGACGGCTATTTCATAATAGAAAAGGACGGGGAACTGCGCCTCTATGACCGCCTGATAATAGGCGAAACCGACCTTTGGGACGGTAAAATGATAGAATGACGGCACTTGAAAAAAATTTTTTTCGAAATTGCAAAAAAGAGATTGCAATTTTATACGCTTGTGTGTTATAATATAAAAAATATAATTCTTGTTTCCCAAAAGGAAGGATTGCATATAAGTCAAGAATAATAAAAGCGGAGGTTTTTCATGGGATTTCTGAACAAAATAAAAAGCATGGTCAGCACAGAAAAGGATTATGATGACGGAGTTTATCCGGTTTCCGACGACAGCGATTACGCTGATCCGATCATCTCTTCCAGACCTTCTTCGGGCGTAGGGCTCAGCTCTGCCGCCATCGAAATGAAGGTTGTCCGTCCCGAGCGCTATGAGGACGGCAATCAGATAGCAGATCACCTGCTCAACAATCGCACGGTTGTAATAAATCTTGAGGCGACAAATAAGGAGACGGCAAGAAGAATGCTGGACTTCCTCTCCGGCGTTGCATATTCCATCGACGGTCAGTTCCTGCGCGTAGCGAACAATACTTTCGTTATCACGCCCAGAAATGTCGATGTTTCGAGCGACCCTATGAGTTCCGGCAGCGGCAGAAGCGCGGAGAAGCCCGCTTCACAGCGTCCGCCCGTAGACCTTACCAGCGATACACTTTTCTGATAAAAACGAAAGGTGCCCTTGCCGCATGACATAAGGTATGCGGAGCGTGCTACATATTTGAGAAAAAACGGGGGCGGCAGAAGCGATTTGCTTTTGCCGCCTGTGATTTGATGCGGTTTTGCCGTAAAACTACGGAGGGTGGATATATGCCTACACAGCAGAATAAACTTTCAAGCAGAGATTTTTCAAAGACCATACTCGGCTATAATACATCGGAGGTGAACGAATATATAAATCGTCTGACCGAAAATTACTCGGCGCTCTACCGCGAAAATGCCGAGCTGGAGGCAAGCCTTGCGCAGGCTCTTTCGCGCCTTTCCGGCGTTGAAAAGGAAGAGGAGCAGGTGAAGAAAACGCTCGAGGTGGCAAAGCGTGCCGCCGACCAGATAGTGAGCGACGCCTATGGGCGCGCCGACGATATCATCGCTTCCGTCAAAAAAAGCTGTGACGCGATACTCTCGAATTTCCGCGAGAAGATAGAGACTCATAAGAGCGACCTTGCCGAGATACAGGAGGCGGTTTTTAACTTCAAAACCGAGCTTTTCGAAAAATACCGTCTGCATATAGAGCTTATCGACCAGATTGCGCCGATATACGAATATGACGAGCTGACCTCGGACAAGTATGTCGACCGCATGGTGACAAATCTCAAGCGCGAGATAGCTGCGGAATACGACCTCAAACTCGACGATATCCTGAGCGAAGAGGAGAAGAATGCGGAACTGCTCGATAAGGTTGACGATATGGCGGAGAAGCTTAAGAACGACGATAAGAACGCCGCAGGGAAGCCTGCAGAAGCTCCGGAACCCGATGTCAGAACGGCGAAGAAAGGCGGGCGCAAGCGCAAATCCGTCGTTCCCTCCGTCATAGAATTGCTCGATGAATGCGAAGATGCGGCAAAGGACGAGGCGGGCAACTTCGGCAGGCAGCTTAAACTCGATGTCGATGCGCTCCTTGCGGGGACAAAGAACGAAAAATAAATTTGCTTGGGCGGATATATTATGAATAAGAAAAACAAGCCTCACATTATGTGGCTCTGGGTAGCCGTCATAGCCGTGAGCATCATCCTCGATCAGGTGACAAAGCTGGTAGTGGTGAAAAATATGGAGCTGTATGAAACGGCTCCTTTTATCAAAGGAATAATAGAATTTCAGTATATAGAAAACCGCGGCGCGGCTTGGGGTATGTTCAGCGATAACCGCTGGATATTTCTCGTCATTTCCGCAGCGGCGCTCATCGCCCTGCCGATACTGCTCTATAAATACAGAAATCTGCATTTTCTTTTTGGATTTTCGCTTTCGCTCGTCATCGGCGGCGCGACAGGCAATATGATAGACCGCGTTTTTGCCGGCGCGGTGGTGGATTTTCTGAATTTTCAGTTCATCGATTTTCCCGTTTTCAATGTTGCCGATATCTGCGTGACGGTAGGCGCCGCGCTTATGTTTATCTACCTTGTCTTCATAGATAAGGAATTTTTCCGTGACAAGAAAAAGGAAGAAGCGGAAAAAGCGGCGGCAGATGGGGAAGAGAACGGAGAAAAAGATGAGTAAACTCACCGTATCGCAGGAAGCGGCCGGCGGTCGGCTCGATATTTTTGTTTCCGCCGCCGAGGGAATAACGCGCTCCTATGCGCAGAAGCTCATAGAAAGCGGCGCCGTCACGGTAAACGGAAGGGCGGCGGAGAAGAAATACAAGGTCTGCGAGGGCGACATGGTAGAAACGGAGATTCCTCCTGTCGCCGCATATGAGGTGAAAGCCGAGGAGATACCGCTCGATGTTGTCTATGAGGACAGCGATATCATTGTTATCAATAAGCCGAAAGGCATGGTTGTCCATCCAGCGGCGGGAAACTATGACGGCACGCTCGTTAATGCGCTGATGGCGCACTGCGGCGATTCGCTCTCGGGCATCGGCGGCACGGCTCGCCCCGGGATAGTACACCGCATAGACAAAAATACGAGCGGACTGCTCATCGTCGCAAAGAACGATGAGGCGCACCTTGCGCTTTCTGAGCAGATAAAGGAGCATGCCGTGCGCCGCATATATTATGCTGTGGCGCTGGGGAATATACCGGAGCCGATAGCGGTGGACAAGCCCATAGGCAGGCATCCGACCGACCGCAAGAAAATGGCTGTGACGGAGAAAAATTCCAAGCGCGCCGTGACGCATATCTACCCGCTGGAGCATTTTCACGGCGCGACTTTTGTCCGCTGTGAGCTTGAAACGGGGCGCACGCACCAGATACGCGTGCATCTCTCAAGCATCGGGCATCCGATACTCGGCGACGATGTCTACGGCAGACCGAAAGACGCTGTCGAGCAGAAATTCGGGCGCGGACTCTGCGGGCAGACTCTCCATGCGGGCGAAATCTGTTTCACGCACCCGAGGACGGGTGAGAAAATGACGCTGAAATGTCCGCTTCCCGAATATTTTGAAGAACTACTGCGCAAGCTGAGAAACTGAAATCAAGGAATACATATGAAAAAATTCGAAAATATAATTTTTGCCTCCGATGTGGACGGAACTTTCGCTTCGTATAAGAAGCCGATGTCATATAAAAATATCGACGCGCTGAAATATTTCAAGGAAAACGGCGGAAAATTCTGTTTTGCCACGGGCAGAAACCATTATGATATCAATACCGTTGTCAGATGTGACCACAGCGAGATAGCGGGACTTCCCTATGTTCTCTGCAACGGAAGCTATCTCTATGACACAATAAAAAATGAGATAATCGATCCCCTTTATCTCGGTGCCGCGAGCGTAAAAGAACTTTTTGCCGCCATACGGCGCGAATTTCCCGAGAGCGGCGTGCGCACTACGACAGAGCGTGGATTTCTCGCGCTCGATGACGACGAGACCGTGCGCAGACAGCTTGCAAAATACGGGCTGGACAGTATGCTCTATACCGTTTGTGCGCAGGATTTCACGGGAGAAGGCGTTTTCAAGATAGTCGTGTCCTCAGATGACATCAATACTGTTGAAGAAATGCGAAAATATATCATCGCGAATTTCGGCGGCGTTTTCAGCGCCACGCGGTCTACATCAAAGATTGTAGAAGTTTTGCCGCTCGGCATTTCCAAGGCATATCGCCTTATAAAAATGCGCGATGAAATGAAAAAGGAAAATCCCGATATCCGCCTTTTCTGCATAGGCGATTTTGATAATGATATAGAAATGCTTTCCGAGGCGGATTTCTCATTCTGCCCCGCCAACGCCTGCGACAAAGTCAAGGCGATAGCGAAAAAAGAGGTCTGCCACTGCGACGAGGGCGCACTCGCCGAGGCGATAGAATATATGGAAAAGCTTATTTGAAACGGCACGCTGCAAGGCGTGCTTTTTTTCGCTTTTTGCGAATCGGTCAATTCCCGCGAGGCGACAGGAGGTGGCTTCGCCACCATAAACCATCCTCTTGGTCATGCAAAAGTACGATAAAAGAAAAGTATTTTTATGTTTCTTCGCGGGCGAACGATGTTCGCCCCTGCAAAGCAAAATCCAAATCCAATCAACAGCCAAAATAAAAAATCCCCCTCATCGGCGCACATACCAAAAACCGCGACTGATTTTTATGCAAAATCACGAAGTGCAAATTTGTTTTGAAAAAAGATAGACTTTTTCATATTTTTATAGTATAATGTATTCTGCATTATAATGCGAAATTTGACGGATATAGCGGTGTTTTCCCACGCCTTGACTGCGAATTGTTGCAAAATATGAAAAAATATTTTCAGGAGGAAAATTATGAAAAGAATCTTTTGTGCGCTTATCGCCTTCATGATGGTGGCGCTCATGCTTCCGCTCACACTTTCGGCGGCAGGCTTTACTCTCACCGATCCCGGATTTGAGTATTCGGGCGTTGACCCCGTACCGTTGCTTGTGCTTGTGGTCAGCTACGATGCCGACGGCGATGGCAAGGACGCATATGAAGAGGGTCTCTCGACTACCGATTCAAGCTCGAAGGCATATGGTGAGCAGTGGGCGCATTCCGAGGAATCCTACTGGGCGAAGATACTCTTCGGCGACGACGGAAATACGATGAAGAATTACTTCAAACTCATGTCCAACGACAAGTTTTATTTTACGCCTGCCGAGGAAACATACGGCGAGGCGAACAACGGTATCGTATATGTCACCCTCAATGAAAAGCACCCGGGCAATTCCGGCGGCTCTGTCAACCCCACCGATATCGGCACAACAAGAATTACAGCGCTCAAGGCGGCTGCCGAATATGTTGACTTCAAAAGCTTTGATAAGGACGGAAGCGGAGGTCTGAGCTGGCGCGAACTCAGCATTGTATATATCATCGCGGGACGCAGCACGAAATTCGGTATGGCTGATGACGGCATCAGCACATGGCGCATGGGCAGCTACAAGCAGAACGGTACATCATGGTATGCAACAATAGACGGTGTGCGCGTAATGAAGGGCGACGATGGCGCAAAATATGCCGTTGTAGGCGAAATGCAGTCTTCCGGAAATCCGCTTTCTTTCGGTTCTATCGCGCATGAGCTTGGTCATGTACTCGGTGCAAACGACCTTTATACATACAGCGGCTATACATGGTGCGGCGGTCCCGGCGAAATAGCACTTCAGGGCGGCGGATCCGGCATAGGAGGAAACAAAGGCGTGAAGAAGGGCGTTGCTCCTGCTGCCGTTGACCCCTATTACCTCACATGGTACGGCTTCCAGGGCGTTACCGTTGCGCAGGACGGCGAATATACGCTTTACTCGCGCGAGAGCGAAAAGGGCGAATACAATATTATCCGCGTAAATACAAACAATCCCAAGGAATATTATCTCATAGAAAACAGGTATACAGTCAAGCCGGAAACCTTTGACGCCATTGACCCAGCGGAAAGAGGCATTCAGATATGGCATGTTGATGAGGGCATAATGGAATCCGAAACGCTGCCGAACTGCTGGAAAGGCGCGGCTCACGCGCCCGGTCTTACTCCAATTTGTTCAAACGGAATCAGCGGCAGAAAAGCATGGGATAACACCGCGGGAAATAATCTCTTTGAGTCCTACAACTACAAGTTTGCCGGAAGTGAAACATGGTATACGGCAATGACTGATGAAGAAGCTGAAGATTACTATGTTAAGATAGAAATTCTCGATGCCAAAGGCAACGAAATGAGAATCAAGGTTACGGGCGCGCCCAAACAGTCGACCTATTCCAAGGCTTCCATGTCATCTCCTACGGCAGGCGAATTCAGAGTAGACGCTACGATTCAGCAGTTCAACCACAATACGGTCACGGGCGGCAAACTCACTCTTTACAGCGACGCCGCTATGACAAATGTTATAGGCACAGCCGAGGCTTCCACGGACGGAGACAGAACTGTATATGCTTCAGTGACCGGTCTTGACGAATATACAAAGTATTACTACAAATTCGAAACAACAGGATCGGTTGCCACCGAGGTCAACACGGGAAGCGGTACGACATCCGGCAAGCCTATAGTAAAAACAAGCTACAAGCTTCTCTTCTATACCAACGGCGCGGGCAAGCGTTCTTTCGGTGTTACGGTAAAGAAAGGCGAAATGTTTGACACGTCAAAACTTCCTTCCATGAGCAAGAGCGGATATGTTTTCTGCGGCTGGTACAGAGACGAAGCTCTTACGGAGAAGTACAACTTCAATGTGATAGAAGAAAACTGCGTTGATATTCCTCTTTATCCGAGATGGGAAGCAGAGGATGAAGTGATAAGCATTGTTATCAAGAATGCGACAGTGGCAGAGCCGATATTCGGCTTCAAGCTGGGCGAAGCAATCGAAGAGATAGTCCCCGATGAGCAGGAGGGTAAAACCTTTGCCGGCTGGTATAAGGACGAAGCTCTGACCGTTCCTTTCTACTTCTCCGATGAGATAGCGGAGAGCGGAACGATAACGATTTATGCAAAGTGGAGCGGCGGCAGTGAAGAGACAACCGCATCTTCCGCTACGTCGGTTTCAACAGAAACTATCACCGAGCAGACCTTTGCTACCACGGCGGAAAGCACATCGGAAACAACCGGCGGTTCAGACGAAAAGGGCAACTCCGCAGTTGTTATCGTTGTTGTGGTTATCGTTGTAGCCGCTGCAATTGCGGTAGCTGCGACAGTCATAATCAAAAAGAAGAAATAATCGAATATCGTATTGAATTCAAATCTCCCTGCGGATTTTTCGCAGGGAGATTTTGATCATCTTCAATTAAAGCTTTCGCCCGCCAATTAAATTTAGGTCAAGCCTTTGGGAAGGCTTGCGAGGTCAAGGGAATTAACGCATACGCGAAGCATGTGTGTTGGCATCGCCGAGGCAGGTGTGAAAGCCCTTTTAAATGACTTTTGGTATGCTTCGTTTCGGCGACGCCGTTCAGAGGTAGATTTGCACCCAGAACCATCCTCTTCGTCACTGAAAAGTACGACAAAGAAAAAGTTTCTTTATGTTTATTTGAGAGCTACTGCGGTCACCTGCTCAATAATCCCCAACGCAAAAAGCGGGACTTCGAGCGAAGTCCCCGTTTTTCTTTTATAAAAATCAGCCTTTTCTTTCGAGAAATTTGTGGATGGCTTTTGCCACAGGCGTGCCGACGAGCATGGATGCCGCGATTTCTCCGAGGCAGTTCCATACGGAAATGGCTAGGATATAGAGAAAGAGCGATTTGCCCTCCCCTGCCGCTGCCTCGCTCATTGTTCCGTGGAAAAAGATTACAAGACCGCCCATGAAAAGTATCGTATTTGAAAGAGCGGCAACTGCGGATACAGCCGCATAAACGCCGAGCTTGTCGCCGAATTTCTTGTATAGTACCTTGAAAAGAAGCGCACAGATAAGTCCCATAAGTATTCTCGGGACAAAACAAACTATTGCCGTCGCCCACGGATTGATGGCAAAAATCGTCTGTCCGAAAGAACTTGGGCGCAGAATTCCGAGGCATGTAAGAAAGCTGGAAAGACCGAAAACGCCGCCGAGAATAACCCCGGAGCCTATTCCGAGAGTCATCGCTCCGATAGCTACAGGTATCATCATTATGGTGACCTCAAGCGGACCTATCGGCAGATATCCGAGCGGTGTGAGCGTCAGAAGCAATATTATTGCGCTGAACATTGCATTTTGAACAAGCTTCAGAATTTTTTTGTTTCGCATTTTTTGTACCTCCTGCGGTTTTACGCGAGCTTTTTATATATTCTGCGGACGGCTTCGTCCTTTTGATTTTCTTTTGTGCATATGAGAACATAACCGCCGCTGTTTCCTGCCGATATCATGACAGGCTTTATGCCTGCCTCATGAAGTGCCGAAGCGGATTTTGCCGTTATTTCGGAAGCGTCATCGCCGACGGCACAGATTACAGCGATTTTTTCATCATATGAAATTCCCGTAGGCATCACAAGCTGACATATTTCATTGAGCATCATGTCGGCTCTGCTTTTTCCGTTTTCCGCCTCTGTTATTATGAAAAGTCCGTCCGGCTCTGCCGCCGCCAATATTATATCTGTCTTTTTGCGGCTGAAAAGATCAAATATCTCGCGCATATCCGTGCGGCTTCTGCCGATTTTCTCTTTGTTTACGGCAATGCGGGAAAATCCGCCTTTGCCCGAAACTCCGACAAAAGCACGCGGCATCTCGCGGTGGGATACTATCATTGTGCCTGCTCCCGAGGGATTTCCCGTATTTCTTATGTGGATAGGTATTCCGAGCCGACGCACGGGAAAAAGCGCATCCTCATGCAGAACGCTTGCCCCGAATGCGGAGAGATATTTTAACTCGCTATATGTTATTATATCCAAAAATGCGGGATTGTCAATAGTTTTCGGGTCTGCCGAGAGTACGCCGTCCACATCTGTCCAGTTTTCGTATATATCCGATTCGGATGAGGCGGCGACAAGCGCACCGGTTATATCGCTTCCTCCTCTTGAAAAAGTATGCACGGCACCGTCCGTTCCCACACCGTAAAATCCGGGAATGACGGCTTTCTGCACCTTTTCCAGCACTTCGCAGAGCCTGTGCCGCGTGCGGATATAATCCGTGCTTCCCTCATCGTCGAAAAATATCACATCGGCGGCATCGATAAAGGGAAAATCCGTATAATCCGCAAAAATTGCGGCGCAGAGATATTCTCCCCGCGAGGCGATGAAATCTCTGCCGCATGGGACGCGCATGGCAGCTTTTATCTTTTTGTATTCGGCGGAAAGGTCTGTTCTGACGCGCAATTCATGCGCGATATCATAAAATCTTTCGAAAACGGCATCGAAATCGCCGCTTTCATATGCACTGTATAAAAGGTCTGTTATTTTTATATCGTCGGAACTTCTTTTACCGGGAGCGGAAACCGTCACATATCGCCTTGCAGGGTCGGAAGCGACGATTTTTGCCGCGTTGTCTATAGCTTTTGCAGTGGCAAGAGATGTCCCGCCGAATTTTGCTGTGATTTTCATATTGTCCCCTTGGTAAAAATGACTGAGCGGCATATATCCGCCCGATAAGATTATATGCAGAGAAGAAAAAATTGTTTTTCGGACAGATTTTGTCGGACTGTGCAGGAAGATAACTTTCGCGTTTTATTTCCCTTGACAGAAATATTGTTTTATGATATAATTATATTGTCAGAAAAAGATAAGGCATCGAAGAAGAGCATTTTATACTCCGACTGTCTCCTTCGGAGAGAAGATCTTATCAAATCAAAGCCGTTTCGGCTTATTTCATTATTACTTAAGGAGTAACTTAAAATGAAAAAAACAGTCAGATTTTTAAGCTTGGTTCTTGTTTTCATCATGATTGCAACCATGCTCACATCGTGCGGTTCCAAGTATCCTGCACTTCAGAAGGCTTTTAAGGATAAAGGCTATGAGGAGAATACAGATTTCACCGAACTTGCAAATTCCATAAAGGCTGAACTTGAAAAAGAAGAATATGCCGTAGAGATTCATATGCTCACAAAGACAGAGGGCATTATTCCTCCGTCCGTGCTCATCATTGAATTCAAGTCCACAAAGGAACTGGCAGAAGCTTATGAAGAGAGCAATACAATGCAGGGCTTCATCAAGGATATCAAAGATGACGAGGATGTAAACAAGGTTTATGATGCACTTGTTGACGCAGGCTATGCTTGCGGCAACTGCCTCTGCGTTCCGCTTGCACTTCTCTCTGTAAACGAGATTACAAATACGGTTAAGTCCGTCAGCGGCAAATAATAGAATATGAAAAGCCTCCTTTCGGGAGACAAAAGGAGGAAAAATAAAAATCCCACGAGAAATCGCGGGATTTTTGTGTTGATGCGGTATTCTGCGTTTTTATTCCTTATCGGATTTTTCGCGCATTGTATGTATATTATTGAGAAGCTGAATGATGAGCATATTCGGAACAAGAATTATAAATCCCGAAACGATGCCTGCGAGCGTCCAGAAGAGAAGTCCCAAATCGCCGATGATAGCCTTGCTGAAGAAATCACGCACGCCGAGTGCAACGCCCGCGATAACGCAGAGTGCGGCAAGAATCAGAGTGATAATCTTGTATATTCTTATCCAGTGACCGCTCTTTTCGCTGAAGAAACCGTAATATGCATAGCCGGAATATCCGTCATAGCTGAATGATTTGCCCTCGGGCGCAAGCTCCATCAGAGAATAATATATCGCCTCATAATTTTTGAGCCAACCGAAAGTCCATCTTGCCATTTTTGTCTGGATTATCACAAAACCAAAGAACGGAATCTTTCTTACATAGACGATTTCATCTACGGGAACTTCCTCGGCAAAGCCGTTTCTGTTTGTGACGGTTATCTTGCCGTCAGCTATGGCAACGCTCTTTTTCTTTTCTGCCGCGCATATTATTCCGAGTATTATAACGATAAGCAGACCGAGCTTGAAAAGCGAATAAAGCAGAGCGGAGCCGGGGAAAAGATAGAGAAAAATCGCTATGAGCGCGATGATAGCTGTCACTATTTCGGCGCCCCACGCATGGTTCACTCTTATGCTACGGCAACCCTTTTCGCCCTCGGTTTCGGGAGCGGTTTCTTTTCTGAAATCAAATGCGCCAAACATGCTTGTGTCACTGAGCGCCCATGCGCAAAGGAAATAAACGAATATGGGGGAGAACACTGCGGAGACGAAAAGCAACGCATGGTTTACAACATAGAGTATAAAATCGGGATTGCTTGCCCATTGAATGGCTTCTTTGAGATAGCCGTTTATGACATCTTTTATTTTGACAGTGCCGACTATTGTCGAAACGACGGGAAGCCATACGATAAATCTGAAATATCTCTTGGCTTTTCCGCTCTTCTGACAGTTTTCAAATATCAGTATGAGCATAGGAACGAGATAAGCCGATATGCCTACCAAAAACGAATAAACTGTTGTAGACGAGAGCGACGCAGATGCTTGCGAATAATGCTCGGAGAATGAGTAGATGCTTAGTACAATGGGGATAGCGAGACATACTACGGGGAAAGTTTTTCTGCTGTTTGTACCTACGGCTATAGCCAGCGCGAGATAAACAAGTGCAAGCAAAGCATAGGTAAAGTCAGTTTCCGAGAAAGCTTTGCTGATTGCCACATCACTGATAATGGCGACTGCATTTGAAAGAATCATAAAAATGCAGGTGAAAACCGTGATTGCGGAAAAAAGCGCTCTGTTTTTTGTTTTCATGTTGTTCCTCCTGATGTTTATTTTGTGAAATGGGAAAAAGCCATGTAAATTTACCATTTCTGATTTGATTATATCATAGCATTTATGAAAAGTCAACCAAAAAAGATAATAAAAAATCCCTGCCAGAGCAGAGATTTATAATAATTTGTGATAATTTTATTCGGCAAGCCCTGTGGAGACCTCAAATTTCAGCGTGGACATGACAATTGCAGTTCTTGTATAGGAAACGCCGCGCACTTCTTTGAGATTATTGAGTATCTTTTCGAGCGATTTTGTACTCTCCGTGACGACCTTGAGCAGGATATCACTGTTTCCCGTGACAACATGACATTCCAGTATCTGCGGGCAATTGCGTACAAATTCCTGAACGCCGCTTATCACTTCGTTATATTTATATTGCTCTGTGCTTACTTCTACGAAAGCAAGAACATCGTTTCCGAGCTTTTCTTCATTGAGGCACACGGTATATTTTTTTATCACGCCGGAATTTTCGAGCTTCTTAATGCGTTCTATAACGGCGGAGACGGACATATTTACAGCTTCGCCGATAGCAGAAGCGTTCATGCGGGAATTGTCTTTCAGGCAACGGATTATTTTTTTGTCAACACTGTCGAGTGCCATATGCGGATTACCTCGCTAAAATAATCATTTTTCTTTATTTTATCATACGAGGGCGCAATTGTCAAATATTTTTCGGTTTTATTTTGAAAAATTTTCGGCAAACGCATTGCCAATGGGAAAAATTTTTGCTATAATTAGGGAGAAGTTTTGGGCGGTGGAGGCGTGGCTCTTGCGGCGGCAAAGCAGAAAATTCCGAAGAAGAGAGCTTCTTCAAATTATAATAAAGAACAAATCTCGGAGGTCAAAACCATGAACATCAAATCACTCTGCGAAAGCAAAACCTTTAGGGCGCTTTACGGCAGCAATGCGGAATATGCCAAGAGCCGCTATGAGCGTGCGCTTGCCGCGCTCGGAAAAGACGAGGCGGATTTCTTTTCTGTCCCCGGCAGAACAGAAATCATCGGTAATCATACCGACCACAATCACGGCATGGTGATGGCGGCATCTGTCGGACTTGATATCATCGCCGCGGTTTATCCCACCGCCGATAATATCATACATATCGAAAGTGAGGGCTTCGACAAGAAGGAGATAGACATCTCCGACCTTTCCGTCCACGAGGAGGAAAAATTCACCTCTGCGGCAATCGTGCGCGGCGTTGCTTCCGCCATCGTGGAAAACGGCGGCGGAATAGGCGGCTTCACCGCATATATCACCTCCGATGTTCCCGGCGGATCAGGGCTTTCCAGCTCTGCCGCATATGAAAACATGATAGGCACGATTCTCAATTCATATTATAACGAAAACAAATTTTCACAGGCTGATATAGCGCGCATGTCGCAGAGGGCGGAGAACCGCCACTTCGGCAAGCCCTGCGGACTGATGGATCAGATAGCATGTGCTGTCGGCGGACTTGTATTCATCGATTTTGCCGACCCTGCCGCTCCCGTAGTCAAGAGAACAGACCTGCATCTCGACGGTTACCGCCTCTGTATCATCAGAACAGGCGGTTCGCATGCCGATCTCAATGACGATTACGCTTCTGTTCCCGCGGAGATGAAAGCTGTCGCCGCTCATTTCGGAAAATCGGTGCTCCGCGAGGTTTCGGAGGAGGAACTTATCGCCGCCGTCCCCGCTTTGCGCGAAAAGCTCGGCGACCGTGCGATTCTGCGCGCACTCCATTTCATGAGCGAAAACAAACGCGTTGAAAAGGCGCTTGCCGCCGCCAAAGCAGGCGATACTGATGCTTTTCTTGCGGAAATCAACGCTTCGGGCATATCAAGCGCCGTTGCGCTCCAGAATTATTTCACCTGCAAGGCACCTGCCGAGCAGGGCATAACGCTTGCCGTCACGCTCGCCCGTGAGATAATGGACGGAAAAGGAGCGGCAAGAGTGCACGGCGGCGGCTTCGCCGGAACAGCGCAGGCTTTTGTCCCCGAGGAGCTTTTTGATAAATTTGTCGCCGCTATGGAATGTGCTTTCGGCAAGGGCTCTGTTGTCGCGCTTGAAATACGCAACGAAAGCGCTACCCGCATCGCGGACTGAGCGGAGGAAAAACAATGTTTCCTCCTATCAAAAGACCGCCCGCACCCACAAAGGTGCAGTGGCGGCTGATAATCCGATTTTGCCTTGCGCTCCTCTGCGCAGGAGCTTTTATGGCGGTCTATTTCGGCTTTATAGCGCTCTCCGAGGAACTGCGCGTATACATACCGATACTGGAGATATATTGCGGACTGGCGGGTGCCTGTGCTATCGCTATATGCATAGTTTGCCGCGGGCTCGGAAACGGCATTTTCGAGCATCCCGAGTACTACTATGGTGCTGACTGGGACGAGGCGAAAAAGCAGAAATTCACGGCGAGCCTTCCGAAGCGAAAAAAAGCCAAAAAGGCGCTATCTGTCGTGCTTTTCTCCATCTGTCTCTCTATCGTGGCAGACCTTGTGAAGCTATATTTCTTCTGATTTCGGTGGTATATGAAAACACAGATTTTTTCTCTTTTTTCCGGCTCGAGCGGAAACTGCACACTTGTGCGCCATGGCGGCACCGAGCTTCTCATAGATGCGGGCGTCAGTTGCCGCGCGATATGTGCTTCGCTTCGTGCGGTCGGTTCCGCGCCGGAAAATATAAGCGCAATCTTTATAACGCATGAGCATATAGATCATGTGCGCGGACTTGATGTTTTCTGCAAGAGAAGAAAAGTCCCCGTGCATATCACGCGCCCGAGCGCAGAGAACCTGCCTTATGTGGCGGGCGCGGCACTCTGCGATTGCTTTGAAACGCACGATATATTGTTCTCCGAAAATATCGGATATAATATAAATATATATTCTTTTGCCACCTCGCATGACAGCGCCTGCTCCGTGGGATACAGACTCGATTTCGCCGATACGGGAGAATCTTTTGCGCTCGCGACGGACACGGGATATGTGACGGACGGGATGCGCACGGCGATGAGCGGTGTGGATTACTGTGTTCTTGAGGCGAATTACGATGAATCCATGCTCATGTGCGGCTCGTATCCGTATCCGCTGAAGCGGCGTATTCTTTCGTCTTCGGGGCATCTTTCAAATGATGGCAGCGCCGATTTTGCCGCGGAACTTGAGGCATCGGGCACAAAGGGGATAATGCTTGCACATCTCAGCCGCGAAAACAATTATCCGCCGCTTGCCGAAAAGACTGTGGCGGAAAAGCTTTGCGGCGAAGCAAGACTTGCCGTTGCCGCGCCGAGCGAGCCTGTGCTTCTTGCGGAATTTTAAGCGGAGGAAATATGAATATCACTGTAATATATGTAGGCTGTGCAAAGGACGGATACATTTCAGAGGGGTGTGCCGAATTTGAGAAGCGCATCGGCGCTTATGCCAGGCTTTCGCAGATTGAGCTGAAAGAATTTCGTGCAGGCGATGAATCTTCGGCGGCTTCACGCAGAATGGCGATGGAAAATGAGGCAAAGCGGATAATAGAGGTTCTGCCGAAGAAAAGCCGGAAGATAGCGCTTTGCGTCGAGGGCAAGCAGATGAGTTCGCCCGCCTTTGCCGAGAAGATAGAACGCATGAAAGACGAGGGCTGTTCGCATATTGCTTTCATTATCGGCGGTCCTTTCGGACTGGATGAAAGTGTGAAATCGCTGTGCGACATGCGACTTTCGCTCTCGGAAATGACTTTCAATCACAGAATGGCGCGGCTTCTTCTGCTTGAGCAGATTTATCGCGCACTGAATATATCCGCAGGCGGCAACTATCATAAGTGATGGAAATGCTAAAAAGCGAAAACAAATGAGGAAGGGGAACCCGCAAGCTCCCCTTCGCTTTTTGTATTCACCTTTTGCCGGAAAGCTTTGCCGCCATATCAAAGTTTTCGCCCTCCTTTTTTTGGGGGGATTAACACATATCATTTTTATTCGGGAAAGACCTCTTCCGGAGGGACATCCGTTATCTGCATTATCCATTTTCGGCTGAAGAAGCGCCAGAGACAGAGGCTACCCTTAACCACATCCTCCGCGATGAAGATAGCGAAAACCGTCATCACGAAAGGCACGCCGAGTGCGCGGCAGATAAGCGCCGTCGGTATGCTGAGAACATATATTGCCAGCACCTCAAAAATACAGCCTATTTTCGTATCGCCGCCCGCGCGGAATATTCCGCATATCGCCGTATACGGTATCATTCGCACCACGAGCCAGAAGCCGTATATCACAAGCAGGCTTGAGGCGACGGAATGTGCGGCTTCCGTTTCTATCGGCATTATCGAGAGCAGGGCATCGCGGGTGAAGAATATTATAACACCCATGACAAGCCCGAGAAGCGGTACCATAACCATAAAACGCTTCGCCGCGGCAAAGGCTTCTCTGTGCTTGCCGTCGCCGACATATTTGCCGACGATGATGGCGCATGAGTTGCACAGCCCGACGAAAAATACAAAGATAAGCTGCTGTACCGATTCATATATCGTGTATCCCGCGTAATTGTCATCGCCCATGCTGGCAAGAATAATGACATAAATATTCGTGCCGAATGCCCACATTATTTCATTGAGTATGGTAGGCGATGCTATCCTGAAATATTTGAAGAAAAAGTCCTTTGAAAGCTCGCGGAAATCCTGCAGTTTCACCTTTATCGCGTTATCGGAAAAGATGATGAAGAGCAGCACGATTATCGCCTGAACAGCCGAGCTTATCACCGTCGCGATGGCGGCGCCGCGAAGCTCCATTCTCGGGAAACCGAGTTTGCCGTTTATAAATATGTAATTGAGGCAGGTGTTTACCACGACGGATATCGCCGAGGTGACAAGCGGCACGGAAACCTTTTCCGTCGCGCGGAGAGCCGCACAGCCTATCTGCGAAAATGCCACGAAGATTATCGCAAGGGAATATATCTTCACACATTCCGCGCCGAGAGCAATCTTTGTCGGGTCCTTTGTGAAAATATGCATCAGCGCCGTCGGCGCAAAGAACATCGTAAGCGCATAAATCAGTCCGAAAGTCATGATGGCGCAAAGCACTGTGCAGAAGGTTTTGCGGATATTTTTTCTTTCGCCCGCGCCCCAGTACTGCGAAAACATGGTAGCACCGCCAGAGCAGAAGCCGAAGCACGCCACATTGAAAAGAAACATCAGTCTGCCCGCAAGTCCTATTGCCGAGAGCTTTGTATTGCCGAGACCGATAACCATTATCGTATCGACAAGGGCGCCGCTTGAGGTGAGCAGATTCTGCAGAGCTATCGGTATCGCCAGCGAAAAGGCTCTCTTGTAGAAACCTTTCGGCAGGAGCGGCGAGCGCTGTTTTTGATTTATATTTTCCGTCATTATATTATCTCCGTTTGGGTTTTATGGGTCTGCGCGATGCAAACCGAATGATAGTATAACATGATAGAGGAAATATTTCAATATTATTCTCAATTTATTTACATCTTCGGTTGCTTTTCACGGAAAATAAAGGCAATTATACTTGATTTTTTGATAGATTTACTGTATAATATAATGTATATAAAAATGGGTTGACTTTTTTCTTTTACAAACAGTTGGGAGGTAAGACAAATGCCGGAGAAGAAATTGCTCCTTATAATAAATCCCAATTCGGGCGACGGTGCGGCTCGCCGCTGGGTATATGACATGATAAATATACTCTCGGCAAAATATCCGCTTATCACCGTCTATTTTTCAAAATGTACGGGTGATATCATCCGTGCCGTTTGCGAATATTCCGAGGGATACGACGCCGTGGTATGCTGCGGCGGTGACGGAACGCTCAATGAAACGCTAAACGGGCTGATATCGATAAAAAGCAATGCGGAACTTGGTTATATCCCGACAGGCACGGTGAACGATTTCGCGGGGAGCCACAAAATCCCGAAGAATATAAAGATGGCTATAGACAAGATAGCAAACGGCGAAGCGCACAGATACGATATCGGCAGGATAGGCGATAAGTATTTCTCTTATGTTGCGGCGTTCGGCGCTTTCACGGCGGTGGCTTATCAGACCTCGCAGACAAAAAAGGCGTCATTCGGCAAGATAGCATATATCACCGAGGCGGCAAAGAGTCTCGCGGAACTGAAGCCGCTTAAAATGACGATAAAAACAGCCGATACCGAGGTATCGGGCGAATTTATATACGGAATGTTTTCAAATTCCAAGACGGTCGGCGGGATAAAATTTTTCGGCGACAATGAGACGGAGCGTCTGCGCGACGGAATGCTCGATGTCACGCTCATACGCTATCCGAAAAACGCAGCGGAGCTTCAGAGTGCCGTCACGGCACTGCTTACACTTGGCGAATCGCCGATGGTAGTGCGGCTGAAAGCCGAGCGGGCAGACCTTATCTTTGAGGAAGAGGTATCTTTCACGGCGGACGGCGAATATGGCGGAAGCTACAGAGAAGTTTCCGTTTTCGATGTGCCTGACGGGATAAATATAATAGAATGAGATATGCCGTATCTTAAGATATGAAGGAGAAAATCATCATGAAAAAGCGGACTTTCAGAGCGTTTATTGCCGTTTTCGCCATACTTGCGATTCTGGCATTGACGGCTTGTAGCTCCTATACCTCGCATTATAAAGCGGTTGCTTTTGTGCATACAAACACGGCGAAAAATGCCGAGATGAGCTTTTCAAGCTTCAAGGGCACAATGGTATTCAAGCTGAAAATCGCGGGCGGAGAAGAGAAAATAACTTGTAGCGCGAGCCTCGGCGAGGGAAGTGCAAAGGTATATTACGGCTACGGCTACGGCGGACGGAAAAAAGAGCTTTTTTCCGTCGATTCGGAAAATGATGATGACGGCACTCTCAGAGGGCTATCCGGCGGCACTGTATATATAATTGTCGAAGCGGCGGATACCTGCGGACAGGGAAAGCTGCAATTCACTGTTGAATAATACCGGATTTCCGGAAAAACATAAGCAAAACTAAACCAAATACGGAGGAAATATGATAAAAATTGAACATCTCGTAAAAAAATACGGCGACAGATATGCCGTAAACGATATCAGCTTTGAGGTTCATCCGGGCGAGATAGTCGGTTTTCTCGGTCCTAACGGCGCGGGAAAAACGACCACGATGAATATACTGACAGGTTATCTTTCATCCACCTCGGGCAGAGCGATGATAGACGGCATGGATATACTCGAGCATCCCATGGAGGTAAAGAAGAAGATAGGTTTTCTTCCCGAGCAGCCGCCGCTCTATATGGAAATGACTCCGTATGAGTATCTCGGCTTCATTTATGACCTGAAGAAATGCACGCTGGGTAAAAAAGAGCATCTCGATGAGATATGCGAGGTGGTCAAGATAAGCGATGTCAAAAACCGCATGATAAAGAATCTCTCCAAGGGTTATAAGCAGAGAGTCGGCATCGCGGGAGCTATCGTGGGTAATCCCGAGGTTGTCATTTTTGACGAGCCGACAAACGGTCTCGACCCGAAGCAGATTATCGATATACGAAATCTTATCTCCAATCTCGGAAAGAAGCATACCGTTATCCTCAGCACGCATATCCTTTCCGAGGTAAAGACAGTCTGCGACAGAATAATCATCATAAACGAGGGCAAGATTGTTGCCGATGAAAAGACGGAAAATATAGAGAATGTCATCAAGAGCCGCAAGATTTCCATCCGCGTGGACGGACCCTCCGGCTCGGTGCTCTCGGCTCTGAAAAAGATAAACGGCGTCCGCTATGTCAAGATAGCGGCAACATATGACGACGGCACAAATTCCTATGTCGTGGAGGGCGAGGAAAAGGCGGATATCCGCCGCCCCGTATTCTACGCAATGGCGCAGAATTCATGGCCGATACTGGCGATGGAACAGCTCGGCGCAACGATAGAGGACCTCTTCATCACCGTTGTCGATGAGGACAAGCCTGCCGCGGCACGCAGATAAGGGAGGAAAATCAAAATGACGGCTATTTTAAAAAGAGAATTGCATTCTTATTTCACATCGCCCGTGGGCTATATATTCATAGCGCTTCTTCTTGCCGTGGGCGGCTTCTTCTTCACAAACTATACGGTTCAGCTCGGCGAGAGCGCAAGCCTCTCGGCTTACTTCTCAACGATGCTCCTGCTCTTTATCCTTATCATTCCGCTTCTCACGATGAAGCTGATAAGCGAAGAGCGCAAGATGAAAACAGACCAGCTGATACTGACAGCCCCCGTGACGCTTTTCGGCATAGTTTTTGCCAAGTATCTCGCGGCTTTCATCCTCTTCGGCGGCACATTCGTTTTCGCTTCCGTACTTTACTATATTCCGCTTGCCGCATATGGCACGCCGAATCTCGCCGCTTATGCGGGCAGCGTTTTCGCCATGCTTCTCATGGGCAGCGCTTTTATAGCGATAGGCGTTTTCGTTTCGGCGACGACGGAAAACCAGTTTATCGCGGCACTCGGAACGATAGCGGCGATAATCTTCCTCCAGTTTATAGACCAGCTCAATACATTTATCAATTCCGAATTTATCCGCAAAATCCTTTCGGGAATTTCGTTCTCCTCGAGATACGCGGATTTCTCGGCGGGCGTATTCAACTATGCGGCTTTGCTTTACTATATTTCGTTTACGGGCGTTTTCCTCTTCCTTGCGGTGAGAGTTTTTGAAAAGCGCCGCTACGCCTGATAAGGGTCACACGGGAAAGAAAGGAAAATGCAGATATGAAAAACAGAAATCTGAAATACGGCGGCATGGCAGTCGCGCTCACCGCGGCTTTTATTGCCATCGTCGTCGTGGTGAACGTGATATTTACGGCACTTTCGGCTAAATTCAACTGGTATACCGACCTTACCTCGGCAGGAATCTACTCCATCTCCGATGAGTTCAAGGATGTTCTTGATTCGCTCGTTGCCGATACGGACGAGAATACGACGGTCAATATCGTTCTCATGAGCGAAGAGGACAGATTTGCTTCCTCTTCAACCGAGGCGGGCTATGTTTACAAAACACTCAAGCAGGTAGAAGCCTACTGCGACAAAATCCGCGTAAAGGGCATAAACTCCGTCCGCGAGAAGGAGGAAATCTCCAGATATCAGCTTACGGAATATGATACCGTATATACAAACGATGTCGTTTTCGAGCTGGCTGACAAGGATGGCAAGCCGATACTCACGGCGCCGACAAAGAAATATCAGCTCAGTGCTTTCTTCAAGAAAAATTCCGAGAAGAATGTCATCGGTTATGATGCCGAGGCGAGAATCCTCTCCGCCGTTTCGCAGATACTCAATAAATCCGAAAAGCCGGTAGTTTACTACATCACGGGACACGGCGAGCCTACTCTTGCGGAGGCTTCCGCATGGGAAGAGCTTTTCAATACCGCGGGCTATGAGATACGCGAGATAAACCTCGCGCTCGAGGATTTTCCCGTTACCGAAAACGAAAACAGAAATAACGACATAATCCTCATAAACGCTCCTGTTTTCGACCTGCTTTCGCCGACAGCCGAGGACCTCTCGCTTGTAAACGAGAAATCAAAGATAGACAAATTCTTAAAGAAGAATTTCGGTCATCTCATCGTTACCGAGGGTGCTGCAACAACGCAGCTTCCCGTGCTTAACGGACTTCTCTCCGAGTGGGGTATTACGATGAGCGGTTCCGTTTCAGACCCGACGCATTCCGCATCGGCATCGGGCGGCGTTTCCGTCATGGCGGACAGCTCGCAGACAACGGAAAATGTACCGAAGCAGATAGTGGAGCGCGCAGTCGGCTCCAATTCCACAGCGCATGTGGTTTTCAATTCTCCCCGCGCAATGACAGTTGATTCAAGCGGTCTTTCGCTTGTCGGCGGACTGGGCAGTCAGGGCGTTTTCCCGCTTCTGCTCTCGTATTCGACAGCGGTGACGCGTATTTCCGACGAAAAGACAAATACGGGCAATGCTGTACTTGCCGCCATAGGTCTTGCGGACTGGGACCTCAATGACGACGGCAATATCTCATATGTTCTCGCGCTCGGAACGACTGATTTCCTTTCCTACGGCAGCAGTGCAAACGAGAGCATAATGTACAGCGTGCTCGAGCTTATGTGGACATCCAGAGCGACTTTCGGAGATATACAGTATAAGTCATTTGACAGCAATTCGCTCAGCTCCACCACGGCACAGGCAAATGTTTGGACTATCGTCTTTGTAGTAGCGCTTCCTCTGGCAGTCGCTGTGGTCGGTGTCACTGTATGGATAAGGAGACGCCATTCATGAAAAAATTCTTCGCAAATATAAAGGAGCTCTTTTCACGCGGCGAAAAGACAACTCTGCAGAAGCAGCTGCGGCTGATAATAATATTTGTCCTTGTTGCAGCTATAGGGCTGGGTGTATATTTCGCCGCCATTTATCCCTCAATAAAAGAAGAGGACGAACTTCCTCCGCTTCTCGACGGCGAGCAGTATTACAATAAAATGATACTTATCGTTCCCTATACGGAGCGAGCGGATATGAAGAGCATTGAGGTGCACAATAAATACGGCGATTATGCGCTTGAAGCTATCACTACCGATTCGGGAAGCACAACCTTCTATCTGCGCGATAATGATCATATACGTCTCGATTCGAGTGCGCTTGCATCGGCTGTTGTCGGCGCAGGCACGGTTTATTCGAATAAGATAAACGATATGCAGCGCGTAAACGAAAACGCCACGCCCGAGGATTTGCCACAGTACGGGCTGACCGAGGATGCCAAGGAATACAGCTGGTTCCGCGTGACGAGAAACGACGGCACATCGTATAAGGTCATAGTCGGTGACCCTGTTCCCTCCGGCAATGCCTACTACGGCATGGTAGAGGGAAGAGAGAATGTCGTTTATTCGCTGAGCACTTCCGTTTCCGTTTTCAAGAGCAAATCCACAGTGCTTGTGGACAAGACGATAAGCAATTATCTCGGCTCTAATGTAACGGAGATAAACGATTTCTATATCTTCCGCAATATCGCGGGAGAGCGCACGCTCCTCATTGAACTGAAATCCAAAAATACGGAAGCGGCGGACAATGCCACCAGCTCCTATGAAATGATATATCCCGCGGCATATTATCTCAATGATGACCGCTTTGGCTCCTCTGTACTCAATAATATTCTGTATATTCAGGCATCGGAGATAATGGAATACGGCGAGGACATAGTAAAGCCCGAGGTTTATGAAAAATACGGGCTGGATATAAATATGGACAGAATCGCCGAGGCAGAGGACGGAAATTATGTACTGCTTTATTATTCCTGCAAGGTTCCCGACAACGATACCGGAAAGACAAAGGATATAGAAAATCTGCTCTATCTCAGCGAAAGCTTCACCGACAGCGAGGACGGAGAAAAGTATTATTATGTTTATTCTCCCGATTTCGATGTAATAGCCAAGGTTGCGGCGTCAACTCTTAATTTTGTTGACTGGAGCATAGCCAACTTCACAAGCGACAGAATGTACTATAACTACATCGGCACATGCGATTTCTTTGAGCTGATGCATTATACAAAGGGAAGCGGCGTGCGTTATGTTTTCAGCGGCACGGAAAAAAACTTTAACGTAAAAGCATTTGAAGCGGGCGAAAACGGCGCACCGAAGCTTGATGAAAACGGAATCCCGCGCGAATTCAATGTGGAATATACGCCAGATTCATACGGCGGCGGAAAATATACCGGCGAATTTGAAAACTTCCGCAATCTATATCTCGTTCTGATAACGCGGAACTTCGATATCACAAAGGATGCCGAGGGACGCGACACCTCCGATACACCAGGAATGAGCGTTACTATCTCTACCACGCCGAGAGACCTTGCCAAGAGCTACGGCCTCTACGATGCGGAGGGTAACAAGCTCCGCGATGAGAGCGGAAGCATGATGTATGCACGCTATCGTGGAGGATATCTCATTTGTGAAAATGCGAAAGCTACGCCGAAAGACGGCGGGGACAGCGTTGACTACGGCACGCTCTACTATGACGAGGAAGCAAAGCGCTTCTTCCAGAAGAAAGTCGACAGCAACGACGGCGAGCTGAAGCCCGTAAACCTCAGCTATGACAAGGATATGAATGTTGTCATAAACAGATACGTGGCGGCAAGCTACAATGTGACCGCGGAATATACACAGACTATCTCGACATACAATTTCTATTATGTTTATGAGACATATACCGATGCCGCAGGCAAGGTGCAGAAAGTCATCAGCCAGACGGAAATGTATGTTGTGCCTACGATAACCACGGTGAAATATGAAGTTTCCACCGAGACAGGCATCAGGGAGATTTCCCGCGAGACGGTAACGGCGGAAAAGGGCATGATCATGCGCAAGCCCGCGATAGACAAGCTCTTTGAGGATTCCGATAAGGTGCTGGCAGGAATCGAAATAGGCGCATACGAGGCAAATTAAAGCATAAAGGGCTGTTTCGGCAGTCCTTTATTTTAAGCCGACAAAAGAAAGGAAAGACTATGCTGCATGACGGGCAGATAAGAGAAATTCTTTTTGATTATCTTGACGAACGATATGGGAAAATCCGCATTTTCGAGGAAAAGAATATAAAAAGCTCCCGTGCGGATATTATCGCCGTGATAGACGGAAGCATTATCGGCATGGAGATAAAAAGCGATTTTGACAGCTATGCGCGCCTTGCCACGCAGGTGAAGAATTACGATAAATATTGTGACCTTAACTATGCCGTGGTCGGAAGAACGCATAAAAACGGTGTGACGGAGCATATTCCCGCATATTGGGGCATACTTGCCGTTGATGAAACGGAGGTGGAGCCGGTGATTTATGAGGCGCGTGCGGCGGAGAAAAATCCGAAGATGAAAACGGAAAATAAGGCGGCGTTTCTCTGGAAAACAGAGATGCACGCTATCCTTGCGAAAAACGGTTTTCCGCGATACGTCGGCAAAAGCAGACGCTTTGTCATCGGGAAGATGACAGAAAAAATTCCCGCGGATAAGCTGGCATACGATATAACCGACGCGCTTTTTGAGCGGGATTATTCGATACTCAGTGAAATTTTTGAGAAATAAATGAAAGCTTCGGTTCAGGGTAGCCGAAGCTTTTTTATGTATGAGTGCGCCCCACTTATAATAAATTTTTTCTTGCTTCCAAAGTTTTCGCCCGCCTTTTGGGGAAGGCGGCGCTGTCAAAAGCGCGGAGCTTTT
>CAVESF010000006.1:0-3641 GCA_963618495.1 Acutalibacteraceae bacterium
AGCGCGTCTTGCCCGAGCGGCGAGCGGATTTGTACAAAATCAACAAATTATTGCCATATTCAAATTTATGCACCTTTCACAAACTTTCAAAAATGTAAAACTTACTATTGACTTTTGCCCATTTTTTTAAATAAATATTGACTTTTTTCTCTGAAGATAATATAATTAAATTAAATTCACTAAAAAGAGGGTTGAAAAACACCCTCCGAATACATTTTTTCAGGAAATGAGGACACTTTTTCATGAAATGGACTTCTCTAAACGATATCCGAGAGAAATTTCTCTCGTTTTTTGAGTCGAAGGGACATCTCCGCCACGAAAGCTATTCGCTTATCCCCGAGGGCGACAAGTCGCTTCTGCTCATAGTTGCGGGCATGGCTCCGCTCAAAAAGTATTTTACGGGCGAGGCTACACCGCCCTGCCGCCGCATGACAACCTGCCAGCGCTGCATCCGTACAAACGATATAGAAAATGTCGGCTACACGGCGCGCCACGGCACATATTTCGAGATGCTCGGCAACTTCTCTTTCGGCGACTATTTCAAGGAGGAGGCTCTGCCGTGGGCATGGGAATTTCTCACGCAGGTTCTCGAGATCCCCGAGGACAAGCTCTGGCCCTCCATCTACGAAAACGACGACGAGGCTTTCGAGATATGGAATAAGAAGATAGGCGTTCCCGCCGAGCGCATAATCCGCCTCGGCAAAGAGGACAACTTCTGGGAGCACGGCAGCGGTCCCTGCGGTCCCTGCTCCGAGATATATTTCGATCGCGGCGAAAAGTACGGTTGCGGCAAGCCCGACTGCAGGCCCGGATGCGACTGCGACAGATACATGGAGATATGGAACAATGTTTTCTCGCAGTTCAATAACGACGGCAACGGCAATTACACAGAGCTCGCGCAGAAGAATATAGACACCGGCATGGGACTTGAACGTCTCGCCTGCGTGATGCAGGGTGTGGACAGCATGTTCGATGTCGATACCATCCAGAATATCATCTCCGCCATCAGCGAAAAGGCGGGTGTAAAATACAAAGAAAACGAGAAAGCCGATATCTCCATGCGCATCATCGCAGACCATATGCGCGCTTCCTCATTTCTTATCGCCGACGGCGTAATGCCCTCGAACGAGGGTCGCGGCTATGTTCTGCGCCGCCTTATCCGCCGCGCCTGCCGCCATGGCAGACTCCTCGGCATAAAGGGCGCATTCCTCGATGATATCATCAGGGTTGTGGCGCACGAAAACAAGAACGCATACCCGATGCTCACGGAAAAGCTCGACTATATCTGCAAGATTGCGGGACTTGAGGAGGAGCGCTTCTCGAGAACGGTAGAATCCGGCATGAACCTGCTCGAAAATCTGATGAACGCCGCCGAGGAAAACGGAACGAAAACCATCTCGGGCGCGGATACTTTCAAACTTTCCGATACCTACGGCTTCCCGATAGACCTCACGCGTGAGATTGCCGCAGAGCGCGGCATCGCCGTTGATGAAGAGGGCTACAGGGAGAACCTCGCCGAGCAGAAGCGCCGCGCAAGAGAGGCGCGCGGCAATATCGGCGGCTGGGACGGAAAGACAGCCGATACCCTTGCCGATATCGCAAAGACGGCGTTTGTCGGCTACGACAAGCTTGAAACAAAGGCAAAAGTGCTCGCGCTCATCGATTGCGAGACGGACGAGCGCACCGACATCGCCTCGGGTAAGGCAGTCGTGATTACAGACAGCACCGTTTTCTACGGAGAGGGCGGCGGCGAAGTCGGCGACACAGGCACGCTCAGCGGCGAAAACGCCAAGGCCAATATCACCGATACAAAGAAAAAAGACGGCATTTACATGCACATCTGCGATATATATGAGGGTTCTCTTTCGGTCGGCGACGAGATAACTCTCTCCGTAGAGACGGACCGCCGCGCCGCGATAAAGCGCAACCACAGCGCGGTTCACCTGCTTGATGCGGCTCTGCGCAAGGTTCTCGGCGACCATATAGCGCAGGCGGGTTCTTATGTGGACGAATACCGCGGCAGATTCGATTTCACTCATTTCGCCGCAGTAACGCCCGACGAACTGAAAAAAGCCGAGCGCATGATAAATGAAGTCATCCTCTCCGATATCAAAGCCGATATTTTTGAGACGGATATAGATACGGCAAAGAAATCAGGCGCCATCGCCCTCTTCGGCGAAAAATACGGAAGCACCGTCCGCGTAGTGAAGTTCGGCGATTTCTCGAGCGAGCTTTGCGGCGGTTGCCATGTCGGCGCAACGGGCGAAATAGGTCTTTTCCGCATAGTTTCGGAAAGCTCTGTCGCCGCAGGCACGCGCCGCATAGAAATAATGACGGGCATGAACGCATACAATGCTGTTCTCGAGAGCGAAAAGCTTCTTTCCGACACGGCGGCGGCTCTCAAGGTCAGCGGCACGGCGGAAATCCCCGCGAAAATAGCCGCAAATGCCGATGAGCTGAAATCTCTGCGCAAGGAAAACGAGTCGCTCTCCGTAAAACTTGCTTCCGGCAAGGTCACGGAGATGCTTGCTGATGCAAAGAGCGTAGATATGCTCCGCGTGGCAACGCTGAAGAGCGAGCTTCCGCTCGATGCGCTCCGTTCGCTGGGCGATGAAGTCAAGGCAAATAATCCCGATATCGTAGCCATCATGTGTACTACGGCGGGCGGCAAGCTGAATATAGTCGCCGTCTGCGGCAAGGATGCCGTTGCGCACGGCGTTCGCGCGGGCGATGTCGTAAAGAAGCTCTGCTCCGTTGTCGGCGGTGGCGGTGGCGGCAAGCCCGACAGCGCAACAGCCGGCGGCAAATGCCCCGAGAAGCTTGATGAAGCGCTCGGCTCCGCATGCGATTTTGTGAAATCGCTCATTAAATAATAAAGGAGAAAACATGGAAAACTGTCTTTTCTGCAAAATAGCCGATGGTGCTATCCCCTCATCCAAGGTTTACGAAGATGAGAAAATCCTCGCTTTCCGCGATATAAATCCGCAGGCGCCTGTCCATATCCTCGTCATCCCGAAAGTGCATATCTCGGGCGCCGACGAAATAACGGGTGAAAACAGCGGCATTGTCGCATATATCTTCGAGAAGATTCCCGCCATCGCAAAATCCGCGGGAATAACAAACGGCTACCGCATAATATCAAACTGCGGTCCAGACGCCTGCCAGAGCGTACCACACCTGCACTTCCACATCCTCGGCGGTGCGAAGCTCGCAGACAAAATGGCATAAAATAAAGCAGAAAAGGCGCTGTGAGCTCACAACGCCTTTTTGCTATTTGTTTTGCTTATTTTGAAAGAGACCGGCAGGTCAATCGCCGTCCCTGTCGTCAATCTTGGCGAAAACGCCTATGCCGCTCTTTACTGCATGAAAATCCCATTCACCGGTGTTTGATGTCGTTATAACATCCTCGTCCGCGAGTTCGATTATGTCCAGTCTCGGCACTTCAAATTTTTCTTTCATGGCGTTCACCTTGCTCTCTCTGACCTTTGTGCAGATATCGCCATGCTTTGCGCAGAAGCGATAATCCTTTTTTATAGTCTACAATAAATCCGCCAATCTGTCAAGGTGTTTTCGGAAATTTGTATATTAATAAAAATGAAAGAAAAATGCAAAAATCTCCGCCGAAAACGAAAGAATAAAAG
>CAVESF010000006.1:3651-60026 GCA_963618495.1 Acutalibacteraceae bacterium
GAATAAAAGCCAAAACATCGCGAAACAATAAAAACAAGCGAATATTCCGCGAAAATGCCGAATTTTTTTCGAAATATTCACAATCAAATGAAAAAATTTCCAAATTATTCAAAATAGCGAAGAAATTTTAAAAAAAGTATTGTAAAAAATTCGTGAATATGATACAATACTGCATAATAATTTTTTTATACGGCATTTTGATTCACTTCATTCGGAATCCGCATAAATTGAATTATTGCTTGCAGGCTCAGCCTGTAAATCAAAATATTTTTCAGGAGGAAAAACAGATGAAAAAAGTTTTAGCTTTGGTTCTTGTGGCTCTCATGATGCTCTCCCTGTTTGCTTGCGGCAAAATAGAAGAAGACAAAACGCCCGTTGAGTATCAGACGATTGATCCTGCAGACGCAGTTGCTCACGAGGACTTCACTTCCGTTTATTCCAAAATCGGAAGCAAGGTTACCTTCGACATGGTAGAGGAAGACAAGGAAACAGGTCTTGCTTATGTTACAGTCGACGGTACAAAATACGAACTCGGTATGGACTTCCTCTCTATGGCAATGGTTTACAATACCACGCCCGTAGCAGACAAGACATCCACCGATGTTTACAACGAATGGTGGAAGCTCTATATTCAGAGATGGAACTACCTCGTTCCCGAAGTTCCGCTTTATTCCAACCAGTACTTTGATCTTTACAATGCAAAGATCGAGAACTTCGTTACTACTCCTTACTGGGGTCCCGCAGACGCTATCGTTGCCGCTACAATAAAGGCAGGCTCTGCAAACTCCGTAATCCTCGGCAGCACTACGGATCTTTCCGGTGCTTTCCGTAACTCTTCTTTCGGTAAGTCCAGCCCCGGCTCTTCCGACCTTGATATCCAGAACCTCACATCCGGCTATGGCACTATCATGTCCGACAAGAGCGGCGAATACAACTGGAACATGGGCGCTCTCGCAGAGATTCCCACTTCCGTTGTAAACGGAGACGGCTCGATCACCTATACAATAAAGATAAGAAGCGACCTCGTATTCAGCGACGGTTCCGCTATCACGGCAAAGAACTATGTTGCATCCGTTCTCGCAAACAGCACAGTCGTTGCAATTGAGGCAGGCGCTACAGGCAATGCAGGTCAGACTCTCGTCGGCTTCGACGCTTTCAAGGCTTATACAGGCAAAAATGCCGGTAAAGCAAATGACAAGGGCGTTGTTGCAGTGAAGTATTTCGATGGCGTCAAGCTCCTTGACGATTACACCTTCTCCTTCACATACACTGCCGATTATGCAGGCTATTACTATTCAATGGTCAATGCCAGCGCGTCTCCCGTACCGCTCGCTCTCTACCTCGGCGCCAATGGCGACGTAGTAGTTGATCCCGAAACAAAGGCTTGCGGACTCAACGACGCTTTCTATGATTCAAAGCCGAAGGACGGCAAGGATTCCTACTCGGTAGCCGCTGAAATCGTGGCTAACCTCAAGTGGAATTCCGATCTTCCCTACTCCGGTCCTTATGTGGTTTCCAACTACGACGAATCCACACTTACGGCTACGCTCAAGCTCAATCCCTACTACCCCGGCGATGACGCGCGCGGCAAGGCTTCCATCGAAACAATCACATATATCAAGGTTGTTGCCGAAACTCAGATGGATATGTTCAAGCAGGGTCAGGTCGATGTTGTCGCAGGTATCACAGGCGGCACAGAGACAAATAGCGCTCTCGAGATAGTTAATGCATCTCCCAACAAGTATGCCGAGACTCACTACGACCGCGCAGGCTACGGCAAGCTCGGCTTCCGTTGCGACTACGGTCCCACAAGCATGACAGAAGTACGTCAGGCTATCATGTACACCATCAACCGTCCTGAGTTCGCTCAGACATTCACAGGCGGTTACGGTGCCGTCGTTCACGGTCCTTACTATACAGGCGCTGCCGCTTATATAGCAAACAAGGATACAATCAACCTCAACCAGTACAACTACAGCTCCGACAAAGCTATCGAGGTTCTCGAGGCAGCAGGCTGGACCTACAATGTAGAGGGCAAGGCTTTCGACGCTACAAAGGACGCTGTCCGCTACAAGAAGCTCTCCGGCTACGAACTCTCTCTTGACAACCTCAACTTCAAAACCACAGATAACAAGTACAAGACAGTCAAGATAAACGGCGAATACTATATGCCTCTCGCAATCAACTATTACGGCACACAGCCCAATTCCGTTACAGACCAGCTCATCACAGCATGGCAGACAAACTCCGCCGCAACCACGGCTATCGGTATGTATATCACATATACTTCCACCGATTTCACCAAGGGTCTCTACGGCGAACTCTGCCGCATAACCGAGTATGGCTACGACGGCACACCGAAGCTCAATGCCATCAACTTTGCTACAGGCTTCACCTCCGCTGTTTACGATCAGTCATTCTACTGGACAATCGATCCCTCCATGTATGACGATTACAGCTCTGCATATCTCATGGACGAAGCTGACTTCTTCGAGAACTATAACAAATAATCCGCGAAGAAACGCAAATAAAGTTTGAAAGGCGAGAGCCTTCATATCTTTGCAGGAATGACGCCTTGCGCGTCATTCCTGCAAAGTCGTATATATATGCGTTTTTCTGCCGCGTAAATCAGGCGGCATGGTGCAGGTTAGACAGTATTCGCGGCGCAAAAATGCATATATAAAGATTTTTAAATTATCATGGAGGACACAATGGGAAAATACTTAGTAAAAAGACTGATGTATATCATACTCGTCTTCTTTATCCTTTCCCTTATGCTTTTTCTCATCTACAATATGCTGCCTATAGACAAGGCGGCGGCAAAGGCAACCGAGGAAGTAAAGGCAAGCAAGGGCAAGCTCATTTATGAGGAGCGGTATGAATTCTGGCAGAAGAAATACGGCACAAACGGCACCAAGCTCGAGCGCTATGGCAGATGGATAGGAATCTATCCCTATGCCGACGGCACCTTCAACGGTATGCTTCAGGGAAATCTCGGCGATTCCGCCACATACGGCAAGCCTGTTGCCGAGGTTATCAAGGAACCGATGAAAAATACCATTTTCATCAATATTTTCGCGACTATCCTCGCGCTCGGAATAACAATACCGCTCGGCATTTTCTGCGCGGTGAAGCGCGGCTCAAAGCGCGATGTCGCCGTTCAGGTAGGAACAGTAGTGGGCTACAGCCTGCCGACCTTCATCATAGCCATAGTATTCATCTGGCTTTTCGCCGTCGTACTCGGATGGTTCCCCGTCTCGGGAATGATAACGGCGGGCAGTCTTGAGTGGACGCCGTGGCAGCAGTTCTGGGACAAGATGTATCATCTCGCCCTGCCGCTGATAGTAATGACATTCTGCTCTCTCGGCGGCATGACAAGATATGTCCGTGCCTCCATGATTGAGGCGCTCTCGATGGACTGCATCAGAACAGCGAGAGCAAAAGGTCTGCGCGAGCGCGTTGTCATCTACAGTCATGCATGGAGAAACGCTCTTCTCCCCGTGGTAACGCTCATCATAGGCTGGTTTCTCGGAATATTCAGCGGCTCTCTGATGATAGAAAACATCTTTGCGCTCAACGGCATAGGCAGAACATATTATCAGGCGCTCACCAATAACGACAACGAAATAGTGCTGGCTCTTCAGATGTTCTACATATTCATCTCTCTCGCGGGCAACCTCTTCATAGATATCATCTACGGTCTCGTAGACCCGCGTATCAGAGTCAATAAGTAAAGGAGGCGGATTTATAATGGCAAAAGATAGAAAGCAGAATGAAAATAAATCCGCTCGCAGCGGTTTCAGAATAGGTCGCTGGTTCTCGAGAATGTTCATGGGCGCAAGCAAGGAACTTTCCGAAAGCGAAATTTTCGCCGTGGAAAAGCTGGAGTCTCCCTCCAAGCTTGCCGTCAAGGCATTTTTCAGACGCAAAATAGCGGTTGTCGCTCTCGTTGTGCTGATAGCGATGTTCATAACGGTTTTCGTCGGTCCGCTCTTTCTTCCCATGGATGTAAACTTCACCGATGCAAACCAGGCAAATATCGCTCCGAATATGACGATGCGCAAAGTTCCTGCCGGCATGAAAGATAATATCGCAAGCATCTCCGGCACATCGTATTTCTCCGTCGGCGTCAGCCGCGACAACAATATCTATATCTGGGGCTACCCGAAGAACACTCTCACAAAAGAGGATTATTCCATAGTTCCCGATGAACTCAAAAACGGAAATGTATATATGGCTTCCGCCGGACTCGACCATATCATCGCGCTCACAACCTCGGGCAAGCTGATCGGTTGGGGCATGAATACGCGCGGTCAGTACGGATATTTCGGCGGAAATCAGGATGACCCTATCATCCAGTGTCCCGTGGACCTGATAGAAAACGGCGTCGAAGATGTCACCAAGGTCAGTCAGCTTATCGCGGGCTATCAGGTAAGCGCTCTCGTATACGACGGCAAGGTTTACATATGGGGTAATAAGAACGCCTGCCTCAATATGGCCGAGGTAGACTCGGGCAACTATACAAAAGTAAAAAAAGTCGCTCTGACAAACTATTACGCTTTCCTGCTCATGGAGGACGGCACGCTTGAATGTCCCGGCGGCATGCTACGCCGTGAAACGGCAACAACCTCAAACGGCGACAAGGTAACTCTCATGTCTTACCTGAACGGCAAAAAGATAGTTGATATCGCGACGACAAACGGATGTCTTGCCGTTCTTCTCGAAAACGGTGAAGTTCTCGTTCAGGGCGCGTCAAGATACGGCGAAAATGTCATAGCCGAAGTGCCTGCGGGCGAAAAGCTCGTGGCTCTCAGCGGCGGTGCTTTCCATTTCGTCGGCATTACCGATAAGGGTCATGCTTATGCATGGGGCTCGAACGACAAGGGGCAGCTCAAGGGCATAAACGGCACGGAATGTTCCGCCGTTTACGCAGGTCCTTACCAGACATACCTTGCGGATTCCGACGGCAAGCTCGTCAGGTCCTCCGGACTCAAGGGCTATCCTTTCGGAACAGACAACCTCGGCAGAGATACGCTGACGCGAATCATCCACGGCGGTAAAATGACAATGACCATCGGCGCCATCGCCGTTATCATCTCGTCCGTCATTGCCATCATCGTCGGATGCCTCTCGGGCTATTTCGGCGGCTGGGTCGATATCCTCCTCATGCGTATCACGGAAATCTTCTCGGCTATCCCGTTTCTTCCCTTTGCAATGATGCTCTCGTATGTTCTCACATCGCGTCCCATCAGCGAAACATCGAGAATAATGATAATCATGGTAATCCTCGGTCTGCTCTCATGGACAGGTCTCGCGCGAATGATACGCGCTCAGGTGCTCGCCGAGAGAGAAAAGGAATTTGTCACAGCGGCAAAGGCTATGGGCGTAAAGGAAAGAATCATCGCCTTCCGCCATATCCTGCCGAATATCATATCGGTTATCATCGTCAGCATGACGCTCGATTTCGCGGGCTGTCTGCTCACGGAATCCAGCCTTTCTTACCTCGGTTTCGGCGTTCAGCAGCCGCGACCCACATGGGGTAATATGCTCAACGGCGCAAATAACTCCATAGTCATTCAGAATTACTGGTGGCAGTGGCTCTTCCCCGCTATATTCCTTGCGATAGCCACTATCAGTATCAACATATTGGGCGATACTCTGAGGGATGTTCTCGACCCGAAGAGCAGCCAGGAAAAGTAACGGAGGTGAAAAAATAATATGGCATTACTCGAAGTAAAACACCTTCATACATATTTTAAAACAAGAAAAGGCACGGTAAAGGCGGTAAACGATGTTTCCTACAGCCTTGAACCGGGCAAAACGATAGGCATAGTCGGCGAATCCGGCTCGGGCAAGAGCGTTTCCGCCATGAGTATACTACGTCTGCTCGACGGAAACGGATATATCGCCGAGGGCGAAATACTCTTTGACGGCAAAGATTTGACAAAGCTCTCCGAGCAGCAGATGTACGATATCCGCGGAAATAAGATTTCCGTTATCTTCCAGGAGCCTATGACCTCACTCAACCCTGTATTCACGATAGAAAAACAGCTCTCCGAGCCTTTCATCATCCATCAGGGCAAATCGAAAAAAGAAGCAAGAGAAGCGGCACTCAAAATGCTCTATGATGTTCAGATTCCGAATCCCGAGGCGGTTATAAAGCAGTATCCGCATCAGCTTTCTGGCGGTATGAGACAGCGCGTCATGATAGCAATGGCACTCGCCTGCAAGCCGAAAATACTCATCGCAGATGAGCCCACAACAGCTCTTGATGTTACCATTCAGGCGCAGATTCTGCATCTCATGAACGAACTTCAGAGAGAAAACGGCACATCCATCATATTTATCACGCATGACCTCGGCGTCATCAACGAAATGGCAGACGATGTAGTCGTTATGTACTGCGGTCAGGTAGTGGAGCAGTCCTCGGCAAAAGTTATATTTGCCGACTGCAAAATGAGCCATCCTTACACGGAGGGACTGATGTTCAGTATCCCCCGCATAGATAATATCACGCATAAACTCGAGCCTATCCCGGGCGTCGTGCCGCACCCGCTGGCACTGCCGAAAGGATGCAAATTCGCTCCGAGATGCAAGTATGCGACAGCACGGTGCTTCGCCGAAGAACCGGAGCTGAAAGAAGTCGTGGCGGGTCAGAAAATCCGTTGCTTCTATCCCGAAAAGGAGGTGAGAAAAAGTGCAGAACACACCGAAGAACACAGAAAAGCTCTTATCGATAACAAATCTTAAGAAGTACTTCCCTGTCGGCAAGTCAAGCATTTTCAAGAAAAATCAGCTTTATGTCCGTGCAAACGAGGAAATCACTCTCGATATCTACAAGGGCGAAACGCTCGGTATAGTCGGTGAGTCCGGCTGCGGCAAATCGACGCTCGGAAGAGTAATCCTCCAGCTCTATGAACAGACCGCAGGCACTACGATGTTCTATGGCTATACCATTGCCGAGATTTCTCCCTCTTATGTAAGAGAAACCCTCTCCCATGCGGAAAAGTATGTTTCGAGGATTCACTCCGCCCATGCCAAGGCAGACGCGCTCACAAAGAAATGCGATGCGCTCGGCGCAAACGCTTCGTTCTTCGACCTCCAGGAAAAGAACCTCGCGATAGCCGATTATGAAACGGCACTCTCCCATGTGGCAAAGATTCTCGGCGGCTTCGTCGCCAAGGATACAAAGGCAGGCGCGGCACTCCTGCTCGAGTGCTCGAAAAGAGAACACGAGATAGTTGAGCTTCAGAAGAGCCTCGCCGACATAAAGAACGAAATCGAAATTCTCGAAGCCGAAGAAAACCCGAAAAAGAAAGCAAAAGCACCCGCAAAGATAGCGGCGCTCGGCAAAAAAGCCGCGGCTATTGAATCGACAATCGCAAAATACGAAAACGAAATTTCCGGTGTCCGTGCAAAGATATACGCACTCAAGGCAAATCACACGGGCGACGCCGAATTTGCAAAATACGAGGCAATGCTGGATGACGGCATCGACCTCGCCAGACTTAAATATTCCGAGATGCGCCTGCTCCGCAAGGACCTGCAGATAATCTTCCAGGACCCGTATTCCTCGCTCAACCCGAGAATGACGATAGGTCAGATTATCGAAGAGGGGCTTGTGACCCACAAATATTACAAGCACGGCTCGCCGAAAATGAAGGAATATATCCTCGAAACGATGCGCCGTTGCGGCTTGCAGGACTACATGATGCACAGATATCCGCATCAGTTCTCGGGCGGTCAGCGTCAGCGTATCTCCATCGCGCGTGCGCTCGCCGTAAAGCCGAAATTCATCGTTTGCGATGAATGCGTATCCGCGCTCGATGTTTCCATTCAGTCGCAGATAATCAATCTGCTTCAGGAACTGAAAGAAAAAGAAAACCTCACATATATGTTCATCTCGCATGACCTCTCCGTAGTAAGATATATTTCGGACAGAATCTGCGTTATGTACCTCGGCAATATAGTGGAGCTTGCAAGCGCACAGACCATTTTTGAAGACCCGCGCCATCCCTACACGGTAGCTCTTCTCTCCTCCATTCCGACAACGGATGTGGAGAGTCTGAAAAAGGAAAGGATCCTGCTCGAGGGTAATATCCCGAGTCCGATAAGACCTCCGGAGGGATGCAAGTTCCATACGAGATGCTACATGGCTTGCGACAAGTGCAAGAGAGTTCCGCCTCCGCTCACAGAGATTGAACCCGGGCATTTCGTAGCCTGCCATTTTCCCGAGAAAAAGCTGGATGAAAACGGCGATTATCTCTTCGATGTGCCGAAAACCTCGAAAAACGGCAGATAAAAACATCGCCTCATCAGCGTAAAACAAGGAGTCGATATGATTTGGAAACGCATAAAAAAATCCTCCGGTGAGCAGGAGGAGAAATTTAAAGAAATGATGACAGAGGAAAAAGTCAGCTTCAAGGAAAAGCTGGCGATGGTTCTGTCGGGATATCTCGTAATAGTGTTGCCGTGTCTTTTGATTCTGACGCTCTTCGGGTTGCTGATACTGTGGCTCTTCGGCGCGCTTTAGTTAAACAAACAACCGCTGTGCATGATGTTTTGTGCACAGCGGTTTTCTCTTATTTCTTTTTTCAATAAAGAAACTTTTCACATCCCATGATTTTGAGCGACCACGAGAAAAATTTCGGATATCGGCATCGCACGCCACTCATTTTGCCGCACATCCTGCCTAAATTAAAAGAAGCAGGAAAGCTCTTTTTATCAGAAATCAACCGTAAATTCCTCTGCTTCGGGCGATTCATAGATATGCTCCTTACATTGGACGAGCGTCAGACTCTTCTCTTTTGTGCCGAGCGTATTGTACATGGCGCATACGCCTGCGGGCGGCGTCGTATAGTCGCCGAGACCTGCGCGGATGATGGTTTTCATCTTTATATACGGCGCACGGAGCGTAAGATCAAAAAATCTTATTGCGCCGCCGAATTCGCCCCAGCCGCAAAGTCTGCCGATACTTGCCGCGTTTATATCGCAAAGCCACGGCACAAAAATATCCAGCATACTCGCCTCTGGTACGAGATAAGCCGCGTGCATCGCCTGCACAGCTCCCTGACTTCCGCCGCGAGAAATAAGATTTTTCCCATCCCACTCGGGCAGGGTCATGAGATAATGCAGAGCCTGAGCGGCGCGTATCATCATATATTTGAAATAGCAGGTGTGCGGATTTTTGTTCTGCTCGCTGTCAAAGCCGTAGCCGCGAAGCCTGCCGCCGGAAAGCTCGGCATAATATTCGTCGGGCATGGCATTCGGTATACCGTGCGCATTCACGCAGAAAACCACTTCGTCATCGGAGAAACTGAACCATGCGCTCTTCACGCCGTAGCCCTGAAAAACAGCGCGGCAGGCGTGCTTTTTGCCGTCACGCGGGACAGTCAGTATTCCCGAAACTGGGATCCCGCCCGCGCAGGCAAGCCGCATATCGTAAATATCGTGATTCGGATGCTCGGGGTCGTCCGCAAGCTTTCGCTTCTCTATTTCCTGCGGCGGCACGGCATGAAGCTCCGTGCGGCAACTCTGCCAGAAATCATCGTAACCCTCGGGCTTTTCCGTCACGCCCGTTATCTTTTCCGGCTCATATCCCGCGCCGCCGTAGAGTTCATCGCATTCGGGCAGTTTCTCGCCGTCCTCACCGTAAGCCCATGCGCGGACATAGATAAATCCCGGGCGCCCAAGCTTTGCTTTCAGCGTGATGTGTCCGCTCTCGCCGCGCTCCTCGCCCGCGCTTTCATAGCCGAAATCGGCTTTTATCTCCCATTTCAGCGCGTGGCATGAGGCGGGCTTGCCATCCTCGCGAAGATAAATATCAAAGGTCGCTTCCTCGCCGCATCGGTAGCTGTAGGGCGCCTTATCCGTTTTCATATAAAAATATTTCTGTGCCACTGGTTATTCCTTTTCTATCGCGGCGGGAGCGCGCATAGCCTCCGCCATTCTGTCCATTGTCGCCTCGTCAAATTTCGGCGTGCGGTCATAATTGTATATGCCGTTCTGCTCCTGCTCCACATCGTAGAGCTGAGTGTAACAAACACCGCAGATTCGCGGATTTGCCGCCATAATCTCCGCCATGGAGCAATATCTTTCGAGATATTCGGAAAGCGACTTCGGCGCGTCGCCGTAGCCCCAGCCATTCTCGTCGTTTGTCCAGCGGATGCCGCCGTATTCGCTTATCATATACGGCTCGCCGCGGTACTGCTGTCTGCCCGCGCGATTATCGAAAGCCTCGCCATCCCCAAATTTATCATATCGTCTGTGAAGCGCCGCTATATCCTGCTGATAATCGTGGATATCATAGATATCGGTCACCACATGGTAGTTTCCGCTTGTATCTATGCAGGGTCGCATCGGGTCGAGCCGCTTTGTCGCCGTATAGACATCGCGCAGAAGTTTGTCGTTCTGATGCCTGCCGTCGTGCGCGTCCCAGGTCTCATTGAAAGGACACCAGCCGATGAGCGCGGGATGATTATAATCGCGCTCCATCGCCTCCGTCCATTCGGGAAGAAAATGGCCGAGCATTCCCTCGGATGTATGGTCAAATCCCCAGTTTGCATATTCGCCCCAGACGAGGAAGCCCGCCTTATCCGCCTCATAGAGGAAGCGGCGTTCGAAAACGCGCTGATGAAGCCTTGCACCGTTGAAGCCGAGGCGGCGCGCACGCTCTATATCGCGCAGAAAATCGCCGTCGTCCGCGGCGGTGTAGATTCCCGCACCATAATAACCTTGGTCAAGCACGAGCCGCTGATAAACCCGCTTGCCGTTTATGCGCAGGCAAGCTCCGTCCATCTCGATTTTTCTCATGCCGAAATAACTTTTCACCCGGTCGCATCCGCTCTCGGAAAAAACAGTCACGACAAGGTCATAAAGCGTAGGCTTCTCAGGACTCCAGAGCGAAAGCTCGGAGAGTCCTATGCTTGCCACTATATTGTCGCCGATGGTGCTCGCCTCTGCCGCGCCGACGCTTCTGCCGCCGAGAAAAGCCTCGAAATGCACCCGCTTCTCTCCTTTTCCCGAGAGAAACGCATGGATATTCAGTCTCACGCCGTCGATATCGGGCGTAAGCCGCATGCCGCGAAGATGCGCCTCGGGAACCTCCTCGAGCCATACGGGAGCATAGATTCCCGTGCATCGCGTATACATGCATCCGTAGGAGGCGTATTTCCCGCTTTGCTTGCCGCTCGGCTGCGTCCCATCGCGGGAGTCTCCCTCGCAGATGACGGTGATATCGTTTTCTCCCTCTGCCGCGGCATCGGTTATATCAAAGGAAAACGGCGTATATCCGCCGGTATGTATGCCGACGCTCTTGCCGTTTACGAAAACCTCTGTCTTATAATACGCCGCCTCGAAATTAAGCAGTACTCTCCTGCCGCTCTCCGGCGAAAGCGGCAATTTTTTCTTATAGACGCAGGCATTCATGAAATCACGGCAGCCTATTCCCGAAAGCTCGCTCTCGGGACAAAAAGGCACATTTATTTTCTTTTCAAGATGCGCCGCCTCGGGCATACCTCGCTCGCGTGCGCTCTTTCCGAAATCAAAATCAAATTCCCACTCGCCGCAGAGATTCTGCCAGCTTTCGCGGACAAGCTCGGGGCGCGGATAGAGTTTTCTTTCTCCCATGTCTTTTACCTCCGTATCCTGATTTTATGTTTTGCTCATCTTCATGACGAAGCTGTGCGGCAGTATCTTCGCAAGGAAGCGATAAAACTTGAAAAATGCTCTCGGCGTATAGACATTTCTTCCCGCGCTCGCCGCCCTCAGCGCACCTGCAACCACCTTGTCGGGGTCGCAATACGGCAGTGTCTCGAAAGTTTTCGATTTGCCGCCGCTTATGCCTGCCACATCGAGAAATTCCGTCGCCATCGGTCCCGGGCAGACGGCGCAGACATTGATTCCCGTGCCGCGAAGCTCAAAGCGAAGCGACTTTGTGAAGCTGAGCACATAAGCCTTCGTCGAGCAGTAGACCGTCATTCTCGGGTTCGGCGCAAAAGAAGCTATCGAGCAGGTATTGAGTATAAATGAACTGACCTTCTCCCCGCCTGCGCGCTTCTTCATATATGGCAGGCAGAGCGTGGTAACGGCGGTGAGCGCACGGCAGTTGAGATCCACCATGCCAGCCTGCCCGGGATAAGTCATATCAATCATATTGCCGAGCTTGCCGAAGCCCGCGTTATTGAGAAGCGCAAAAATCTCGGGCTTCTTCTCCGCGAGCATGGAGGAAAGCGTCTCATAGCTTGAATAATCCGTCAAATCCAGCGCGATGGGAACTATCTTCGCACCACCCATGCATTTTGCCGCGAGCGCCTCGAGGCGCTCTTTTCTGCGGGCTATAATCCATATTTCATCGAGGGAAAAACGCTTTTCCGTCTCATAGAGGAGCTTCTCTCCGAGTCCCGAAGAGGCGCCTGTGATTATCGCTATCTTCATATACCTACCTCGCTTTTATTATTTCCACCGTGAGTTTCTTTTCCCTGTGCTTCTTCTGTGCGCGCTTTATCACGACATAGACAAGCACATAGAGTACGGCGGCAACGCCAAGCCCTGCATAGACATCGAGCATGGAATGCTGCTTTATGAAAACGGTGGACGCCGTTATGAGCAATGCCAGCACAAGTCCCGATATGTTGAGCCATATTTTCTTTCCGAACCTGCTGTCGCAAAGACCGAAATAGGCGGCGAAAGCACCTACCACATGAAGGCTCGGGAGAACATTCGTATTTGTATCAATCTTGTACATGGCACCGACCATGCGCGTGAAAATATTGTCATGTGCAAAGCTCTCGGGACGCAGATTCTGCCCGTTCGGGAAGAGTGCCATGAATATGACGCCTGCCGTAAAGCCTATGGCGATAAACCACATATATCTGCGGAATTTATCCCCATCCTCAAAGATGAGCCATATGCCGACAGCACCCATGAAAGGATACCAGAGATAATAAAAAATTACAAAATATTCGCAAAAAGGTATCACATCGTCAAGCGGGGTATACGATACCCAGTAGTCGGCATTCCAGCCTATGTAATGTTCGAGCAGGAAAAACGCGATAAGGTATATCGGCAGATAGAGCGCCCAGAGCGCGTGCCTGTATTTTTTGAATATTTCTTTCTTCATTTTGTCCTCCGTTTTATCTTGTGACATTTGAGAGGACGACATTTTTGGAGCTGTAATATTTCATTGCGTTCAGGAGAACACCCGATACATTGAAATATACCTTTGTGTCTCCGTATGCGGCAAAATAGAGATTTTCGGAATACTTGCAGGAGGAATAGTCAAGCACCTGCGCGAAATTTCCGTTTTCCTTTTCGCCGTATTCTCCGCCTGCGGGAGCAATTATCTCGGCATCGGCTATGCGGCGGCGGAAAACTTCCTTTGCCTTGCCGTAGCCGTTTACGCGGTAAATATAGAGCTCACCCTTGCAGGTAACATATGTATATTCGATATTCGTATATTTCCATGTGAAAAAGCAGAGTATCCACAGGAAAAGGGGAAGCGCCGCGATGACGGGCGGCATCTTCACCAGAACGAGGAATACGGTGCAGAAAGCCGCCGCAAAAGCGATATAAAGGAGCACAAGAAGCAGTTTCTTTCTCTTGAGAGATTTGTCATGCAGGCGTTTCACGGTATATTCCGAGTAGCCTGTGCCCTCATTTTCGGCATTGAACGGTATGCTTCTCTTCTGAATCTTGTCTTTCTTTGCCATCTTCGTCTTTCCTTTCTCAGTCTATATTTGAGGTGGCGATGATATCAGTCTCTCCGAGGATATCTTTTATCACAACGTCGCCTATCTTCACAGGTGCGCTTATCGTCGCCGCGCGGATGATATCCATCGCTTCAAACATTTTTGATTTTGTTATCGGGGCGGCGCTCTTGACGGAAACGAAAGCGTCCTCTCTGTTATCCACCTTGACTATGGAAGTGACAACTCTCTTCGGATCCGTCATTTCGGTTATGCCGTAGGTCTCGCCGCGCTTGCAGGTATTTCCAGTGACGGTTATCGTGCCGTCGTCCGCCTGCGTGACGGTAAGCGAACAGCCCATCGGGCAGTTTATGCAAATCATTTCTCTTGTTTTCATTTTTATCACCCGCCTCAGTCCTCAAGTCCTATCGTTATGGTATCTGCGGACTTGTCTATCATTTCTCTCTTCAGAATAACAAATTCCATCTCGCCCGGGGCAAATTTGCGTCCCTTGCGCGTATAGAGCGGCTCGCCCTCGCCGGAGCGGACTACTATGCTCTTGTTTTTGAAAATGTCGGAAACGCGGAAGTATACTTTCACATTGTCCGTATCGGCATATACATCTATCGCCTGCGGAACCGTATAGCGAACGCCAGGTGCCGTCTTGACGGCTATTCTGCGCTCGGGTGCGGCGTCGTATTTGCCCATGGCAAATTCAGCCGCGGCATTTCCCGCTATCTCGGCTTCCTCGGAAACATAGTCTACAAGGTCGTGAACATGGAGCACATTTCCGCAAGAGAAAATGCCTCTCTCTGCCGTCTCTCTGTTCTGATTTACGGTAGCGCCGCCCGTTATCGGGTCGTCGGCAATGCCTGCGTCGGTCGCAAGTCTGTTTTCGGGGATAAGTCCGCAGGAGAGCAGGAGCGTATCGCACTCAACATATTCGCGCGTGGAATCTATGGGTCTGCGGTTTTCGTCTACCTGCGCTATCGTCACGCCCTCGATTCTGTCGCTACCGTGAATCTCGGCAACAGTGTGGCTCAGGCGGAGCGGAATATTGAAATCGTTGAGGCACTGAACAATATTTCTGTTCAGACCGCCGGAATAAGGCATCAGCTCGCATACCATCTTTACATTCGCGCCCTCGAGCGTCATGCGGCGCGCCATGATAAGACCGATATCGCCGCTACCGAGGATAACGACATTCCTGCCCGGCATTTTGCCCTTAAAGCGGATGAATTTCTGCGCCGTGCCCGCCGTATAGATGCCTGCAGGGCGTGTGCCGGGGATGCTGAGCGCACCGCGGCTTCTCTCGCGGCAACCCATTGCCATGATGACAGTCTTTGTCTCAAGGATGCTCATGCCTGTCTGCGAGCTCATCACGGTCACTGCGTGACCGCCCTCGCAGCGGTCGATGGCAAGCACGGAAGCGTTTGTGATATAGGGGATTTCGCGTTCCTTCACCATATCGATGTAGAGCTGTGCATACTCAGGTCCCGTCAGCTCGCGTCCGAACTTGTGCAGACCGAAGCCGTTATGTATGCACTGGCGGAGGATGCCGCCGAGTTGTGGTTCTCTTTCCACTATGAGCATATTGCGTATGCCCTTTTCATATGCGGCAACAGCCGCGCTCATTCCCGCGGGACCGCCGCCGATTATAACAATATCATACATTTCCCTTTACCTTGCCTTTCCGAGAAGCATATATGACTTCCCGCCGAATTTCGTTACCTGCTCCTCGGGTATACCAAGCTCGCGGGCAAGTATCTCTGTTATCACGGGTGCGCAGAAGCCTCCCTGGCATCCGCCCATTCCCGCTCTCGTGCGGCGCTTGACCGCGTCTACGCTTCTCGCCTGCGGATTTTTGTGTATCGCATCGAGAATCTCGCCCTCGGTTATCTTCTCGCAGAAGCATACGACATGACCGAATTTCGGGTCATGCTTTATAACCTCGTTCTTTTCCTCTGTACTCATATGCGAAAAGCGGCGTGAGGAAACGCGCTCCGGCTTGAAATCGCCCTTCTTTTCCATCGCCAGTCCCGCATTTTTCAGCATATCGCATACATAGAGCGCGATAGCGGGCGCGGAAGTAAGACCTGGGGATTCGATGCCGACAGTATTTATCGCGTGATTGCCGGAAGCGGAATATTCTATGATGAAATCCTCACTCTCCGAGCAGGAAGCGCGAAGTCCCGAGAAAGATGTTATCACCTTTCTGAAATTGAGCTTCGGAACGCTCTTGCATGCGGTATTTCTTACCATGGCAAGACCTGCGGCGCTTGTCGCGCGGTCGGTCTTTTCCGTCTTTTCCGAGGTAGGACCTATCATCAGGTTACCGTCCACGGTCGGCGTCACGAGGATACCCTTGCCGAGCTTTGTTGGAACCTGGAATATCGTGTGCGAAACCGTTTTGCCCTCTGTCTTGTCAAAGAGCAGATATTCGCCCTTCTTTGCAACAACGTTATATTTGTCGCCGAGCATGGCGGCCACAGCGTCGCTGTAGAGTCCCGCCGCATTGACTATGTAGTGCGCTTCCACATACTCGTCGCCGCTCGATACCTTATAGCCCTCGCCGCTCTTCTTTATCGCGGTGACGGGAAAATCGCAGCGGAGCGTCGCGCCGTTGTCCATAGCGTTGCCTATGGCGGCAATGGTCAGCTCGTAGGGGCAGACTATACCAGAGCTTGTGCAGTGCAGAGCGCATACCACGCTCTCGGAAAGATTCTTTTCAAGCTTTCTTGCCTCATCGCCCGAGATGACGGAAAGTCCCTCTATCCCGTTTGCGATGCCTCTTTCGTAAAGCTCCTGCACATGAGGAGCTTCCTCCTCCGAGAAAGCGAGCACGAGCGAGCCGTTATTCTTATACGGAACATCAAGCTCGCGGCAAAGCTCGCGGAACATGCCGACGCCCTCGGCATTCAGCTTCGCCTTCAGCGTCCCAGGGACGGGGTCGAAACCGCCGTGAACTATCGCGCTGTTCGCTCTTGTGGCGCCCATCGCGACATCGTCCTCCTTTTCGAGGATGCATATGTTCAGCCTGTATTTCGCAAGCTCGCGGGCGATAAGACCGCCGACAACGCCGCCTCCTATAATCGCAACATCATAAATCATTTTGCTTCTCCACCTTTCAGTATATCCAGTATCACGCCGCAATCTTCAAAAATCGCGTCGGATTTGATTTCATGAGCCTTTGCCTGCTCGAGCGTCGTTTCGCCGCTGAGCACGAGCAAGGTTTTTGTTCCGGCATTGACGCCGCTCGCGATATCAGTATATATACGGTCGCCCACAACAAGCGTGTTCTCCGCGCATACGCGGCTGTCCAGCTTATTTATCCGCTCTATCGCGAAAAGCGGCATTTCGGGTCTCGGCTTGCCTATGTAATATGGCTTTTTGCCCGTAGCATTCGTTATCATCGCGCATACGGAGCCGCAATCAGGCACATATCCGTACTCTGTCGGGCAGACGAGGTCGGGATTTGCCGCGATGAAAGGAATATCGCGCGTCAGCAGCTTGGACATCGCCTCCAGCTTGGCAAAGGTCAGCTCCGTATCAAATCCCGTGACGACGGCTTCTATATCCTCGCTGTAGCTGTCATGGATGTTTTTCACACCGTTTTCGGCAAGCTCGGAAAGGAACGAGCGCGTTCCCGAAACGAAAAGCTTCTTTCCCGCGAGGTTCTTTTTGAGATAATCGGCAGTCGCCTGCGAAGATGTGATGAAATCGTTCTCCGTCGCCTCTATGCCAAGTCTCGCCAGCTTTTTCACATAGTCGGATACGCTTTTCGACGAATTATTCGTCATGAATAGGTAGTGGTTTCCCTTTTCGCGTATTGTTTTCAGCAGTTCCTTTGTAAAAGGGAAAAGATTATCTCCGAGATAGATAGTCCCGTCCATATCAAAAAGGTAAAGCCGTATCTTTTTTACATCAAGCATTCTTTTTTCTTTCTCCTTGCCTTCTCGGCATATAAAATCCATTTTAACTTTTTCAGTATAGCACAAAACTATCGATTTTACAAGAGATAATATAATTAAAATATAATCTTTTTATATAGAGTATTCAGTGAATTTGCCGAATACCGCAAGAACCTCGCGCTCTACCGCCTCTGCCGCTTCCCTGCTCCCCTTGATAAAAATCACGCTGTCGCCGCAGGCAAAAAATGCGGCAATCTCCGCAGGGTCGCACGGCGGGCGTTCATATGCGGAGCGCAGAAACGCCGCCGTTTCACCGGCATCACCGGAAGCGCGGATATACCATATCTCCGTCCCCTCTGCCGAGAAATCGGGACGATAGACCGTCGCTTCGGCGATATATTTCGCATAATCGTCGGCGCCTATTGACAGCATATAGCTGTCCTCTGCACACACCTCCTCCGAGAAATACGGCTCGCCGCGAAATGCCGTCCGCGCCAGCCGTTCTCCCTCGCTTGCACCCTCGGCGAAAACGACGGCGCAGAGCGTCGCCGCCACCGCCGCAAAAATAAGAAATCTGCATTTTTTCATAAAAAATCCTCCCGAAAAAGATAACTTTATCTTCTGCCGCAGAGGACTTTTCTATACTATTTTGCGTCGTACCATGTTTTGCCGCAACCGACTTCTACCGTCAGCGGGACGGAGAGCTTCACTGCATTTTCCATCTCGTATTTCAGCAGTTCCTTTGCCCGCTCAGCACAGGAAATGTGCGATTCTATTATCAGCTCGTCATGCACCTGAAGCAGGAGTTTTGCGTCAATCCCCTCCTTTTTCAGCCGCGCCGAAACATTTATCATCGCCGCCTTGATTATATCTGCGGCACCGCCCTGTATCGGACTGTTCATCGCGACTCTCTCGCCGAAAGCACGCTCCGTATGCTTCTGCGAGGCAAGCTCGGGGATATATCTGCGCCTGCCGAAAAGCGTTTTCACATAGAGGTCGCGCTTTGCCTGCTCTGTGATATTATGCAGATATTCGCGCACTTTCGGATAGGAGCAGAGGTAATTTTCTATATATTCGCCCGCCTGCTTGCGCGAAATATGCAAATCTCCCGCGAGCGAAAATTCGCCCATGCCGTACATTATTCCGAAATTGACCGCTTTCGCCCGCTTTCTCATTTCCACAGTCACCATATCTTTCGTCACGCCGAAAATGCGCATCGCCGTATCCGTATGGATATCGAAGCCGGATTCGAAAGCGTGTATCATATTTTCATCGCCCGAAACAGCCGCGAGCAAGCGCAGTTCTATCTGCGAGTAGTCGGCGTCTATGAGCAGATACTCATCGCTTTTTGCCGTGAAGAATTTTCGCAGTTCCCTGCCGAGTTCCGTTTTTATCGGTATATTCTGGAGGTTCGGCTCCGTGGAGGAAAGCCGCCCCGTCGCCGTCAGTGCCTGACGGAAGCTCGTGTGTACTCTGCCGTTTTCATCCGCCACCTTGCAGAGCCCGTCGGCATATGTGCTCTTTAATTTATCAACCTGCCTGTAGTCGAGAATATCGTCTATTATCGGGCTGTAAGGGCGCAGTTTTTCGAGAATCTCCGCTCCAGTGGAATAGCCGTTCTTCGTCTTTTTTATCGCGGGGAAGCCCATCTCATCGAAAAGCACCGTACCAAGCTGCTTCGGCGAGTTTATATTGAATTCCCTGCCTGCGAGCATATAGATGCGCGAGGCATATTCGCCTTTCATCGCATCGAGCTGCCGTGAGAAAGCCGCAAGCTTCTCCGTATCCACGGTAAAGCCCTCGCGCTCCATCTCGAAAAGCACGCCCGTAAGCGGAAGCTCTATATCCGTATAGAGCGCAAGCTGTTCGGTTTTTTCAAGCTCGGTATACAGTTTATGATACAGCGAATATATGTCTTTTGCACAGTCCGCGCCACTTCCGGATTCATGCATCAACAGTCGCGAAGTCATCTTTGGCAGAGAGAAATCATTCTCGCCCGCGCCGCAGATATAGCCCATCAGCATCACATCATCGCAACTCGCGGTAGCGGTATATCCCGCATCAGCGAGCCTGTGCAGTAGCGATTTTTTATCGCAGCAGACATATTCCCCGCCCGAAGCGAACAGTGCCGCGCCCTCGGCAAAACTCATCTCTGCCGCGCTTTCGCCATCGTAGGTATAAGCCTTATCTTCATCGAAGTAAATCGCCGTGCGCCCGGGCGCATTGCTCTTCTCCATCCGCTCGGACACGGTATGTGCGCCCGCCTCATCAAGCGCAAATTTCCTGATAAAAGCGGAAAACTCCAGCTTTATGCAAAGGTCGAGCATGGCGCGCTTGTCTATACCCTTATATTCCAGCTCCGAGAGCGAAATCCCAAGCGGCACATTGCGACTGATGGTTGCGAGCCACTGCGAGAGGTACGCGTTCTCCCTGCCCTCGGCAAGCTTTTTCTTCACGGATGGTGTGAGCGGCTTTTCGTCAAGCCCGTCATAGATTCCGTCGAGCGAGCCGTAGTCCGCGACAAGCTTCAGCGCCGTCTTTTCTCCGATTCCGGCAACGCCCGGGATATTATCCGAGCTGTCGCCCATCAGCGCCTTTACATCTATAAACTGCGCGGGAAGCACGCCGTATTTCTCCGTGAATTTTTCCGTATCGTATTTCACGGGTTCGGCGTTCGTCGCGAGCATGACAAAAGTCTTGTCCGAGATAAGCTGGAGCGAATCCTTGTCGCCTGTGGCTACGCAGGTCTCTGTCCCCTCTTTCTCCGCCATCGCCGAAAGCGTGCCGAGAATGTCATCCGCCTCGTAGCCCGCAAGTTCAAGCGTATGCAGACCCATCGCGCGCATCATTTCCTTGGCATAGGGGAGCTGCATGAGAAATTCCTGTGGGGTCGGTTTTCTCGTTCCCTTGTAGTCGGAGAAGCGCTCATGGCGGAAAGTCGGCGTCTTCACATCAAAGGCAACCGCCGCATAGTCGGGCTTCTGCTCGGCGATATGCCTGCTCACTATATTCACCATGCCGTATACTGCATTTGTGAAAAGTCCGTCGCGAGTGGTCAGCGGGCGTATGCCGTAAAAAGCCCTGCTCAGTATCGAATTTCCGTCTATCACGAGAAGTTTTTTCATGCGTTCCTCCGTTTGCCGTCTGCTTTTTTCTTTAGTATAGCACAAAAAGCGCGTTTTCGCCATAGTTTGTTAAAAAATTTTTAACTTGCGCAAAATCGCTTGACGAAAGTTCAATTTTGAACTATAATGCGATTGTTCAATTTTGAACCGTCACGGAGGTGCTTATGAAGAAAAATACTTTCGCGGATTTCGCGATATGCATGGCAAAGAAATACGAACCTTTCCGCCGCCGTATAATGGAGCGTTTTTCGCTCTCGGCGGCAGAGGTGGATGTGCTGATGTTCCTCGCCAACAATCCCGAATACAATACCGCGGCACAGGTCTCGAAGATTCGCATGATACCGAAATCACATGTTTCGCTCGCGGTAAATTCACTCTCGGAAAAGGGACTTCTCATCAGAAAAAGCGGCGAAAACCGCAAGTCGGTCTGCCTCATTCCCTCAGAGAGTGCCGCTCCAGTCATCTCTTTCGGCAGAGAAATGCAGGATGCCTTTCAGGAGACGCTTTTTCTCGGCTTTTCAGCGGAGGAAAAAGCGGCATTTGACGCGCTGCATGAAAAGATGCGCAAAAATCTCGAAAACATGAAGAAATCAAAAGAAAAAGGAACCGAAAACAAATGAAAATTCTCATAGAAATAATTGTCTGCTTTTTTGCGGGCATGGGCGCGGGACTCGGCACAGGCTTTGCCGGCATGAGTGCCGCAGCCGTGATAACTCCTATGCTCGTGACATTTCTCGGCGTGGAGCCGTATACCGCCGTCGGCATAGCCCTCGCTTCCGATGTGCTTGCGAGCGCGATATCGGCATACACCTACGGCAAAAACAAAAATCTCGATGTTAAAAACGGACTTGTCATGATGGCAAGCGTGCTCGTTTTCACCGTCATCGGCAGTTATGTTTCCAGCCTTGTCCCATCGGCGACAATGGGCAATTTCTCCGTGATAATGACATTTCTGCTCGGCATCAGATTCATAGTCAAGCCGGTTATGACCACAAAGGAAGCCATGCAGAGCGTTTCCGCAAAGAAAAAACTGATAAAATCCGTCATCTGCGGCTCGATAGTCGGCTTTATCTGCGGCTTCATCGGCGCGGGCGGCGGCATGATGATGCTCCTCCTTTTGACAAGCGTTCTCGGCTTTGAGCTGAAAACGGCTGTCGGCACGAGCGTTTTCATCATGACGTTCACGGCGCTGACAGGTTCGGTCTCCCACTTCGCCATCGGCGGTATGCCCGATATGCTCCTGCTCGCGCTCTGCATCCTCTTCACGCTGATATGGGCAAGGATAGCCGCCGTTATCGCAAACAAGGCTCAGCCCAAGACGCTCAACCGTGCGACAGGCATCGTTCTCGTCGTCCTCGGCATAGCGATATTCTCTTTCTCACTCATAAAATAAGCGGAAAGGCAGGCAAAAACCCGATTTCGGCGTTTTTCGGGCGATTTTCTCTCAAAATATGCCGAAAATCGGGCAAAAGTCTATTGACAAGAGGTATTTTATATGATATTATATAGATACCTCATAGGATGCGGTACTGTTTTTCATACGCTCCTATCCGAGGGAGGTACTAAACAATGCCGACGAAAAAGAATAATACGGCGTTTTCTCTCGTGAAAACCGCCTTATTTTGTCGCGCTTCTGTTTTCAAAACCGGAGAGCGGCGTTTTTATTAGTCTTCACATCGGCTAAATCTAAACAGGAGGTCCCGAAAATGCGCGTTAGAATCACACTCGCATGCAGTGAATGCAAGCAAAGAAACTACGACACAATGAAAAACAAGAAAAACGATCCTGACAGAATCGAGCTCAACAAGTACTGCAAGTTCTGTCGCAAGCACACCCTGCACAAAGAAACCAAGTAAAAGAAATTGGGCTTTTTAAAAGCTCGGCAAGGAGGAAAACATGGCAGAAAAAACCAAAACTGCAAAAGTGGGATTTTTCAAGAAAATCGGAAAATTCTTCAGAGACTATAAGAGCGAATTCAAAAAGCTCGTATGGCCGACTCCGAAGCAGCTTCTCAAGAACACGGCTGTCGTTCTCGTGAGCATAATTGTTTTCGGTGCGTTCCTTGCGGCTGTCGATATGGGTTTCCACAAGCTTTTCACAGAGCTTGGCAACTGGTTTGCTCTGCTGTAATTCTATTTTGGATTTTTCAAAATAGTTTATCAGGAGGAGCAGAACATGGATCAAACGAGCGAAGCGAAATGGTATGTGGTGCATACCTATTCCGGATATGAAAACAAGGTCAAGACAAATCTCGAAAAGATTATCGAAAACCGCGGGATATCCCATCTGATAACAGATGTCAAGGTTCCCTCGGAAATAATTGTCGAGGAATCCGGCGATCAGAAAAAAGAAGTGGAAAGCAAGCTCTTTCCGAGCTATGTATTCGTCAAGATGATAATGTCCGACGAGACATGGCATGTCGTAAGAAACATCACAGGCGCCACCGGCTTTGTCGGTCCCGGTTCGCGTCCCGTCCCGCTCTCCGATAAGGAAGTAGAGGCTCTCGGTGTCGATACCAGAGTTGTCGCTCCCGCATTTGAGGTCGGAAACAGCGTAAAGATTGTAAACGGTCCTATGTCCGGCTTTGTCGGCAAGGTCGAGAGCATCTCGCAGGACGGCAAAAAAGTCACGGTACTCGCTTCCGTTTTCGGCAGAGATACCGCGGTCGAGCTTGACACATCAAGTGTCGCTCTCGCAGACTGACAAACTTTTTTCGCACATAACAGAGCCAAATATTATGTGCTTTGTGGGAGGGAGAAAATTTTATTTTATGATTCTCCCGAGGATTACCACATTCGGAGGTGTAAATTATGGCAAAGAAAATTACAGCTTATGTAAAATTGCAGCTGCCTGCGGGCAAAGCAACTCCCCAGCCGCCTGTTGGTCCGGCTCTCGGTCAGCACGGCGTTAATATCGCGGCGTTCACAAAGGAATTCAATGAGCGCACAAAGAACGATATCGGTCTTATAATCCCTGTTGTTATCACAATCTTCGCAGACCGTTCGTTCTCATTTATCACAAAGACTCCTCCCGCAGCCGTTCTTATAAAGAAAGCTTGCGGAATCGAGACAGCTTCCGCTGTTCCGAATAAGACAAAGGTTGCTTCCCTCACAAAGGAGCAGGTACGCAAAATCGCCGAAACAAAGATGCCCGACCTCAATGCGGCTTCCGTAGAAGCAGCTATGAGCATGATTGCAGGTACAGCCCGCAGCATGGGTATCACGGTAGAGGACTAAGGAGGTAAGCAATAATGTTTAAGGGTAAGAAATATCAGGATAGCGCAAAGCTTATCGACAAGACAAAACTTTATGACAGCAATGAGGCTATCGCTCTCGTTTGCCAGACTTCCAAGGCAAAATTTGATGAAACAATCGAGCTTCACATCCGTCTCGGCGTTGACAGCCGTCATGCAGACCAGCAGGTTCGCGGTGCGGTGGTTCTTCCGCACGGTACAGGTAAGACTGTAAGAACCCTCGTTTTTGCAAAGGGTGACAAGGCGGAAGCCGCTAAGGCAGCAGGTGCCGATTATGTCGGTGCTGAAGATATGGTTGCAAAGATTACAGGTGAAAACTGGTTTGATTTCGATGTAGTCATCGCAACACCCGATATGATGGGCGTTATTGGTCGTCTCGGTAAGATACTCGGTCCTAAGGGACTCATGCCTAACCCCAAGGCAGGCACAGTTACCATGGATGTTGCCAAGGCTGTAAACGAAGCTAAGGCAGGTAAGATTGAGTACCGTCTTGACAAGACAAACATCATTCACTGCCCCATCGGCAAGGCATCTTTCGGTGCTGAAAAGCTTCAGGATAACTTCAATACGCTCATGGGCGCAGTTATCAAGGCTAAGCCTGCCGCTGCAAAGGGTCAGTATATCAAGAGCTGCGTAATCGCAAGCACAATGGGTCCCGGCGTGAAGATAAATCAGGCTAAGCTTGATGTTTAATCGCGGAAACGCTAAAAAGTTCAGCACGAAAAGAGGCAGGATTTTTCGGCTCTTTGTCAATAGTTGGGATAGAAAAAGTCTGACGAAAATGTAAGAAACCATTGAAAAAACAGGGGAAGCGTCACGAAACGTAGTGGAGTGGCGCTTCCCCTGTTCTTCGGCGCCGCTTTTGCCGGTTCTATAATAAAAGTCGGGGAACCCCGGATAAGCTAAATAAAATAAAAAAGAACGAGCATATCTGAAAAAGTCTGATATAATGTAAGTTACTATACTAACAATATCAGAGGTATCAAATATGCTCAATTCTTATTGTACAGAAAAATTGCGGCTCTTTGTCAATAATTGAGGTAGAAAAAGTCTGCCTTTTTATTATCGAAATCAATATGCCTTTGCCCAGAGAACCATCTTCTCCGCTTTCTTGCCACAGCAAACGCAGGTATCGGAGATATGCTCCTGCTCGAGCGGAATACAACGCGAGCCTGCGCCTGTCATTTCCTTTACCTTGTCCTCGCAAGCCTCGTCGCCGCACCACATGGCACGGATGAAACCGTCGCCGTTTTTGAGTGCTTCGTTTATCTCGTCGATAGTCTTGCAGTCAAATGTACGGCGCTGACGGTTTGCCAGAGCCTTTTCATACATGCCGACACGAACCTTTCCGAGCATTTCTTCCACTGTTTTTTCGATATTTTCAAGCGGCACCGTGACCTTTTCGAGATTATGACGCATCATTATCACGCACTGACCGGCTTCAATATCGCGCGGACCGATCTCTATTCTGAGCGGAACGCCTTTCATTTCATATTCGGCGAATTTCCAGCCGGGACTCTGATCGCTTGAATCCAGCTTCACTCTGAAGCCCTTAAGTGCCCCTTTAAGCTCCTCTGCTTTCTCTATAACACCGGGCTTGTGAGCCGCTATGGGGATGATAACCACCTGAACAGGCGCCACGGCAGGCGGGAGAACGAGACCGTTGTCATCGCCGTGCGTCATGATGATGCCGCCTATCATACGGGTTGTGCTACCCCATGATGTCTGGAAAGGATATTCGAGTTTATTTTCCTTGGAGAGATATCTGATATTGAAAGCGCGCGCAAAACCGTCGCCGAAGAAATGCGATGTGCCTGCCTGAAGCGCCTTTCCGTCATGCATGAGAGCCTCGATGGCATATGTGTCCTCAGCACCCGCAAACTTATCGCTCGGTGTCTTTTTGCCCTTGATAACGGGGATGGCGAGGTCATGCTCATGAAAATCGGCATAAACGCCGAGCATGCGCTCTGTCTCTTCTATTGCCTCCTCGGCTGTAGCGTGCATCGTATGGCCCTCCTGCCAGAGAAATTCTCTCGTGCGCAGGAAAGGACGCGTTGTTTTCTCCCAGCGGACAACACTGCACCACTGATTATAAAGCTTCGGCAGATCGCGGTAGGATTTGATTATATTTGCATAATGATCGCAGAAAAGCACCTCGGATGTGGGGCGCACGCAAAGCTTCTCGGGAAGCGCGTCCGAACCGCCGTGAGTTACCCATGCAACCTCGGGAGCGAAGCCCTCTACATGTTCCTTTTCTTTATTGAGCAGGCTCTCGGGAATAAACATCGGCATATAAACATTTTCATGCCCGAGCTCCTTGAATCTGGAATCAAGTATCTTCTGTATATTTTCCCATATAGCATAGCCATAAGGTCGGATTATCATGCATCCCTTCACGCCAGAATAGTCAACAAGGTCGGCTTTGAGGCATATATCGGTATACCACTTTGCAAAATCAACATCCATTGATGTTATCTGCTCGACCATTTTTTTGTCATTTGCCATATTTTACACTCCTATAATTTTAGTCTATAGATTATATTATCATTTCAATAAAGAAAAGTCAATCTGATTTTGATAAATAAAGCGATATTTTTCTTATTCCGAAGCCTTTTTCGGCGCGAGAACGGAAAGAATATCGAAAATACTGCGCACAGGGACAATTTTTACGCCCTCGGGCGCCTTTATCGCCGATGCGCCGCGCGCAGGCGCATATATTCTGCGGAAACCGAGCCTTGCCGCCTCGCGGACGCGCCATTCAAGCCTTGATACGGCGCGGCATTCGCCCGAAAGTCCCAGCTCGCCTATGCAAAGCACATCATCCGGCACGGGAACATCGCGTATGCAGGAAATAAGCGATAGCGCGACGCCGAGGTCTGATGCCGTTTCCTCTATATGAAGCCCGCCTATGACATTGAGATAGACATCGAGCGAAGAAAAGCGAAGCCCGAGCCGCTTTTCGAGAATGGCAAGTATAAGTGCCATGCGGTTATAATCCATGCCCGCCGACATACGCCGCGGCGATGGGTAGACGGTCGCCGTAGTCAATGCCTGAATCTCGGCAATAATGGGACGCGTACCCTCGATAACGCATACGGCGCAGTTGCCCGAAACGCCTGCGGGTCTGTCCGCAAGCAGAGCCTCGGAGGGATTTTCCACCTCGCACAGTCCCGCGTCCGTCATCTCGAAAACACCTATTTCGTTTGTCGAGCCGAAACGGTTTTTCACGGCGCGTATCACGCGGAAGCTCTGCCGCGGTTCGCCCTCGAAATAGAGTACGGTATCCACCATATGCTCAAGCGTTTTCGGTCCCGCTATGCTTCCCTCTTTATTGACATGACCGGCGAGGATTATGCTCGTGCCATCGGATTTTGCCTTGTTTATGAAAATCGAGGCGCTCTCTCTTATCTGCGTCACACTGCCGGGGACAGAGGCGCTCTCGTTATGATACATGGTCTGGATAGAGTCGATTATCATAACATCGGGCTTCAGCTTTTCGCAATGCGAGATAATCTTTGCCGCATCGGATTCTGCGAGAACATAGATATTGTCACTCTTTATCCCGAGGCGTTTTGCCCGCATGGAAATCTGCCCGACAGATTCCTCGCCGGAAACATAAAGCACGCGCTTGCTCTCGGCGATACTGCGGCATATCTGAAGAAGCAGGGTTGATTTGCCTATACCCGGTTCGCCCGAGAGGAGCGAAACGGAGCCTGTGACTATGCCGCCGCCGAGCACGCGGTCGAATTCGCCCATGCCGCTCTTTGTACGCATATATTCGGGGAGAACAAGCGCATCGAGCTTCTCCGGAGCGGAATCTCCGCTTCCCGAGAGCATCAGGCGCTTTGCCGTTTTCTTATCCGAGCCTGCTGAGGGAGCTTCCTCATAGGTCTCCTCGACGAATGTGTTCCATGCGCCGCAGGAGGGACATCTGCCCAGCCATTTCGCGCTCTGATAGTCGCATTCACTGCAAACATAAACCGTTTTCTTCTTCATTGATTTTTACCTCTTATAAAAGTCTTTTACTTTGAAATCGCGTCGCATACCGCCGCATAGATGACGCAGGCGAGCTTATCCTGATAATCCGCCATACCGAGCAGAGCCGCTTCGGTTCGGTTTGAGAGGAAGCCGCACTCCACAAGCACTGCGGGAATTTCGAGATTATCAAGCACATAGATAGATGAATCGGCCGGCTTTATCTTCCGCTTGTTTTCGCTCTGGAAAAAATCCGCCGTCTTATTCTGTATGCTCTCGGCTATATCGCGCGAGGCTTCGTTTGCCCGTGAATAATAAACCTGAAGCCCGCTGTATTTTTCCACTGGGAATTTGTTCATATGTATGCTCACGAAAACCGCGTTTTCGTAGCTCTCGGCAATCTTTACGCGGCTTGCAAGGTCGTCGCGCTTCTTATGATTGCTCCCCTCGGAGCAGAGCATCCTGTCATCGCTGCGCGTCATCACGACATCGACGTCCGCAAGGCGGAAAAGCTCGCGGAGCTTTGACGCCACGGCAAGGTTCAAATCCTTTTCAAGCACGCCCGAGTCGGAAACTGCACCGCCGTCCATGCCGCCGTGTCCCGCGTCTATGACTATCGTTATGCGCTTTTCCTCTGCCGCCGCAGGTTCTGCCGCCGCCTGCAAAAAAGCGGCGAAAAAAGAATCCTTTCCGCTGGAAATCGCGCTCCCCGCAAGAAGTCCCGCCAAAACAAGCATCACCGAAAAAAGACAGAATTTTGCCGCCGTAAATGCCCCTCTGCATTTTGCCATAATATATCATCTCCCAAAAAATCTCTTATGGAAATGTATATTCGGGTGCGTGGAAAAGTATGAGTTTTTATCAGTTCCGCCCTGCCTTCCGGCAGAGCGGAAAATATCATTTCTTTGCGGGCTTGAAGAGTTTCCACTGACGAAGCCCCACGAGATATGAAAACTCGGCAAAAACTGCGGGTACAAACGGCACGATGAGGAAATAATAGACGAAATCACTGCCGAAAGCACCGTTTTTGATACCCATAAACATGCCTTCCCAGAGCGCGGTGATGAAGCCCACCGTTATGGCAGCACTGCTCAGCCCCATGGAATATTCGCGATAGTACCACAGAATGACATACGAAACGCAGAGAAGAATATCGGGTATCGCCGCGATAAGCCCGATCATGAATCCCTTGAGCGGTGTCTTGCGGCGCTTGCCTGCGGATGTATCTATGCTGTCCTTGGCGCCGACATCCCACATCTGGATATGAATGAGATATGCATAGAAAATCACCGCGCATACGCCGAGCGCAAGACAGAAGAATCTGCCCGTCGGATTTTCCGTATTGAACGGCATATACACCATTATGCCGAAAATAGCCATACAGAGATGCGTCACTATCAGCTTGACTATGATATATCCGTTATTGCGAAAGAAACGCTTTATCTTCATAAAATAACCTCTTTTTTCAGTTTAAGCGAAAAGAAGCAATCAATGCTTTTTCTTTAGTATACAACATTTTCGCCCATTCTTCAATATAAGGGAGAAAAAATAATTTTATATCCCGAAAAAGTTTACATTTTCGCAAAAATATGATATACTTGATTTGTAAAATGCCGCTGCATGTCAGGAGGAAAGCCGTATATGGATGATAATTTTGCCCGCGCCGACGACAAAAGTCCCGTTGTCGAGCGGTTTCTGCGATATAAGCGCGTAATACAGGGACGAAGCAAAAAGACCGTTGACGAATACGGGCTTGATTTGCGCACATTCTTCCGCTATCTCATCTCGGCAAGAGCAGGCGGCGTTCCCGAAGAGGAGGAATTTGAAAAGATATCCATCGCCTGCGTGGACGATGAATTTGTACGCAGCGTCACCACGCTCGAGATACTGGAATTTATGGCTTTCTGCGCAAACGAGCGTGGAAACAGCACCGCGGCGCGCTCGCGCAAGCTCTCGGCGATAAAATCTTTTTTCAAATATCTCACCGTCAGCGAAAAGCTCCTCACGCAGAACCCCGCAAACGATATCGAATCGCCGAAAAAGAAAAAATCGCTCCCGAAATTTCTTTCGCTGGAGGAGAGTCTCGCTCTGCTCCAGAGCGTACTCGACGACCCCGAATCAAAGACAAAGGAGCGCGACTACTGCATACTGACGCTCTTCCTCAACTGCGGCATGCGTCTCTCCGAGCTTGTCGGCATAAATCTCTCCGATGTGGACAGGGAGCTTCGTTCGCTCCGCGTAGTCGGAAAGGGCAATAAGGAGCGCATAGTCTATCTCAACGATGCCTGCCGCGATGCGATGAAAAATTATCTGCGCGTCCGCGGAAAGGATGTCGAGATAAAGGATAAAAACGCATTTTTCCTAAGCAGTCGCCATCAGCGCATAAGCGTAAAAACCGTGCAATGGATGGCATATAAATATTTCTCCGCGGCAGGGCTGGACTATAAGCAGTATTCCGTTCATAAACTGCGCCATACGGCGGCGACGCTAATGTATCAGGAGGGCGGCGTCGATGTGCTGACCCTGAAAGAGATACTCGGGCATGAACAGCTCAACACCACGCAGATATACACCCATGCAAGCAACAAGCTCATGGAGGACGCCATGCAGCACAATCCGCTCGCAGAGGTAAAGGCAAAGCCATCGCGAAAAGTACCGGAAAAAGACGATTCCGATGAATCGGATAAATCCGAAGAATAAAGCCAAAAAATCTGTCCGTCATGAGGGTTTCCGCATGACGGACAGATTTTTATTCTGCCGCGGCTTTCCTGCCTACGGTGAATTTCACCTCGTGACTGACGCCGTCGAGAGCGAAGCGAAAGGCGAAAATATCATCGGTATATATCCGCTCGCCATCGAGGGTTATCATATCTCTTTCGCCCGAGCGCACCTCTACTCTGTATGCCGTTTTCCCGATGCTCACATTGAGCGAAAAGGCATCGAAATATTCCGAGAGGCACGGGCAGAGCGTGAAATACGCACCTCTCATGCGGAAGCCGCAGAGATATTTTATTATCGCTGTGCGGTACCATCCCGCCGCGCCCGTATACCAGCTCCAGCCGCCCCTGCCCATATGGTCGGGATTTGCGTAGACATCGCCCGCCATGACATACGGCTCTATCCTGTATCTTTCGCGCAGGAAGCCGTCGCGTGCGCGGAGCGTAGGATTTATCTCAAAAAGCACGCGTGCGCCTGCGGAATATTCGCCCGTGGCAAGAAGCCCGAGTGCCGCCCAGACGGCGGCATGGGTATACTGACCGCCGTTTTCGCGCAGTCCCGCAAGGTAGCCCTTGATATACCCGGGCGAATTTCTGCCCGAGACAAAAGGCGGAGAGAGCAGGCGCCACAGCTTATATCTCTCGCTGTAGAGCAGGTCATACGAGGTTTTTGCCGCCGCAATCACGCAGCGCCGCTCCTCCTCATCGCCGCCGAGAAAATACATGTCAAAAGCGGCAAAAGCCTGTGAGAGCGCGTCTATTTTGCATTCGTCGCAGTCGCGTGAGCCGAGCTTCTCGCCGTTGTCGTAATAGGCGCGGAGAAATCTGTCGCCCTCGAAGCATCTTACTGCCGCCGCGTGAAGCATGCGGCTCTTTTCGCGCAGAAAGAGCGCCGTTTCATGCTCGCTTCTCATATCGCAGATATCGGCAAAGCGGAAAAGCACTATCGCCGCAAACTGCGTAAGCCATACGCTCTCACCCTTACCCTGCGAGCCGACGGTATTCATTCCGTCATTCCAGTCGCCGTCGCCTATTTTGGCAAGCCCGTGCGCGCCGATGCCGTCAAGAAGCCGGTAAATCCCCCGCAGGCAATGGCGATAGATATCCTCGCGCTCATCGGACGGCGGCACTCTCTCATATCGTTCATGTTCCTTTGGCGAGAGCGGCACGGATGAAAGATAGCGCACGCTCACATCCAGTATCGTGCAGTCGCCTGTCGCCGTAATATATTCGGAAACGGCATAAGGAAGCCAGAGCATATCATCGGAGCAGCGCGTGCGCACTCCTTGGTCAAGAAGTGAAAAATCGCGCACACTATGCCACCAGTGAAGCACATCGCCCTCGGAAAACTGGTGCGCCGCACAGCGGATTATCTGATATTTCGCCTCCTCTGGAGACTCCTCCAGAAGCGAAAGCGTATCCTGAAGCTGGTCGCGGAAGCCCCATGCGCCGCCTACCTGATAAAAGGCGGCTCGGGCATAGAGTCGGCTTGCCCTTATCTGATAGGGAATCCATTTGTTTACGCTCAGGTCAAAGAGCGCGTCGCCGCTTCCGAGCGTTACTCTGCCGCCCGCCTCATCATGTGCCGCGCCGCGGCGGAGATATCTGTGCGCTCCGTTTACGGAAAGGTAGAAAACGGCGCTTTCGCTATGCGATAGCGCAAAGCGGACAGCCGCCGCCGCGATATCCTCAGTGCCGAGAGAGAGACGCTCCCCGCTGGCAAGAGCTATGCCGTCCGTATAAGTCGCAGTTCCTATATGCCCGCCGACACCGACTGTGACAAAGAAACGCCCCGTGCCGAAATCCGCGAGATTCCAAAGCGAAATCTCGCTTTCGCTCTTTTCATAGTGTATCATGCCTGTCGGTGCGCCCATATCGGGCATCACGGCGTAATACGCCATGCAGTAAACAGGTTCGCTTCGCCGCGACTCAAGAGTAAGCTTGATTCTCTTCACGGGGAATCTGCCACAGAGACCGACATTAACCGTGTAGTCGATATATGAGAGGAGCGTGCCGTAATACTGCGCATCCGAGAAAGTGTAATTTACAATTGAAGCGCAGGCGGCAAGGTCATAATCCGTATATTCGCCCGTTTCGTGAGCAGAGGCAAATATACGCAGGCAGAGACGCTCGCCTCCGTCCTCACTCATATTGTCGGCGCTGTGAGGCGAGAGCCTGCGCAATGCGGAATTTGAAAAATAAGTGAAGCCGAGCGAATTTTCACTCACCACCGTGCCGAAAGCTCTGCCCGCAAGCACATGAGCAAACGGCGCGCCGCCGTGCGGCTTTGTGAAGATATAGCCGTCTTCATGAAAGATGCCTGTGCCTATGCTTTCGACAGCTTTTATCTCCGGTTTCCGCGCCGTGGGATAAGGTCCGATTTTCACGGCAGATATCAGACTGCGCCCGAAACCCGGCGAAATCTCGATATTTCTCTGCTCCGACCTTGCATAAATCGCAGGCTCTATCCTGCAATCGAAATATACGCGGCAGATGCGCCGCATGAAATAACGCATTTCCTCCGTCAGCATGCTGTCGTTTATCGTGAAAATACCGTTTTCCGAGCCGAGGAATGCGCGGCAGCCAAGCTCACCTATGAGTTCTGTTATCCTCTTTTCAAGCGGTCTGTTGTAGAGATCGCGCTCGGCATGGAGAATAGCAAAATCATATCGCACGCCGCGTATGCACATATATTTGAAAAGGAGCAGGAGCGTTTCCAGATTGCGCAGCTTCTCTTCGCCTGAGTCACCGATATAGGCGATGACTATCGGCGAATCGCCAGATATGCCGAATCGCCACAGCTCGCTCTGCTTCGCAGGATGCTTCTTCAGCCGCTCTATCGCCGCGCTCTGCCCCTCGCTTTTGTATCCGCGCGGCATGAAAATCCCTGCGAGAATATATTTCTCCAGCGCCGTCGCTTCCCTGCTGTTGCCCGCGGCAAAATACTGGAGCCGCGCTATCTCGCGCATGCCGATACCCGCGCCGCACTTTTCCTTTTCATATGAAGAAAGCTCAAAGAGCAAATCATCCGAGTTTCGTGAGCAGCCCATGATAAATTCCACCGTGTCCTCACCGCGGCGAAACAACGCCGTCATCCGGCAGGCAGGAACAATGCAGGCGCCCGCGCGGTTTCCGCACATGCCCGAGGCGAGAGCGGCGATGTCGGCATCGCTGTAGGCAAGCGGCAATATGGCATCGCGCATCGTGTCATAGCCCGCTTCTTTTCCGCGCGTCACTTTCAGCGCGAGAAAACGGAACGGGCGATTTTCGCTCCTTTTCCGCCTTGAGAAGAGCAGGATATGCTCATCCTCAAAATATCTGCTCCCGATAAAGAGATTTTCAAAGCTCTTGTGCGCACGGTATGCGCGTTCTTCCGCCATCACAGGCTCGAAATAAAGCATGGCGGCGGCATTTTTGTATTCGCCGTTTATTTTTGCCGTTATTCTGAAAATCTCGCGGTTCGGCAGAACCTCAGCGCAGAGACCAATGCTCCTTATCGCTTCGCCCTCGCCGAAAATCGCGCGGTATTCCGCCGCGCCGCAGGAGGAGGCAAATTCATATTTTTCCGCCGTTACATCGCCCATCCCGAGCGGATAGGCGAAATATGTCTTTTCGTCAATGAGAAACACGACGCGAAAGCCGCCCGAAAGCGAGAATGTGTCGAAATCCGACAGAGCGACGGCATCTCTGCCGTCATAAAATGCCATATGCCCCGATGACGAGGCGACTATCCTGCTCTTGTTATTTGAAGCAAGCGCAAGCTCGGGCGATATTATGCCGCGGCTACTGTGGAATTCCTCGGCGCGCTCCCCGCTTTTTTCATCATATACATCCGTGCGCACAGGGCGCGCCTTTTCTCTGTATATACGCACCGGCGCACGCTTCGGCACGCTTGGTATGCGCTCGAAAAGCAGTTCTCTTGACGCCCGCATGCGCGGATTGCGCATGAAGCGGCGCACGAATATATCATCGAGACAGTAGTTTGCACAGGCGACAATACTCATACCCATATGATGCGCCATATAGCTGCGTATCACGGCGTACCCGCCGCCCACGCGGGTGCTGTCCATATCGAGCGCCTCATAGAAGCCGCATTTGCCGTACATTCCGAGCGCTTCAAGCTCGCGCAGATTGCGCAGGACAGCATCCGCGCCGTATTCAAGCATGAGAAAGCTTGAATACGGTGATACGCAGGCGCCGTTTTCGCAGACGGGATCGAGCGCCAGCTTTTCAAGCCCGAAAGCGCGATACTGATAATTCATGTGCGAATCGAAATTGTAATATCCGCTCTCGGATATGCCGAAAACACGGCGGGTGCGCCCGCCTGCCTGCTTTGATACTACGCTTTCCTCCTGAACCCTGAAAGCATATTCGAGTGCGGCGCGGGAAAGGCTTCCTTTTTTGTGCGGCAGGAGCAAAGCCGGCATAAAGTATTCGAAAGCCGTGCCGCTCCACGAGGCAAAGCCGAGCCTGCCCGTACATCCTATAGCAAGACGGGAAAGTGAAAAAAAGCTCTCGGGCGGCACGAATCCCGCCGCCGTGGCATAATACTGCGTGGTGCGGAATTCACTCATGAATGTATCGTAATACGAGCTTCCGTATGTGCCGTTTTTCGCATTGTAGCCGATATGGAAAAGGCGTTTTTCCTCGCAGTAGAGAGCCGTGAAATCGGCGCGTGAGATAAATTTTTCATAGAGCGCGATATCGGAAAGCAGGCGCGGTTCCTGCGAGGCATATTCGCGAAGTCCCTCGCAGAAAGCGACGAGTGCCGTGACAAAATTGCCGCTGTCAACGCTCGAAACAAAAGGCTCGCCTACCGCCGAGAGAGTGGAAATATCATACCAATTATAGAGATGTCCGCGCCATGAGAGCAGTTTTTCTATGCTTTTGCCGCTCTTCCCAGCATAGAAATGAAGCTTTTCGGAGTCGATGAAATCAAAATCGCGTGCCGCGAGCAGAGAGAGCAGATAGAGTCCTATATTCGTAGGCGAGGTACGCATGGCGGTGCGTTCCTCCGGCGAAATCTGATAGTTATCGGGCGGCAGAAAATTTGTCTCCTCAGAGACATGTGTCGCAAAAAAGCGCCACATATCCCGAGCATATGAGCGGACAGTGCTTTTACTTTTTTCGCTCCTGCGCTCCTCCTCGGGCAGGCTTTTCGAAGCCGCTATAATCACAAGCGGGAAGCAGAGCCAGAGAAAGCCGAAAATCTTCGCCGAGGGCGCGGGGACAAGCATCGCCGCGACGCCAATGAGCGCGGATGGCAGAAGTGAGAACACAAGCCCCGCCGTACCGTGCTTTTTCGCCGCGCTCTGCGATGCCGTCTGCCACTTGAGCAGGTGCCTGCCGCTTATCGTCATGCGGTAAAGCGAGGTGAGAAATGCGCGTGCGAAAACGTACGCCTCATGTGCCGATGAAATCAGGCGCACAAGCATAACCGATAGAGTGCCGCCTATCCTGTCGCGCTCCCCGCTCCCGAGGGCGAGCGTGCGAAGCATCGGGAAAATCAGATACAGCGTGGCGAAAACAGCGGCGAGCGCCGCCGTTTTCCATCCGGCAAGAGCCGAGAGAAATACCGAAAGCACAAGCATGAGCGGAGCGGATTCTCTTATCGCATTGTCCGCTATTTTATAGCGGGAAAGTCCGCTCATGGGATTTTTTATTTTCTCCCCGTTTCTGCGTCGGACACTGCCGAAAGCATACGGCAGAGCCTGCGTATCGCCGCGTATCCAGCGTTCCTGACGCGAATAATACGAGACGAAATCCGTCGGCACCTCATCGGAAAGAGAAAGCCCTCGATAAAGTGCGCACGAGAGCATATTTCCCTCGAGCAGGTCATGGCTGAGTATGCGCCCGTCGGGGAAGAAGTCGGGTATCACCTCGCAAAAGGCGGAAATATCTATCATTCCCTTGCCGCAGAATGAACCCGAACCGAAAATATTCTGATATATATCAAAAGAAGTGCCCGAATATACATCCATTCCGCCGATGCCGAAATAAAGCTCGGAAAAGCGCGTTTTCGACGAGGATTCGAGACTGATATCCGTGCGCGGCGCGACTATGGCATAGCCCTTTTTCACTATGCGACGCTTTTCGTCTGTCACGGGCTTGTTCATCGGATGTATCATAACGCCGAGCATATCGGAAACGGCGCCCGGGCGCAGGCGCGTATCCTCGTCGAGCGTGAGCAGATATTCCACAGCACCCGTATCGGCTTTTCCGTAGGCAATGATGTCGCTTTCCATGCCGCGAAGATATCGGCAAAGCCCGATTATCGCGCCGCGCTTGCGTTCTCTGCCCATGTAGGTGTTTTCACCCTCGCAGAAGCGCCGCTCACGCAAAAAAAGCATGAAGCGCTCGCCGTATTTGGCATTCAGCGCGTCTATTCTCCGCTTCATATAATCGATGCGCCCGTCGTCCTCGGGCAGACTCTTTTTGTCCGCCGCCTTGAGGTCGCAGAGCAGTGCGAAAATATAATTTTCGCCGCTGTTTGTCAGATAATGGTCCTCGAGCCGCGTTATCAGCCCGCCGTCATGTTCCTCTCCTAAAAGAAGCGTCGGCACGGCTACCATCACCTTGTGTTCGCGCAGTTTTTCCACGGCGGAAATCGACGGCAGCAGATATTGCCCCGACTGCACAAAGAAATCGCGTATCAGCACTTTTACAAATTCATATATCGGGATGATAAGCGGAAGCGAGAGCAGAAATGCGCTCCCACCTCCCGCGAGCACTGCAAAAAGCAGGGTGAAAAGCGCCGTGAAAGCAAAGAGCAGAATAAAATATACCCTGCCCGCAAAGCCGTCTTTTTTCAGCAGGATTTCGCCTATATGCACGCCGCGCGCCGCCGCCTCGCCCGCGACTTCCGCGGCATATGACGCTTCGCCCATACCCGAGAGATAAGCCCGCTCCGCCGTTATGCGCAGATATGCTCTCTTCGTTTCGTCGCTGCAATAGCGATATACATCGGCTTTTTCGCCGTAGTATATTCTCGAAGCGGCGCAGAGCGATGACGGCAAGCCGCCGAGGCTCGTCTCCGATATCACTCCGAGCATGCCGCAGATGCGATACATCGCGGCGGCATTTCCGAGGCTGTCGGCATATCTTTCCGCAAGCTTCAGAATAAGTGCCGATGGAAGAAGCGACAGCATGATATATGAATATCCCTCTGCGGGCGAGCGTGCGGCAAGGCTGTCTCTCACCGTGCGCTCCGAAAGGTTTTCTTCGGCGAAAATTCCCGCAAGCACCTCATCCGCCGCGGCAAAAAGTTCCCTGTGGCACGAAAAATAAGCCTCGCGCTCTATCGTCTTTATCGCAGATATCGCCGCATCGTGTATTTTCGGAAAAGTCGCTTTTGCCGCGCCTGCGCAGTCGCCCTCTTCCGCATACAGCCTGTCCGCCGAGGCAGACAGTTCCCTCATCATTTTTCTGTATTTTCCGAGGCGCACCGCACCCGAAAACGAGAGGGAAAATGCCGCCGTGCTTCTTTTTTCCGCTCCTTTTGCTTCTGCCATATAATGCTCCGTATGAAAAATATTTTCATATATTATAGGCAAAAAGCGGGATTTATATGCAAAGACCGACAAGCAGCGCTTGTCGGTGAAGATGCGATTTTCTTATGTATTCCCTCTCATTCGATTACAATACCGTATTTTCCATCGGAAATAAGTATGCTCCCCTCGCCATCGGCATATTCCGCGGCACAGCCGAGAATCACCGAGCCGTGCGCGGCACTTATCTTCTCCTTGTATTTTGCTCCATGTGAGCCGTAGACCCGAAGCTCCGCACTGTCTGCCAACGCATAAAATTCCGAAAGCTCGTACATTCCCGCTCCGATATAGAAAAGCTTATTTTCTCCCGCTATCTCAACCGAGAAATACGGAATCCTGTGCACCGAGCGACTGATGTACAGGTATTCGGGAAAGAATATCCGCATTTCGCCGATGTCCGCACATGCATTCTTTCCGTATACGAGAACTTTTATCCCATGCGCCGCGGCTTCCGCTTTAAGCTTGTCAAGATATTCCTCCTCGGCTTCCGTCTGCGGAGCAGGAACGGCAACGGAACCGAGTTTTATTACAGAGCAAAGCTTGCCGAGAGATGCGGCATGATACCTGTGCAGATGCGAATATACAAGCAGATCTATCTTTTCTCCGTTCAGAGCGTAGACCTCATCGCTCATGCTACGCGCAAAGGAATACGAGCCGCCCGATATATCGAGAAGTGCCGTTCTCCCGCCGTAGCGTATCACTATGCCGTCGTTTTTCGCGCTGTTCAGCACGACGGTCTGCGCTTTGCCGTAAAAGGCATTTTCATATAAGCCGACGCTCGCGCCGAAAGCAACGGCAAGCACGGCAAAAAGTGCGGCGGCGCGGCGGAATTTCACTCTCCTGCCGAACATAAAGACGAAAATCAGCACAAGAAGCGCCATTATGAAATATTTGCCGAAAGGATAGCGGAGCGAAACATATATCCCCTCAAAATCGGCAAGAAAACCCGCGGGCGCGAGCATCAGCTTCGTCAATGCCGTAGCAACTGCTGAGAGCGCCGCACCGAGCAAAGGCACTCCTCCGAATATCAGCACAAAAAGCAAAACCGGCAGCAGAACCTGCACTATCGGTATGAGCAATAGCGAAGCAATCGGCGTCACAAGCGAAAAATTTCCATAGCAGATAAAAATTACAGGCATGGTAAAAGCCGTGACGACAAGCGAGGTCAGGATAAGCGAGATGATATAATTGAGCGCGGAAACGAGAAGATTTCTCACGCGCGAATATGTCTTTCTCGTATTGCGCAGTTTTATCGGCGAAAGCACGGGAGAAAAAAGCGTTATCCCTAGCGTCGCCGAAAAGGACAGCCACAGGCCGATATCGTATACCGACGAGGGGGAAACCGCAAATATCAGCGACAGGGCAAGCATGAGCGAGGTCGGCGCATCGCTGTCGGCAAAGAATGCGCCGGAGAGCGCAAGGCAGACAAACATGATGCACGAGCGCACGACGGAAGCGGACGCGCCCGTCACCATCGCAAAAGCGCAGACAGCAGGAATAAGCAGGAGCATTTTTATTCTCTTGCTTATCGGGAGAGGTAAGAGAAAAAGCATGAATGCAAAGGTAAGTACGCTGATATGCAGTCCGCTCACGGCAAGCACATGCGAAAAGCCTGTTCTACGGAAATCGAGCCTTATATCGCCCGAAATATCGCTTCGCTCGCCGAGTAGCATTGCCTTTGCAAGAGAAAGAGTGTCGCCCTCCAGTCTGCCCTCGAGAAGCGAAGAAAATTTCATCTGTACGCTTCTGAAAAAGCCCGTTTTCGCCTCGCCGAAATCAAGTATACTGCTCTCGGTAAAATTGATTCTCGCCCTGACCGCCTTGCTCCTATAGTAAATTTCACTCTCCTCCGACGCTGTGCCAATCAGGCGAACCTTATCTCCCTCTTCAAAATCCGCGCCGTAATCGGCTTCGCAAAGGCAGAGTATTCCGCGCCCGCTCCCGTCTATGCTTATCGTATAGACGCTGTAGTAGCCGGCGCTTCCCTCAACGCTTTTCACCGTGCCGATATATTCGCGCGCCGAATCGGAAAAGAGGCTCTCCGGCACGGCGGCGATATATATCTGACCATGAAATATGCCGAGCACGAGCGCAAGAAGCGCGAAAACGACATAAAGCGCCCTGTATGTGCCGAGCCTGCCGCGTCTTTTCGTCACCGCGGCATATACGGCAAAGGAAACAACCGCCGCCGCGGCAAAAGCAAGGCAAAAATAAAAAGGAAGCACCGCGCGAAGGCAGAAAGCCGCCGTGAATACAAAAAGTATACCGAACAGTCTTCTCCCGCGCAATACTTCCATAGATTATGTCCTCACATAGATAAATATCTTTTCCGTTATCAGAATTTATTTACAAAATCGATGAATCTGTCAAAAGCGGCGATGCCTTTCTCGTCGCGTTTGAATACGCCGCAGTCGCAGAGGACGCGAACGAATGTGTTTCCAGTCTCGCAAAGCAGAATATCGTTTATATTTTCGGGCGTGATATCGTAGTTTCCGCGGAAACTCTCAAACCATGCCGCATGCTTTGCTATCTCGGGTATATCGGAGATATTTTTGCCCGCAAGCACAGCGTCGGCAACGGCGGCAAGTTCCTTTTTAAGGCGCGATGGCAACACGGCAAGACCCATAACCTCTATAAGCCCGATATTCTCTTTTTTTATATTATGATATTCGGGGCGCGGATGGTAAAGTCCCATCGGGCGCTCGGGCGTAGTCAGATTGTTGCGTAGAACAAGATCAAGCTCGTACTCGCCGCCGCGACGACGGGCTATCGGAGTTATCGCATTGTGCGAAACTCCGTCCGTCTCGGCAAAAATCGTCACGGACTCATCGTTGTAGTCACTCCATGCATCGAAAATCTTAGCGGCAAGGCGCTGTATCTCGGCTCTATCGGGGCTTGATATGCGGATGACGGAAAGCGGCCATTTCACAGTTTTCGCCTTTACATTTTCAAAGCCGGCAAAGCGAAATTCCCTGTCCGCTCCGGCACGCTCCATGGCAAATTCATATCTGCCGCCCTGCATATGGTCATGCGTGAGTATGGAACCGCCGACTATCGGCAGTCCCGCATTGCTTCCTATGAAATAGTGCGGGAAAATATCGATGAAATCCAGCATACGCTCCACCGTTTTCGCGCAGACATTCATCGGCGTATGCTCGGCGGAGAGCGCTATGCAGTGTTCATTGTAATATACATACGGCGAATACTGGAAAAACCACTTTTCCCCGCCGAGAGTGATGGGGATAAGGCGGTGATTTTCTCTTGCGGCGGCACTCATATTTCCCGCATAGCCCTCGTTTTCGTGGCAGAGAGCGCATTTTGGATAACCCGATTGCTTCTGCATCTTGGCAAAGGCGATATCTTTCGGGTCTTTCTCGGGCTTGGAGAGATTTATCGTTATATCTATCTCGCCGAATTCGCTCGGCACAGTCCAGCGGATGTCCTTTTTCACGCGGTATGTGCGGATATAGTCCGTATCTCTGCTGAGATTATAATAGAAATCCGTCGCCGCCTCGGGGGATTTTTCATATTCGCTTCGGAATTTCGCGATGACCTCGGAGGGGCGCGGCGTGAGCAGTCCCATCAGGCGCGTATCGAAAAGGTCGCGGCGAACCACGCTTCCCTTTTCCGCGATTATTCCCTTTTCCTCGGCGATATCGCAGAGTGCGCCGAGTATCTCCTCGAACGGTGCCGCAGGCACCTCTTCCGGCTCCTCATAGCTCTGCTCGCCCATCGCGTCGAGCAGGAGATTTGTCGCATATATCCTGTCTGCCTCGGTGATGAGATTTTTTTCCACTCCGTAGTTTACAAGTTGTTTTATTCTCTCGCTTATCATTTTGCAAAATCCTTCTTTTCTCTTGTATAGTCTTTCTTTTCGTTTTTGAAAAACTGGTAGAAGCTGCACGGTATCATGCCGTTATACAGCTTGCGCTTCTTGTCCGCACGCCTGCCGTACAGCCGCTCGAAGCTCTCGTTTGATGTGATAACATATATCTGCCATGAGCCGAGCCGCGCAAAGCTCTTTCCCATATCGCAATAGAGCTTTTCCGATTCGGCAATGGTGGAGAGACGCTCGCCGTATGGCGGATTGCAGACTATCGTTCCGCGCCTGCCGTCTGCCTTGATATCGAGCGCGTTCTTCTCGAAAACCTTGATGTATTTCTCCATGCCCGCCTGACGGACGCAAGCCGTGGCAAGCCTGACGGCACTCCATTCGCAGTCGGAAGCATAGGCTTCAAAGGTTGTATCCGTATTTATCGCCTCGCGCGCTTCTTTTCTCGCACTCTCCCATATCTCTTTGCCTATGAAAGGAAATTCCTCCGCTGCAAATCCTCTTTTCAGCCCCGGCGCCGTATTTGTCATCAGCATAGCCGCCTCTATCGGTATCGTTCCCGAACCGCAGAAAGGGTCCCAGAAGAGGACATTTTCGCGCGGGCGCGCCATTTTGACCATGGCGGCGGCAAGCGTCTCGCGCAGCGGAGCGGGCGCGTTCTGCGGTCGGTATCCGCGCTTGTGAAGCGCCACGCCGGAGGTATCTATCATCAGGCTCGCTCTGTCTTTCAGTATGAAAAATTCTATCTGATATTTTGTTCCCGTTTCGGGCATATATGAAAGCCCGTAGGCTTCGCCCAGCCTTGTCGCCATCGCCTTTTTGATGATGCTCTGGCAATCGGGAATGCTTGTCAGCAGGCTTTTCACCGAGTGACCCTTTACGGGAAAAGCGTCGTTTCTGCCTATCAGGCTCTCCCATGCTATCGCCTTGGTGCCGTCAAAAAGGTCGGTGAAATTCATCGCGTCAAATTCGCCCGTTTTTATATAGAGGCGCTCTGCCGTGCGAAGCCAGATATTGCACCGCGCAACAGCCTCTTCGTCTCCCTCAAAAGTGACTCTGCCATCTATCGTTTCGATACGCTTATAGCCGAGCGCGTCTATCTCCTCGCCGAGAAATTTCTCCAGCCCGAAAAGGCAGGTCGCCACAAGTGTCAGTTTCATAGTTTATTTCCTTTTCTTATATCAAGTCTGCCCGATTTTTCGAATTTCTCCGCATTTTCGAGCATACGCCCGCTGTCAAAGACAGTAACGGAGGAATTTTTTATATGCCGCATTATTTTATCTATGCTCTCAAATTCTATGCCCTCGTATATGACATGCATAGCCATTATCACGGCTCCGTGCGCCACTATCGCAAGGTCTCCGTCGGATTTTTCGCAGGCGCGGCGAAGCTCGGGGATGATGCGGCGCGTGAGGGCTATATACGATTCGCCCTCGGGAATCTGCACTGTGCGGTCATTATTCCATGATTCGAATTCCGCAGAGTATTTTTCCGTTATTTCCTTCCAGCTCAGCCCCTCCCAAAGTCCGAAGGACATCTCCTGAAAATCCGTCACCGCCTCGGGTGTAAGCGAAAATTCCGAGGCTACTATCTCCGCCGTTTTATATGCGCGCACAAGAGGACTTGTGAAAATCCGCGTCGGGATATATCCTTGCGCCCGCATTTCTGCGGCGAGCGCATATGCGCTTTTCACTCCCGCTTCGCTTAGCGGAATATCAGTCCTGCCCTGAATTTTACCCATGCTGTTCCATTCCGTCACCCCATGGCGTATGGCAAAAATCCTCATTTCTCCGCTCCCCTCGATAAAATAATCAACTGATTTTATATTTTAACATAAAAAAGCGCAAATATCAAGTGCCGCACATAAAAAAACGCGAAAAGGCAACATGCACGGGCTTGCCGCTTTTGCAATGTCGCCCGGTATATACCCTGTCTTGGTTTTCTCAGGTTTTCTCTGAGTAAGACGAAGCGGTACAAAGCAAGCAAAATGCAAGCCACGACAGATTTTTTGCCGTGGCTTGTCATCTTATACATATGTATATTATTATTTATACGCCTGCATGTTACTTATTTATTCATCTCATCGCGGACAGCCTTGAAGCAGTCGACGACATATTTCAGCTGCTCCTTTGTATGGGAAGCGCAAACCTGCGTGCGGATTCTCGCCTTGCCCTTCGGCACTACGGGATATGAGAAAGCAACGACATAAACGCCCTTTTCCATCATGCGGCGGGCAAACTCGCCTGCCGTCTTTTCGTCATAGAGCATTACGGGAACGATAGGATGCGTGCCCTCGATTATATCAAAGCCCGCCTCTGTGAGAAGCGAACGGTAATATTTCGTATTTTCCTCAAGCCTGTCGCGCAGTTCCGTCGTCTCGGAAAGCTTATCTATGAGCTTGGAGGTCGTAGCCGCGATGGCGGGAGCAAGAGAATTTGAGAAGAGATAAGGACGGCTTCTCTGACGGAGCAGGTCGATTATCTCCTTTCTGCCGGAGGTGAAACCGCCGGAAGCGCCGCCGAGTGCCTTGCCGAAAGTGGATGTGATGATATCAACTCTGCCCATCACGCCGCAATGCTCGCTTGTTCCCTTGCCGTGCGCGCCGACAAAACCGGATGCGTGGCTGTCGTCAACCATGACGAGCGCACCGTATTTCTCCGCGAGGTCGCATATTCCCGCAAGATTTGCTATGATACCGTCCATGGAGAAAACACCGTCTGTGGCAATAAGTTTGATTCTCGCGCCTGCCGCGTCGGCTTCCTTGAGCTTTGCCTCGAGGTCGTCCATATTGTTGTTCTTGTAGCGGTATCTCGTCGCCTTGCAGAGACGGACGCCGTCGATTATGCTGGCATGGTTGAGCTCGTCGCTTATGACGGCATCCTCTACCGAAAGCACCGTCTCAAAAAGACCTCCGTTTGCATCGAAGCATGAGGAATAGAGTATCGTATCCTCTGTTCCGAGGAATTTGCTTATCTTCTCTTCAAGATGCTTGTGGATATCGAATGTTCCGCAGATGAAACGAACGCTCGCGCATCCGTAGCCGCGGTTCTTATATGAATCTATCGCCGCCTGAATCAGCTCCTCGGAATCGGCAAGACCGAGATAGTTGTTGGCGCACATATTTATCATCTTGGCGCCGTCTGCCGTGGTAACGGCAGAGCTCTGCGGAGAAGCGATAACTCTCTCTCCCTTGAAAAGTCCGTCCGCCTTTATTTTTTCGACCTCGCTCTTATAAAAAGCGAGTGCATCTGTTTTATTCATGATTTACCTCCTCATCCGAGCTTTGTCCAGTCGAGCACAACCTTGCCGGAATTGCCGCTGTTCATCGCCTCAAAGCCTTTTTCATAATCCATTATATCGAAGCGGTGCGTGATGATAGGCTCAAGATTAAAGCCGCCGTGAATCATCGCCGCCATCTTATACCATGTTTCAAACATTTCTCTGCCGTAGATGCCCTTTATCCAGAGTCCGTTGAAAACTATCTTGTCCCACGGAATCTGCATATCGTTCTTCGGTATGCCGAGCATAGCCATCTTGCCGCCGTTTTCCATGGAATTTATCATCTGATTGAAGGCTATCGGGCTGCCCGACATCTCGAGACCCACATCAAAGCCCTCGTGGATATCAAGGCTCTTCATAACATCGCGCAGATCCTCGTTTTTCGTGTTGACAGCCGCGCTCACGCCAAATTTCTTTGCAAGATTCAGACGGTAGTCGTTCAAGTCGGTGATGACCACGTTGCGTGCGCCGCAGAAGCGTGCGATACCCGCCGCCATGATACCGATAGGACCGGCACCCGTGACAAGTACATCTTCGCCTACGAGATTGAAGGAAAGTGCTGTGTGAGCAGCATTGCCATAAGGATCGAAGATAGCGTAGAGATCATCCGGTATCTTGTCATCGCAGAGATAAACATTCGTCTGAGGGATAACGAGATACTGAGCAAAAGCTCCGTCGCGGTTTACGCCGACGCCCTTTGCTTCGCGACAGAGGTGACCCTTGCCCGCAAGGCAGTTGCGGCACTTGCCGCATACGATATGACCCTCGCCGGTGACTCTGTCGCCGACCTTGTATGCCGTTACATTCTCGCCGACTTCCACTATCTCGCCGACATATTCATGACCTATTGTCATAGGCGTATGTATGGTTTTCCTGCTCCATTCGTCCCAGTTATAAATATGCAGGTCAGTACCGCAGATGGCAGTCTTGCGTATCTTTATCTTTACATCGTTTTTGCCGCATTCGGGAACGGGTACTTCACGCATCCAAAGCCCTCTTTCGGGGCGTTCCTTAACAAGCGCAATCATTTTTTCCATAATACAGTATCCCCTTTTTCCAAGGCAAACCGCCTTTTATAATTACGATTTGATTATATACCTCTCTTCCCCATATGTCAAGTAAGTATAATGTTAAGTTTATAAAAATTTTTCATAAATCTCAAAAATGGTATAGATTTTCGCTTTAAAGAGTGCTATAATATAAATGATAAATAATATTCAAATTCAAACGTTTGCCGAAAGGCGGCAAGGAGGGATAAATGTCAAATTTCAGAAAAGCACGGATAAACGATGAATTCATGCGCACCGTTGCCGATGCTCTGCGCACGGTAAAAGACCCGCGCGTGAGCTCGCATATGATAACGGTCACGCAGTGCGATGTTTCCGGCGACCTCAAGTACGCGAAGATATATTTTTCTCTTCTCGATTCCGATGATGAGGCTGTGAAAGAAGTAAAGCAGGGACTGAAAAGCGCCCGCGGCCTCATCCGACACGAGATAGCGACAAAGCTCAATATGCGCATCACACCGGAGCTCACTTTCATATACGACAATGCGATAGAACGCGGTGCAAACATATTCAGACTGCTGAAGGAAACGCACATCTATGACCCCGCTTCCGACACAGCTTCGGAGGGCGGAGATGATGAATAATTCAAATTCATCCGTGAAAGCCGTTTGCAGGCTTCTCGCGGAAAACGATAATTTTGCCGTATACACGCACGAAAATCCCGACGCGGATACGGTCGGCTCATGCTTCGCGCTCGTTCATGCGCTGAGGCTCTCGGGTAAAAAGGCTTATCCCGTCTGCTGTGACAGGATTCCCGTTTCGCTCACGTTTCTGACAGGCGGAGAGCGCGATTTTCCCGAGGATTCCCTGCCTGCTGATTTTTCTCCGACATTCCGCATAAGCGTGGATGTCGCTTCCCCGAGCCAGCTCGGGAAATATATGGAGCGCGCAAAGGAAATGCGCCTCGTGCTCGACCATCACAGAACGCATGAGTCATATTCTCCCGTGCGCATAATCGACCCGCAGGCGGCGGCTTGCGCCGAGATAGTCTACCGCATAGTAAACCGTATGCTCGCGGGCAGGATTCCCGAGGACATCGCTTCCCTGCTCTATGCCGCACTCGCGGCTGATACGGGCGGCTTCCGCTATGCGAACACCACGCCTTTTACGCACAAGATAGCGGCGAAGCTGATAGAGCGCGGCGTAAATCATGCCAGCATCTGCCGCGACCTTTTCGAATGCAAAACAAAAAGCGCACTCGCCGCCGAAGCTTTTGCCATGGCGAATGTGCAGTATTTCTGCGGCGGAAAAATTTCATATATCCGCATGACGGAGGCGGACAAGAAAGCAGGCGGCTTTGAGGAGGAAGATACCTACGATGTTATCAACGCCATCCGCCGCGCCGACGGAGTGAAGATAGCCATCTTCGTGCGCGAACGCGCCGACGGCTCGTATAAGATTTCCACGCGCTCCTCATGCGATATAGATGTATCGAAAATATGCACTATTTTCGGCGGCGGCGGTCATTTCGGCGCGGCAGGCTGTGTTGTCTCCGCCGACAAGGTAGACAGCGCCGTAAAAAGAATAATAAAGGAATGCGGCTTTCATGAATGACGGAATACTTCTCCTGAATAAGCCCGCCGGCATCACCTCGCACGATGCCGTAAACAGAATGCGTCGCCTTTTCGGCACGCGTGCAGTCGGGCATACGGGCACACTCGACCCGATGGCGTCGGGTCTGCTCGTGATACTCATAGGCAACGCCACAAAGGCAAGCGAATATGCCATGGAGCATGACAAAAGCTATCGCGCAGGGCTCCTGCTCGGTATAACCACCGACACGGAGGACACCACAGGCACCGTCCTCTCCGAGAGCGGCAATATCCCCTCGGAGGATGAGGTGGTCGCCGTATCGCGGCGCTTTGTCGGCGATATAATGCAGACACCGCCGATGTACAGCGCGCTGAAAGTCGGCGGCAAAAAGCTCTGTGACCTCGCCCGCGACGGCGTGACGGTAGAGCGCGCGGCTCGCCCGATACATATCCGTTCGCTTGATATCACGCGCTCGGACGAACGAAATTATACGCTCGAGGTATCCTGCTCAAAGGGAACATATATCCGCACGCTCTGCGCCGATATAGGTGCGGCACTCGGTTGCGGCGGCGCAATGAGCAGTCTCGTGCGCACGCGCTGCGGCAGCTTCTCGCTCAACGATGCCGTGACGACAGAACAGCTTGAGGCAATGGATATTGCCGCCCGTCAGGCGCTCTTGCGCCCGACCGAGTGTCTCTTTCGTGAGCTTCCCTCTGTGCGCCTTTCGGATTTTTATGCGCGGCTCGCACAAAACGGCGCCGAGATATACCAGCGGAAAATAAATACAAACTTTCCCGTCGGCACGCGCCTGCGCATAAGCGACAAGGACGGATTTTTCGCTCTCGGCGAAGTACGCTCCTATGACGAAGGCACGGCGATAAAGCTGATAAAGCGGTTTTGACAAAACGCAAAATGTAAATAATCTCCCATGAGGGTGCTGTGCGAAAGTGCAGTCCCCATGGGAGCTTTTGCCATATTATACAACTGTATTATTTCCATCCACACCCGTCATATCAAAAGGCGGGATGAAGCTTTCCTCTGCCGTGCCGTCCTCCTGTATGAATGCTTTCGTTATCCCCTCGTCTATGGCGAAATTTATTATCTCGTCGTATTCGCGCTCGGTTATTTTCCGCGCAAGCTCGGGATAAGGCACGCCCGCCATCGGCGTATACTGGTTCATTATCGAGATATAAATGCGTTCGCCGTATGTGCGGTGCAGATAGCGGAGTACGCTCTTGGCATCGAGCAGTCCATCGGGCAATATCAGCAGGCGCACTATCGTGCCGCGCTTCATAAGCCCGTCCGCGGAAAAAATCGGTTCGCCCGTCCGGCGCACCATCTCCGCCGTCGCCGCTTTCGCCACCTCGGGGTAGTCAGCCGCCGCGCTGTACTTTTTCGCTCTTGAGGGAGACATATATTTGAAATCGGTGAGATAAATATCGATAAGTCCATCGAGGCTTTTCAGCGTTTCCACACTCTCATATCCGCCGCAGTTATAGACAAACGGAAGCGAAAATCCGCGGTTCTTTGCCATGATTATCGCATCGCGTATCTGCGGCGTGAAGTGCGTCGGTGTGACAAGGTTTATATTGTGCACACCTTTTTCCGCCAGCTCAAAAAATATTTCGCAGAGCCGCTCACAGGGTATTTCCTTTCCGAAGCCGCCGTGCGCTATATCCGCATTCTGGCAGTAGACGCACCGCAGACTGCATCCCGAGAAGAAAACCGTGCCCGAGCCGCGTTTGCCCGAGATGCACGGTTCCTCCCAATAATGCGGCGCGGCGCGCGCTATTTTTATTTCCGCGCCCTGCCCGCAGTAGCCTGTGCCGCATGTTCTGTCGGCGCCGCATCTTCGCGGACATATGTTGCATTTTTCCAAATTATACATTTGTATCATTTAAACTCCAAGTATATAAAATCCGTTATACTCCTGTATATCTTTTCTGAGCCACTCGGCAATAACCTTGTATTCACGCGGCTTTTCCGTCTCTATCGCGGCGAGAATCTCCGCCGCCCGCTCGGCGTCATAATAATTCAGTCCATAATAGCAGAACCTGCCCGAGCCGTCCGGCGAAACGCAAGGCTCGAGATACTTTGCGTACTCCGCCGTAAATTCGTTCAGAAAATCCGTATCGACATAGAGCGAATCATCGCTCCAATTGACCATGCGCGAGAGCGAAAAAAGCTTCTTTTTATCGTATCGGCGGCAAAAGGCAAATTCCATATAACCGCCGCCGTGCCGCTCGCTGTTTTTGCAGAAGAATTTTCCCTCGTTCATTTTATTATATCCCTCCATTCGCCGCCTGTTACGATATACTGAAATTCCGTTTTTGCGGGGTCAAGCATCATATCTATGAGCGCATTGTTCTGTTTTGCAGGAGCAGGCGCTTTGCCTCATGCACGAGGCAAAGCGCCGTCAGCTACGTCTTTTTCCGTTCCGCCCAAATTTTCCTTATGCCTTATACAGGCTGAAACTGGCTGTTGTAAAGCTTATGATAGAAGCCTCCGTGTGCAAGCAGTTCGTCATGCGTGCCCTGCTCTATTATCCTGCCGTCTTTCATCACGAGAATGAGCGAAGCATTTCTGATAGTCGAGAGTCTGTGCGCCACGACAAAGCTCGTCTTACCGCGCATAAGCTTATCGAATGCATCCTGAACCTGCAGTTCCGTTCTCGTATCGATATTCGAGGTAGCCTCGTCAAGTATTAGCATCGGCGGCAGTGTGAGCATTACGCGCGTAATACAGAGCAGCTGTTTCTGACCCTGGCTTATGCTGTCCTCATTGAGCACGGTATCAAGCCCCTGCGGAAGTTTTTCGATAAATTCCCAGCTGTGCGCATCCTTTGCCGCGCGGATGACATCTTCATCAGTGGCATCGGGCTTGCCGAAGCAGATATTTTCGCGAACGGTGCCGCTCTTTATCCATGTTTCCTGGAGTACCATGCCGAAGCTTCCGCGCAGAGAGTGGCGCGAGAGGCTCACCTCTGGCTTGCCGTCGATATCTATCTCTCCCGCGTCCACATCATAGAAGCGCATGAGCAGATTGATAAATGTCGTTTTGCCGCATCCTGTGGGTCCTACTATCGCTATGCGCATACCCGGATCCACATGGAGATTGAAATTTTCGATAAGCTTTTTTTCCTTATTATAGCTGAAAGCGACATCGCGGATATCGACCTCGCCGCGAACATTTTCGAGAGTACCTGCGGCATCGGGCGATTCTTCATTTTCGTCCATCAGCTCAAAGAGTCTGCCCGCGCAGGCGAGCGCATTCTGCATCTCCGTGATAACGGAGCTGATATCGTTGAAAGGCTTCATATACTGGCTTGCATACGAGAGAAGCACGGCAAGTCCCCCCGCGGTGAGGTTGCCGCCCGTTATCATCAGTGCGCCGACAAGCGCGACGAGCGCATAGACGATATTGTTTACAAATCTTGTGGAGGGATTTGTGAGACTGCTGTAGAAAACCGCTTTCTGGCTGTATACGCGGAGCTTTTCGTTTATTGCGGCAAAGCGCTCGGAGCTTCTCTTTTCATAGCCGAAGGAACGGACTACTTTCTGTCCGCCTATCATTTCATCGGTGAGTGCGGTCTGCTCTCCGCGCGCCTCGCTCTGCCTCCTGAACATATTATACGAGCGCGAAGCGATGAATTTCGCCACGATAAAGCTGAGCGGCGTGAGGAGCAGAACCATCAGGGTTATCCATATATTCTTGGAAAGCATGAAAATGAGCGTGAGCACGATAGTCACTATTCCCGAGAAAAGCTGAGTGAAACCAAGAAGGAGCCCGTCCGACAGGATATCCGCATCGGAGATGATGCGGCTGACTATATCGCCTGTGCTGTGGCTGTCGAGATAAGAGAGCGGCAGGCGCTGGATATGCTTTATCGCGCCGGAACGGATATCGCGCACTATGCGATATGTCATGCGGTTGTTTACAAGGTTCATCAGCCATGCCGCAAAAGCGGAAACGGAAGCGAAAACGAGTATCTTCGCAAGATAAACCCACATTGCGTCAAAATCCACTTTGCCCTTGTCAGCGATACTGTCTATCGCATCGCCGAAGAGCATCGGAACATAGAGCTGGAGCGCCACGGAAAGCGCGGCAAGTACTGTCCCAAAGAAGAGGAGTATGCGGTATTTCGCGATGAAGCGCATCAGCTTGCGGAATGTGCCTTTACTGCCACGGAAGGTTGCCTTTTTTGCGTTGTTATCTTTTTTCATGTTATGCCACTCCCTTCAGTTTGCCTTGGCATAGAGCGTGCGCTCTTCGGGAAACTGCGAGAAGTATATTTCCCTGTAGGTATCGCAGGTCTGCATGAGAGTGTCATGCGTGCCTATGCCCATCATCGCGCCGTTGTCGAGAACTATTATCTTATCCGCCTGCTTGATTCCCGCTATTCTCTGCGAAACAAGGAATACCGTCGTGTCGCCGCCGAGCGAATGTATCGCCTTTCGGAGCGCCGCGTCGGTCGCATAGTCAAGTGCGCTGGAACTGTCATCGAGGATGAGTATCTCGGGCTTTTTCGTCAGCGTGCGCGCTATGGAGATTCTCTGCTTCTGACCGCCGGAGAGATTTCTGCCGTTCTGCTCAAGTATGAAATCGAGTTTTCCGTCCTTGCCCTCCACAACCTCCTTTGCCTGCGCCGTAGTCAGCGCGTCCCAGAGAGCCGCGTCGGCGGCGTTTTCGTCGCCCAATCGGAGGTTTTCGCCGATGCTGCCCGAGAAGAGTACGGAACGCTGCTGCACCGTGCCGACCTTGCGGCAGAGCGTTTCTGCGGTATATTCCTTTACATTGTTGCCGTCTATGAGCACGGCGCCGTCGCTTGCGTCATAGAAGCGCGGTATCAGGCTGACAAGCGTTGTCTTGCCGCTGCCCGTACCGCCGATGACGCCGACGGTCTCGCCCTTTTTCGCTTCAAAGGAAATATTCTTAAGGCTAGGTGCGCCCGCGCCCTTATATGAAAATGTGACATTGTCAAAGCGGACAGCACTGTCTCCGTCCTTTTCCACGGCATCGCGTGCGGGATATTCCATGCTTGTTTTCACGGAGAGAATATTCGCCACGCGCTTTGCGCAAGCCATGGATTTATTGAGCGTGATGATAAGCGAAGCAAGTTTGATAAGCTCCACTATTATCTGTAGCATATAGTTGTAGAGCGCTATCATATAGCCCTGCTCGAGTGCTCCGGCATTGACCTGCACGGCGGCGCGGTCGATGAGGAAAACAGCGCCGATATTTATCAGGACATAAGTAAGCGGATTGAGTAGCGCCGATATCTTGCCGACGAACTCATTGAGCTTCGTAAGCGCTCTGTTGCTCTCTTCAAATTCCTCGACGGAATGCTCCTCGCGGCAGAATGCGCGTATTACGCGGACACCCGTGAGATTTTCTCTCGTGAGTCTCGTCACGCGGTCGAGCCTGCCCTGCACCTTGCCGAAAAGCGGGATGCTCACAAGCATTATCGCAAATACGACGACGAAAAGCACGGGTATTGTTATGGCGAAAATGACACCGCATTTCACATTTATGATGAAAGCCGCTATCATCGAGCCGATGACGATAAAGGGACTGCGCAGGAGCAGGCGAAGCCCGAGATTGAGTCCGTTCTGCACCTGATTTATGTCGCTTCCGAGCCTTGTTATTATCGTGTCCGTGCCGAGCGTGTCAAGCTCGGTAAAGGAAAGGCTCTGCACATGGTCAAAAGTCGCCTGACGAAGCGATGCGGCAAAGCCGACGCTCGCCTTTGCCGCAAAGAACTGCGCCGCCACGGTGCAGCACAGCCCGAGCGCCGCCATGCCGAGCAGAATCAGCGCGCAGCGCACCATATAGGCTTTGTCGCCGTTTTTCACGCCGACATTTATCATATCGGCGACGACTACGGGTACAAGCAGGTCGAAAGCAACCTCCAGCACCTTGAAAAGCGGCGCGAGAATGCTCTCTTTCCTGTATTTTTTCAGATAGATGAGTAGATTTTTCATTTTGTTGGTTTGTCTCCGTTTTTGCGTGTTAAGTAATTATATAAATTGCGGATTCTCCGCTCTTTGTTTTCATGCCTTGAAGTCGAGCAGATTAAGACCTATGCCCTCGTCAAATCTGCGCCCGACCGCGCCGCATAGTGTGCGCACGAAAATCTCCGCCGTCGCGCTTATCACGGCGCTGTTCAGATGCCCGCCGAAAACTCTCCCCGCGGAATCTCCCGCTGAGAAATGCAGATGCAGATAGGGTTTCCCGTCCTTTTGCGTGATATTTCCAGAGAGCGAAACTATCTCATAGGCTCCCGAAAATTCGTTTGCGTAATATTTTTTCTCCGCCGTGTCGTAGACTCCGACGGTAAAGGCGCTTACCGCGCCTATGCCGCTCACTTCGGCAAGCGCGATTTTCTCCTTTTCGGCAAAAGCAGTCATGCTCGCGCATATTTCATCACCTATCCCGAGCCGCACGATGTATGTATCGCCGTGTTTTCTGTAATCCATATTTTCCTCCATGATTATATCAATGCGCGAAAGCACCGTTGCCGTGCGCTGTCGCATATTTATTCGGTTTTCTCTGACCTTTTTCGCTTTTTCGGTGCGGATTATCTTTGCAAATCCGCGGACATTTACTTTGCCTTTTATTATATCATCCGGCTTTCCTTTTATCAATGGCTTTTTCGGAAAAATTCGTATTATTTTCAAAATTCGCCGGAGCGATGCTTCTACGGATCTGTATTTTAAAATAACCGCATGGCAAAAGCCTCTGCCGGCTTTCCTCGGACAGAGGCTTTTGTGGTATATTTTTCAGACATAAAACTGCGCCTGCGCGTTCCACAGCTCGTGATATTTTCCGCCCGCGTCCGCAAGCAGTTTTTCATGCGAGCCGCTCTGGACGATTTCTCCGCCGTCCATAACAAGTATTTCGTCGCTGAAAACGCATGATGACAACCTGTGGGAAATAAATATCGCCGTTCTTCCCTTGACGATGGCATTTAATCTCTTATAAATCTCGCTTTCTGAAATAGGGTCAAGAGCCGCGGTGGGTTCATCGAAAATTACTATCGGCGCGTCTTTATAGAGCGCTCTTGCCATGGCAATCTTTTGCGCTTCGCCGCCCGATATCATCACGCCGTTTCTTTCGAAATCTCTGTACAGAACCGTATCTATACCATTTTCAAGCGAAGCCAGTCTTTCCGAAAAACCGACCTCGTCGAGGCACGAAAGCACTTTCTGCTTTTCATAAGTCTCATCGCATGATATGTTTTGCGCAAGCGACATGGCAAATAAAGAATAGTCTTGAAAAACAACGGAAAAAGCTTTCAGATAATCGCTGTATCCGTATTCTTTTATATTGATTCCGTCGAGGAGGATTTCGCCCTCTGTCGGGTCATATAATCTGCAAAGAAGCTTTACAAGCGTTGTTTTTCCGCATCCGTTCATTCCGACTATCGCGAGCTTTTTGCCCTGCTTTATTTTGTAACTGAGATTTTTCAGAACATAAATATCGGTATTCGGATATTTGAAAGAAACATTTCTGAATTCAAATTCATGGCTTTCCTGCGGTGCGATTTTTTGCTCCCCGCTTTTCATCCCGGACGGGATTTCCACGAAATCGAAATAAAGCTTTGCAATCTCGCAATTATATCGCAACTGCTCGCCTGTCACCATAATCTGCTTTATGGCTCCCGAGAAATTGGAGAGCGCCGCAATGTATTTTGTGATTGAACCTATGCTGAACCGTCCCGCAAGCGCACCGAACGCGGCAAATATATAAATCAGAAACTGGGTAAACAGGCGGATAAGCTCTCCCGGGATGTGCATTTTCTTTAAAGAATACATATTTGTATTTCCGTTTATGTCATAGCTCATCTGCATGGTCTCATGCGCATGCTGCATTATCGCCTCGGTCTGACCGTATATTCTGATGTCCATTGCGGTTTTGTTATAATAAATGTGCGATGTCAGCTCGGAACTCAAATCATTGATAAATGTAAATTTGGAATATTCGGAATTGGCATATCTGGTGCATTTGACCGCAACTTTACTGTTGAAAATGACATATACGAATATCAACGCCAGAATGACTATTCCGACGATGGGATTGACAGCCAGTTTTGTTATCAGACTTCCCTCCGAGGGATAAGGCAATACAAAAAGGGAGATTGTCAGAGCCACGGAAAAAACCAGCGTGAAAAAGCTGCGCAAAAAGCTCGATGTGCTGTGATAAATGCTGGTCAGTCCTCCGCCGTTCATATTTTCATACTGCTCTATTTTGTTCAGCTTCTGCCTTGTTTCGGAATCCTCAATCGTGCTGTAATCAAGGTCGGGAATCTTCAGCGATTTTGATTTCTCGTAATTATTTGAAAAGGCAAGATATTTGATATTCAGAATCCTTGATAGAACAACCGAAATTATTTTTACGCCGAAACTTACAGCGACGGTAAGCAGTGCATAAGAAAAAACGCGCTTATAGTCG
>CAVESF010000006.1:60036-78114 GCA_963618495.1 Acutalibacteraceae bacterium
TCTACGATTTCAGCCGACATATATATGGTTATGAACGGAAATAGCGAATCGGTAACAGCCTTTATTATCTGAATCAGAATGATATTCGGAGAAAACGAATTTATCGTTTTATAGCATTTGAACAATAATTTTATATCAGGAAGTTTTTTCATTCTGCCGCCTCCTTAAAATCGCCCGTATAATATTGACTCTGCGCATGGAACATCGCGGCATATTTTCCGCCGTCCCGCATCAGACTCTCATGCGTGCCCTCTTCGAGTATCCGTCCGTTTTCCATATAGAAAATGCGGTCGCAAAAACGGGTTGATGCCAACCGATGCGAAACAAAGATTGATGTTGTCCTGTCGGAAAGCGAATGGTATATCCGATAAACCTTTTCTTCGGCTATCGGGTCAAGTGCCGCCGTCGGCTCGTCAAGTATGACTATCGGAGATTCCTTGTAGAGTGCTCTCGCCATAGCCAGCTTCTGCCTCTCGCCGCCGGAGAGCTCCGTCGCATCCTTGAATAATGTTTTGTCGAGCTTTGTCCGCAGACCATCCGGCAGTGAATCAATTTTATCTTTCAGTCCCGCCTTTTCTATCGCGGCATTCAGCCTTTCATAGTCAATATCGGCGCGGAACCCCGCGATATTTTCCTCGATGCTCATGGGCAATGTATAAATATCCTGAAATACGGCGGATATTTTCGAATAATATTCTTCAATGTTATATTCCGAGATATTTTTCCCGTCCACCGATATGTAGCCGTCGGTCGGGATAAACAAACCGCAGACCAACTTTATCAGCGTGGTTTTACCTGCGCCGTTTATTCCCACCAGCGCGATTTTTTCGCCGCGTTTTATTTTGAATGATATATGGTCGAGAATCAGCGATTCGGAATTCGGAAAGCGGAAGCAGACATCATGAAACTCTATCTCGGGTGCGTTCTGAAAAATATCGGCGCCTTTTCCGTGATTCATCACGCTCTTGTAGTCAAGAAAATTGCGGACATCGGAAATACACAGAGAGGAACGGTAGAGGTCGATGCATCCGTTCATGATTCCGTAAATATATACAGAATATTGCCCGATGAGAGCAAAATAAAAGACAAATTCCGAGGCGGAGAGATTTCCTTTTGAAATTTTATAAATCAGCAGACCATACGCCAGACCGTCTCTGAGTAGCGTTATGAAAGCAGAGAGAATATCTATCCCACCTGCTCTCATCTCGCTTTTGCGGCTCCATTTGATTCTCTGCCCGAGCAGTGACATATAGATTTTGTAAAACCATGCGGATACTCCGTAGAGCTTTACATCTTTTGCCGCGCCGAAGCTTCCGAGTTTCCCGAGGATATATTGTTTTTTTCTGTCTATTTCATACCACTGCGTCTTGTTCTTCTGAATCCACTTGACATTGATTTTGCCGACATAATAAAGCAAAACCGTAGAAGCGGCAAGCACGAGAATGATAATCGGCGACAGTCTGAAAATCAGAGCCGAATATAATACGATGCCTATCGTATTTGTAAGAAACAATGCCATTTTGCCGAAAATCGATTCTGCGATGCCGGCATTGCTTCCCACCGCCTGCTGCGCCTGATTACGCATGGCGTTGTAGTCGCTGTTTTCCAGATTTACATAGTCTGTTCTTGCCACGGATTCTTTTATTTCAAGTCCCAGCTTCGTTCGGTTTATCAGCGAATATTTGGGCAAAAAACTGTTTATGACTCTCAGCAGCAGCGTCGCCGCCGCAATAGCAAACATAAGTACGGAAATAAGCAAAAGCAACTTTGTATCGGCAACGCCCTCGGTTGTATATTCGACGGTTTTCGAAGAGAGCAGTGTAAGTAAAAAGGGAAGCGCTATGGAAAAAGGCACGCTGAATGCGGCAAGCAAAACCGCCATTCTGGAGTTTTTCCATGCTTTTTTCATCATGAAGCGCAGATTACCGAAAAAAGAATATTTTTTCATTCAAACCACCACAACTCAATTGTTCCTTTCGATTACGATTATAACACTGTAATCGCCATCCGACACATCCTGCTCGGCTTTTACAACATGCCAGCCGCGCGATAAATAATATTTATTAAGACCGTCAATGAGCGGGAGTTCGTTTATCCTGTTGACCTTTGCATAAGGCGAACCGGCAAACATTTTCTGCTGATGCATACATTCGCCGCGGATAATATAATCGAGCGAAACCTCAAAGAAATCCGAAAGCTTTATAAGAACATCAATATCGGGGCAGCTTCCCGCGCTTTCCCATTTTGATATAGCTTTGTCGCTTATATTGATGACTGCGGCAAGCTCCGCCTGCGTCATTCCCTTTTCTTTTCGCAACCCTGCGATTCTCGCACCGATGTTATTGCCATCCATAATTTTTTCTCCTTGTCTTAAGTTTTTTGTCACTATAATTATAGCATAAAAAATAAAGCCTGTCCAGCGAATAATTGTCTATTTTAGCTGATTTCGGGGGTTATTATTCTACCATCGTTCTACAAGCGGCCGAAAATTCTCAAAAAGTCTCTTCCCTGCGCATAAAAATCGCCGTGGCAAAGCACATCAAAAAAATACCCGCAGGCTTTTTGCAAGTCTGCGGGTTTTAAATCAAATCGGGTGATTATACATTTGTATTAAGCCTTGACAACAGGCAAACCGTCTCCACATGTCCCGTTCTCGGGAACATATCGAGGGCGCGGAGCTTTGTCGGCACATACCCCTTCTCCGCGAGCCGGGCGCAGTCGCGCGCAGCTGTTGCGCTGTTGCACGAGACCATGACAACGCGTTCCGGCTGCATCCGCACTATCGCCTCTATAACATCGGCGTTGATTCCCTTTCGCGGCGGGTCGAGGATTATCACATCGGGGCGCACTCCGCACTCAGAGAGCATCAGCGCCGCCTTGCCCGCGTCCGCGCAGAAAAATTCCGCATTTTCTATGCCGTTTTTCGCGGCGTTTTCGCGCGCGTTGTCCACCGCCTGCGGGATTATCTCCGCGCCGTAGAGCTTCTTTACCTTATCCGAGAGAAAAAGCCCTATCGTGCCCGCGCCGCAATAAAGGTCGAGTAGAGTTTCGCATCCCGTCAGTGCCGCGAACTCGCCCGCAAGCGAGTAGAGCCGCTCGGCGCCGTTTCTGTTCACCTGATAAAACGAGAGCGGCGAAATATCGAATTTCAGCCCGCCGAGCGTATCGCTTATCGTATCGCTTCCGTAGAGCGTGACGCATTCGTTGCCGAGAATTTCATTCGTTTTTCTCGTGTTTATATTGAGCGCGATTGATTTTATACAAACATTTAATTTGAGCAAATCCCTTATCAGCGCTTGCTTTTCGGGAATGTCGCGTCCGTTTATGACGAGGCAGACCATCACCTCGCCGCTTCCTCTTCCGTCGCGGATATAGAGATGACGGAGCAGTCCCCTGCCGCTTTCCTCGTCATAAGCGGAAACTCCGCTTTCGCTCGCCCAGCGCTCGACGCAGGCGATTATATCCTCATAAAAAGGCGGCGTCAGGCGGCAGTTTTCACACGGAATCATCCTGTGCGAATGCTTGGAATAAAACCCGAAGAAAATGCCGTTCTCCCCCGTCCCGCAGGGAAGCTGCGCCTTATTGCGGTAGCCGCCGACCTCGGGCGAGGGGACTATCGCATCGCATCTTATATCCAAGGCGCCGATGCGCGCGAAATTTTCATCCACCCAGTGCTTTTTTATCATAAGCTCCGCGCTGTACGAAATATGGCGGAAAGTACACCCGCCGCACCTGCCGAAAATGGCGCAGTCCGTTTCGGTTCTCTCAGGCGATGGCTTGATTATCCGCTCGATTTTCGCATATCCGTAGCTTTTCAGTGCTTTCAGCACCTTTACCTCGCATATATCGCCCACGGCGCACGCAGGTACGAAAAGCACATAGCCGTCCGCTTTGCCTATGCCCATGCCTTCGCCCGTGATATCTGTTATTTCCACTGTGAGAATATCGTTTTTCTTCGGCATATCTCTTTCTCCGAATATGTATTTTTGCTTTTGCCATTATATTTTACCTCAAATATACCCCAAAATCAAGATTTGCAGGTAAAAAAGAGGACGAATTGTAAAGTTTTATATAAATTTTTCAAAATATTATTGAAAAAAACTCGATTATAGGTTATACTTTACTGGTAATAACTTTTTGGAGGTAAATTCGATGAACTTTTCCATGTTTCTCGCAGAAACAACAGATGGTACGGCAAAATCCGGCACAAGCAGTCTTGTCATGACGCTCGTCATGGTAGCCGTGCTCGGCGCAGTCATGTATTTCTTTATGTATCTCCCGCAGAAAAAGCAGGACAAGAAGAATAACGAAATGAAAAACAGCCTCTCCGTAGGCGATGAGGTCACCACAATAGGCGGCATAGTCGGCAGAGTTATCAGCATAAAGGATGACAGCTTCGTCCTCGAAACGACAAAGGACAGAACAAAGATCCGTTTCCTGCGCAGTGCTCTCCGCTCCATAGATGTCAAGGCTGACAGCGGCGACGACGATACCGCGGCAGACAAGACAGCGGACAAGGCGGATTCCAAGGCTCTTCCCAAGGCAGAGCTCAAGGATTCTCCGAACTCCAACGATAAGTAATATATACACCTGTATAAAAATCAAAAAAGCGTTGCCACGGCAGCGCTTTTTTGATTTCTGCGGGAAAAGCGGCAAATCTTCTGCGTGGTGACTGCAATTTTTTTGGCAAAAAGAATTTCCGCGCTTCTATTGACAGGGCGGCAGGCAAATGATATAATAATTTTATTATAATTTATTATGGCATTTTATACTTAAAGAAAGTCAGGCTTATTTCAAATGAAACATTATTTTATCGTGAATCCCGAAGCGGGCAAGGGAAAAATGCTCGCCTCTCTGCTCACAAAAATAAGATTTGCTTCCGAAGAGCTCGGCATCGATTATACCGTTTACAATACGACAACCACAGGCGACGGCGCACGCTATGTAAAAGAAGTATGCGGAAAGCATCCGGATGAGGATCTGCGCTTCTATGCCTGCGGCGGAGACGGAACGCTCTACGAGGCGGTAAACGGCGCTGTCGGTCATCACGGGGCGCAGGTCGCCGTCGTGCCTACAGGCACAGGAAACGATTTTGTACGGAATTTTACGGGAAGCGAAAACTTCCTCAATATAAAGCATCAGATACTCGGCACTCCGAAAAAGATAGACCTGCTGAAATGTAACGACAGATACTGCATCAATGTCACAAATATAGGACTCGACTGCGAAGTCGTGCAAAAGACAGACGAACTGAAAAGAAGCGTGCTTGTCCCAAGCCGATTTGCCTACTATACGGCTCTCATCTCGAAATTCTTCGGGAAATTCGGCAATGAGATAAAGGTCGCCGTGGACGACGGACCGATGATGGAATATAATCTCACGCTCATCGCGATGGGCAACGGTTGTTATTACGGCGGCGGCTTCAAGGCGATGTCGCGCGCTTATCTCGATGATGGACTCATCGATCTCTGCATGATAACGGACGCCACAAAAGCGGACTTCATCAAAGCCGTCGCGGACTACAAAAAGGGCACTCATGTAAACAAGCTCGACAAATTTCCTTTTATCAAATACAAGAAATGCCGCAAGGTGGAGATAAGCACTGAAAAGGCGATGGGTGCCTGCGTGGACGGCGAGATATTCCCCTTCCGTCATCTGACGGTGGAGATAGTTCCCTCTGCGCTGAACTTCGTCATCCCGAGAGGCTCGGGCTATACTTCGGGCAATACGAAAGAAGGACTTGCCGCAGTCGATGCTTTGATTTAAATATTACTACATAAAAAGAAAGGGCAAGGAATCCGAATATGGCAAAGGAACTTGACAAAACATACAATCCCGCGTCGCTCGAAGGTCCGCTTTACAAAAGCTGGTGCGAGCGCGGATATTTTACACCCACGGCTGATAAGAAAAAACAGCCCTTCACTATCGTTATCCCGCCTCCCAATGTAACGGGACAGCTTCATATGGGTCATGCGCTCGATGAAACTCTTCAGGATACGCTCATCCGTTTCAAGCGCATGCAGGGCTACTGCACGCTCTGGGTTCCCGGCACAGACCATGCCGGAATCGCCACGCAGATAAAAGTCGAGGAAAATCTCCGCAAGGAAAAGGGACTCTCCCGCTATGACCTCGGCAGAGAGAAATTCACCGAGCTCGTCTGGGAATGGAAAGAGAAATACGGCAACCGCATCATCGACCAGCTCAAAGCTCTCGGCTCCTCCTGCGACTGGAGTCGCCTGCGCTTCACCATGGACGATACGCTCAGCGCCGCAGTAAAGAAAAACTTCGTTTCGCTCTATAATAAGGGGCTTATCTATCGCGGACTGCGCATCATAAACTACTGCCCGCACTGCGCCACGGCTCTCTCGGACGCCGAGGTTGAGCACAAGGATAAGGAGGGTGCATTTTGGCATATCCGCTATCCCATCAAGGGAAGCGATGGCGAATATATCACAGTGGCAACCACGCGACCCGAGACAATGCTCGGAGACAGCGCGATAGCCGTTCATCCCGAGGATGAACGCTTCGCTTCGCTCGTCGGCAAATTTGCGATTCTCCCGCTTGTCGGCAGAGAGATACCTATCGTAGCCGACGAATATGTAGACCGCGAATTCGGCACAGGTTGCGTAAAGATAACGCCCTGCCATGACCCGAACGACTTCGAAGTAGGCAAGCGCCACAACCTCGAGATGATAACCGTCTTTGACAAGGACGCAAAGATAAACGAAAACGGCGGCAAATATCAGGGACTCGACCGTTTTGAAGCAAGAAAGCAGATTGTTGCCGACCTCGAGGCAGGCGGTTATCTCGTTAAAATCGAGCCCTGCACGCACAATGTCGGTCACTGCTACCGTTGCGGAACGGTTGTCGAGCCGCTTGCCTCAAAGCAGTGGTTTGTAAAAATGGAGCCGCTCGCAAAGGGCGCTATCGAAGCAGTCGAAAGCGGCGATATCAGATATATCCCCGACCGCTTCTCGAAAATATATCTCAACTGGATGTACGGCATACGCGACTGGTGCATCTCCCGTCAGCTCTGGTGGGGTCACAGAATCCCCGCATACTACTGCGACGACTGCGGCGAGATGACCGTTTCCGGAACGGATGTCACGACCTGCCCGAAGTGCGGCGGTCATCACATCACGCAGGAAGAAGATGTTCTTGACACATGGTTCTCCTCCGCGCTCTGGCCTTTCTCAACTCTCGGCTGGCCTGACGAGGAGAGCGAGGACTACAAGTATTTCTATCCGACCTCCACGCTCGTAACAGGCTATGATATCATTCCTTTCTGGGTTGCCAGAATGATAACCATGGGTCTGGAATGCACGGGCAAGAAGCCTTTTACAAATGTATTCATCCACGGACTTGTGCGCGACGCGCAGGGCAGAAAAATGTCCAAGTCGCTGGGCAACGGCATAGACCCGATGGAGATAATCGAAAAATACGGCGCCGACGCGCTTCGTTTTGCGCTCGTCACGGGCAATTCCCCCGGCAACGATATGCGCTTCTCCGACGAGAAGATAGAATCGGCGAGAAACTTCACAAACAAGATCTGGAATGCCTCCCGTTTCGCCCTCATGAATATTCCCGAGAGCCTGACGGATACGGCGCTTCCTCCCGTAGGCGAGCTTCGTCTCGAGGACAAGTGGATTCTCTCCTCGCTCAATAATCTCATCGGCGATGTGACGGAAAACCTCGAGAAATACGAACTCGGCGTTGCGCTCGCAAAGCTCTATGAGTTCATCTGGAGCGTTCTCTGCGACTGGTATATCGAGCTTATCAAGCCGCGTCTTTCCGACAAGGGATCGCGCGACTGCGAAAATGCCTGCCGCGTTCTCGCATATACGCTCTCGAGAGCGATGGAACTGCTCCATCCTTTCATGCCGTTCATCACAGAAACGATATGGCAGGCTCTGCCGCACGAGGGTGAAAGCATAGTGATAGCGCAGTATCCGAAGAAGAGCGACGCGCTCTCCTTTGCCGCTGAAGAGGAATCAATGGACCTCGTTATCACCGCAATCCGTCAGATAAGAAACCGCCGCGCGGAGATGAATGTCCCACCGTCCAAAAAGGCGAAAATATATATCTGCTCCACCTCTCCCGAAGCTTTCTGCGAAAAGACCTCATACTTCTTTGAAAAGCTGGCAGGCGCCTCCGAGGTGGAATATCCGGCGGAGCATTCGGGCAACGGATGCGTGCAGATAATCTCCGACAAGGCGATAATCTACATCCCGCTTGATGAAATGGTTGATTTCGAGAAAGAGGCGGCGCGGCTTTCCGCCGAGAAAGAAAAACTCCTCTCGGAGATAGAGCGCATAGACAGAAAGCTCGCAAACGAGGGCTTTGTCGCAAAAGCGCCCGCCGCAGTTATTGAGGGCGAGAAAAAGAAGCGCGAGAGCTATGCCGACAAGCTTGCTTCCGTTGAAGCCTCCATACTCAAATTCAGCAAAAAATAAAAATAAATAAAATTTCAATCGACACTAAAATGCGACTGCATTCGCAGAAGAAAAACGGTATACTCTTTTTTGAGAGATGCCGTTTTTTATTTTGTCAAAAAGCAAGGAAGGGTGAAAATTTGGAAAATCTGATACTGAAATACGAAAACGATGTGCTGACGGCAAGGCTCGCGGGAGAGTTCGACCATCATCTCGCCGCCGAAATCCGCACAAAAATAGACGAGGCGATGATGACAAATCTGCCGAAGAAGCTGATATTGGAGCTTTCCGAGATAGAATTTATGGACAGTTCCGGACTCGGGCTGATACTCGGCAGATATACAAAGGCACAGGAAATAGGTTGTCTGCTCATACTGCGAAATCCGACAAGACGCATAAAAAGGATAATGGAAGTATCGGGCATGGGCGGCATGATAAAGACGGAAGAAACGAAAGCGGAGGTAAACGAAAATGGCAAAAAAACCGGTAAATGAGCTGAAATGCACATTTCTCTCGACATCGCAGAATGAAGCGCTGGCAAGAAATATAGTATCGGGCTTCATCCTGCCGCTTGATCCCGATATAGACGAACTCGCCGATATCCGCTGTGCCGTGAGCGAGGCGGTTACAAACTGCGTCGTCCACGCCTACAGATACAAAACGGGATACATCACCGTTTCGGCAAAATATTATGAGGACAGAACCCTGCGGCTGACGATTTCGGATAAGGGCTGCGGCATTCCCGATGTCAGAAAGGCGCGCACGCCGCTTTTCACGACGGCACCCGATGAAGACAGATGCGGCATGGGCTTCTCTATCATGGAGAGCTTTGCTGATAAACTTCTCGTTTCATCCAAGGTCGGCGCGGGCACAAAGGTCACTTTCATAAAGAAGCTTTCCGAGGCAAGCTACATAAAATAATCCGAAAAGGAGAGTTTTTTCATGTGCGGAAAGCAAGAACAGCTATATGACGACAATATGGCACTCATCGCCCTCGCGCAGAGCGGAGACGGGGAGGCGCTGGAGCGTCTCATCTCGCAGAATATGGGGCTGGTGAAAAACATAGCAAAGCGGTTTGTCGGAAGAGGTGCGGAATTTGAAGACCTCGTCCAGATAGGCTCCATCGGGATGCTCAAGGCGGCAAAAAGCTTTGACAGCTCCTACGGGACGGTTTTCTCGACATACGCCGTGCCGCTGATAATAGGCGAAATCCGCCGATTTCTGCGCGATGACGGCATAATCAAGGTCAGCCGCGATATCCGCCGCCGCGGAAGCGAAATAATGAGAGCAAAGGAAAAATTTATCGCGGAAAACGACCGCGAGCCGAAAATAAGCGAGCTCTCCGCCATCTGCGGTATATCGCCCGAGGATATCGTCTATGCGCTCGATGCCGTCTGTCCCGTGTATTCGCTTCAGGATACGCTCGGAAACGACGATGACGGTGCAACGCTTGAGGCGGTCACTCCGAGCGCGGAAAACGAGATAGAACGTGCCACGGACAAGCTGGCACTCAAGGAAGCTATATCAAAGCTCGACGAGCAAAGCCGCAGTATCATCATGCTCCGGTATTATCGTGAGCTTTCACAGCAACAGACAGCGCAGATACTTGGGTTGACGCAGGTCAAGGTATCGCGCGAGGAAAAGCGCATTTTCGCACTTCTGCGCAAGGAGTTGTAAGTTTAAGTCCCGCACGGCGTGCGGGACTTTCGGTTTTGGCTGTATATTCGGGTTCCTTTATTTTCAAGCGGCAAAAGCACACAGCGATGAGCCAAGAGAAAAAATGATTTGCCGGTTTTTGCGGCATCATCCACAAAAATCACGCACTACATTTGTGACAAACAGAGAAAATCAAGGCAAAATATACAAATATTTCAAACCAAATTTTTGGCGAAAATCTTTCTGTTTTAACATCAAAATGTTGACTTTTAACAGTATTATGTGATATAATTAACATGATTGATTTTTGATTATAAGGACGGTGAAAAAATGCCAAAGGACAGAAAGGAGCAGATAAAGGATATTCTCACAGAGAAGCCCTTTGTCTCCCTGCATGAGCTGGAAGCGAAGTTTCCCGAGGTCACAAGCATGACTCTGCGCCGCGATATCGCATATCTCGAGAGCAGAGGCGAGCTGATAAAGGTTCGCGGCGGCGCGCGCTCGATGAAGTTCATCACATCGTCGATGGAGGACGAATTCGGAAAGCGCCTGCACGAGTCCACCGAAGAAAAGGCACGCATCGCTCTCGCGGCGCTCGATTTCATAGAGCCGAACCGCTCTATTTTCATCGATTCGGGAACAACGGCGCTGGCACTTGCCTCGGTCGTTCCGGATGAGCATATCATCTTTACCACAGCGGGTCCCCATGTTGCCATAGAGCTGGCGAAAAACAGAAAAAACATCGTCAATCTCGTCGGCGGCATGATAAATCACGATAATTTTTCCGTTTCGGGAATGGAAGCCCTGCGGTTTGTCTCCGAGATAAATATCGACATCGCTTTCATAGTTCCCTCATGCGTTTCCGTTTCCGGCGGATTCACCTGCGGAAACTATTCGGAATGCGAAATGAAAAAATTCATCCTCGCAAAGGCGATGCGGAAGATTGTTCTCATGGACAGCACCAAGCTCGGCAAGAGCCTGCCGTATACCTTCTGCCATGCGGAGGATATCGATGTGCTGATAACAGACGGCGAGCTGCCGCGCGATTTTCGCGAACAGCTTGAGAAAAACAATGTCAAAACAATAATTGCAAAATAAAAAAATACGACGGTAAACCCGTCGGGAATGGAGTAATAATATGGCAAATGCCGTAATCATGCCCCGCCAGGGGCAAAGCGTAGAAAGCTGTATCATCACCTCTTGGAACAAAAAGGTCGGTGATAAGGTTGGCGTAGGCGATGTGCTCTTCTCCTACGAAACCGACAAATCGGCTTTCGATGAAAAATCCGAAGTGGAAGGCACTCTTCTGAAAGTGCTTTTCGGTGAGGGCGACGATGTTCCCTGCCTCGAAACGGTATGCTACATCGGAAACGAGGGCGAAACGGTAGCGGACGAGGCAAAAGCCGCACCCGAGGCAAAATCAGAAGAAAAAGCCGAGGTCAAAGCCGAAGCGGCGGAAGCAAAGCCCGCAGAGGTCGATATTCCCGTGAGAGCCGAGGGCGAGAGAGTGAAAATCTCCCCGAGAGCCAAGAATCTCGCGCTGAAAACAGGCGCCGACCTTTCCCACGCAGGCGCAACCGGACCGAATGGCAGAATAATAGAACGCGATGTAGTCGCCGCACTCGACGCGGGTTACACGGTACCCACGGCAAAGGTTGAAGATTTCCTCGCCGGCAGATTCACGGTGGAAGCAGCGGAAGTGAAGGCAGAAGCTCCCGCAGCCGCAGCCGCTCACGCGCAGGTTGCCGCTCCCGCAGCCGCTCCCGAGGTAGAATACGAAGATGTCAAGCTCCCGCAGATACGCAAGGTCATCGCCCGCTCGATGCAAGCTTCGCTTCAGGAATGCGCTCAGCTCACGCTCAATGCATCTTTTGATGCCACACAGATTATGGCTTTCCGCGCCGCTATGAAAGCAAACGGCGAAGCTATGGGTATGGGCAACATCACGATAAACGATATGATTCTCTTCGCCGTTGCGAAAACGCTCCCTGCGCACAAGAGCCTCAATGCTCATTTCCTCGGCGAGAATATGCGCTTCTTCCATAATGTAAATCTCGGCATAGCCGTCGATACGGAGCGCGGACTCATGGTTCCCACAGTCGCATGCGCGGAGAAGCTCTCTCTTTCCGAGCTGGCTAAAGCTTCAAAGGCAGTGATATCCGAAGCGCAGAGCGGCACGATAAGCCCTGATAAACTGAAAGGCGCATCGTTTACAGTAAGCAATCTCGGCGCGATGGGCGTGGAAAGCTTCACACCCGTGATAAACCCGCCGCAGACAGGCATACTCGGCGTCTGCTCGCTGACAAAGCGCATAAAGGAAGTCGGCGGCGCACCCGTTTTCTATCCCTGCATACCGCTCTCGCTCACATTTGACCACAGAGCGCTCGACGGCGCACCCGCGGCAAGATTTTTACGCGCCCTCTGCACAAATCTCGAAAACTTCAATCTCCTCCTCGCAAAATAAAACGGCGCGGCAAAGTCCCCACAACGGCGGGAGCGCAATGCCGTAAAATATAAAAGCCGTTGAGAAAAGGAAGTAATAATGTACGATCTCATTGTACTCGGCGGAGGTCCTGCCGGATATAATGCGGCGGAAAGAGCCGCACACAGCGGAATGAAAACGCTCGTCCTCGAGGGTCGCTCTCTCGGCGGCGTCTGCCTCAACGAGGGCTGCGTCCCGACAAAGACGCTGCTCTACAGCGCAAAGATTTTCGACTATGCAAAGCACGGCGCAGACTACGGCGTAAAGACCGAAAACGCCTCCATAGACCACTCGTTCGTGGTGTCAAGAAAAGATAAAGTTGTAAAAACGCTCGTTTCGGGCATCCAGATGAAACTGAAAAAAGCGGGCGTGGATGTCGTTTCCGAATACGGAAAGATAGTGTGCAAAATTGACGGCGGTTTTGCAGTGGAAGCGGCAGGCAAGCGCTATGAGGGCGCAAAACTGCTCATCTGCACAGGCTCCTATGCTTTTGTTCCGCCGATACCCGGACTTCGCGAAGCAGTGGCATCCGGCTTTGCCATGACAAACCGCGAGATACTCGATATGAAAGAAGCACCCGCTTCTCTCGCTGTCATCGGCGGCGGTGTAATCGGACTTGAAATGGCTTCGTATTTCAATTCCATCGGCACGAAAGTCACCGTTATAGAAATGCTCGACCACATAGCGGGACCCACCGACAGCGAAATCTCGAAGGTTCTCCTCCGCAATTATAAGGCAAAGGGCGTGGAGTTTCTGCTCGGCGCAAAGGTTACGGGAGTATCCGCCGGCAAGGTCGCATACGAGCTGGACGGCAGGCAGTGCGAAGTTTCGGCAGACAAGGTTCTCGTTTCCATCGGCAGACGCGCAAATACAGCCGATATCGGGCTTGAGACGGTAGGCGTTCAGGTAGAGCGCGGCGCCGTCGTCACCGACGAATACTGCAAGACAAATATCCCCGGCATATGGGCGGCAGGCGATGTAAACGGCAAGGTGATGCTTGCGCACACGGCATATCGCGAGGGGGAGGTCGCCGTAGCCAATATGCTCGGCGCAAGAGAGAGAGTTAATTATCTCTCCATACCCTCCGTCATATATACAAATCCCGAGGTTGCAAGCGTCGGCGAGACAAGCGAAAGCATCGCCGCAAAGGGTCTCGATGCAAAAACCACCTCTGTCACACTCAAATACAGCGGCAGATACATCGCCGAAAACGAGCACGGCGACGGCATAGTCAAGATAATCACGGATAAGGAACACGGAACCGTACTCGGAGTTCACATGATAGGAAGCTATGCCTCGGAGATAATCTACGGTGCCGCCATGATGGTGGAAAAGGAAATGCGCGCGGACGATGTGAAAAAGCTCGTATTCCCGCATCCCACAGTATGCGAGGTTATCCGCGAAGCGATGTTCATGATTTAAGCGAAAACAAATTTACATAAAACATAAAAAAATTTACGGATTCGGCGGTCACCGTTTCAAGAAAACCCGTCGGGAAAGTGAGATTTACCATGCCTAAGAGTCAATATGTAGACCCCAAAAAAGTTTTTGAATCAGGATATATCCATTTTGAAGATATTCCCGTATGTCAGTACAACCTCTCTCTCGAGGATGAGAGAAGAATATATTCCAAGGACGACCTCGTGCGCATTTATCGCGACATGGCGATAATCCGCGAATTTGAGACGATGCTCAATGAGATAAAGACAAAGAGCGTTTACAACGGAGTTGAATATACAAACCCCGGTCCCGCGCATCTTTCCATCGGTCAGGAAGCTTCCGCCGTCGGCGAAGCATACTGCCTCGATATAGACGACTTCACCTTCGGCTCGCACAGAAGCCACGGTGAAATCCTCGCAAAGGGTCTCTCCGCAATAAACAAGCTCTCCGATGCAGAGCTGTATGATACCATGAAAAACTTCCTCGGCGGCGAAACACTCAAGGTTGTCGAAGGCAAAGAAGAAGTAAAGGGCAATACAAAAGAGCTTGCCATTGACTTCCTGCTCTACGGCGCGCTTGCAGAGGTTTTCGCGAGAACGACAGGCTTCAATAAAGGTCTGGGCGGCTCAATGCACGCATTCTTCATTCCTTTCGGTATCTTCCCGAATAATGCCATAGTCGGCGGCAGTGCGCCCATCGCTCTCGGCGCGGCTCTCTACAAGAGAAGCAACAGAAAGAAAGGCATAATCGTAGCCAACTGCGGCGACGGCGCTATGGGCAGAGGTCCTGTCCTCGAAGCGCTCAATATGTCCGCCATGGACCAGATAAAGAAGCTCTGGGACAACGGAAGCGGAGAGGGTCTGCCGATACTCTTCAATGTATTCAATAATCATTACGGCATGGGCGGTCAGACCGCAGGCGAAACGATGGCATGGCAGATGGCGGCAAGAATAGGCGCGGGCGTCAACCCCGAGCAGATGCACGCCGAGAGAGTAAACGGATATAATCCTCTTGCGGTCATCGATGCTTTCGCAAGAAAGAAAGAACTGCTCGTCCGCGGCAAAGGTCCGGCTCTCCTCGAGGTTGTGACATACCGCGTATCAGGACATTCTCCCTCCGACTCCTCCACATACAGAACACCCGAAGAAATAGAAGCGTGGAAGAATGCCGACCCGATAAAGACTTACAGAGAGAAGCTGATACTCGGCGGCGTAGCTACGGAGGCAGAGCTTGACGCCGTTCATGATACTATCGTCCGCCGTATGACAAAAATCTGCCGCCTCGCCATAGACGACAGCGTTTCTCCGAGAATGGACCTCGACAAGCATCCCGACGCCATCGAATCCATCATGTTCTCCAATGAAGAGAAGCCAAAGCTTGAAGACAGAAAACCTGAGGTTCTCATCCCCAATAAAGAAGATGTGCCGCGCGTTAAGGACATCGCAGGCAAGGTTCGCTTTGCATTCGACGCAGAGGGCAAACCCGTTTCCAAGATGAAAAGATACAATATCTGCGACGGTCTCTTCGAGCCGATTATAGATAAATTCTACGAGGATCCCACGCTCATCGCTTACGGTGAAGACAACCGCGACTGGGGCGGCGCTTTCGGCGTTTACAAGAAGATGACCGAGGCTATTCCCTATCACAGATTCTTCAATGCGCCCATTTCCGAGGCGGCTATAGTAGGCTCGGCTGTCGGCTACGCAATGTGCGGCGGCAGAGCTATAGTAGAACTGATGTATGCGGACTTCATCGGTTGCGCGGGCGACGAAATCTTCAATCAGATTGCAAAATGGCAGGCAATGAGCGCCGGCATACTCAAGATGCCGATAATCCTGCGTGTTTCCGTCGGTTCCAAATACGGCGCACAGCACAGCCAGGACTGGACAGCTCTCACAGCCCACATCCCCGGACTGAAAGTCGTGTTCCCCTCCACGCCTTACGATGCAAAGGGTCTGATGACCTCCGCGCTCAACGGCACCGACCCTGTCATCTTCTTTGAGAGCCAGAGAATCTATGACCGCGGCGAGGAATTCCACAAGGGCGGCGTTCCCGAGGGCGCATATGAAATAAAGATAGGCGAGCCCGATATCAAGCGCGAGGGCAAGGATATTACAATACTCACGATAGGCGCGGTTCTCTACCGTGCGCTCGACGCGGCAAAGCAGCTTGAAGAGAAATACGGCATTTCCGCCGAGGTCATCGACAGCCGCTCGATAGTTCCTTTCGATTATGCTCCCGTTATCGAATCCGTCAAGAAAACCGGCAAGATTGTCATCGTAGGCGATGCCTGCGAGCGCAACTCCGTGATGCGCGATATGGCTTCCAATATAGCAGAGCTTGCCTTTGATTATCTCGATGCTCCGCCTGTGGTAGTCGGCTCCAGAAACTGGATTACTCCCGCATATGAGCTTGAAAAATACTTCTTCCCGCAGCCCGATACCATCATCGACGCCATCACGCAGAAGATTCTCCCCATCACGGGCAGAACACCTTACTACAATTTCACCGAGGCTGAAAAGATAGAACGCGCGAAGAAAGGCGTATAATAAGAAATAAGAATTATAAAGAGAAGCGGCTGACCGAGGTCAACCGCTTCTCTTTTTCCCCGCACTCCAATGAATTTTTCAAATTCCGTAGACAAAACACGCACATTGTGATAGAATAAATGCATTACATACTTCGGAGGTATGACTCATGGTACTTTCAAAAAAGCACGGCTCGCTTCTGATTTTCGTGAGCTGTTTCGTATATTCCGTCGCCTATCTAGGGCGGCTCTCCTATGCCGCGAATATAACGGCGTTTGCCGAGGCGTTTTCCGTCAGCAAGGAATCTCTCGGCATGGTCAGCTCCATGCTGTTTTTCGCCTACGGCGGCGGGCAGATACTTCATTTCTTCCTTGCAAAATATTATCCGCCGCGCATCACCGTCTCTCTCGGTATGCTCCTGACGGCGGCTTGCAATATTCTCCTCGCGCTTGCGCACGATACCGTCTCAATGCGCGCCATATGGCTTGTCAACGGCTTTGTGCAGAGCTTCTTCTGGTGCAATATTTGCAATACGATAGCCGGATATCTGGCTTCCTCTCAACTGCGCACATGGATAATGTTCGGCGGATTTTCATATTGCTTCGGCACATTTGCCGTCTACGGCATCTCGGCGCTTTTCGTCTCCGTAAACTATAAGATAACCTTTTATATCATCGCCGCGCTCTCCGTTTTTGCGGGCATACTCTGGTTTGCCGCGCTCGGATTTTTTGCGAAAGCGCCGAAAGTATGCGAAGCGGAAGAGGCGGAGGCGACAAATAAAAAAGCTCCTGCGGCAAAGGGCTTTTACCGCGGGACTATTCTTCTCATCCTCGGCTTCGTGGCACTTTCCGCCATCGGAAATTCCTTTATCCGCGATGGCGTCATAACATGGCTTCCCACTATTCTGAAATCCGATTTCGGCTTCGGCGATTCTTCGGCGGTGCTGATAACCATGGGGCTCTCGCTCCTCTCATGCGCGGGAATATTCGCTGCGCGCGTCCTCTCACGCCGCATGAAAAGCAAGCTTGCCGCCCTCTCCGCGGTATTCGCGGTGCTCGCGCTTTTTCTCGGCGCAGGTATACTTTCGTATAAATCCGCTTCCACCGTGCCGTTTATCATGTGCTTCGTCGTCATCATCTGCGCGATATACTGCAACGGAAATTTCATCACAAGCGTGATTCCTTTCGGCATCAGAAAATTCGGCAATGTCGGCGGGCTTTCCGCTCTGCTCGATGCTTTCTGCTATGCGGGTGCCGCCGCCGCGACTACCGTTTTCGGTGCGATAGCCGATAGAAGCGGCTGGAACGCCGTGCTGATTCTCTCCGCGCTCGTCTCCGCGTCATCTGCCGCCGTCTGCCTTGTCGGCTCGTTCATAGCGCGGCACGATGATATAGCAAAGCAGGTTTTCTGAAAATACGCACTATATCAAAAGGGAATGTCCGACCGTGAACTGCCCCAAATTGTACGGACAGCACAAAAAAGAGTCTCAAGGTAGAAAATATTAAAAATTAGGCAACGAACTGACATCGCTTTTAGAGAG
>CAVESF010000007.1:0-7903 GCA_963618495.1 Acutalibacteraceae bacterium
AGATTTTTGAATGGGATGGATTTGCAGTGCTTTGTTTCAGGAATGATGTGAAAGAAAAAGTATCTTTATGTTTCTTTCGAGGTGTCATGAAAATCAAACAATACGACGCGGTGGCAACGCTTCGCATATGTGTTAGTCCCCCGTCTCGGCGACGCCAACACACATGCTTCGCATATGTGTTAATCCCCCGTCTCGGCGACGCCAACACACATGCTTTGCATATGTGTTAATCCCCCAAAGCCCTTGCGGTGCAAGGACTCTACTGTGAGTAGAGGGCGATTCTACGGGTAGAGTGCCGCGCGTGCAAAGGTATAGAGTGCCATTTTACGGAAATGCCTTGCAAAAATTTTCCTCATAGCTTATAATCAAACCGTAAGCAAAAAACGCAAAGGAGCGCATGCCATGGCAAAAGCGAAAACCATATATTACAGCCGTGAGGACGAGGAATTTTCCGGCATCACAAAAAAGACGATAGCTGTAGACAAGCGCTTCAGATTCCTGCATAAAAATATTTTCTGGCGTATTGCCGCTTTCATCGTATACCGCATCATCATGACGCCGTTTGCTTTCATTTACTGCAAACTGAAATTTTCATTGAAAACAATCGGCAAAGAGAAGCTTCGCAAATTCAAATCTGGTTGCATGATGTATTCCAATCATACATTGATGGCAGGCGATGCTTTTATCCCGAATATAACTACTTTCCCAAAGAAAAACTATGTGATGGTCAATGCCGACAATGTTTCGACACCAGGCACGAAAAATTTTGTCATGATGTGCGGTGCCATTCCGATACCGACGGATTTTCAGGCATATCGTGCCTTTATGAATGCCGTTGAAAAGCGACTGCTCGAGCATGCCTGCGTGACGGTTTATCCCGAGGCGCATATCTGGCCATATTATACCGGCATCCGTAAATTTTCCGATTCCGCTTTCCGCTATCCCGTGAAATACGATGTGCCGATATTTGTTTCCACGACGACTTTTCAGAAGAAAAAGCACAGCACGACACCGCGCGTTACCGTCTATATAGACGGACCGTTCTATGCTGAGGGCGGCGATGCGAGAACAAAGGCACGATATCTGTGCGACAAGGCTTATGAAACGCTTTGCCTGCGCTCGGAAAACAGCACATATTCACCGATAACATATATCCAAAAGGAGGAAAACAAATGATAAACCTACTCTATGCCGGAAATTCGGGCGTTTTTGACGGGCTTATCATAGGTGCGCTCTCATATATAAAACACAATAAGAGCGCGGCAAATGTCTATATCCTGACTATGGATTATACCGAGAAAAGTCCGCGTTTCACGCCGATAACGGAAGCTGACCGCGCTTTTCTCGAGGCGATATACCGAAAAGCAAATGACGAAAGCCGTGTTTTTCTCATAGATGCGGGCGATTACTACAAAAAAGAAATGTCCGATTCGCCCAACGGCGAGACGGGATATACGCCGTATACATTCCTGCGGCTTTTTGCCGACCTTATACCCGAAATTCCCGAAAAGATACTCTATCTCGATACGGATACGCTGATAGCGGACGACCTCTCGGAGCTTTACGCTACTGACATCTCGGAATATGAACTTGCCGCGGCACTCGACTACTACGGACATCATTTTCTCGGACACAATTATTTCAATGCGGGCGTGCTTTTGCTGAACATGAAAAATATCAGCGAAAGCGGACTTTTCCGCCGTGCCGTTGCCGCATGTGCAGAAAAAAAGATTTTCCTGCCCGATCAGACCGCGCTGAACAGACTCGTGAAAAAGCGATTGCTTCTTCCCGCGAAATACAACGAGCAGAAGCGTTTCCGCGACGACACAGTGATACAGCATTTTTCAAAAACGATACTCTGGCTTCCTTATTTCCATACGCGAAATATCAAGCCTTGGCAAACCGAGGCGGTTCAGACCGTTCTCACAAGAAAATACGATGATATTCTGGAGGAATACAAAAAAATGAAGCTTATTTACGAAAAGGAACTCCACCGTAGCGAGATACCGGTATTTTTCGCCTGCGATGACAATTATCTGCCTTATCTTGCGGTAGCGCTCAAATCACTGATACTTCATGCCGACGCAGGGAGAAAATATCATATCTATATTCTCTGCGACAGCGTAAATGCCGAAAAGGCGGCTAAAATAACGGCGATGGCAACGGAAAATGTGAAAACCGAATTTGTTTCCGTAACAGAGAAGATGGCTTCCATCCTCGGCAAAATGAAGCTTCGCGATTACTACACTCCTTCGATATATTACCGCCTTTTCATAGCGAAAATGTTCCCCGAACTTGACAAAGCGGTATATATAGATGCCGATATAGTTCTCAATGATGACATAGCAAATCTTTTCGATATGAATCTCGGCGAAAATCTCGTGGGAGCCGTATCTGATGCGATTATCGCGAGCAGTCCTCTTTTCCGTGATTATGCGGAGCTGGGACTCGGCATAAGATATGACAGATATTTCAATTCCGGCGTACTGCTCATGAATCTGCACGGCATGCGCGAATACGATGTCGAGGGCAGATTCCTCTATCTTCTGAACAGGTATCATTTCAATACCGTTTGTCCCGATCAGGACTATCTCAATGTTATTTGCCGCGATAAGGTGCTTTATCTTGACGAGGGCTGGGACAAGATGTCGGTAGACGCAAATTACCCGGGCGTGCCGAGCCTGATTCACTACAATATGTTCAATAAGCCATGGTACTATGATAATGTTCCCTATAGCGAATATTTCTGGAAATATTGCGAGGGAACGGCTTTTGAAGCCGAGATTAAGGCAGGCAAAGCGGCATACGGTGAAGAGAAGATGGCGGCAGACAAAGCCGGCGGAGAAAATCTCTGTGCTCAGGTGGCGGTTATCATAAACGATGAAAATAATTTCAGAAGGGTGCTTTGCGAAGATGAAGACGGAGAAGAAGAGGAAGCAGGAGAACTCGTCGCTTGCTGAGGCAAGAGAGGCGCGCCTTGCTGTTCTCGCAAAAATAGCCGAATATGAAGCCGAGGGCGGAGAGAAATTTTTCTGCGATGTGGAAAACGACCCGCCCGTGCAGGTGATAATGCCCGATGAGGTGGATTATCTGCATGAAAAGGCAGGAACGAAAATAAAAGTATTTTTCGCGCGGATAATGGAGGTTGTCGCCTCGTTTTTAGTAAGGAAAATCTTCAGAATCAAGATTGAGGGCAAAGAAAATCTGCGCGGACTTCGCGGCGGCGCGATATTCACAAGCAATCATTTCGCGCAGACGGAAAATGTCGCAGTGCGCACAGCCGCAAAGAAAGTACGCGGCAGGCACCGCTTCTATAAGCTGGTGCGCGAGGGCAATTTCCGCATGAAAGGAATCATCGGTTATCTCCTGAAATATGCGGATACGCTTCCCATAAGCAGTAATATGCATACGATGAACAAGCTCGGCGCGGCAATAGAAAAACTGTTGAAGGACGACGCTTTTATACTTATTTATCCCGAGCAGGCAATGTGGTGGAATTATAAAAAACCACGCCCGTACAGAATAGGCGCATATCATTATGCGGCGAAAAACGGTGTGCCTGTTGTTCCTTGCTTTGTAACGCTCACGGACAGCGGCAAGAAAAGCAAGCTCGGCTTCGCGGAGTATTACTATACTATTCATGTGATGCCGCCGCTTTATCCCGATCCTGCGCTCTCTGTGCGCGTCAATGCGGAGAATATGCGCACGCGCAATTTTGAGCTTTGCAAGAGCAAGTATGAAGAGGTCTACGGCATACCGCTCTCGTATGAGAAATAATGTGAAAAGAAAATCGGCTTTGAAAACGAAGCCGATTTTTTGATTTTATAGATGTACGCATTGTCTGTACGCTGAAGGGATGGAGAATATATTTTTTATTTTGGCTGTTGGCTATACTTGGTTTTTATCTTGTAGGGGGCGCTAACCCTGTCTCGGTGGTGCCGACTCGGACTCACTGCTGTGCCATGTCAAACTACGGCGAACCTCGCGGTTGGTATTATGGTGCATGTCCGGGTGCAAACATAGCGAGACGGACAATTCAGCAATAAAAAATATTACTTGCGACAAAAAAGAACGGCGCAAGCCGTTCCTTTTTTGCACTATAAACGCAGTTATGATTCTGCGGCGCGCTCCATGTTGCTCTTGTACTCCATGAGCTGTTCGGGAGATACGCCAAAGACAATGTAGTCGATCTTCACAAAGTTGCCCTTCTTGATAAGGCCGCGCGTATCGCATCTTGCGGCAACCTTTGCCGCGGAAATAGCCTCGCCTGCTGTCCATGAGGTGGTCTTGCCGCTGCCGTCAGAGGCGATCATGTTGCCGTTGCCGTCATCAACAAGGTTGTTGCCCGTTGTGGCAAACGTATTGCCGCTACGCGCATATCCGGGAACATAAGAGCCAAGGATATGGAAGCGGATGCAGGTGATAAACTGTGCCGAGCCCTGCCATATCCAGTTGTTGCCGGGACCCTTGCCGTTGTCATCGGTAATCTCGTTGGCACCTGTAGGGAGATTGGATTCTCTTGCCACATCAAATATAGCAACCTGATAGTTGTCGTAGCCCTCTTTTGCCTTGCCGGGTGTAACATCCATAACGCAGGATGTTACCGTAGTCCATGCCGACACATTTGTGCTTCTCCAGAGAAAACTTATTTTGGTATTCGGACCGCCGTTTACATAGCGGATCTTCATATACTGATGGCAGCCAGCCTTTGCCTGACCTGCATGTATCTCCTGCGGATCGTCAAATTCATAATCGGCGGAAATATCCTCGAAGCAAAGCGCATATGCGTTTACTATAGAACCGACGGATTTGTAGTCGGAGGAACGCATGGAACCGTAGTTATAGCTCTGGAGTGCTGTAACTATGATGTTGTCCTCATCATACTTTACGCTGACATATTTATCGTTGTATGTGAGCTTGGAGGTGAGGTATTCGTGCGATGTGAGGTTGTTTTCGGAGGCATATGACTTTGTTCCGAAGTCAAAGCGCGCAAAAACAGGCTCCGTGGAAATAGTTGTGGTTGTTTCCTCCGTTGTTGTGGTTTCTGTTGTTGTGGTTTCTGTTGTGGTTGCTTCGGTAGTGGTTGTTGTAGCCTCTGTTGTCGTTGTGACCGTTGTTTCTTTTGTCGTTGTGGTTGTAGCTTCAGTCGTCTCGGTTGTTGTAGTTGCGTCTGAGGGCTTTTCACCGCACGCCACCATGGCGAGAGCCGCTATCAGCATTGCCACGACAAGAAAAACAGATAAAAATTTTTTCATGTTGATTCTCCTTTTTATTCAGTCTGCGCCGAGCTTTCGGGCAGATCTACCTTGATATATTTTAGCATTTTTTGATGCATTTGTCAATTGTACTTTTTGTTGAAGAAGTCATGTGGTAATTGTGCATATTTGCCAAAAGCAAGCCGCGATTACAGCGCAGCGCAATGCGCGGAAACCGCCTTGACATCAGGCGCGACGAACAAGAAAAAGCGCAAAAAAGACGCCATCAGATGATGACGCCTTTTATAGCCATTATTGATTATTTGCTTGCTTCGTAAGCCTTTTCAGCTGCGCTCTTGTATGTGAGGAGCTGTTCGGGTGTAGAACCGAATACGATATAGTCAACCTTGATAGCGTTGCCGGCTTTAATAAGACCACGTGTATCAAGAGCTGCCTTTATTTTAGCGCTTGTGAAAGCTTCGTCAGCCTTCCATGTTGTTACCTTGCCGCTACCGTCAGCTGCAATCTTTGTGCCTGTACCGTCGTCTGTAGCGTTTGTGCCGGCATTAGCAAATGTGTTGCCGGAACGTGCATTACCCATTGCATAGTAACCCATGAGGTGGAAACGGAGACCGTTTACAAACTGAGCAGTACCCTGCCAGAGCCAGTTGTTACCGGGGCCCTTGCCGTTAGCGGGTGTAAGTTCGTTAGCGCCTGTTGCCATGTTTGCAGCATTGGTTATATCATAGATAACTATCTGATAGTTGTCATCGTTGTTGAGGTAGTCGCTGCCTGTCTTACCGGCTGCAACAGGGAAGCATGTAGTACCTGTTGTATAGTAAGCAGCCATGGATGTAGACTTCCACTGGAAGCCGACCTTGGTGTTCGGGCTTGCGTTAACGAAACGGATCTTTATGTACTGATGGAAGCCTTTCCACTTGCCTTCAACACCAACACTACCGCTGGAATAAGGATAGTTGTCCCATGTACCCCAGCCGCAGTGAATCTCCTGAGGATCTTCAAACTCATATTCACCGGCGATATCGTCGTAGATAAGAGCGAAGTTGGTTGCGGAAGACTGCATTGTGTCGTAGTTGTAATCCGTGGTTGCGTATACGATCATGTTGTCTTCATCGTAGTCAACCCAGAGGTAAGACGCATTGTAGGAAAGGTGAGACTTGAGGTACTCGTGAGATGTGAGGTTATTTGCTTCAGCCTCTGTCTTTGTACCGAAGTCGAAACGAGCGTAGATACCTTCAGTTGTACCGGAAGTAACTGTAGCTACTGTGGTAGTTTCAGTTGTGACGGTTTCTGTTGTGGTCGTTGTTGTTGCTTCTGTTGTAGTCGTTGTTGTTGCTTCTGTTTCTGTTGTGGTCGTTGTTTCTGTGGTTGTTGTTTCTGTTGTGGTCGTTGTTGTTGCTTCTGTAGTAGTGGTCTCGGTGGTCTTCTCAGTAGTGGTTGTCGAGGCAGTGGTGTTGGTAGTTGTGGATTCGGTCGTCTGATCTTCCTTATTGCCACATGCAACCATAGCGAGCGCAGCAAAGAGCATAGCTACTACGAGAAAGAGTGATAAAAGTCTCTTCATGTGAAAAAATCTCCTTTTGGAATTAAAGAATTTTTTACCGCGCAAGATATCGTCTGAAAAACACCTCGCACCGTGATTACTAACATTTTAGCACCAAATCTTATTTTTGTCAATAGAAATCGCAAAAAGAATCTGAAAAAAATCGTCCCTTTCCATGAAAAAAAAGCATTTTTAATGAAAAAAGTCAAAATTATTCAGACCGTTGATGCAAAAACGAAGTAATATTGCTGGCAGAAAAAAGGCATTCTCTTGCCGACAGGGTGTCCGCACCTCTCATCTGTCGCCCTCATTATACTACAAATGTATTCAAAAGTCAATAGAAATATTCTGAAATTCTGTATATATAAGGAAGAACATTTTTATACGGGTGAAAAATGAGAAAAGGGCACCGCAAAAAAGCGCGGTGCCTTTGCATTTGGCAGTGGCGTCAGTCCTCAAAGCCCTCGGTTTCGAGGGAGTTTGCGGGAATGAGAGAAAGCGGGTCTACGCTCGCGTCATCCTTGAAAATCTCAAAATGGAGATGAGGCGAAACGGAAATTTCAATCAGTGCCGTATCGCCGACGGAACCTATCCGGTCGCCTGCATCGACTGTTTTGCCTTTTTCAAGTCCCTCGGGAACGGTCGTGGAAAGATTGCGGTAAACACTCTTGTAGCCGCCTGCGTGAGCGATTATTACGCTCTGACCCATCATGGGATCGAAGACGACATCCTCGATAGTGCCTGCCGCCGCCGCATATACGGGAGAGCCGGCATCTGCCTGAATATCAATGCCGCAATGTATTCTGTAATCCTCCATTGTCGGAGAGAAAACGGGGATATCGGCTGAGTAGCCGAACGCCACCGAGCCTGCCGTTACGGGACAGAGAAAATCAACTGTCGGCGTAACTACGGGGTTGTCGCCGCCGCTTGTACCCGTGGTTTGCTCCGGTTCGGTCTGTGAGGTTGTCTGCTCCGTCTTCTTTGAAGCAGAGGTCGTATGCTCGGAGGGCTTGTTTTTTCTGCCCACGGAAAAAGCGATTATCGTGATGCAGAGCGTTGCCACGAGTAGTAAGGCAAGCGCAATGGTCAGTCCTTTGTTCAGCTGTCTTTTTCTTTGGTTTACATTCATTTTCACAATTCCTTT